>CAWAGI010000002.1:0-91703 GCA_963781615.1 uncultured Actinomycetes bacterium | reverse complement strand
TGACGTCATGCACCGGAAGCTGATCGCCGCGACCGTGCTCACCGTTCTGCTGGCGGCCGGCGCCTGCTCGTCGGGCGGGAGCTCCAAGAGCTCGTCCTCCTCGACGACCACGAGCAGGGGGACGACGAGCTCGGCGCGGGTGACGGACCTGAAGCTCGATTCCAACAAGAACTACGGCAACAAGTACGCCAATGGCATCCTGCCCGTCGGCGACAACAAGTACGTCACGGATGCTCCGAAGAAGGGGTCCGTCTACCTGTGCCGGACACCGCAGGGAGGCGCGGGCGGCGCGCAGGAGCGGGGGCCGTGGTTCATCAACAACGGGACCGAGTACGACATCAACAAGAAGCCCGCCGTCGAAGGCGACGTCCACTGGGACGCGAGTTACTCGGAGACGGTCGAAGGTGGCAACCGTGTCATCACGACGAACGACTTGCCCCGTGACCACACGACGGGGAGTCTTCCCCGTGCAGCCCTCCGACCCTGCGTACCAGTACGACCGCAACCCGAACTCGATTGCGCCGCAATCGCTCACGTACACGTTGAACGCCGAGCCCACGGTGGCTTCGAGCACGAGCTGCGTGTCGGGCGAGGTCGGCGTGATGATGACCGGGGTCGCGCTCTTCGACGCGTTCGACGCCGGTGGGCGGGACGCTGGTGCGTGGGAGGTCCAGGACGGCTGCAACGGCCATCCTCAGATCACGAGCGAGTACCACTACCACACGCTCAGCAGCTGCATTCAGGACACGAGCGCCGGCACGGTCATCGGGTTCGCGCTCGACGGCTTCCCGATCACCGGTCCGAAGGTCGGCGACGACAACATTCTCACAACGAGCGATCTCGACGAGTGCCACGGCATCACGAGCACGATCACGCTCGACGGCAAGCAGGTCGAGACGTACCACTACGTCATGACCCAGGACTTCCCGTACTCGGCGAGCTGTTTCCGCGCCACGGCGACCAGGCCGCCCGGTCAACCGGCTACGGGGCAGGGCCAGACCGGAGGACCGGGTCCGCCGGGAGGACCGGGCCAGGGCGGGCCGCCGAGTGGCCGGCCGCCCGGCTGACCTCACCGATACGGTGGGACGACGTGGCCGGCAACAGTGAGTCGCAACCTCGGTACGTTCGTCCGGGCTGGTTCACGACGCACGTCGGCAACCCGGCCGTCGCGTTCCTGACCCGAGCCGGGATCAGTGTCTGGGGATCGCGGGAGCTACGCGTGCGGGGTCGCACGAGCGGCGAGTGGCGAACGACGCCCGTCAACCTCCTGACGTACGAAGGCGATCGTTATCTCGTTGCGCCTCGAGGTGTGACGCAGTGGGTTCGCAACCTGCGGGCGGCGGGAAGCGGCGAGCTGCGCGTCGGGCGGCATACCGAGTCGTTCCGCTCGACCGAGCTTCCCGACGAGGAGAAGACGCCGGTCCTCCGCGCCTACCTGAAGCGATGGAAGGCCGAAGTGGGGGTGTTCTTCGGCGGCGTCGGCGCCGACTCGTCGGAGGAGGACCTGCGCCGCATCAGCCCCGACCATCCAATCTTCCGCGTCGAGGTGACGCCGCCGGCCTGAGAGCGGTGAGACGGAAGACCCGTCATCGCTCCTGGTCGAGACGGGCGAACAACTCGGCGTACTGCGCCAGGTGCCGGTCGCCGAGGAACTCCGCTGTCGCGCGCGTCCGGGCGTTGGCGCCGAGCCGCTCGGCGTAGGGCCGGTCGTCCAACAGGTTTCGTACTGCCTGTCCGAACGCGGCCGGATCTCGAGGATCGTCGATCAGGAGACCGTGCTCGCCCGGCACGATCTGGTCCACGATGCCGCCGACGGCGCTGGCGACGATCGGCCTCGCCTTCCACATCGCCTCGGCGACCGTGAGGCCAAAGCCCTCGGCGAGGCTCTTCTGGGTGACGACGGCCGCGTGGCGTTGGATCGCGTTGACGATTGCAGCGTTCTCGTCGGCGTCGTGCATCGGCAGGCACGCGAGGTGGATGCGGCTCCGCTCGGCGTGCGGGAGCCGACGCCACACCTCGATGCACCGCTCCAAGGTGGCCGCGCCCTCGGGATCGTCGGCGACGCCGGTGACGACGGGACCTGCGAGGAGCAGGTGGGCCGGACCGGCGCCGGCGACGTTCTCGGCGAACGCGGTCATGACACCCGTCATGTCCTTCAGGGGATCCCACCGCGACACCTGGACGACGAGCGGCGACATCCGCCGGTGGCGGGGGACCTGTCTGGAGCACGTCGACGTGACGGTTGATGCGACCCGTCGATCCGTCCTCGAGTGTGTACGCGGCGACGGGCGCTGGATGCTCGCCCTCGAGGAGCCCGACGTAGTGCAGGACGGCGTCGACGTCCGTCGGTCGCATTGCCTGGTTCTTGGCCGAGAACGGGTCGATCGAGGGAGGGATCACGACCGTGCGCCGCGGGTCGGCCCAGTCCGGCGTGTACGCCACGCGTGTGAACACGTAGGCGTCGGCGTCCTCGAGGTGACGGGCGCAGGAACGCCCACGCTCGGTCGACGTGCTCGTTCGCCGCGTCGGCACCGACGTGGCAGCGCCATACGACGATCGCACCGGCACGCGCCAGAGCGTGCGCGAGCCCGGCTGTTTGGGGATCGTGCAGCAGGACGATGTCGCGCGGTCGGAGGAGCGCTAGCAGCTCGTCGGCATTGGCGCGCAGGACGTCCTCGTAGTGCCGTCGTTCGTCGGCGCCGAGCGGACCACCGTCGCCGGGCGCGCCGTGGAGGTTGTTGTGGATGCGCTTCGTGATCTCGAAGAAGTGCGGATCACCCTCGATGACGAGCCATTGCGCGTCGACGCCGGCGCCCCGCGCGTACGCGAGCAGGCTGCGGAGCATCTCGGCGACGCCGCCTCCGGATGCGGTCGAGTTGACGTTCAACACCGCACGGTCCGTCAGCATCTCGCGGGCGGCGGACGCCGTCGCCTCGAACCGCTCCGCCCGCTCCGGCCCGATCAGCGGGAGCAGACGGTCGGGAGTGAGCGCCGCAACGTGCACCTCTTCGAGCTTCATCGCTTTCCGTTGCCCGAAGCGGGCGTCATGCTGTGATGGGCACGCGCCACTCGACCGCGGTGCCACCCGATTCCAAGCGTGAGGCCGTGAGTGCACCGCCCATGGTCGAGGCGCGGTGCTCGAGGTTGACGAGCCCTCGACCGTTCGTTCGAGGCGTCGGGATGCCCTTGCCGTTGTCGACGACACGCACGACGACATCCGTGCCCGCCTCCACGGTGACGCTCACGTGTGACGCACCGGCGTGCTGGGCGACGTTCGCCAGCGCCTCCTGGAGGACGGCGAGCAGGTGCTCGGCTGCCTTCTCGGAGACGACCGTGTCGATCGGCCCGTCGATGCGCAGTTCCGGAGAGAAGCCGAGGATCTCGCGCGCTCCGTCGACCATGGCGAAGATCGAGATGCGCAGCCCTCGCTGCGCGGGGGCCTGCAACGCGAAGATCGTGCCGCGGATCTCGCGAATTGTCACGTCGAGCTCGTCGACGGCGTCGTCGATCCGATTGTTGAGGTCTTCGCGACCGGTCACCGGCAACATGGTCTGGAGCTTCATACCGACGGCAAAGAGGCGCTGGATCACCTTGTCGTGGAGGTCACGGGCGATTCGCTCGCGATCCTCGAGGACCGCGACCTCTTCCATCCGTTGCATCAGCCGGGCGTTGTCGATCGCCACGCCGGCTGCAGTCGCCAGTGCGACCGCGAGCCGCTCGTCCTCCTCGCTGAACTCCTCGGCACCCCGCTTGTCGCAGAGATAGAGGTTCCCGAACACTGCGTCCCGCACGCGGATGGGCACACCGAGGAACGAGCGCATGTCGGGATGGTGCGGGGGAAAGCCGTAGGACTGCTCGTGCGTGCTGAGGTCGCGCAGGCGCAGTGGCCGCGGGTCGACGATGAGGAGGCCGAGAACGCCGTGTCCCTCGGGCAGGCGGCCGATGGCGGTGAACCGCTCGGCGTCGATGCCCACGGTGATGAACTCGCTGAGGCGCTGGTCCTCGCCGATGACACCGAGCGCGCCGTAGTTGGCCGCGACCAGGGAGCAGGCGGACTCCACGATCCGTTGGAGCACGATCGGTAGGCTGAGATCGGTCCCGATGCTCGTGATCGCATCGAGCAGTTTCTGGATGTGTGGGGTCATCTTGCTGATGGGCAAGGGCACATTCTGATCGCGGGGTGATCCGTGGGCAACGCAGTGCGTGTGTTCCTCCTCGACGACCACGAGATCGTCCGTCGTGGCGTCAAGGAGCTCCTCGAAGCGGAGGGCGACCTCGAGGTCGTGGGCGAGGCCGGGACGGCCGCCGAGGCGCTTGCGCGCATCCCGCCGACGCGGCCCGACGTCGCCGTGCTGGACGTCCGCTTGCCGGACGGTGACGGCGTGGAGGTGTGCCGTGACATCCGGTCGGCCCATCCCGATATCCAGTGCCTCATGCTGACGTCGTTCGCCGACGACGAGGCGCTGTTCCAGGCGATCATGGCCGGAGCGTCGGGCTATGTCCTCAAGCAGATCAAGGGCGCGGACGTCGTCGAGGCGGTGCGCTCCGTCGCCGCCGGACGGTCGCTCCTCGATCCGTCGGTGACGGCGCGGGTCGTCGAGCGCCTTCGCGGCGGCCAGGAGGAGGACGAGCTCCTCGCGCGTCTCAGCCCACAGGAGCGCAACATCCTGCAGTTGATCGCCGACGGTCTCACCAACCGGCAGATCGCCGAGCAGGTCCACCTGGCAGAGAAGACCGTGAAGAACTACGTGTCGAACCTGCTCTCGAAGCTCGGGATGGAGCGCCGCACCCAAGCTGCGGTGTACGCGGCCCGGCTCGGCGCCCAGCAAGCACGCGCCGCCCGAGGGTTGATCGGCGACGTCAGCCGGCGACCCTCGGCGCGGCGCCCGTGACGAGATGCTGCAGCTTCTCCAGATCCCCGGGCGTGCCGATGGCGATGATGACCTGCCCCGAGTGGATGACGGTCTCCGGCGGCGGGTTCGTCGTGAACGAGCCGTCGTCGCCTCGCAGAGCGAGGACGAGCGCGCCCGTGCGGTCGCGTATGTGCGCGTCACGGATGCTGCAACTCTCGACCGGCGAACGCTCGGGGACCGGAATCTCCTCGAGCCGGAACTCGATGCCGCGGTCGTGCATCACGACGTCGACGAACTCGGTCACGTAGGGCTGGAGGACGAAGGCGGCCATCCGCGCCCCGCCGATGCTCTGCGGGTTCACGACCCGATCGGCGCCGGCGCGCCGCAGCTTGTCCTCGTTCTCTTCGAGGCGGACGCGCGCCACGATGAACAGATCGGGTCGCAACGCCCGGGCACTGAGAGTCACGAACAGGTTCCCGGCGTCGGTGTCGAGCGCCGCGACCAGCGCCCTCGCTCGGCGAACTCCGGCGCGGTCGAGCACCTCGTCGTCGGTGGCGTCGCCGAGCACCGTTGGGAACGGAACGTTCTCGAGACGGATCGCATCCTTGTCGACCACGACGGTGTGGGCGCCCATCGCGGCGAGGTCCCGCGCGATCGCCCGCCCGACACGTCCCCAGCCGCAGACGACGACCTGATCACGCATTCCTGAGATCCTGCGCTCCATCCGGCGCCTCCCGAACACTTCTGGGAGCTGACCCTCGAGCAGCGTCTCGATGATCACGCCGAGGGTATAGAGAGCGGTTCCGACGCCGACGATGATCAGCACGATCGTGAAGACCTTGCCGGCGGTCGTGAGGGGCTGGACTTCGCGGAACCCCACGGTCGTGACCGTGGTGACCGTCTGGTACAGGGCGTCGAGCAGGCTGAAGCCGAGCACGATGTACCCGACGGTCCCCGCCACCGTGACCGATGCCAGGACGGCGAGCGCGACCGCGAGCCGGCGCCAGTCCGCCACTCGAGTGCGCCCTCAGAGGTACGCGCGCGGGTGGAACGCCCACGCTCCTTCGGCGGCGTGGAGGCGACGACCGGTGACGCCGAACGGCGCGATCACGAGCCACGCGTCGCGCTCGGCGAGGATCCACGGTTCGGGATCGAAGCGCTCGCGAAAGTCGGCGGCGTCCGGGTCGACGTGGTGCAGGGTCCCGCGCACGAGCACGGACGACCCCGCCCGGTGCACCGGGTCCACGTCGTCGATCTCGAATGCGGTGTTCATCGACGCCCGATCGAGGACGTTCCCGGGCCGGGTCCGGATGGCGATCCACGGCGGGGCGCCCGTCTCGACAAAGCGGTAGTTCACCGGCAGGACCACGGGAAACTCGTCGACGACCACCGCGATCCGGCCGAGCGAGCCCACACGCAAGAGGTCGAGGCACTCGTCGTACGACAGCTCCTCGAGCCACGCCTCGGTCATCGTTGCCTCGCACCGTCCGGCCGCACTCCGAGAACGTACCGCTGAACGCGTCGGCGTTCAGCCGGTTCTCAGCGGGCGCACAGGGGCCCCGGCCGCGGTCTGCAACGCCGTGTGGTGGCCATAACCTGGCGTGGTGGTCGCCCGGCCGAGGACAAGGAGATTGCGTTATCTCGTGCCGGTCGCCGTCGTTGCGGTGCTCTTTGCCGGGTATTCGGTTCGTGACCGCATCGAAGCCCGCGCCGAGCCCTCGCTGCCGGAGCGCACCGCCGCCGAGGTGGCGGACATGGCGGCGGCGCCGCATCCGGAGCCGCGATCGGGGTTCCTGGAGCTGCGCACGAGCCTGGGGCTGGGCGACTTCGGGACCGCGACCGGTGAGTCGGGCGGGTCGCTGGTCGGCCTGGCGTCCGGGAACAACGACGCCCGCTTGTGGCAGGACGGAGATCGCCGCCGGATCGCCCTGCTCGAGGAGCTCGGCGAAACCGACTGGTACCGCCAGGGCGACACCACCTACGTCTGGCACAGCCGCCGGTCGCGGGTCACGAAGGTCGAGACCCCCGAGACCCCGGCCGACGCGAACGGGCTGATCACCTCCCTCGCCGGCGGCGGCACAATCGAATCGCCCGACGGGATGGCGGCGCGCTTCCTCGCGTTCCGTGATCAGAGCACCCGCCTCGTGCTCCGTGCGCCGACGCACGTCGCCGACCGCCCCGTCTACCAGCTCGGCTTGGTCCCGGAGACGGGCACGTCGCTCATCACGGAGGTCACCATCGCCGTCGACGCCGAGACGGGGCTGCCGCTGAAGGTGTCGGTGAACACGCGCAGCGGCACAGTGGCGATCGAGAGCAAGTTCACGTCCATCAAGTTCGCGCGCCCGTCCGAGTCGAACTTCGCGTTCCGGCCGCCGCCGGAGGCGGTGGTGACGGACGGCGCGAAGGTGAGCCGCGAACGCGACTTCTCCGGTGACTGGCAGAAGGAGCGCGACCGGGAGCGTGCCCTCGAGGACGTGCAGTCCGTGACGGGCGTGAACCAGACGTTGCTCCGGCTGGCGACGGTCGGGGACGGCTGGAACGAGGTCGTCGCCGTCTCCGGACTCGACTGGTGGCGGGTGGACGATCTCACCCGCACCGCCAAGACCGTCACCGGGACGTACGGCACCGGCCAGGTCCTGGAGACGCCCGTCTTCACCCTGCTCATCCTGCCGAACGGTCGCATCGTCGCCGGCGCGGTCACACCCAAGGGTCTCGAGCCCGCCGCGGCACAGGTTGCGGCGGTCAGATGACCGAGCTCGCGATCCAGACCGACGGGTTGACGAAGCGGCTCGGCGACGCCGCCGTCGTCGACAAGCTCGACCTCGCAGTTCCTCGGGGAAGCGTGTACGGCTTCCTCGGGCCCAACGGGTCCGGGAAGACGACGACGATTCGCATGCTGCTCGGCCTCATCTGGCCGACCACGGGGTCCTACCGCGTCCTCGGCGAAGCCATGCCGGGCAACAACGCCAAAGTGCTCCCGCAGGTCGGCGCGCTGATCGAAGGCCCGGCCTTCTACCCGTGGCTGACCGGGCGTCAGAACCTCAAGCGCATGGACGCAGCCGGCGTCGACGGCCAGCGGAAGACGCGCCGCGAGCGCATCGACGCCGCCCTGACGCGAGTGGGCCTGGCCGCGGCGGCGGACAAGCGCTTCCGCGCCTATTCGCTCGGCATGAAGCAGCGACTCGGGCTGGCCGCCGCCCTGCTACGGCCGCGCAGCCTTCTCATCCTCGACGAGCCGACGAACGGGATGGACCCGCAAGGGACCCGCGAGATCCGCAACCTCGTTCGTGAGCTCGCGGGCGAAGGTTCGACGGTGTTTCTCTCGAGTCACCTGCTCAGCGAGGTGGAGCAGGTCTGCTCCCATGTCGGCATCATCTCCGTCGGCAAGATGGTGGCGCAGGGGTCCGTCGAGGAGCTCCGCGGCCGGGGCGAGGCGATGCTGCGTGTCGAGACCGACGACGCTTCGGGGGCGGCGAAGGTCCTCGACCGACTCGGACTGGAAGCGATCACCGTGACGGGCGAAGTCGTGTCGGCGCAGCTCGACGGGCAACGACCCGAAGAGTGCAACCGGGAGCTCGTCCTCGCCGGCGTGGGTGTCCGCAGCCTCACAACTGATCGACGCAGCCTCGAAGACGCGTTCGTGGCCCTGACCGGTGAGGGTTTCGATGTGGCTCGCTGAGATCGGATTGCTGTTCCGGCGCGTCCGGACACGTGTGTTGATCCTCGTCGTCGCGTTGGTGCCGGTTGCAACCGCGATCGCGGTGCGCCTCTCCGGTGACGGGCCGAGCCCGGGGAGCGGCCCTCGGTTCTTCGACCAGATCACGAACAACGGCGTCTTCGCCGTGTTGGCCGGGCTCACGGTCACGCTGCCCGTGTTCCTCCCGCTGGCGGTGGCAATCGTCGCCGGTGACGCGGTCGCGGGCGAGGCGAACCTCGGCACGTTGCGCTACGTGCTGACGCGTCCGGTCGGTCGGACACGACTCCTCGTCCTCAAAGGGACGACCCTTGTGCTGTTCTGCTTCGCGGCCACGTTCGCAGTCGCGCTCGCCGGCCTGATCACGGGGGCCATCCTCTTCCCGATCGGGGACGTCACCACGCTCTCGGGCGACGTGCTGTCGCTCCCCGTGGGCATGCTGCGAATCGGGTTTGCTGCCGTGCTCGTCGCCCTGTCGCTCTTCGGGTTGGCCGCGATCGGGCTGTTCTTCTCGACGCTCACCGACGCGCCCGTCGGCGCGATGGCGGGGACGGTCGGCGTGGCCATCCTCAGCGGCGTGCTGAATGCGATCCCGCAGCTTTCGGCCCTCCATCCCTTCCTGCTCACGCACTACTGGCTCTCGTTCGGTGACGTCCTCCGCACGCCCGTGTACTGGAACCAGATCCTGCTGAACCTCCTGATCCAAGGCATCGTGGTCGCGATCTTCGCGACCGCGGCGTGGTCGCGCTTCACGACCAAGGACGTGCTCGCGTAGGACCTGGCCGGTTGCCTTCGCAAGGTCGGGCTCCTGCCCGGGCGGTCGGCAAGGCCGCCGCCTCCGCGGTCAGGGATCGTCGCGCAGCACGGCACGCGCTGTAGGCGAATCGGATGCGCGCGACGACGATCGGAGCACCCACCGGTTACGGGCTGGCCGCGTCGGCGCGGCGCCGAGGCCGGCGGCGGCGTGCTGCCGCCGGTCGGGTTGGGTGCCGGCGCCGGACACGTAGAGGCCGGCGACGGGCGTGCGCCACCGGCCGAGGGCGCGTGTCGGGCGCAGCGGTGCCCAGCTGGCCGAACACGGCCCGGCCCATCGTGGAGAGGATCGTCTGGCTCTCCGACAGCGTGGGCTGCAGCTGATCGGCGAGCACTGCGATCCCGACGAACAGCGAGCCCAGGAGAAATGCCGTCCACATCAACGTGATGGCGGCATTGCGCGACTCGGGTTTGCGGAACGCCTGGATGCCGTTGGAGATCGCCTCGACGCCGCTCAACGCCACCGCTCCCGACGAGAACGCGCGCAGCAGCAGGAAGAAGGTGACGCCGCCGAGCATCGTCTCGCCGCCGGTGAAGTGGTCGAGCTCCTTGTGGTTCACCGGCAGTGGATGCAGGCTGCCGGTGAAGGTCTGGAACAGGCCCCAGACGACGAGCAAGGTCATGATCGCCACATAGAGATAGGTCGGCGGGGCGAACAGCCGGCCTGACTCCTTGGCGCCGCGCAGGTTGGCGAGGGTGATGATCGTGATGAGCGCCACCGCCAGCTCCACCTCGTACCCGCGCAGGGGGGTGATGTCCGAGGTGCATCGGCCGGCTACCGGCCAGCGCTCCAGTGACTCCATCAGATCGGGTGTCCAGGTCGGAAACTCGCCGGAGAACGTGCATTGTGCCGACATGGGCGTTATCATCCTGAATTGCCGAAATCGGGCAAGCCGGACATCATCCAAGGAGGGCAACCGAATGAAACTGCTCGCCCGCACGTTCGCCGCCGTCGCCGCCTGTGCGACCGCGGCCGTGCCGCTCGTCGCCGCGCATGCACCCAGCGCCGGGGCGGCCCCCGCGTGGGCGCCGGCGGCCAGCGCGGCGATCCATCCCGGCGTCCAGACCTTCACAGCCGGGGGACAGTGCACCGCCAACTTCGTGTTCTCCGACGCCTCGAACACCGTGTACATCGGGCAGGCGGCGCACTGCTCGGGCACCGGTGGCAACACCGCGACGAACGGCTGCACGTCGGGCTCCTTGCCCCTCGGCACCCCGGTGCAGGTGACGGGCGCTTCGCAGCCCGGGACGATGGTCTACAACTCGTGGCTCACGATGCAGGGCAACGGCGAGACCGACGCCGACACGTGCCAGTTCAACGACCTCGCCCTGATCCGGCTGAATCCCGCCGACTTCGGCAAGGTCAACCCGTCGATCCCGTTCTGGGGCGGCCCGACCGGCATCGACACGAACGGCACCGCCGCAGGCGAGAGCGTGTACTCGTACGGGAACTCCGAGCTGCGCGGCGGCATCAGCCAGCTGAGCCCGAAGCAGGGCCTCAGCCTCGGTGACGCCGGCGGCGGCTGGAGTCACAACGTGTACACCGCCTCACCCGGGATCCCCGGCGACTCCGGCAGTGCGTTCCTCAACTCGACCGGTGCCGCGCTGGGCGTCCTCAGCACCGTCCAGCTCGCGCCGATCGCGGGCTCGAACGGCGTCGGCGACGTCAACCGCGAGATCAACTACATGCATGCGAACTCGTCGTTCGGTGGTGTGCAGCTGGCGTTGGGCACGCAGCCGTTCAACCCGAACATCGTGTCGAATCTCCTCGCAACACTGGGGCTCTGACGAAAGCGGGCTGAGAGGCGCGTGATCGCGGCCCGGGGCCATGCCCCGGGCCGCGGCGCGTCAGCGCAGCTCTTGCACGCGCCGTTCGACGTCGGACATTGCCGCCGGCAGGTCGTCCACCTCGCGCTCGACCGCGGCGCGCCGGCGGGCGAACACGAACACACATCGCGCGACCCGTGAGCCCAATGCCCGCTCGAGTGCGAGGGCGTACGCAGCGCCCTGGGCGCGGTACCGATCCATGGCCGCGTCGAGCTCGGCGTCGCTCGGCGTCTGGTCGGTCTTGTAGTCCACGACGACGAGGCCCTCGAGCGTCTCGATCAGCAGGTCGACGAAGCCTTCGACCGTGACGCCGTCGACGATCGCTGCCACGGGGACCTCACGCCAGTACCGGCCGCCGGTGACCGCGCCCCGCACCGTGGCCGATTGCAGGACGCTGCGGGCGAGGGCGCGCACCTCCGCCTCCCGTTGCGGGATCCCCTCGGCCAGCGCCTGGGCCCGGGCGGTGGCGTCGAGCCCGTCGCCCGTCGCCAGGTCGACCGTCTGGAGGACCGCGTGCACCGCCCGTCCCACCGACGTGCCGGCGCGCCCCCGTCGCCATGCCGGCCGGTCGTCCCCGGGCTCGTCCTTGGCGAGCCCCGGATCCATCGTCGTGGCGTCCGCCGGGCCCTCAGCTTCCTTCGCGAGCGTCGTGGCGGCGACGGTCGCGGGCCGGCCGGCGCGGGCGAGCAGCTCGCCGCGCGCGGCGATCCACGCGGCGCGATCGTCGGGCCCCTCGGACGGCGTGTGCCCGTCCGTCTCGGTTGCGGCCGGCGCCGCGGTCGGTTCGGCAGCGTCGAGATCGAGGACGGCGGCGGGCGCGCCGTCGCCGTGCTCGCACAACAGCGCGGCATGGGTGTCGAGCCGGTCGGTGCGCTTGTGGTGCAGGCTGACGAGCAGATGGTCGCGTGCCCGGGTCGAGGCGACGTACAGGAGCCGGAGCCGCTCGGCGGCGTCGAGAGCGTCTTCGCGCGCCGAGCGGTCGTGCCAGCCGGGCGTCTCGAAGCGCGTGCCCTGCGCGGCGCGGCCGACCCGGACCTCGAAGGTGCCATCGGGGTTCCAGAGCACCGGCGTCGCCCGGTTCGGGGGAGCGACGTTGAGGCCGGCGAGGATCACGATCGGGAACTCCAGCCCCTTGGCGCCGTGGACGGTGAGGACGCGCAGGGCGTCGTCGTCGGGCTCGGGCACGACGATCTCGACGGCGCGGGCGCGCTCGTCGGCGAGCTGCTGGACCCATTCGATGAAGCCGCGCAGCCCGCGACCGGACGCGGCGTCGTAGGCGCGCGCCTGGTCGAGGAAGAACCGGATGCGGCGCCAGTGGTCGCGCGGCCGGCGGTGCGTCACGGCGAGCTCAAACATGCGGCGTTCTCGCACGATCGCCTCGACGGTCTGGCTGACCGACTGCCACCACCGGGCCTCGTGGAGGCGGCGGAGCGCGCCCAGTGCGGCGGCGACGGGATGGTCGCCGGGGAGGTCGTCCGGCACGGCTCGCCGGTAGTCCCATCGACCGCCGCGCATGTAGTAGTCGACGAGCTCGTCGTCGCCGCAGCCGAACGCCGGCGACCGGAGTGAGGCGACGAGCGCGATCTCGTCGGTGGGATCGTCCAGCACGGTGAGGATGGACAGGAGGTCGCGGACTTCTGCCGTCGCGAACACCAACGACTGGCTCTCGATCCGGACCGGGACGTCGGCGTGCTCGAGCGCGTCCTCCAGGTCCGGCAGCGCGGTGCGAGTCGGCAGCAACAGCGCGACGTCGTCGTAGCGGGCGCGCCGGACCGTGCCCGTGACGGAGTCGGTGATCTCCCACTTGTCGTCCTTGATGCGCCGGACGAGCGCGGCGACGGCGTCGGCCTCGACGGCGCGGACCTCGGCGACGAGCTGGACGTCGGCCGGCCCGCCGAAGGTCGCGACGGGCGGCGCCGGCCCCGGCCCCGCCCCCCGCTGCGCCACGAGCTGCACGTGCGCGGCCTGCGCGCCCGGTTCTGCTCCGTCGAACAGCTCGGCGAACACGTGATTCACCCAGTCGAGGATCCCGGGCACCGACCGGAAGTTCTGGGTGAGCTCCCGCCTGCCTGTGCGCAGCTCTCGCTCGACCCGGTGGTACAGCTCGAGGTCGGCGCGGCGGAACCGGTAGATCGACTGCTTCGGGTCGCCGACGAAGAAGGCCCGGCCCGGAGTGATGGTCACCTCCCACCAGGGCCGCTCGCCGGCTTCGGGGTCGTCCGACGCGAGCAGCACGGCGATCTCGATCTGGAGGGGATCGGTGTCCTGGAACTCGTCGATGAGCAGCGCCCGGAACCGCTCGGCCAGGGCGGCGCGCACGCGGGTGTCGCGCTGCAGCACGTCGCGCGCCAGCACGAGCAGGTCGTGGAACTCGATACGGCCCTCGTGCCGGCGCTCGTCGGCATAGCTGCGGACGAAGCCGCGCAGACGGCCGATGAGCACGTCGAGCGCGGCCTGCTGCTGCCGGCCGAGCACGACTTGGCCCGGGCGGCGTCGGCTTGCTCGAGCAGGTCCCGGACCTCGTCCACCGGGCATCGCCAGTTCCCGTGCCGGCCGACCTTCTTGGCCAGCTTCGGCAACTGGCCGAGCAGGTCGAGCCGGTCCAGGTCGTCGTTCGCGCCGCGGAGGACCGCAGGCAGGCCGGCGAGCGTGTGGAGATGGAGGAAGAGCTTGTCCTGCCGCACTCGGCACTCGCCGAGCCGGGCGATCGCCTGCTCCAGCGGCGCCACGACCGGCTCGACGTCGACGGCGGGGGCCGGCGTCGTGGCCGCAGGCGCGGGCCGGAGCCGTTCGTAGTGCTCGTGCAGCACGCGTGCCGACGCGGCGCAGCTGGTCGAAGTCGACCCCCAGCGCGAGCGACGTCAGCAGGACCGGCTCGAGCTCCGGATCGGCGACGAGCGCGTCGAGGAACTCCTCCCAGCGCTCCTCGAACCGGACTGCAGCCTCGACGTCGTCCACCACCTCGAAGCGCGGTGGGAGCCCGGCTTCGAGTGGGTGCTCGGCGAGGATCCGCTGGGCGAAGCCGTGCAAGGTCGAGAGCGCGGCGTCGTCGACGTCCTCCAGCGCGGCCCGGCACCGCTCGCGTTCGTCGGGGGAGAGCGTCGGGTCGACTGCGGCGTGCTCGAGGCGGTAGCGGATGCGGTCGCGCAGCTCGCCGGCGGCGGCCTCGGTGAACGTGATGGCGGCGAGCTCGCGGATCGCGACACGGCCGCGCGCGATCAACGACACGACGCGGTTGACGAGCGCGGTGGTCTTCCCCGTGCCCGCACCCGCCTCCACGAACAGGGTGGCGTCATGGAGGTCGCGGATCTCGTCGCGCGCGGCGGCGTCGACCGTCACGGTTCGGCCTCTTCCGCGGGCTCTGCCTCCGGCTCGGGGTCGGCGAGATCGCGGAACTGCGCGACCACGGGATCGGAGCGCTTGCGGGTCCAGTCGTCGTCCCGCGCCGTCGCGCAGACACGGTCGTACGGGCAGTAGCAGCAGTTCTCCCACGTGTCGCGCCCGCGGCCGTCCTGGCGCGGCGCGTCGGGGAACGCGGGAAAGACGCCGGCGCCGATCCCGTCGACGATCGTCGAGACCCTGTCGACGAACTCGGCTCGCGTCGCGTCGTCGAGATCGATGCCGGACAGCGCATCGGTGCCGAGCTCGCGTGTCGACCAGTAGAACGAGCGCACGTCGGCGCTCGCGTCGCCGCCTGCCATCGCCAGCGCGTAGACCGGCAGCTGCAGCCGGTTTCCCCGCTCGAGCCCGGCGGCGGGGGGGTCGACGCGACCTGTCTTGTAGTCGAAGATCACGACGGGCGACCCGGCCGGGCCCTCGTCGACGCGGTCGATCACACCGTGGAAGCGCACCGACCGCCCGTCCGCAAGGGTGACGACCGCCGGCTCGCCGGTGTCACCGCCGAAGCCGAACGCGAGCTCGCGGGCATTCGGCCGCGGCACCACGCCGAGCGTGGCGCGGATCTCCTCGTCGGTGTCGGCGAACTCGGCGAGCTCCCGAAGGATCCGTCGCCGGTCGAGCTTCCACTGCAGGGGTCGGCCGGTGAGCCCTTCGCTCTCGGCCTCGTTGCATTGCCGCTCGCCGATCGCCATGAGCAACCCGCGCTCGGCGTCGTCCCACGGCTCGTCGGGTGACGTTCGCGGCTCGACGGTGTCGAGGAACTCGGCGAGCACGCTGTGCACGAGGGAGCCGCGTTCGAGCGGCCCGATGCGGTCGGTGGCCTCGGGGCGCTCGACCTCGCGTACCCGTAGCACGCGGGCGAGCAGGTATCGGAACGGGCACGTCGCCCAGTCCTCGAGCGCGGTGGGGGAGACCGCGGCGTCCTCGTCGGGGAGAAGGCCGGGGAGGCCTCCGATGTGCCCGTCGAAGCGGGTCAGCGCGGCCGAGCGGCGCTCTCGCACGGCCGTGACCCCCGCGGCGAGCGACGGGATCGCCGCGACCAAGGGGTGGCGGTCCAGCGGCCGTCGGTCCTCCTGCCAGTCGCGCAGGCTGCGGACGTCGCGCTCGGTGAGCGATCCCGCCTCGCCGGGCGTGCACACGCCCGCTTCGAACGACGGCACCACGTGCAGCCAGCCCGCGGCCGCGAGTCGCGTCAGCTCCTCGGCCCCGACCGTCTCGCCGGCGAGTCGGCTCGCGCTCTCGAGCAGCCAGCGCGCCGGCAGTCGCTTGCGCTGCGCGCGTGGGTCGGCACGCGGGTACGACAGCGAGCGCACGGGCGCGCCAGCGAGGGCGGCGAGGTAGTCCCGACGTTCCTCCGCCCGCCGGACGGCGTGGACGGGGAGCGCGGCCTCCGTGAGCCGGCGGGCGCGGTCGGGGATCAACGGGTCCTCGCGCCCGAGGGGCGGGAACGTTCCCTCGGCCATCCCGACGACGTGCACGACGTCGAAGTCACCGCCGTAGGCGTGGTGCACGCCGCCGACGAACACCCCGGCGCCGAAGCGCCCGACGCGGCCGGCTGGTGCGTCCAGCTCGGATTCGAGCGCCCGCACGAAGGTGGCCAGCGACGCTTCGGCGCGGATCTCGGCCAGCACCGCCAGGCTGTCGAGCGCGTCGGTGACGCGTCGCGCCGCTTCGACCTCGGGCTCGGGCCAGCTCGCGCGCCTCCCCTCGCCGCCGAGGAACACGTCGAGCAGCTCGCGGGCCCAAGCCGCAAGACGCGGCCAGGTGCCCGGGGACGGCGGCGTGAGGCGCGCACCCAGGTCGGCGACGAAGCGGGCGAGGTGCTCGACGTGCTGCAGGTCGGCTTCGTAGTGCCGCCGCGCACCCTCGCTGAGCTCGTCCTCGCCGGTCGCCTCCAGCCGGGTGGCGAGGTGGCGGGCGAGCCGGGTGAGCCGGTCGTTCCACTGGGCGAGGCCGGTCACGATGCCCGCTTGCCGCGACAGGGTGTCCCACCGGCTGGCGGGGACGGCGCGCCCGTCGGTGGGATCGCGCACCGGGCCCGGAGGCGATCCAGTCGACGACCGCGTCGCGCGCGAAGTCGGTCTCTGCGAGGCGCAGGAGCCCGAGCAGCACGCGTCCCGCGGTCGTGTCGGCGAGGCGGCGCGTGGAGGGGCCGCTCCAGGGCACGCCGGCCGCGTCGAGCACCTCCTGGGCGAGGCGCGCGTACGGCTCGTCGAGCCGGAAGAGGATCGCAACGCGGTGCAGCGGGGTGCCGGCCGCCGCCCGGGTCATCACGTCGCGCACGACGGCCCGCAGCTCGTCCTCGGGGTCGGGCGCGCTCACGATCGCCGTGCCGGCGGGAGGAGAGGGCGGTGCAGTGCGCACGGGCGGCTCGGGCCCGGCGAGGCCGGCCGCCAGCGCCTCGACGGGCTCGTCGGCGGAGGAATCCCCGGTCAGGCCGAGCAAGGCGCGCAGCCGGCCGGCTGCACCCAGCGCGCGGACGAGCTCCGTCTCACCGGGCGACAAGCGCGTCGGGAGGAACAGCACGACATGCCCGACCTCACGCAGCGCGGGCGGTGCCGCTGCGAGCGCGCCGGCGGCCGCGACCGGCGAGGTCCTCGTCGTCGTAGAACGCGGTCGTGCGGGCGCGGAACTCGGGGTACAGGCGGGCGACCGACACCGCCGGTTCGCCGGCTCGGGAGAGCCGGTCGACGGCTTCCTCGCCGGCGCGGCGCAGCTCGAGGAACGAGGCGTCGAGCGCCCGCTCCGTGGCCGGGTGGCCCGCCGCCCCCGCCAGCGGCGGGCCGGCCTCGGCGAGCACGGCCCGCACCGCCTCGGCCCGAAGCGGGCGCGTGAGCGGCCGGCGCCGCTGCTCGGCCAGCGCCGGCGCGCCGAGCAGCTCCGCCAGCCGGGCCAGGGCGAGGAACCGCACGTTGACGAGCCCGTCGGGCCCGGCGAGGGCCCGCCGCAGCGCCAGGCCCGCGTACGTGGAAGGCACCGCCACCGTGACCGGAGCCAGCGGGTCGGGACCCTTCGCCGCGCGCACGGCGTCCCGCAACGCCTCCCGCGCCGGGGGGCCGTGCTCGACGAGCCGAACGTCCACCTTCGGGAGGGTACCGACGCCCTGTGACGGGCATGCGGAGCGCCTGCTCCGGTGCCAGCTTCCAGGCCCGGTGTGCCATCCTGTTCCCTTCCCATGCCCGACTCCGCACGCGTCATCACGAGATTGGCGGCCATCATCCTGGTCGGCGGCCTGGCCATGGGCGTGTGCTTCGCCGCGCTCGTCCCCGGCGCCCGTCAGATCGCGGCGTCGCACCACTACACCGGCTCCGTGAAGAGCCTCGGCGAGCTCTCGCAGCCGACGATCGTGTACGACGCCAACGGCACACAGATCGGCAAGCTCGGCGTGCAGGACCGCGAGCCGGCCGAGCTCAACGAGGTGCCCCAGGTCCTCATCGACGCCGTCATCGACACCGAGGACAAGACGTTCTGGAAGAACCCCGGCGTCGACGTCAGCGGCGTGTCGCGGGCGTTCGTCGAGAACCTGACCAAGGGCAAGATCAGCCAGGGCGGGTCGACGATCACGCAGCAGCTGGTCAAGAACCGGATCCTCGGCAACAAGCAGGATCTGCAACGCAAGGCGAAGGAGCTCATCCTCGCCTATCGCCTGAACGACAAGTACTCGAAGCGCGAGATCCTCAAGCAGTACCTGAACACCGTCTACTTCGGGCAAGGCTCGTACGGCGTCAAGGCAGCCACGCGGCGGTTCTTCCTCACGCCCGACCCCGGTGCGCCGTTCGGCGTGCGAGGGAAGGCGCTCAGCGAGCTCACGCCCGGCGAGGCGGCGCTGCTCGCGGGAGTCATCCGCAACCCCGAGGGCGACAACCCCTTCGTGCACCCCGAGAGCGCGGCCAAGCGACGCGCCGACGTGCTGAAGACCATGGTCGAACGGCATCACATCACGCAGGCGCAGGCCGACCAGGCCAACCAGGAGGGCTTGCCGACGGTGAAGCCGACGGGGGAGCTGCGGCCCGAGAACGCGTGGGCCGAGCATGCCCAGCAGGTCCTGCTCACCGACCCGCGGCTCGGCGCGACCGCCAAGGAGCGGCGCGACAAGGTGCTCCAAGGCGGGCTGAAGGTCTACACGACCAAGGACCCGAACATGCAGCAGCTGGCTGACGACGCCGTCGCCAACGGGCTTCGGAGCGCCAAGGCCGGCTTCAGCGCCGCACTCGTCGCGATGGATCCCAACACCGGCTACGTCAAGGCGATGAGCGACAACCGCCCGTACAGCGAGGCCAAGTTCAACCTCGCCACCGACGGCGCGGGCCGCCAGGTCGGTTCCAGCTTCAAGGTCACGACGCTGGGGACGGTCCTCCAGAACGGCTACTCGCGCAACGACCAGGTCGACGGAGGGGCGCCGTGCAGCGTCCCCGGCTTCGGCGGTTCGTCGACGAACGCCGGCGGGGAGGGCGAGGGCGGCATCATGACGATTCAGGCGGCCGCCACCGACTCCGTGAACTGCGCGTTCGTGCGCATGTCGACGAGCGTCGGCATGGACAAGGTCATCGACATGGCCCAGAAGATGGGCATGCGCCCCAACGTCGCCGGGCGCCAACCCGTGAACGAGTGGAGGGTGCTGACGTTCACCCTCGGCGTCATCTCCGTCACGCCGCTCGAGATGGCGAACGTCGCCGCGACGATCGGCGGCGGCGGCGTCCACCACGATCCTGTCTTCGTGCAGAAGGTCGTCGGGGCCGACGGCAAGGTCGTGTTCGACGAGACCGGCCGGCCCGGCACCCGCGTGCTCGATCCCGACGTGGCCAATTGCGAGGTCAGCATCCTGCACGGACCCGATCGAGAGCGGAACCGCCGCCGGCAAGGGGATCCCCGGCCGTGACGCGTGGGGCAAGACGGGCACGAACGACCGGCAGATCAGCTCCGCGTTCATCGGCGGGACGCCCAACCTCGTGTCGTTCGTCTGGCACGGCAACCCCGACGTGGACGAGCCCGGCGCCGGGTTCGGCGCCGGCGTCCCCAACACGATCTGGCGCAACTTCATGATTCCGGCGACGAAGAACCTGCCCGACGACGCGTTCCCGGCCCCGGGACCGGGCTGTGACGCGCCGGGCCGGTTCATCGACCCGGTCAAGGGGCGGACGGATCAGCCCGCGCTGCCTCCGCCGCCACCGGCGCCGCCGGACACGATCCTGATCCCGGTGCCGATCCCCGCACCGGCGCCGGCGCCCGCGCCCGCGCCCACACCCACGCTGCCCCCGATCACGCCGCCGCAGCCGAGCGGGCCCGGCGGTGGCGGTGGCGGTCCCGGCGGGTAGCGCAATGCCGGGTTCCAAACGCCGCTTTCGTTAGTCTCGGAAGGGTGGGCGCGGACGCTTCGGTGATGCTCGACACGCTGCTCGAGCTCCAGACCCGCGACACCGCCATCGACCGGCTCCGTCACCGGCACGACACGCTGCCCGAGCGTGCCGCGCTCGAGTCGGTGCGTACCGAGCTCGGCACGGTCGGCAAGCAGCTCGCCGAGGCGACCGCCCGCCGCGAAGAGGTGGCGAGCGAGGAGCGACGCTTCGACGACGAAGCCCGGTCGCTCGAGGAGAAGGCGGCGGAGGTCGAACGGCGCATGTACTCGGGCGAGGTGACCTCACCGCGCGAGCTCCAGACGCTCCAGGCCGACGTCGACCAGCTCCGGCGCCACCGGGGCGGGCTCGAGGACCGTGAGCTCGAGGTCATGGAGCGGCGAGAGTCCCTCGACGCCGAGGTCGCCGAATTCGACCGGCGTGCCGGCGAGCTCGAAACCGAGGCGGAACGCCTGGGCGCCGCGCTGTCGGAGGTCGAGGGCGAGCTCGACGACGAGCTGTCCGGCGAACGGTCCGCCCGCGACGACATCGCCGCCACGGTCGACGCCGGTCTTCTCGCGGATTACGAGCAGTGCCGCGAGCGCGCCCGCGGGATGGGCGCGGCGCGGCTGAACGGCACCACGTGCCAGGGATGTCACCTGTCGATCCCGTCGGTGGAGGCCGAGCGCATCCGCAAGAGCCCGCCCGGGACGGTCGCGCACTGCGACAATTGCGGCTGCATCCTCGTGCCGTGACCACACGGTCCGAGCTGGTCATCTATTGCGACGGCGGTGCGCGCGGGAACCCCGGTCCTGCCGCGATCGGCGCCGTCGTGCTCGATCCGTCCACCGATCCGCCCACGAGGCTCGCGACCGTGAGCGAGCGCATCGGAGTAGCGACGAACAACGTGGCGGAGTACCGGGCGCTGGTCGCGGCGCTCGAGGCCGCTCGCGGGTTCCCGGCCCGGCGCGTGCGCGTCCGCGCCGACTCGCAGCTGCTCATCCGGCAGCTCGAAGGCCGTTACCGCGTCAAGCAGGCGCACCTGAAGCCGTACTTCGAACGCGCCCGTGCCCTGCTCGCCGAGTACGAGGACGTCGACCTCGCGCACGTGCCCCGCGAGCAGAACACCGAGGCCGACGCGCTGGTGAACGCCGCCCTCGACCTCGCCTGAGCCGATGCTGCTCTGGTATGCGGGAGGCTCGGTGCTGCTCGTCTACTTCGTGTTCCAGAGCACGGGCATCGACTACCGCCTGGTCGTGGCCGGTTCCCTCCTCCCGCTCGCGGTCGACGTACCGTTCCTCGGCTTGTCGTACGGGCACACGCTGCTCGGGAGCGTCGTCCTGCTCCTCGCGGTCATGCTCCTGACGATCGGGCGGCCGCGGCTGCTGCGACGCCGGCTCCTCTGCCTCCCCATCGGCGCGTTCTGTGGCCTGGTGCTCTCGGCGGCGTGGACGAACACCGACGTGTTCTGGTGGCCGTTCACCGGCGCGTCGCTGCCCGACGGCGCGTTGCTGCCCGCGCCCGGCATCGTCCTGCTCGAGGAGCTCGCCGGCCTGGCGGCGTGCGCGTGGATCGTGCACCGCTTCGGGCTCGTCGACCGCAAGCGCCGCGAGAGCTTCCTGCGGTCGGGGCGGCTGGTCGCGCCGTCGTCGCCGTGATCGCGTTCGTTCGCCACGGCGAGACGCCGCCCAACCGGGCCGGACTGCTTCTCGGCCGCAGCGACGCCGCGCTCACCGAGCGCGGTCGGTCGCAGGTGGACCGCCTGGCGAAGGCGCTCGACGGGCTCGGCGTCGCGCACGTCGTCACGAGCCCGCTGCGCCGCGCCCGTGACACGGCCGCGCCGATCGCCGCCGCGTGCAGGCTCGACGTCGAGGTCGACGAGCGTCTGATCGAGGTCGACTACGGCGAGTGGGAAGGGCGCCCGTTCACCGAGCTGCCACCGGACGTCGTCGGGCAGTGGCGCCGCGACGGCGGTTTCACGCCACCGGGCGGCGAGAGCCTCGAGGTCGTCGCGGACCGCGTCGCGTCGTTCTGCGGCGAGTGGCTGGACGACCGCGTCGTCGTGGCGGTGAGCCACGTGTCGCCCATCAAGGCTGCGGTCACCTGGACGCTGCGCGTCGGGCCCGAGCTCGCCTGGCGTATGCGCCTCGACGTGGCGTCGACGACGCGCATCGGATCCGGCCCCGTTCTCCTCAGCTTCAACGAGCGAGCGTGACGGACTACTCCACCCGTACCGGGATCGACGGGCCGCGGGCGGGGCGGGCGTGGGCGCCGGCGCCGTCGACGACGAACCGGCCTTCACCCGGGCCGTCCGCCACGGGCATGCCGAGCGCGTCGAGCAGGGCGACGTCCGCTTCGGGCGGTCGCCCAGTCGTCGTGAGGTAGTTGCCGACGATCAGCGCGTTCGCACCCGCCAACAGGCCCATCGCCTGGAGCTCGCCGAGCACGCGCTCGCGCCCGCCGGCGAGGCGGATCCACGCCCCCGGCATCACCAGCCGGAACAGCGCGATCGCCTGCAGCGCCTCCCGCGGCGAGAGCAGCGACCGATCGTCGAGCGGGGTACCGGGCCTCGGGTCCAGGAGGTTGACCGGCACCTCGCACGGCTCGAGCGCCGCCAACTCGAACGCGAAGTCGATGCGTTGCGCGAGCGTCTCGCCCATACCGAGAATCCCGCCGCAGCAGAGCTCCATGCCCACGTCGCGCGCCAGGCGTGCGGTCGCAACGCGGTCGTCCCACGTGTGCGTCGTGCAGATCGAAGGGAACACCTCGCGGCACGTCTCGAGGTTGTGGTTGTAGCGACGCACACCCGCCGCCGCCAACCGCTCCGCCTGCTCGCGCGTCAGCAGGCCGAGCGAGCACGCGACCTCGAGCCCCGTCTCGCGGTGCACGGCGTCGACGGCGTCGAGCACCTTCCGCAGGAGCCGTTCCTCGGGGCCCCGCACGGCGACGACGATGCAGAACTGCGTCGCGCCCGCGTCGCGTGTCGAGCGCGCGGCCGTCACGACATCGTCGAGGTCGAGGAACGCGTACACGTCGACGCCGGTCTCGAACCGCGAGGACTGCGAGCAGAACGCGCAGTCCTCGGGGCATGCCCCCGACTTGGCGTTGATGAGGCTCTCCAGCTCGACCTCGGGACCGCAGTATGCGAGGCGGACGCGGTGTGCGAGGGCGACCACGTCGGGGAGCCGGTCGAGAGGGAGGGATGCGACGTCCGCCACCTCGGCACGGGTCAGCGGGCGGCGCTCGTCGAGCAGGGCACGAGCGGCGGCGGCGAGCGGCATGCGGTGCGCCTCCGGATCGGTCAGGCGGGACCAGGGGAGCGTAGAGGGTTCACCACACCACCGCGAGGACGTGGCGGGGCTGCGGCACTCCCCGGAGGTCGCGCAGGCCGCGGTCCTGCAGCCGGAGTTGGCCGCCGACGTAGTCCGCAACGGGCTCGGTGACGAGGATCTCGCCCGGCTCGGCCTCGCCCGTCACCCGGGCGGCGAGGTTCACGACCCGCCCGATGAGGTCACCGTCGTCGTGGACGGCCTCGCCGGCGTGCACGCCGATGCGCAGGCGGAGGCCGAGCCCGGCGGCGGCGACGTCCTGGACGTCACGCTGGATGTCGACGGCGCACAGGACGGCGTCGGCGGGGCTCGGGAACTGGGCGAGGAAGCCGTCGCCCTGCGTGCCGACTTCCTCGCCCCCGCGCGTCGCGAACGCGGCGCGCACGAACTCGCGGTAACGGGAGACGACGCCGCTCCACTCGTCGTCACCGACTTCCTCGGCCAGGCGGGTCGAGTCGACGATGTCGCTGAACATCACGGCGACCCAGCGCTTGACCGGGCCCTGCGGCGGGGTCTTTCGCTCGCGCTGGCGTGCCGCGAGGGATCGCAGCATGTCCGCGAGCGCGTCGCCGATCTGCGCGCCGGCGCGCTTCGTGCGTTCCATCTCGCGCCGGCGTCGCTTCCGCCGGCCCCGATCTCCGAAGATCCCGGCGACGACGAACCCGAGGTCGACGACGAGCACGGCGGCGGCGGCGAGGATCACCCAGATCGGCCAGAAGCCGAGCTTGCTCGCCAGCGTCGGGTTCCCGGCGATGTCGGAGAGCTCGGCGAACGAGCCGCTCGTGAGCGCCCAGGTGGCGACCACGAAGCCGCACACCGCGACCGAGATGAACAGGTGGACCACGAACCGCTGCACCGGCTCTCCCGCTGCTCGCCCCTGGTGCCGGTCAGGATTCTGGCAGAGGCAGCCCCGGCTCGCCCCCGTCGTACACGAGGCGGCGCCCGTCGACGCGGGCTTCGGGCGTCGGCCGGTGCGCGTCGAGCCGGCCGTCGTGGAACAGGTGGTCGACGGACGCCCCACGCAACAGCACGGCAGCGTCGGCGATGAGGCGACGGTGGCACCGCCACCACACGCTCTCGGCGCACATCACCGTTGCGGGTCGCTCACCGGCGGTCGCGAGGAGATCGTCGAGCGCGTCCTGGAACTCCGTCGTCTCCATGTGGTCGGCGTAGCCGCGGAACGCGGGGACTCGCAGCGCCCCGTGCGGCGAATCGGGAGCGGGCCGTCGCCGCCCGCCGAGGCGCGGCTCCCATCGGTACGCGACGCCGGCCTCGGGCAACCACCGCTCCATCGCCTCGCGCCGGAACTGCGGATGCCGGCGGCTCGCGGGGAACGAGCGCACGTCGACGACCACCTCGATGCCGGTGCCGGCGACGAGCCGCCCGAGCTCGTCGGCCGGCAACGTCCCGTGACCGACCGTGAGGAAGCTCACCATCGGACGTCCATCCGCAGCCCCCGGGCGTCGAACGCGGCGACGTCCGGGACTCGGCACGCCTCGCCGCGCGCGATGCGGCGGGCGCTCCACGAGAGCGCGCAGGCGTCGAGCAGGTCGTCGAGCGCCGCGCCGCTCGGCTTGCTCGGGGACCTCGATGCCGGCGCCTCCGAGCAGCGCCAGCCGCCGCTTCGATCCCTCGGCGCTTCGCTTCGGCGCCAGCACCGGGCCGCCGCCGTCCATGGCGGCGAAGCTGAGCTCGGGGTGCACCTCGAAGACGCGGGACTGGAGCTCCGGCGTCATCACGCGGTCGACGTCCTCGATGCGCGGGAGCAGGTGCAGGGTCTGCAGCGTGAGACGGCCGCCGCGGCGGCGCGCGGCAGGCAAGGTGCGCGCGCCGAGCACCGGCCGGGGAGGCGCGGAGAACACCGAGCTGCGCTTCGGTCCCAACTGCGCCCGCGCCGCTCGATCGGCGGCGCGCCCGCCCGGCTCGTGGTGGTCGGCGAGACCGATCGGCATGTCGACGGCGACGACGGTGTCGCGGGGGAGCCCGGCGAGCACGTCGGCGAAGCTCCGGTGCACCGCGGCGTGGCCCTCGTGCACGACGACCCAACCACCGCGGCACCCGTCGACACCCGCAACCGGCGGCATCACTCGAGACTACGTACGCTGGGCGCCGTGCCCGAGACGGTGGAGACGGACGTCGCGGTCGTCGGCGCCGGCATCGCGGGACTGATCGCAGCGCGCGACCTCGTGGCCGCCGGGAAAGAGGTCGTGGTGCTCGAAGCCCGCGACCGGGTCGGCGGTCGCGTCCTGAACCACGAGCTGTCCGACGGCTCGATCGTCGAGGCCGGCGGTCAATGGATCGGTCCGACCCAGCTCCGCATGGCGAAGCTCACGGCCGACCTCGGCCTCGAGACGTTCCCGACCTACAACACGGGCGAGCACCTGCTGCGTTTCGGCGACCAGCAGGGACGCTACCGCGGGACGATCCCGAAGCTCGGCCCCCTCGTCCTCGCCGACATGGGCCAGGCGCAAGCGCGCTTCGATCGCCTCGCGGCCCGCATCCCGCTCGAGGTGCCCTGGGCCGCCGATCGGGCCGCGGAGCTCGACGGGCAGACGTTCGAGACGTGGATCCGCCGCAACGCCCGCACCGCGAAGGCGCGCCAGCTCCTGCGGCTCTTCGCCGAGTCCGTGTTCGCCGCCCAGGCGTCGGACTTCTCATTGCTGCACGCGCTCTACTACACGCACTCGGGCGGCGGCGTGGACGCCCTCGTCGGAACACGCGGCGGCGCGCAGCAGGACCGCTACGTCGGTGGCTCACAGCTCGTGCCGATCCGGCTCGCGGAGCGACTGGGCGATCGGGTGCGCCTCGGCGTTCCCGTCCGGAGGATCGAGCAGCGCGGCGAAGCGGTCACGATCGGCGGCGACTCGCTCGCCGTCCGGGCGCGGCGTGTCATCGTCGCTCTGCCGCCGGCGTTGGCGGGGCGGATCGTGTACGAGCCAGTCCTCCCGGGCGCGCGGGACCAGCTCACACAGAGGCTGCCGGCCGGGTCGGTCATCAAGTGCCACGCCGTGTACGACTCGCCGTTCTGGCGCGACGCCGGTCTCACCGGTCAGGCCGCGGGCGACCGGGGGCCGGTGAAGATCGTGTTCGACAACTCACCGCCCGGCGGCACCCCCGGCGTCCTTCTCGCCTTCCTCGAAGCCGCGGCGGCGCGGCGGCTGAGCGGCGTCGATCCCGACGACCGGCGCGCGGCCGTCGTCGGCTCGCTCGTCGACTTCTTCGGCCCGCGCGCCGCCGAACCGGTCGACTACGTCGAGCTCGACTGGTCCGAGGAGGAGTGGACCCGCGGCTGCTACGGGGCGTTCTTCCCGCCCGGCGTGTGGACGCAGTACGGGCCGGCTGTGCGGGCGCCCGTGGGTCGCATCCACTGGGCGGGGACGGAGACGGCCACGGTATGGGCCGGTTATATGGACGGCGCCGTGCAGTCGGGCGAGCGGGCGGCGGCGGAGGTCGTGTCCGCCTCGGACAGCTCGTAGACCCGGATGACGGGGCCGTCCCGGTACGAGTCGGGGCGGAACTCGTGCCGGAGGCAGCCATAGCTTCGGAGCTCGCGGTAGAGGAGCGCCTGCGCCGGGTACCGGCGCGGCTGCGTCGTGTACGTGCCGCTGATGCCGGCGTTGGTGACGAAGTAGCGGAAGCCGTCGTCGAGGTAGCGGTCGAGCGTCCAGCCGTCGTGCGGCAGCGTGGTGCGTTCCAGCCAGTGGAGGTCCGTGTCGTCGAGCGGCGCGGTCTTGAGCTCCTTCACCACGTCGCTGCCCGGCGGCAGGTTCGCCTCGATCCAGTGTCGAGCCACAAGGCGCGTGCTCGGCCTCGACTCGCGCACGTTCAGCTGGATCACGTCCTTGACAGGCAAGAGCGCGACCAACCCGACGCCGACGACCGCGAACGCGGGTGAGAGCGCAGGCATGCCGACGCGCACATCGACCGCGGACGTCAGCTCCACGAGCCCGTCGACGGCGAAGAGCACGACAACGGGAAGGATCGGGAGCGGCCAGCGCTCCCAGTGCAGGCGCGACGTGCTGATGGCGACGAGGAAGACCGAGGCGGCCACCAGCAGCACGAGCCTCTGCGCATCACGCCGGCGGGCGAGCGCGAGGCAGACACCGATGACTGCGAGGGCGGCCAGGGGCCACGTCAGCGTCTTGGGGATCGCATTCCCCAGGTACCAGCGGAGGTTGCCGGCGGGCGAGAGACCGTCGTGGCCGAGGTTGGAGGTGTTCTCGTTGGCCACACTGGCGCGGGCGGTGGACCAGTCGAGCAGGAAGTACGGCGTCGTCACCACGAACCCCAGGACGGCCGCGCCCGCCCCGGCCGCGATGCCGCGGAGCGACGCGCCGGGGACACGCCGGCGGAGGGCGATGACACCGGCGGCGAGGAGCGCCGCCAGCAGCGTCACGAGGAAGTAGCGGGACGAGATCCCGAGCCCGACCGCGAGCCCGGCGACGACGTGGTCGCGAATTGACGCGCGGTCCAACAAGCGCACGATGAGCAATAGGGCGAGCATCGCGAAGAACACACCCGCGCTGTCGGTTCGTACGATGCGCGCGTAGGAGACGACCAGGGGGATCACCGCCCACAGCGCGGCACCGACCAGGCCGACCGCGGTCGAGAAGCACCGCCGTCCGAGGAGGAACACGAGGGGGATCGCCGCGACCGCGAAGGCGATCGACCACATCCGTCCGATCAGATAGAAGGTCTCGGGCGACGCCGCGAACCGGTTCGCGAGGGCGGGATCGGGTGAGAACACGGGTCCGCCGTGGGCGACCGCGTCCCACACGTGGTACATGCCGGCCAGCGGGTAGATGGTCGTCGAGCCCGGGTGCCCGAACCAGTGCGGGTCGAGGTCGCCGGTGGATGCGATGTGGACCGCGGGCCGGACGAACGTCGGCTCGTCCACGCCCGGGTACGGCAGGTCATGGGTGACCGCCCAGACCTCGAGCCCCAGCGACATGACCATGATGCCGAGGACGCCCCACCAGACAGGCGCGAAGGTCCGGCGCGCGCGAGGTGGGGTGGACACCTCGCGGCACGCCGGGGTCGTCGAGACACGCATAGCCGTGCTCTCCGACACGCGGGCACGATGCCAAAGCGATCATGAAGCGATCATGAGGCGGGACGATCCCGGATGGTCGGTAGCCTCGTCGCAGCGTCCTCACATGAGAGGAGACTCATGTCCGGCGGCCCGCGCATACGACACCTCGACGACTTCTCGTGGCAGGAGGTCCGCCGCCAGCAGCACGGAGACCGCACCGCGTCGGTTCGGGAGAAGTGGCTGGACTTCTCGCCCCGCTTCCTCTCCCTCTACGCGCGGTGGGACCCCGGGATGATCGTCCAACCGCACGGCCACAACAGCAACCACGTCGTGTTCGTGCTCGAAGGCGACATGACCTGTGGCGACGTCCACTGCGGGGCCGGCACGCACATCGCGCTCGACCAGGGCGACACGTTCGGCCCGTTCGTTGCCGGTCCGGACGGGGTGACGCTGTTCGAGGTGATGATGGGTGACCCGCGCTCGTTCCCGGCCGACCTCGAGGGCTACGAGCGGTTCCTGTCCGAGCATGGCGTGCGCCAGCTCCCGAACCCTCCCATCGACATGCCGGAGTGGCTCGAGGACACGCGGACCTGAGGGTCAGCGGGCGGGGACGAGGCCGCCGTCGGCGATCACGACCTGCCCCGTGACGAAGCTGGCGGCGTCGGACGCCAGGAACAATGCCGGCCCGACGATCTCGTCGGGATGGGCCATGCGGCGCTGGAAGCTGGACTGCGCCATCTGCTCCTGGGCTTCGGGCGTGTTCTTCCGCATCATCTCGGTGTCGACGGCGCCGGGCGCGAGCGCGTTCACGCGGATGCCGAGCGGGGCGAACTCCTGTGCCATCGAACGCGTGAAGGACAGGAGGGCGGCCTTCGTCGCGCCGTACGTCGCGATGAACGGCGACGGCAGGAACGCTCCCGCCGAGATCACGTTGACCACGGCCGCGGACGGGCTGCTGCGGAGGTGGGGGAGGGCTTCCTGCACGAGGAACACCGGGCCTCGCAGGTTCACCTCCATCGCCTTCTCGTACGCCTCGGGTGTGAACCGGCCGAGGTCCTCGCGCAGCGGCGTGGCGGCGTTGTTGACGACGATGTCGAGCCGCCCGAGCTCGTCGACGGTGCGTTGGACGAGATCGCGCAGCGAGTCCAACTCGCCCACATGGGTCGGGACGCCGATCGCGTCGCCGCCCATGGCGCGCAGTGCCGTCTCCGTCTCCTCGCAGGCATCGGCCTTGCGGCTGGCGACGGCGACACCGGCCCCGGCGGCGACGAAGCCCTCGGCGATCGACCGTCCGATGCCGCGGGTGCCTCCGGTGACGATGGCAACCCGGCCGGTCAGGTCGAACAAGGCCCGGAGCTGGTCTCGGTTCATGACCGGGAACTTAGGATGGTGATCGCGCCGCGGTGCCGGTCATCTTGCGCCATGTCTTGATGTCGCGCTCGTCGGCGGGACGGCCGACCCGTGTGACCGTGTCGACGTCGGCGGCTTCGGTCCGCAGCGCGCCCACCGTGCACTGCTCCGGAGATCGCGTGCGGAAGGGGTCGAACTGGTAGTGGCGCATGGCGTTCTCGTGGGTGAGCTTGGCGACGACCGCGCCCTCGAGATCGGCGAGCAGCGTTTCGAGCCGCTCGGGCGCCGTCGGCCACGAGCTGTCGGAGTGCGGGTAGTCGGACTCCCAACACACGTTGTCGACGTTGAACTCGTCCAGCAGCTTGATGCCGATACGGTCCTCGATGAAGCAGCACAGGATCCGCTCGCGGAACAGCTCGCTCGGCCGGAGCCCCTGGGGCTGCTCGTGGCCCATCCACGCGTTGTGCCGGTCGAGGGTGTGCTCGCCCCGCTGCAGGAAGTACGGGATCCAACCGATGTCACCCTCGGTCAGCGCGAAGCGGAGCTTCGGGAACCGGTGCCAGAACCCGGCCCAGAGCAGGTCGCCGAGGGTGAAGATGCTCATCGCCGACGACAGGTTCATCGGGACCGGTGGCGGCGCATCGGGCGCGGTCGATGCGCTCTTCGACGACGAGCCGACGTGGCAGCACAACACCGTTCCGGTGTCGGAGCACGCCGCGAACAGCGGATCCCATGCGTCGGTGTGGATGCTGGGCATGCCGAGGCCGGCGGGGTTCTCCGAGAACGTGACCGCGTGGCAGCCCTTGGCGTCGAGGCGCCGCACTTCGGCGGCGGCCTCCTCGACGTCGAACAAGGGCAGGATGCCGCACGGGATGAAGCGCTCCGGGTACGCGCCGCACCACTCGTCGACGTGCCAGTCGTTGTACGCCTTGATCATCACGAGGTTGACCTCGCGGTCGGGGCCGGCGTTGAGGACCTGGCCCGAGAAGCCGGTCCAGTTCGGGAAGTTGAGGCCCGCCAGTTGGCCGCCGGCCGACATGTCCCGCACGCGCTCGTGCACGTCGTAGCAGCCGGGCCGCATCTCCTCGTACCGGGTGGGGTTGACGTTGAACATCTCGGGCGGCTTGCCCGCCACCGCGTTCAGTCCGAGGTTCCGGCCCCGGATGTCACCGTAGAACCACTGCTGCGACCCGTCGGCTTCGTCGACGACGCGCGGCATCTGCTCCCGGTAGCTCGCGGGCACATGGGCGTCGAACATGTTGGCGGGCTCGCAGATGTGATCGTCGACGGAGACGAGAATCAGGTCGTCGCGGTGCAAGGTCATGGGGACGGCTCCTCGAACAGTCCGCGGTCGTCGAACAACTCCACGACGAGCTCGCCCTGCCGGCGCATCATGCGCTCGTAGCCGTCGCTCGCGGCGACCGCGTCGCCGTCGGCGACGGCGCCCGCGATCTCCGTCAGGCCATCGCGCTCGGCCTCGATGGCGCCGGGGACGAGCGCGAAGAAGTTGCCGGGGATCAGCCCCGACATTGCCCGCAGCACGACCTTGATGCGGGGTGACGCAGCCGCGTCGACGATCGCCACGTGAAAGGCGATCGTCAGCCGCGAGATCTCCTCGGGATCCTCCGCGCGCGCGAGCCGGGCTGCGATGTCGCGGACCTGGTCGCCGAGCTCGGGCTTCGCCCTGCTGACTGCGCGCCGCACCGCGAAGCCGTAGACGAGGCCGAAGAGCTCATAGGTGTCTCGGGCCGCCTGCTGGTCGAAGGCGTTGACGAACGCCCCGCGGTGCATCTCGATCGTGACCCAGCCCTCGCGCTCGAGCGCGATGAGCGCCTCTCGCACCGGGATCCGGCTGACGCCCATCGCCTGGGCGATGTGCTCCTGTGGGATCCGCTCGCCGGGGCGCAGCCGGCCTTCGAAGATCAGGCGGCGGATGTAGACGGCGGCGTGCTCACCGCTGCTCTGGCGCGCCGGGAGGTCGGGGGAGGGGAGCGGCTCGCTCGCCGCCGGGGCTCGCTGGCCGACCGTCGCCACGATTGCATACGTTATGCGCGGCGGCCGGCGGCTCTGCCGACCGGCGCCGCAGGAGCTCGAACTTGCGAGAGCGACCAGGAGGAATTGTTGCCGCCGGTGCCGTCCAGGCTGAGCGAGCTGCCCCGTGACCGGCTCGTCCCGGTGGTTTTCGAGTACATGATGGTCGGCCATCTGATCGACCGGGCCCTCATGCCCCAGGTCGCGGTGCGCGCCGGCATCGACAGCGTCGACGACGTTGCCATCGACGAATGGCTCGGCGCGAGCCCCACGTACACCGCCCGGATGCGGCGGCTCATGGGCATCGAGGGTGACGACGTCGGGGCGATCATGAAGGGACTGCAGCTCGACGTCGGCTTCGTCCACCAGTACATGGGCGTCACCTACGAGCTCGCCGACGCGCACCACGGAGCGTTCTGGCTCGATCACTGCGGGGCGCTCATGGACGTCGAGCCGCACGGCGAAGCGCGGGTCGTGGGCATGTGCCACCACATCGAGGACCCGACCTTCGACGGCACGGCCGTCGCCACCAACCCGCACGCCCGCATCCGGCCGATCCACCGCCCGCCGCGCGTGCCGGCCGGGCGAGAGCCGCACTGCCACTGGACCATCACGATCGATCCCGACAACGAGCCGATCGGCCCGGCCGAGCACACGCTTCGCGTCGCCGAGCTGCCGCTCGCGTCGGTGCCGAACGAACCGCCTTCCGACGCAGAGCCCGGCGGGAGATCGGACTACCGCGGCACTTTCGATCCCGCGTTCCGGCTGGCGGACCTTTCCGGCGGCACGCTCGTCGCGGTCGGCGCGCGAGTTCCAGGAGCAGGTGCACCTGCTCACCAGCTCGGCGGAGCTCTCGCTGGCCGACCGCCTCGACCCGCAGACGGCGCGCGAGATCCTCGCGAGCCAGTGGATCGGTGCGGCGTGGGTCGCGAGCGAGCGGCTGGTCCCGGCGCTGGGGCTCGAGGGCGGCGGGGTCGACGCGCTCGCGACGGTGCTCGGCTTGCACCCCGCGCTCCCGCCCGGGTTCACGACGTCCGTCCGTGTCGAGGCCGGCGCCGGCCTGGTTACGGTCGAGCTGGCTCCGCTCTCCGACGGTCTGCTCGACCCGTCGAACCCCGGGTGGCTCGGCCTGCTCGCGCGCGGTGAGCGCGGCGGCATCGAGGCGATGGCGCAGGCCGTCGACCACCGGGCGCGTGTCGCCGACGTCGCGGTGGGCGACGACCGCGTCGTGATCGAGGTTGCGGTGGAGGAGACGGCGCCGCCCGCTCTCGGAGCCGCCCGAGGTGGAGCTCGTCCGTCTGAGCGGCGCGGTGTCGTGGGTGTTCGACGCGACGGCGGGGACGTCGGCGAAGCGCTGACACGCGCGCTGCGGCTATCGGGCCCTGAGCCCTTCGACGTGATCGCCGAGCTTGTCGAACGCCATCGTCCACCCGGCCGCACCAGGGGAGTCGGCGGGAATGCCGGCATGGGTCATCGTCATCTTCGTTCCACCATCGACGCCTTCGAGCTCGACGCGGACCTCGGTCGTCGCGGGATGCCCCTCCGGCATCCCCATTTCCGCGGGCGACATCACGTTGCCGTTCTCGTCGGACATGGACTCCGTGTAGACGAGCCACTCGTTCTCGACGACTTCGCGGTACTCGCCGGTGAACCACATCTCCATCGTGCCGTTCGGCGTCTGCATCTCCATGCACACGAGGCGAGTCCCGCCCACGCGCACGTCCATCTTCGCAACGGGCATGGTGGCGCCGTCCGGGCCGTACCACGCCTTGAAGTGCTCCGGGTCGGTCCACATCTGCCAGATGAGACCCACCGGCGCATCGAAGCTCCGTTCGATCACCACCGCGTCCTGCGAACCGCCGTTGTCCGTCATCGTCTTCGCTCGTCCTTCGTGTGCGATCGGAGTCCCCTGAGGTAGTTCTCCATCCGGTCGAAGCGGGCCTCCCAGACCGGCCGGTACTGCTCGGCCCAGGTCGAGACCTCCTCGAGTGGTGCGGCGTCGAGGGCACACGGCCGGAACTGGGCTCGTTGGCCGCGCACCACCAACCCGGCCCGTTCCAGCACCTTGATGTGCTTCGAGATCGCCGGAAGCGTCATGTCGAACGGCTCGGCGAGCTCGTTGACGGTCGCCGCGCCTTCTGCGAGCCGGGCCAGGATCGCTCGCCGCGTCGAGTTGGCAAGTACGGCGAAGGTCTCGCTGAGCCGGTCCTCGTCGATTGCCATGGTCATGGCCGCCGGCACTTTCCGTAGCGGCTAATTAACTGGAGCGGAAACTACAAGCCGGCAGGGCCGATGTCAATGCTGGAGCCCGCAGTTCGCGAGCGACTCAGGGAGCGACCCTCCACTCGGCCCGCCACCCGGGCGCGTCGAACGGTTCGGCGACGTAGATCGTCTCGCGCACGATCTTGCCGTTCCTGATCTCGAGGAGGTCGACTCCGTAGCGAGGTTCTGCGCCGTCGTAGCCGACGGTCATCTCCGCGATCCAGATGTCGTCGGCACCTCTGATCCGGCGGATGTCATACGTCACCGAGCCGGGATAACGGCTGCGCCACTCGCGGATGTTCGCGACGCCTTCGAACCGCTCTCCCGATTGCGGGAATTCGAGCACCGCGTCGTCGTCGTACATGTCGTGCGAGCCGACCGGATCGTCGGCTGCCCGCCCGAGGTTCCGCAGCAACATCGCCCTGACCGTGTCCTCATCCATACCACCCAGGTTGTCGGCGATATCGCCGGCTCGCCAGCACCGCGACGACGCGGGCACTGTGGTCAGCCATGTCGGCGTATGTGGTAGTGGACGTGCGGAATGCCGATCCCGAGCGGGCAGCGCGGTACCGAGAAGCGTCTGGTCCCAGTGTCGAGCGCCACGGGGCCGCTTCCTTGCGCGTGGCGGTGCCATACGCGTCCTTGAAGGCGATTGGGTGCCGGAGCGCCTCGTCGTCATCGAGTTCTCCTCGGTTGAAGCTGCTCAGGCTTGGTTTGATTCGGAGGACTACCAACACGCCCGTTCGGTCCGTGAGGGCGCCGGCGTGTGGCGGGTGGTGGCCGTGGACGGGCTCAGCGAATCGTGGTCTATCAGCCCGAGCGACCAGCTGAGCCTCCGGCTGTGCGTCAGCGGCCCTCGAACTCCGGGTCGCGCTTCTCGCGGCGCGCCCGCGCGTTCTCGTGGAAGTCGTCAGAGCGGCTCGACAGCTCGATCGCCAGCGCCTCGTCGGCGAGGTGACGCTCCAGGTCGACGCCGAGCCCCCGGTGGATCAGGAGCTTGGAGAGGCCGACGGCGACGGTGGCGGCGGACGCGAGCTCGTCGATCAGCTCGCCGGCGACCGCGTCGATCTCGCTTGCTGCGACGGCGCGGTGCACCATGCCCCATTCCGCCGCCTGCGCGCCGCTGACCTCGCGTCCGAGCATGAGCATCTCCTTGGCCCGAACCACGCCGGCGAGCCGGGGGAGCAGCCAGGACCCGCCCGAGTCGGGCGTGAAGCCCATCGCCGCGAACGGTGCGCGGAGGCGGGCGTCGTCGGCGACGACGGCGAAGTCCGAGGCGAGCACGAGATGCAGGCCGAGACCGATCACCCACCCGCGGGCGGTGGTCACGATCGGCGTCTGGGTCTCGAGCATCGTCGGGATGAGGCGATTCACCTGCCAGCGCATGCGCCGCTGCGTCGCGCCGGCGTGTGGCCTCTCCTCATCACCGCCGCGCTGGCCGAGGTCGAAGCCCGAGCTGAAGTGCTCGCCCGTCCCCGTGAGCGCGATCACGCGGACGGACTCGTCGCTGCCCGCCGCCTCGATGGTCTCGATCAGCGTGAGAACCATGTCGTCGGTGAGCGCGTTGCGGCGGTCGGGCCGGTCGAGGCGCAGTCGGAGAACAGCGCCGTCGTGATCGACGACGAGGCCCGCAGGCGGCTCGGGAGAGTCCTTCACGTCGTGCTCCTCGGCGGCGAAGCGGGAGACGAGCGCGTCGAGGGCCTCCTGGCACGTGGTCGCACCGCCCGGCGCCTCGGGGAGTCGCACCGGGCCGTGCTCGCGGCTCGGGAGGAGGATCGTCGCGTGCCCCGGCGTGGTCGACTTCGCCTCGCTGGTTCTCACCCGCCAGGTCCAGCTCGACCGCGGCGCGTCCGTCGACGAGTGCCTTGCGCACGACACGCCCGCGCATCCAGTGGGTGTCGCCGACGTAGTTGAAGCGGCGGAACTGGCAGTCGAGCTTCCAGAGCCACGCGTCGTCGCCCATCCAGTCCGTGCACAGGTGAACGAGCCATGTCTCGCGCATCCGGCCGTAGTCGTAGATCGAGGGGTTACCGGCCCGGCGCGCCCACTCCGCGTCCCAGTGGACGCGCTGCTGCACGTCGGGGACGTTGAGGTCGTCGGGGCGGAAGAAGCGGGGCACCTTCTGGCGCTGTTGGTAGCCGAGCCGCAACGCCTTCACGCCGTAGAGACCCATGCCCATGCCGACGTGCCAGCACACCATGTCCGTGACGCGCAGCGGCCCCTTGACCAGCGGGCCGACCTCGTCTCCCTCCTCGACGTCCTCCCAGAAGCGGGGCTCCGCCCCACGCCTCCGTGCCGGCTCCGACGCGTACGCCTCGTCGATCTCACTCAGCTGCTCGTCCGTGTACGGCGTGATCGTCGTCTCGTCGTACTTGCCCCGGCCCTCGGCCTTCTCCCGCTCGGTGCGGATCATCAGGCGGTACTGCGCCGAGAGCACTTCGTCGGGCGCGGCGAACACCTCCGCCGTCCACTCGTGCACGGCGCGCTCGGCGAACTCGCTGCGCTTGTCGTGCACTCCGACGAGCGCATTGCGGCGCGTGACTGGCGTCCCCGGTCGCAGAGGAGACCACCACTCGCGGAAGCTGCCGGAGTAGAACGCATGGGCGCCGCGGATGGGATCGCCCTTGAGCAGCGCCTTCTCGCCGGCGCCGACCTCGGTCACCTCGTTCTCGCCGATCAACGTGTCACCGCCGACGAGAGGGGGCGGGGCGACAGGACCGCGCCAGCGCGTCCCGCTCGCGTACGCCGGGTCGCCCCACAGCGGGTTGTCGTCGCCGTACGCCTCTGCGACCTGTCGGAAGGCGTCCTCGTTCGGGCACCGGTAGTGCGGCGGCTGCGGGTGCGGTTGCGGGACCCCGATGCGCGCGCGCAGCCGCTCCACGCCTTCGTCCGTGATCGACGGACCGTCGGACACGCGCGCCTCCTCGCCGAGGACCGCCGGTGTTGTATACAGAATACGCGTGAGCCTGGCCGACCTGCTCGTATCGCATCCGTTCGCGGACGACGAGCCGCTGCTGCACACGATCGACCGCTCCGTCACCGCGGGCGCCGTGCGGCATGCGGCTGCGCTCACGGCGGCACAGCTTCGTGACGCCGGGGTACGGGCCGGGCCAGCCCGTCGCGGTGCAGTTCCCGAACACGCCCGAGATGGTCACGGCCATGTTCGGCGTCTGGCTGGCCGGCGCCGTGTTCGTACCCGTCAATTGGCGGGCCCCTGACCCCGAGGTCGAGCGAGCCCTCGGCGCAGTCGACGCAGTGGCACTGCTCCGCCCCGACGGGACACGCGCTCTCGCCGGCGCGGGGGAGTGCGGTCCCGACGCGGCGTTCGTCCAGTGGACCTCGGGGACGACGGGTGACCCCAAGGCGATCCTGCACACGCACACCGCATACGTCGAGCTCCTCGACCGGGTGCTCGGAGAGCTGGGTGCGGGCCGGGCGAAGCGCGACGGCCCGCCGACCCCGAACCTGATCCCAGTCTCGCTGGCGCTCAACGCCGGCATCTACAACGTCCTGTTCGGCCTCCGTGCCGGCGCGCCGATCGTGATCATGGAGCGGTTCGAGACGGGAAGCTTCGCAGAGCTCGTGCGCCGCTTCGCCGTTCGCTCGACAGTCCTTCCGCCCGCCGCCATCACCATGCTCAGCGACGACGAGGCCGTCGACGACCTCGCGCCGTTGCGCTACGTCCGCAGCATCACCGCGCCGCTCTCGCCGCGCGAGGCGCGCCGGTTCGCGGACCGGTTCGGCGTGACCGTCCTGAACGGTTACGGGCAAGCCGAGATCGGCGAGGTGATCGGCTGGACCGCCGCCGACGCCCGCGCGCATCCGGAGAAGATCGGCGCCGTCGGCCGTCCCCATCCAGGTGTGCAGATCAAGCTGGTCGGCGGGGGCGAGCTCGCGGTGCGGCCCCCGCGGATGGCAGCCGGCTATGTGGGGGGTGGAGGTCAGAGCTCCGCGTTCGGCGACCGGCTCGACGCCGACGGATACCTCCGCACGGGCGACCTCGCCCGCGTCGACGACGACGGCTTCGTGTGGATCGAGGGCCGCGTGGGCGACATCATCAACCGCGGGGGCAACAAGGTCATCCCCGGACAGGTCGAAGAGGTTCTGCTCGGTACACCCGGCGTGCGCGACGTGGCAGTCGTGGCCGCTCCCGATGCGCGACTGGGGGAAGTGCCGGTCGCGTTCTACGCCGGCACCGCGAACGCCGGCGAGCTCGAAGCCCGGTGCCGTGACCAGCTCGTGGCGTACAAGGTGCCGGCCGCCTTCCACCGGGTGCAGCAGCTCCCCCGCAACGAGGTCGGCAAGGTCCTACGGCGCAGGCTGTTGACCCTCACGCGCGACACTTCCAGTGCAGACGCCGTCGCCGCGGTGCGGGCATGGATCGACGACAACGTGCCGGCCTCCTGGCGGGACGCTGCGCACCGCGGCGGCGCCGCGGTCATTCGGGACGTTCGGTCGCGTGCCGACTACGAGGCGTGGTACCCGGTCTTCGCCCGCTCGGGACTGGTCGTGCCGACGTGGCCGGTCGAATACGGCGGGCTCGACCTCACACCGGACGTTGCGCGCCTCGTCGAGGCCGAGCTGCGGCCCTACAACCTCGGCCGGCTCAATCCGCTCGGGCTCAACCTCGCTGCTCCGGCGCTCTTCGCGCACGGCACCGAGGAGCAACGGCTGCGGTTCCTGCCGCCGATCGTGCGCAACGAGGAGCGCTGGTGCCAGCTCTTCAGCGAGCCCGGCGCCGGCTCGGACCTCGCGTCGCTCGCGACCACCGCCGTACGCGACGGAGACGAGTGGCTCGTGACGGGCCAGAAGGTGTGGACGACGTGGGCGCACCTATCCGACTTCGCCGTGCTGCTCGCCCGCACCGACCCCGATGCCCCCAAGCGCAAGGGCGTCACGTACTTCCTGCTCGACCTGCACCAGCCCGGCGTCGAGGTGCGGCCGCTGCGCCACATCGGCGGCGAAGTCGACTTCAACGAGGTGTACCTCGACCGCGCGCGTGTGCCCGACGCGCAGCGTGTCGGCGACGTCGGCGACGGCTGGAGGGTCGCGGGGGCGACGCTGTCGGGAGAGCGCCAGATGGTGTCGGGCGAGGGATCCGGCGGCGTCGACCGCATCGGCGGCGCGGGGACGGCGCACGTGCTCGAGCTGGCGCGCCGTCGTGCCGCCGCCGCCGATCCCGTGGTGCGGCAGGAGTTGACACGCGTGTACAGCGAGGAGCGGATCCGGGCCTGGACGAACGACCGCGTGCGTGCCCGGCTGCGGGCCGGTCGTCCGCCCGGGCCCGAGAGCTCGATCGGCAAGGTGCACCAGGGAGAGCTGAACCAGCGCATCCAGGAGCTCGCGGTCGGAATGCTCGGCATGGATGCGGTGGCGTGGGAGAGCGATGCGACCGAGTACGCGTCGTCGCTTCCGTTCGAGCTGCGCGGGATGCTACGGAGCCGGGCGAACACGATCGAAGGAGGCACCACCGAGATCAACAAGAACGTGCTCGGCGAACGCGTGCTCGGGCTGCCGCGGGAGCCCGACCCGTGGCAGGGACGTTCCTGGCGCGAGGTGCCGCGCAGCTGATGCCGTACGAGACGCTGACCGTCGAGCAGCACGGCCCGGTGGGATGGCTGATCTTCGACCGCCCCGACGCCGCCAACGCCATGGACGCGACCATGTTCACCGAGCTCGAGGAGGCATGGCGCGAGCTGGACCGTGATCCCCGGGTGCGCGTGATCGTGAACACGGGCAACGGGCCCGCATTCCAGACCGGCGTCGACGTCGTGCAGCTCAACCGGGACAAGCAGGCGCTCCGGGAGCAGTCGCGCCGCACCCGTGACGCCGACCTCCGTCTGACCGCGTGGCACAACGAGGTGTGGAAGCCCGTGATCGCGGCGGTCAACGGCGTGTGCGCCGGTGGCGGCCTCCACTTCGTCGCCGATGCCGACGTGGTCGTCGCGGCGTCGAACGCCACGTTCGTCGACCCCCACGTCTCACTCGGGCAGGTGAGTGCGTACGAGACGATCGGCCTCGCACGGAAGTCGCCCATGGAGCCCATCCTGCGCATGGCGCTCTTGGGCGTGCACGAGCGTGTCGGCGCCGAGCGTGCCCGCCAGCTGGGCATCCTGTCGCAGGTCGTCGACCCGCCCGAACGTCTCCGCGACGAAGCACAGGCGCTCGCCGAGAAGATCGCGCGCAACTCTCCGGCGGCGATGCGCCTCACCAAGCAGGCCCTGTGGGGCGCGCTCGAGCACGGGCTGTCCGACGCGTCCCGAGCCGGCACCCGCGCGCTCGTTTCGATGTGGGGGCATCCCGACCAGGAGGAGGGTCCGTTGGCGTTCGCCGAGAAGCGGGACGCGGCGTGGCAGCCGCTCGACCCCGAACAGGCGGAGGAATTGGAGTCGCGGCGGTGACGTACCCGGAGCTCGAATGCCTGAAGATCGAACGGCGCGGACCCGTCGGCTGGCTGATCAACAACCGGCCGGATCAGCTCAACGCCATGTCGGCGCGCATGCGCGACGAGTTCGCGGTCGCCTGGACCGAGCTCGACCGCGACCCGGACGTACGCGTGATCGTGCACACCGGCGAGGGCCGCGCGTTCCAGACGGGCGTCGACGTGACCGAGATCGCCAGCGACGGCGTGGGCATGGAGCGCTACCGCCGCTCGGTCGAGGAGTTCGACCTGCACTTCACGTCGTGGCACCAGCAGGTGTGGAAGCCGGTCATCACCGCGGTCAACGGGGTGTGCGCCGGCGGCGGGTTCCACTGGATCGCCGACGCCGACATCGTCATCGCGGCGTCCGACGCCCAGTTCTTCGATCCGCACGTGTCGATCGGGCAGGTGGTCTCGCTCGAGGCCATCGGGCTCATCCGGAAGATGCCGGTCGAGGCCGTCATGCGCATGGCCTTCGTCGGCCGCCACGAGCGTCTCTCGGCGGAACGCGCGTACGAGCTGGGCATGATCAGCCAGATCGTCGACCCGCCGGAGCGGCTGCGCGAGGAAGCTCAGGCGCTGGGGGAGAAGGTCGCCCGCAACTCTCCGGCGGCGATGCGGGCCACGAAGCGGGCGCTCTGGGGAGCCCTCGAGCAGGGCCTGACGGACGCGTGCCGTGCCGGCGCCGACGAGCTGGTGTCGATGTGGGGGCATCCCGACCAGGAGGAAGGCCCGCGAGCGTTCGCCGAGAAGCGGGAGCCGGAGTGGCGGGACCTCACCGAACGCTGACATTCACCGGGGGATCCCCTGATCAACCCGCGTTCGCATAGTCGCATGGCCGTGGCAACGGTGGACCAGGACCGCACGACCCGGTTCGGACTCGCCACCGGGCTCACGTTCGTCGCCGCTCTCGTGATCGCCCTGGTCGTGCGGGGCAGCGCCGTCGTCGGCATCGCCGCGTTGTTCCTGTTGTTCGTGCCGCTGGAGAAGCTGTTCGCGCTGCGGCCGCAGCGCGTGTTCCGGCGCGGCCTCCTCACCGACCTCACGCATCTCCTCGTCAACAACCTGTTCTCGACCGCGCTGGGCATCGCCCTCGTCGTGGTCGCCCTCGTCCCGGTCTTCTGGATCCGCAACATGAACATCGTCGGGAACCTCCCGACGGGCGCAGCCGTCGCGCTCGCCGCCTCCCTCGTCTTCGTCGGCAACTACTGGGGACACCGCCTCACCCACACGGTGCCGTTTCTCTGGCGATTCCACTCCGTGCACCACAGCATCGAGCTCATGGACTGGGTCGCCGCCGGTCGGCTGCACCCGCTCGACCAGGCCTTCACGCAGGCGTTCACCGTGATGCCACTGGTGATCCTGGGCTACGGGGGCGGGGCGTTCGCCGGCGTCGCGATCTTCGTGACCCTGCTGGCGATCTTCCAGCACGCGAACGTCCGACTCCGGTTCCCCGGGCTGCGCTGGGTGATCAACACGCCCGAGTGGCACCACTGGCACCATGCAATCGACGCCGAGGCGAGGGACAAGAACTTCGGGTTGCCGATCGTCGACCGCATCTTCGGCACGGCGTACATGCCGAAGAACAGGCGGCCGAGCGGCTTCGGCATCCCCGACCCGGTGCCCCAGGTCGGGTATCTGAAGCACCTCGCCTACCCGTTCACCGCAGAGGCCCGGGCGGGTCGGGCGTAGCCGGATCGCGCGGGGCCGGGCTCGGCCTGCCAAGCTGTCGGGCGTGTCGGACTCCCGCAAGGCCCTCGTCAACGCGGCACTGGCGTTGGGGACGCTGCTGCTCACGAGCGTGTTGTGGCGCCACCCGCTGGCGCTCACCGCGCTCCTGGTCGTTGCCGGCGTTGCGATCTACGCCCTCCGCCCGAGCCGTACGAGTGCCTGCGTCTACGTGGTGGGGTTCGTGTTCGGGCCGCTCGCGGAGGGCCTCGCCATCCGGACGGGCGCGTGGGAGTACGCGTCACCGAGCGTGCTGGGCATCCCGTTGTGGCTGCCGTTCGTGTGGGGCATCGCGGCCCTGTTCATCCAGAACACCGCCGACCTCGGGAAGGCGATCTTCGCCAAGGACGGGGCCGGGCCCGAGGCCGCGTCCCCAGATGTCGTTGCACCGCTCGCACACCTCGTCGGGGATGACGCCCCACCGCATGAGCAACCCGAAGGTGATGCACCCGAGGCAGATCGCGAAGGCCGACTCGAGCGTCGCAGCTACGACGATGGCGCCCAACAGCACGTAGGCGGTGCCTGAGCTCCCGAACCAGAAGTAGGCGACGACGGCCGCGACGGTGAACGTCGCACCGATGCCCTGCGCGAACCGCTTCGGCGGGCCGGGCACGTACTTCGACGGCAACGGGAGCCGCGGCGTGACCACTCGTCGTGACGAGCTGCCCGAGCGGGCTCAGCGTCGGGCCGGTGAGCACCCGAGCCACGAACCCGTAGGCCAGTGGGATGAGCAGCCAGAGTTGACCCAAGACGATCGCCGCCACCGCCATCGCGACGACCCCGCCCGCGACCAGCCGCGCCGAGAGCTCGTTGACGGGGTTCGGGAACGAGAACAGCTCGCGCGTGCGCACCGCGCCAATATACGACCGGATCAGTCGGGTTTCGGCGCGGTGTGCGCCCCAGCGGCCCGCGGTGTACTACTCGGTGACCTCGGGCCCAGAACAGGGAGGGGACGGGCATGGCGATCGACACGGCGGCTTCGCAATCGGCGATGCGGTCCGCACATCCGCTGGACGCGCTCAGCGCGGCGGAGATCGCGGCGGCCGCCGGCGTGCTGCGGGCCGAGGGCCGCCTCACCGATGCCGCGCTCTTCGCCTACTTCGGGCTCGACGAGCCGCCCAAGGAAGTCGTGGCGGGCTTCACCGCCGGCGACCCGGTCGACCGGCGGGTGCGGGTGGTGATCGTCCCGGAACCGGCGGCCGACGTGGTGGAGGCCGTGGTCGACGTCGGCCGCCGCGCCCTCGTGTCGTGGCTCGACGTGCCGGGGATGCGGCCCGCCCTGCTGTACGGCGAATCGTTCAACGCGATCATCGCGTTGCACGAGCACCCCGACTGGCAGGCGGCCCTCGCTCGCCGCGGCATCACCGATCTGACCCGAGTGCAGATCGACCCGTGGCCGGCGGGGAACTTCGGCCTCGCGCACGAAGAAGGGCGGCGCATCAGCCGCTGCCTCGCGTACTACCGGGAGACCGACACCGACAACGGCTACGCCCGGCCGATCGAAGGGCTCATCGCGTTCGTCGACAACGGACGGGGGGAGGTCCTGGAGGTCGTCGATTACGGCGTCGTGCCCCTACCGTCCGAGCGCGGCGGCTACCTCCCCGACGACGTGGGGCCGATGCGTGACGATCTCAAGCCGATCGAGATCACCCAGCCCGAGGGGCCGAGCTTCACCGTCGACGGCAACCTCGTCCGCTGGCAGCGTTGGTCGCTGCGCGTCTCGATGGATCCGTACGAAGGAATTGTGCTGCACACGATCGGCTACGAGGACGGCGGCCGCGTGCGCCCGATCCTGCACCGGGCGTCGGTGAGCGAGATGGTCGTCCCGTACGGGCACACGGGACCCATGCACAACTGGAAGAACGCGTTCGACGCCGGCGAGTGGGGCCTTGGACGCATGGCCAACTCGCTGAAGCTCGGATGCGACTGCCTCGGCGAGATCCGCTACCTCGACGTCACATTCGGCAACGAGCGCGGCGAGCCGTACACGATCGAGAACGCGATCTGCATGCACGAGGAGGACTACAGCATCCTCTGGAAGCACGTCGATCTCCGCAGCAGCACGACCGAAGTCCGTCGCCAGCGTCGTCTCGTGATCAGCTCGATCGCGACGGTCGGCAACTACGAGTACGGCTTTTACTGGTACTTCTACCTCGACGGCAGCATGCAGCTCGAGGTCAAGTTGACCGGCGTGATGTCGACCATGGCCGTGGACGGCGACGACGGGCTCGGCAACGCGGCGATGGTTGCGCCGCAGCTGGCGGCGCCGTACCACCAGCACCTGTTCAACGTGCGTCTCGACTTCGACGTCGACGGGACCGCGAACACCGTGTACGAGGTCGACGCGGTGGCGGAGCCCGACGGGCCCGAGAACCCGCTGGCGAACGCGTTCACGGTCGCGGCGACGGCGCTCGAGACCGAGCAGCAGGCGCAACGGGTCGTCGATCCGTCGCGCAGTCGCGTCTGGAAGATCGTCAATCCCGAGGTGCGCAACCGCCTCGGCGAGCCGGTCGGGTACAAGCTCGTGCCGGCGTCGACGCCGACGCTCCTGGCGAGTCCCGAGTCGAGCGTCGGCCGGCGGGCGACGTTCGCGACGCGGAACCTCTGGGTGACGCCGTACCGCGCCGACGAACGGCGCGCCGCCGGCGAATACCCGAACCAGCACGAAGGCGGCGACGGGCTGCCCCGGTGGACAGCGGCCGACCGCCCGGTGACCGACACCGATGTGGTCGTGTGGCACACGTTCGGCGTCACGCACGTCCCCCGCCCGGAGGATTGGCCGGTCATGCCGGTCGAGTCGACCGGGTTCCTGCTCGCGCCGGTGGGTTTCTTCGAGCGCAACCCGGCCCTCGACGTCCCCCCGACGCCCGGGCACTGCGACGACGGGGGGACGTGACGAGCCGAGGGCGGCCTACTCGGCGGCGACGGCTTGCAGGACCGGGAGCTTCGCCGCCCGCCGCGCCGGACGGAGCCCGGCGAGGACACCGGCGACGGCGCCCACCACGAGCAGCACCACCAGCTGGTCGACCGGCGCCGAGAACGTCGGGGCGATCATGTCGCTCGTCCCCTCGGACGCCGCCTTCACCAGGGCCCAGCCGAGGAACAGGCCGAGCCCCAGCCCGCCGACCGTGCCGAACACGGCGATGATCACCGACTCCCAGCGGATCATCGACCGCAGCTGCCGCCGGCTCTCGCCGATCGCGCGGAGCAGACCCAGCTCACGCGTGCGCTCGTACACCGAGAGCGACAGCGTGTTGGCGATGCCCATGAGCGCGATCAGGATCGCGAGCCCGAGCAGCACGTAGACGATCCCGAGCATCATGTCGACGCCCTGGCTCAGTGACGAGGCGTACTGGCCGCGGTCCTCCACGTCGGGCGCTCCGTACGTGTCGACGGTGCGCTGCACTGCGGTCTTGCCGGTCTCGAGTGAGACGCCGTTCTTCAGCCCGACGAGCACGGTGGTGTCGATGTCCTGCACCGCGTGCGGCGCCCATGCCTCACGCGGCAGGAGGTAGTTGCCGGCGATGTCGCGGGCGTCGTACACGGCGCCGACGGAGAAGTCGGTCGTGGTGCCGTCGGAGAACGTCACCGGTACCTTCGTGCCCTGCTGCCAGCCCTTGTCGTCGGCGACCCGGTTCGACACGGCGAGCTGCTGCGGGCCGAGGTTGCGCACCGACCCTTTGGTGACGTCCAGATCGAGGACCTTCCCGATCTGGGCGGGATGGGCGATCGTCACGTTCTCGGTGCCGGTGCCGACGAGCGCCCGCCCCGTCCCGAGCCCGGTGGCAGTCTGCACCTGGGGGAGCCGGCCCACGTCGGTAGCGAGCTGTGGGCTGATCCCGCCGCCACCGAACCGGCCCGTGCTGACGACGAGGTCGCCGGTGAAGGACTGCGACACGCTGTTGTCGATCGACGACTTGAGCGAAGCCGCGAAGATCGTGAACAGCGTGACGACGCCGACGCCCACCATGAGGGCGGCCGCGGTGCCCGAAGTGCGCCGCGGGTTGCGCATCGCGTTCTCGCGGGCGAGCGACCCGGTGACGCCGCGCACCCAGTGCAGTGGCGCGCCGATGACGCCGCTGGCCGGCCGGGCGACGACGGGGCCGAACACGACCACTCCGGCGATCGTCAGCAGAGCCCCGAGGCCCGCCAGCGCGAGGACGGAGTCGCCGCCACTCAGCACCGCCGCCAGCACGACGGCCACGCCCACACCGGTCACCACGATTCCTGCGATCGCCCGCACCGGAGACGCGGTCGTGTGCTCGGTCGACATTTCGCGGATGGCGGCGAGCGGCGCGACCCGCGACGCCTTCACCGCGGGCGCCACGCCGGCCACGAGCGTGACGACGACACCGACGACCATGCCGATCGCGGCCACCGACGCGTTGACGACGAGGCCGCCCGCCGGCAGGGCGAACCCGAACGCGTCGAACATCCCCTTGAGCAACTCGGCGATGCCGAGACCTCCGACGATGCCGGCCGCGGACGCGACGACGCCCACGAGCACCGCCTCGACGACCACCGACGCCAGGATCTGACCCCGGCCGGCGCCGATCGCGCGCAACAGCGCGGACTCGCGGGTGCGCTGGGCCACGATGATCGAGAAGGTGTTGTAGATGCTGAACGTCGCGACCAATAGCGCGACGCCGGCGAACACCGTGAGGAAGGTCGTGAAGAGGTCGAGGAACTCCTTGTTGATGTCGCTCGTGTTCTCGCTGGTGAGGTTCGCACCCGTGATCGCGTCGGTCTGCGCCGGCAGCACTCGCTGCACCCGGTTCACGAGCTCGTCCTGGGAGACGCCCGAGTCGGCCTTCACGGAGATGGTCCCGACCTGATCCGTCCGGTGGGTCAGGTGCTCCTGCGCGCTCGGGAGCGTGAACGCGGTGAAGGTGACCTGGCCCAGCCCGTCCGCCGAGCCGAACGTCGAGATGCCGACGATCTTCACGCGGACGGGCTCGGGGGTCTGGACGGTTGTCGTGTCGCCGACCCGCAGGTTCCCCTTGTCGGCGGCGCCCCGGTTGATCACGACCTCGTCGGCGGCGCGGGGTGCCCGTCCCTCGACGAGCCGGTACGGGTTCAGGTCGCGGTTGTCGATCCAGTTGCCCGCCAGCGTCGGCGGGCCGTTGCCGCCGAGCTTGTCGCCGTTCTTGCCGATGAGCTGGCCGAAGCCTTCGACCGACGGCTCGGCGGCGGCGACGCCGTCGACGCCGCGCACCCGGTCGACCAGCGATGCGTCGATGAGCCCGCGCTGGCTGTCGGGTTCTCCGGGATCGGTGCTGAGCTTGGATTCGTGCCGGACGACGACGTCGGTGCCAGCGTTCGCTTCGGTGAACAGGTTGTCGAAGTTCCCGCGCAGCGTGTCGCCGAGGACGAGCGTCCCTGCGAGGAACGCCACGCCGAGGAACACGGCGAGGAACGTGCCGACGAGCCGGCGCTTGTGCGCGAGGAGCCCCTTGAACGTGACGGTGCCCATGGCTCAGCCTCCCAACTGCTTCATGCGGTCGATGACGGATGCGGCCGTCGGGTCGGCGAGCTCACCGACGATGCGGCCGTCGCCGAGGAACACGACGCGATCGGCATACGCCGCCGCGACCGGGTCATGAGTGACCATGACGATCGTCTGCGCGAGATCGTCGACGGCCTGTGACATGAATCCGAGGATCTCGGTGCCCGATTTCGAGTCGAGGTTCCCGGTGGGCTCGTCGGCGAAGACGACCTCGGGCCGGCTCGCCAGCGCCCGCGCCACCGCGACTCGCTGTTGCTGCCCGCCCGACAGCTCGCTCGGCCGGTGCGTGAGCCGGTCCCGGAGACCGACGGTGTCGATCACGTTGTCGACCCAGTCGCGGTCGGGCCTGCGACCGGCGAGTCGCATCGGCAGCGTGATGTTCTCAAGTGCGTCGAGGGTCGGGATCAGGTTGTAGGACTGGAACACGAAGCCGACGCGGTCGCGGCGCAGCACGGTGAGCTGCTTCTCCGAGAGGGAGCCGAGCTCGACGTCGCCGAGGTACACGGCGCCCGAGGTCAGCTCGTCGAGACCGGCGAGGCAGTGCAACAACGTCGACTTGCCCGAGCCCGACGGTCCCATGATCGCGGTGAAGCGTCCTCCCTCGAAGGAGACGTCCACCTCGTGGAGGGCGCGGACGGCGGCCTGGCCCGCGCCGTACACCTTGGTGGCGTGGACGGCGCCTGCGGCGGCGGTGCGGGGCGGGGCGGTCGTGGCAACCATGTCGGGTGCTCCTTCCGTGGCGTTTCTCTCTTGACGCCGTCGCAAGCTCCGGCTTTGCGGAGACAGGCGGCAAAGCCGCTGTCTCCGCGTCGACGCGTCCCAGTGTCGGGAACGGAAGGGTCGTCGTCGTCCGTCGCGGAGCGACTTCTTCGCGTGCGCGCCGGTGCGTACGGAGGCGGGCGCGCTACGCCCGCGGTGCTACGGGATGCCCGCTACCGAGACCCTGGAGTGACGAGGCCGGACTCGTAGGCGGCGACGACGAGCTGGGCGCGGTCGCGGGCGTTGAGCTTCACCATCGCCCGGCTCACGTGCGTGCGGGCGGTGGCCGGGCTGACGATCAGCTCCTCAGCGATCTCGTCGTTGCTGAGCCCGGCGGCGACGAGCGCCATCACCTCGCGCTCCCGATCGGTGAGCACCGACAGGGACGGCGGCGACGCAGCGGCGCGCTCCGGGCGGGCGACGAACTCGGCGACGAGGCGGCGCGTCACGCCCGGCGAGAGCAGCGACTCGCCGCCGGCGACGACGCGCACCGCCCGGACGAGCTCGCCCGGTTCGGTGTCCTTCACGAGGAAGCCGCTGGCTCCCGAGCGGAGGGCGTCGAACACGTACTCGTCGATCTCGAAAGTGGTGAGGATCAGGACCCGAACCGAGGCGTTCGGGTCGTCGGCGACGATCCGCCGCGTCGCCTCGAGGCCGTCGAGCCCTGGCATGCGGATGTCCATGAGCACGACGTCGGGCCGGGTGGAGCGCACCACGTCGACCGCCGACGTGCCGTCGTCGGCCTCGCCGACGACTTCGATGTCGTCCTCGGCGTCGAGGAGGACCCGGAACCCGGCGCGCACGAGCGCCTGGTCGTCGGCGAGCGCGACGCGGATCAATCCGCCTCCACGGTCGTCGGCATCTGTGCCCACACGCGGAAGCCGCCCGCGAAGCGGGGCCCCGCCTCGACCCGTCCGCCCACGGCCTCGGCGCGCTCCCGCATGCCGGCGATGCCGTGCCCGGGGTCACCGGTGGCGCCGTTTCCTCCGCGGCCGTCGTCGGTGACCTCGACCTCCACGAACGTCGGCGTGTACTCGACCGTGACCGTCGCGCCGTGCGCGTGTGCGTGCCGCACCACGTTCGTGAGCGACTCCTGGACGATCCGGTACCCGGCGACGTCCACCGCCGACGGCAACGGGCGCGGAACGCCGCGAATGCCGACGTCGACCGGGAGCCCGGCGCGAGATGCCGTGTCGAGCAGGGGATCGAGCCGGGCGAGCGTCGGGGTGGGCGCCCTGGGCGCGTCGCCGTCCTCGTCGGCGCGCAGCGGCCCGATCGTCGATCGGAGCTCGGCGAGCGCCTCGCCGCTGGCGGCCTTGATGGCGAGCAGGGACTCGCGCGCCTGCTCGGGCCGGCGGTCCATCACGTGGATGGCCGACCCGGCCTGCACGTTGATGCTGGCGATGCTGTGGGCGATGACGTCGTGGAGGTCGCGGGCGATGCGCAGCCGCTCGTCGGCGACCCGACGGCGCGCCTCCTCCTCGCGCGTCTCCTCCAGGTAGCGCGCCCGCTCCTCGAGGCCGGCGAGGTAGGCCCGCCGGGTACGCAGGCCGTCGCCCCAGAACCATGCTGCCGCCGTCCAACCGATGGACAGCAGTGGCCATGCACCCAGATCGGCGCCGATCACGAAGTGCGAGGTGAGCAGCACGCCGAGGGCCACCGCTGAGATGACGAGCGAACGCCGCCGCTCGGTGTCGACGGCCACCGCGTAGACGAGGAAGAAGAACGTCAGGTAGATGGGGCCGCCCGGGTACTCCAGAGCGCTGTACATCCAGAGGACCACGGTCACGATCGCGAGCCCGACGATCGGGGCCCGCCGCCAGAGCGCGACGGCGGCCCCGGCGGCGACGACGAGGACGTAGCAAAAGGCATCGGTCCGCCGCTCGCTGTTCCCCGGGGTGATCTGGGTCGTGATGAGCACCATCGCGGCCGAGATCGTGAGCGCGACGAGCCCGTCGAAGACCCACGAGCTCCGGAAGCGGTCGAGCGCGTGCATGACCCCACGGTACGGCTCGTCACCACGGGCGGCATCCGCCGGCGGGCGTAGATCGCACCTACGTCGGGGGACGTACGTTGGCCGGCATGCGACGCATCCCCGACCGTGAGCGACGGGCGCGGCTCGCCATCCGCCACCATCTCGCGCCCTCGGCGAAGGCCGGCGACGTCGTCGCGCTCGCCGAGCGGATGGTCGGCCTCCATTCGACCGACCCGGCGACGGTGTTCCTCGCCGTCGCCGCACGCGTGAAGAAGCCCACCGTGGAAAGCGTCGAGCGGGCGCTGTACGAGGACCGGACGCTCGTGCGCACGCTCTGCATGCGGCGCACGCTGTTCGTCGTGCCCGTCGAGCTGGTGCCGATCGTGCAGGCGGCGGTGACCGAGGCGCTCGTTCCGCCCGAGCGCAAGCGGACGATTCGCATGGTCGAGGAGAACGGCATCGCCCGAGACGGCGCACGGTGGCTGCGCCGGGCCGAAGCCGACACGCTCGCCGCCATCGAGGCGGGCGGCGAGGTCACGGGGGCGGAGCTGTCGAAAGCGGTGCCGCGCCTGCGGGAGCAGATCCCGTACGGCGAGGGCAGGACGTGGGCCGGCAAGATGGGCATGACGACCCGGGTGCTGTTCCTGCTCGCCTGCGAGCAGCGGGTCGTGCGCGGTCGACCGGCGGGGTCCTGGACGAGCACGCGGTACCGGTGGGCGCCGATGACGTCGTGGCTCCCGGACGGGTTCGCGGCATGGAAGGCCGACGAGGCGCGCGCCGAGCTGGCCCGACGATGGCTGGCGGCGTTCGGGCCGGCGACGGTGGCGGACCTCAAGTGGTGGACGGGCTGGACGCTCGGTCGGACGCGCCACGCCCTCGCCGCGCTCGACACGGTCGACGTCGAGCTCGAGGACGGCCGCGCCGGGGTGGTGCTCGCCGGCGACGAAGCGCCGGTGCGGGCGCCCAAGCCGTGGGCCGCGCTGCTGCCGGGCCTCGATCCGACGACGATGGGCTGGGCCGAGCGGGACTGGTACCTCGGCCCGCACCGGGCGGGGCTGTTCGACCGGGCCGGCAACGCCGGGCCGACGGTGTGGTGGGACGGTCGGGTCGTGGGCGGATGGATCCAGCGGCCGGACGGCGAGATCGTCTGGCGGCTCCTGGAGGACGTCGGTGCCGACGGGCGCCGAGCGATCGAGCGGGAGGTCGGGCGCCTCCAGACGTGGCTCGACGGCGCCGTCGTCGTCGCACGGTTCCCCACGCCCCTGGCCCAGGAGCTCCGGGCCGGGTAGTGCATGCCTTGACAGGCACATAACCAGTCGGATATGTTCATCGGCATGGCAGTGACGACGTTCGACGTGCTCGCCGAGCCCCGGCGACGGGACATCCTCGACCTCCTGCGTGTCCGAGAGCGCTCGGTGGGGGAGCTGGTCGAGGGCATCTCGCTCAGCCAGCCCGGCGTGTCGAAGCACCTGCGGGTGCTCCGCGAGGCGGGCCTCGTCGACGTCCGGATCGACGCCCAGCGCCGGTGGTACCGGGTGCGGGCCGAGCCGCTGGCCGAGGTCGACGCCTGGCTCGCGCCCTACCGGCGGTTCTGGACCGACCGACTGGACGCCCTGGAACGCCACCTCGACGACACCGATACGACCGACACGAACGGAGAGGAGTAGCCATGCCGGCGAACTCGACCCCCGAGACCATGGCAGACGGCACCGTCGAGAAGATCGACGGGCGGCATGTCCTGCGATTCGAGCGACACTTCCAGCATCCGGTCGAGCGCGTGTGGGATGCGCTCACGCGGCCGGAACGAATTCCGGAGTGGTGGGGCGAGGGCGAAGTCGCGCTCGAGCTCGTCGAAGGCGGGAAGTACGACGTTCGCACCACCGGGCCGCCGGAGCTCGTCGAGGCGGTCATCGCCGAGGCCGGCGAGGACGGGTTGACCCAGCACAACACCGTGCTCCGCGTCGATCCGCCCGTCCTCTTCGAGCACACGTTCGGCGCGGCCGACTCGATCGCACGCTGGGAGCTGCAGCGGGATGCGGACGGCTGTCGCCTCACGCTCACGCACACAGAGCCCCCCAGCTTCGACATCGCGGACGACGGACCACGCGACCTCGGCGGCTGGCACACGGTTCTCCACCGCCTCGGCGCTGTGCTCGACGGCACGCCGGTCCCCTGGCAGAAAGAGGATTGGGAGGAGCACCGCGACCGCTACGCCGCCAGGCTGGAGAACGGAGCGCTACCGCGCTGAGCGCTCTGCCAGACCCTGGGCGCACTGGTCGAGGAAACGACGCAGCCCGCGCTCGAGGATCCATCCCGTTCCGGGCATCTTGGGAAGGAAGGACGCCTGCCATTTGACGTCGGTGCCGCCGACAACCGCGGTGAGCTCGACCTCGGCGAGGTAGTCCCGAACGGGGAGACCCGAGAGCGACGCGTAGACGAATCGCTCCGCGGGAGCGACGTCGACGAGCTGGTCGCGACCGATGGTGCGGCCGCGGCGGAAGACGCGGATCGCGCCGGGGCCCTCGGGCGGCGGATTTCCCTCGCGCTCGAGCTCGAACGATTCGATCGGCGACCAGCTCGGCCAGGTGCTTCCGTCCGCCAGCAACGCGAACACGGCGTTGGGGGCGGCCTCCGAGTGCGCACTGACCTCGATGTGGCGGCGTCGCATCGGCCTTCTTGTACCAGACGCGGGAATGGCCCGTCGGACGAGTCGGTTGGAGCGCGGCGTGGACTTGCCTCGCGGCGCGGTCGTGTCGGTGAACGTCGGGCGGGCACGCGCGGTCGAGCGCGACGGGAAGCCGGCCAGCACGGCGATCTGGAAGTCGCCGGTGCCCGGTCGCGTGCGCGCTCGAGGTGTCAACCTCGACGGCGACGAGCAGGCGGACCGCGAGGTCCACGGCGGGCACGACAAGGCCGTGTACGCCTACGCAATCGAGGACACCCGCTGGTGGGAAGCGGAGCTCGGGCGAAGCATCGGGCCCGGCGGTTTCGGGGAGAACCTCACCGTGGAGGGCCTCGACCTCGTCGACGCGGTGATCGGGGAGCGCTGGACGGCGGGCACGGCCGTGCTCGAAGCCAGCGAGCCGCGCCTCCCGTGCTGGAAGCTGGGACTGCGGATGGACGACCCCGCCTTCCCACGGCGCTTCACCCGTGCCGCCCGCCACGGCACGTACCTCCGCATCGTCGAGGCGGGTGACATCGGGGCCGGCGACGACGTCCGGGTCGTCTCGCGGCCCGAACACGGCGTCACCGTCGGCGACATCTGGCGCGTGTACCACCACGACCGAAGCGAGGCCGGTTCGCTGCTCGAGGTGCCTCAGCTGTCGGACTCGTGGCGTCAATGGGTGGAAGGGCGGCTGCAAAGGATCGCGGAATCGTGACGGCAAAGGGCAGCGTCTTCACGGACGCGGAGTTGCGCTACCTGTCGGAGTCACGCCTCGGCCGGATCGCGACCGTGGGCAAGGACGGCACGCCCCACGTCGCCCCGGTCGGGTGGAGCTACGTCCCGAACGAGGACGCCGTCGACGTCGGCGGCCGCAACTTCGCCAGCTCGAAGAAGTATCGCGACGTCAGCCGCTCCGGGCGGGCGGCCATCGTCATCGACGACGTCGTCAGCGTCGATCCGTGGAAACCCCGCGGCATCGAGATCCGGGGCGCGGCCGAAGTGCTCGACGATCCGCCCCGGATCCGGCTCCGGCCCGGGCGCGTGGTGTCGTGGGGCCTCGAGGACGACAACTTCTTCGAGAGCCACGCCCGCACCGTCGGCTGACGGCCGCGGGTGCCGTCACGCGCCCGTGATCTCTCGTGGCTCGGTGAGGCGCATGCTGTTGCCCGAGGGGTCACGGAAGCCGCAATCGATCCCGTAGGGCCGCTCTTCGGGCACCTCGGAGAACTCGACGCCGCGTCCCCGCATCTCCTCGTACGCGGCTCGGCAATCGTCGGTCACGAGGAAGATCGTGCCCGCGAATCCCTTCGCCATCAGCGCGCGTACCTCCTTGGCGGTCTGCTCGTCCATGACGGGCGGGCCCGGGATCGCCATCAGGGTGATCGCGACGTCGTCTTGCCCCGCGGGCCCGACCGTGAGCCAGCGGAAGTTCCCCAGCTCGGGGACCGTCACGTCGGACCGGATCTCCATCCCGACCTTCTTCGTGTAGTACTCGAGCGCCTCGTCCTGGTCGTGCACCCAGAGCTGTGCGCTGCCGATCTGGATCATTTGTCCTCCTCTTCGACGAAACGCGACGGAACGTGTGTCCATCGCACGCTAAAGATGCGCGCGGCGCGTGTCTTCTCGAAACGTGCGGTTTCGTGGACGCCCGTGCACGCGCAACAAGCACGTGGGGATCTGCGCGTAGTCGGCCGCGGGTGGGAACGAGGCGCGGTACGCGGTCGGGGAGATGCCGTACGTGCGGCTGAAGCTGGTGGTGAACGACCCGACGCTCTGCAGCCCGACGTCGAAGCAGATGCGCGCCACGGAGCGATCCGTGTTCCGCAGGAGGGCGGCGGCGCGCTCCAGACGCCGGGTCAGCAGGTACGCGTACGGCGATTCCCCGAACGTTCGGCGGAACTCGCGGCTGAAGTGAGCGCGCGAGAAGCCGGCGGCCCGGGCAAGATCGCCGACCTCCAGTGGATCGAAGTACCTGGAGTCGACAAGGTCCTTCGCCCGGAGCAGGTCACGGTCGCGCGAGGCGAACACCATCGAGAAATGTCCGTCATTCCTTGCGGGCGCGGCTGGGAGCGACGCGTGGCGGCTCGTCGGGTTGCTTCGGGTACACCGGCGGCCACGGCGCGTCCATCAGCCCGTTGGCACGGTCCCGCTCGTACATGGCGAGCAGTGGCTCGATCGACTGCGGGTTGTCGTTCATGCCGGCCCACGGATCGCCGTGCGCCTCGATGCGGGCCGGGAGCGTGGAGATCGTCAGGTCGTCGGGATGGATCTCGTCGATGTCGTCCCAGAAGAGTGGCGTCGACACCTGCGCGCCGACGCGTGCTCGTACGGACCAGGCGCCGAACACGGTCTTGTGCGGCGCGTTCTGGTTGAAGTCGAGGAACACCCGCTCGCCGCGCTCCTCTTTCCACCACGCCGCGGTCATCAGGTCGGGGTGGCGCCGTTCGAGCTCGCGTGCCGCCGCGACTGCGGCCCGCCGGACGTCGTACGAGTCCCACCGCGGCTCGAGCCGGATGTACACGTGCACGCCGCGGTTGCCGGTCGTCTTCGGGTAGCCGACGATCCCGAGCTCGTCGAGGAACTCCCGCACCTTGGCCGCCGCCGCCCTGATGTGCGTGAAGTCGTTGCCGGGCTGCGGGTCGAGGTCGAGGCGGAGCTCGTCGGTGTGATCGGCGTCGGCAGCAAGGTAGGGCCACACATGGAAGCCGAGACATCCGATGTTGACGGCCCACACGACGTGGGCGAGATCGGCGATCACCAACGCCCGTGACGTCGTGCCGTTCGGTGTGCTCACGGTCGTCGTCTGCAGCCAGTCGGGCGCCGACTTCGGCACCCGCTTCTGGAAGAAGTTCGACCCGCTCGCCCCTTCGGGGAATCGCTGCATGAGCGTCGGCCGGCCGCCCATCGTGCGCATCACGGGCTCGGCGAAGCGGAGGTAGTGATCGACGAGATCGAGCTTCGTCTCGCCGTGCTCGGAGAAGAACACCTTGTCGGGGTGCGAGACGACGAGCTCGTGCCCGTCGATCTCGAGGGCCTTCTCGTCGGCCGCGGCCACGTCGTTCACGCTACTCAGACGGCGCGTCCTCGTCGGGCTCATCGGTGACCGGGGTCACAGCGGGAAGCTGGCGCGGGAGCGATGAGTTCGCGGTGGGGTGGAGGTCGTACCCCGCGACCCCCGGTCGACCAGGAGGAACGCAGTGGACTCACGCTCCCCACTGGCAATCGAAGCTTCGGGTCTGGCGAAGTCGTTCGGCGAGACCCGCGCCGTCTGCGGCGTCGACCTCGCGGTGCCGGCCGGCACCGTCTACGGGTTCCTCGGGCCGAACGGCGCCGGCAAGACCACGACCATCCGGATGCTCGCCACGCTGATCGAGCCGGACGAGGGCACGGCTCACGTGCTCGGTCACGACGTCGTGCGCGAAGCCGACGCCGTGCGCCGGCGTGTCAGCCTGACCGGGCAGTACGCCTCCATCGACGAGGAGCTGACCGGGCGGGAGAACCTCGTGCTCCTCGGCCGCCTTCTCGGGTACTCGCACGCTCAGGCGAAGGCCCGGGCCGACGAGCTGCTGGAGGTGTTCGACCTGTCCGAAGCCGCCGGCCGTCAGGTCGAGACGTACTCAGGAGGCATGCGGCGCAAGCTCGACATCGCCGGGAGCATCGTCGTCCCTCCCGACCTGATGTTCCTCGACGAGCCGACGACCGGCCTCGACCCGCGGAGCCGGACCCAGCTGTGGGAGATCATCCGGGCGCTCGTCGCGCAGGGCACGACCGCGCTCCTCACGACCCAGTACCTCGACGAGGCCGATCAGCTCGCCGACCGGATCGCCGTCATCGACCGCGGCACCGTCATCGCCGAGGGCACGAGCGGCGAGCTCAAGGCGTCGGTCGGTGCTGGCGCGCTGCATGTACGCGTGCGCGACCCGGAGAAGCGACCCGAGGGGCAGCAGCTGCTGGCGCGGACCTTGGGTGTCGAGGTGCATTGCGACTCCGATCCGGTCTCGCTGACGGCGTCCGTCTCGGACCCCGAGCGGGTGGCGCGGGCGCTGGCCGAGCTCGCACGGGCCGACGTCGGCGTCGCCGAGTTCGCACTCGGGCAGCCGAGCCTCGACGAGGTGTTCTTCGCGCTCACCGGCCGTCCCGCCGAAGAGCGTACGGAGCCGGAGAACGAGAACGAAGAGGAGGACGCAGCATGACCGCGACCATGCAGGCGGCGCTCACGCACCGCGAACGCCCCGCCCCTCCGGGCCCGCTGTCGGCGTCACTCACGTTCGGCTGGCGCGCGTTGCTCAAGATCAAGCACGTTCCACAGCAGCTCTTCGACGTCACGATGTTCCCGATCATGTTCACGCTGCTGTTCACGTTCTTGTTCGGGAATGCGCTGGAGGGGTCGACGAGCGCGTACGCGGAGTTCGCCATCCCGGGCATCCTCGTCCAGACCGTGGCGTTCATCACGATGTACACCGGCGTCGCGCTGAACACCGACATCTCCAAGGGGATCTTCGACCGCTTCCGGTCGCTCCCCATCTGGCGACAGTCGGTCATCACGGGCGGCCTCATCGCCGACCTCGCCCGCTACGGGTTCGCGGCGTTGGTGGTGTTCGTGTTGGGCATCGCGCTCGGGTTCCGGCCCGACAACGTCGTCGGTGTGCTGGTCGCATTCGCCCTCATGCTGCTGTTCGCGCTCAGCCTCACCACGATCTGGATCATCTTCGGGATGCTCCTGCGCACCCCGGAAGCCGTGATGCAGGCGAGTATCTCCATCCTGTTCCCGCTGGTGTTCCTGACGAACATCTGGGTGTCCGAGACCACCATGCCGGGCTGGCTCCAGGCCATCGTCAAGGTCAACCCGGTGACGAGGGTCGTGATCGCCGTCCGCGAGCTGATGGCGGGGACGGCGTCGGCGACGAACATCGGGTGGGCGCTCCTGTCGTGCGCCGCGCTCATCGTCGTGTTCACTCCGATCACCCTGCACCTCTACAACAAGAAGCTCCGCAGTTAGGAAGGACCAGCATGTTGCGCGACACGAACATCACGACGCTGGTCGCAGTCGACGACCTGGGCGAGGCAACGGGCTTCTACGAGAAGACACTGGGCCTCCCCAAGGTTCGCGAAGAACCGGGCTGGGTCCAATACCACAGCGGCGCCAGCGACCTCATCGTCTACGAGTCGAAGGAGTTCGCAGGTTCGAACAAGGCGACCACGGCGGCGTGGACGGTCGACGACGTCGACGGGACCGTGCGCGAGCTGAAGGCGAGCGGTGTCGGCACCTTTCAGGAGTACGACCACCTTCCCGGCGTGACGCGCCGCGGCGAGATCCACGAGGCGGGTCCGGTCAAGATGGCGTGGTTCACGGATCCCAGTGGCAACATCTTCGAGGTCAACGGCCGGTAGTGCCCGAGGAAGACGGGGCCGTGTCGGTGCCCACCCTCGGCAGCATCCTTCTCGGCACCACCGACCCGCACCGGCTCCGGGACTGGTACACGGCCGCGCTCGCACCGGGTGACGACGACGGTTTCACCGAGTTGACCCCGACGATGCTCGCATGCCCCTTCGGCGGCACCGCGTTGCTCATCGACGGGCGGAGCGACGTCGCCGCCGAGAACCCGGAGCCGATCCGGCTCATCCTCAACTTCTTCGTGGACGACATTCGTGCCGTCGAGGCGCGGCTCGTCGCCATGGAGGCGATCTGGGTCCGTGAGCTCGAGCACACGGAATGGGGCATGATTGGGACGGTTCTGGACCCGGACGGCAACTACGTCCAGATCGTCGAGCCCGACGGCGGCCCGTCGGAGTCGTGTGCGCGGGGTAGCGGAGCGGGGTAGGGGAGAGGAGAGGAGAGCCGATGACCGACGTCGCCGCACCCGACCTGGAGCGCACGCTCGAGCAGCACCGAGGGGAGCTCACCGGCTACTGCTACCGAATGCTGGGCTCGGCGTTCGAGGCCGAGGACGCGGTGCAGGAGACGCTGGTCCGCGCCTGGCGGGGCTTCGATCGCTTCGAGGGACGATCGGCCGTCCGTTCGTGGCTGTACCGCATCGCCACCAACGTGTGCCTCGACATGCTCCAAGGGCGCCAGCGCCGCGCGCTACCGATGGACCTCGTGTCGTCCTCGTCGGGTGATGCCGAGGCGGGCCCCCGCCTGCCCGAGAGCAAGTGGATCCAGCCCATCCCCGAAGGCCGCGCCGTGCCGCCCACCGAGGACCCCGCCGAGGTGACCGAGTCGCGGGAGACGATCCGGGTGGCGTTCATCGCCGCCCTCCAGCACTTGCCGGCGCGTCAGCGGGCCGTGCTGATCCTGCGCGAGGTGCTGCGATGGAAGGCGAGCGAAGTCGCGGAGCTGCTCGACACGAGCGTCGTGTCGGTCAACAGCGCTCTCCAGCGTGCCCGCTCCACGCTCGCCGCTGCCGACGTCGCCGAATCCGACGTGCTGATGCCGGAGGACGAGGAGCAGCGAGCGCTCCTCGCGCGTTACGTCGACGCGTTCGAGCGCTTCGACATCGACTCGCTCGTTGCGCTGCTCCACGAGGACGCCACCATGTCGATGCCGCCCTACGACCTGTGGCTGCACGGCGCCGCCGAGCTCCGCAAGTGGCTGCTCGGCGCGGGTTCCGGCTGCCGTGGCTCTTGCTTCCAGGCCGTCGAGGCGAACGGGTCGCCGGCGTTCGCGCAGTGGCGTGCCGACCCGGACGGCGGCCACGAGGCGTGGGCGATCCACGTCCTCCGGGTGTCAGACGGACGGATCAGCGGGATCGACTTCTTCGTCGAGCCGGACTTGTTCCCTCTGTTCGGGTTGCCGCTCCGGCTCGAGGCGTAGCCCGACCGGCGCCAGCACGTCGCCGAGCCCGACCAGCGCGAGCAGGCCCCGGAGCTTCACGGGCGCGTTGCGCAACCGGATCGCGCCGCCCTGCCGTCGTGCCATGAGCTGGAGGAAGGCCAGCGCGTCGATCGCGGCGACGTCCGGGTAGGCGAGCGCGGCGACGTCGCACGTGACCAGGTCGACACGCGCCGGCGTCCAGCAGCCTGTGCACGCGTTCGCACAGGCCGGGGACCGTGGCGCGCGAGATCGTGCCCGCCACGACCAAGACCACCGTCTTCGGCCCGGGGGGCGGCCGCAGCCCGTGCGCCACCAGGACCTCCTTCCCCTCGTCCTGGGTGAGACCGACGAGTGGGCAGGAACTCACCTCTCCCTGGGCGATCCCGACGGCGACCGCCTCAGATCTTGAAGATGACGATGTAGGTCGCGCCCGTCTCCGTCTCGAAGTCGGTGTGCGTGGAACCGGCGGCGGCGGCGTACCCGTCGCCGGCGGACATCTTCCGGCCCTGGTTTCGTAGCGAGCCTTCGACCACGTAGTTGAACTCGGCGTAGCCGTGCTCGTGAGGGGAGCCGACGTAGCCGGGTTGGGCCTCGACCAGCATGACCATGTACCCGTCGGCGCTGCCGAGGACCTTTGCGCGTGCCTCACCGGCGGATCCGGTCCAGGGCACCCAGTCGGCCTCGTCGGCGCGGACGATGTTCCAACCTTCGAGCGAGATGTCTTGGGTCTGGCCCATGCGATCGTCCTCCCGTTCGTCTGCGGGAGCCACGAATACGCCACCTCGCGTCGAGGCGCAAAAACCTCGCCGCGAGGTCCTACGCCGTATCGCGGCGCCAGTAGCCCGTCACGCTGGCCGGTCGGCGAGCGGGCCGGGCCACGCCGCCGCGGGGGGATGGACGATGGGAGCCACCCGGCCCGGCGTCCCGCACCGCCCGCACAAGAAGCAGGCGTCGTCGTCCTGCCACTCGACCTCGCAGTCGAGACAGCGGAGGGGGGTCGGCGGCGCCTGCGACAGCACGGTGCACACTCAATCAGGTAAGGCTACCCTAAGTCAACCTCGCACGTGCACCATCCCCGATTCTGTGGGCACCCGGGAGCACAATTGCGTCCCATCGGGACTCCAGCGTCCGTCTTGGACAGCCACTTGGGGGCCGTGCGCAGCTTCGAGCTCGGCGGGACCTCGACGACGACCGGCCGGCGGTGGGCCGCTCGATGCAGCTGCGGCGCAGTCGCCACGACAGGAGCCTGGCCCGATGCGATCGCCTACCTGAGCGAGCATCGCCGCGCCACGCCGGAGCTGCGGGCGGCGTGGGTCGCGAGTCGCCCGACGCCGGACCTGCGCGGCGTCGTGTACCGGCGCATCGACGTGATCCGGTGCAACGGGGACGCCCACCGTCCCCGCGTCTCGGTGATGCGGCAGCTGGTGGCAGGGGTTCTCAACACGTTCGTCCGCGCCGCCGTCGGGTTCCACTCGTTCATGGCCAGCGGCTGACCGTTCGACCTGCTCACAGCCCCGGCTACTGTCGTCGCCGATGAGCATCAGGCGGCGGGTACTCGCGTTTGCGGTCGTCGCCACTGCTGTCGTCGCGTCGCATTGGGCGACCGGTGGGAGCCTCGCGCCTTCTGGCTTCGGCCCCGATCACCCGTCGGCGACGTCGGCAACACTTTCGAGCCCGAACGAATCCGCTGTTCTCGAGAGCAGGACACCGTCGTTCGTCAGAGGCCTCACCGGCGACAAGCCTTCACAGGCCGCAACCGTCTGGGGCCTGCTCATCGGGTGGGGCATCGTCGGTGCCGGAGCCGCAGCGTTGTGGACCCGCGTCTCCACCACCGACCGTTCCTCTGATCGTCTTCGCGCGCTTCGCGGCACGGTCGCACTCCGCGCCCCGCCGTTAGACCGACTGGCCTGACTCCCGCTCCAGACTGACCCGCGCCGTTCAACCGGCGTAGGCACCTGCCGTCAGCGCGCTCTCGTTCGGGCGCGAGGCGCGTCGTCTGGTCTGTCAGCGGCTTCTGAAGCGGACCTCTGACGTGCGAACGGAGCGCGCCCATGCACCCATACCAGAACGAGCTCAGCCCGATCCTCGGAGATTCTGTCGCGGACGTGTCATACGGAATCGTCTATGTGCTGAGTGCCATCTTCATGCTGATTCCGCTCGTGATGCTCTTCAGCCTTCTCTACGTCGGCATTCGCCAGATGCGAGAAACGCGAGTGGACACGGATGGATGACGAACAGCCGGCCTTGGAGATCTTCGAGGAGGTACTCCCGGGCATCGGACGCCGGTACACGCTGCCGGATGCGGAGGGCAATCAGGTCGTCGTGGTCGTCCACCACAGCGGCCGCCGTGACCTCTACGCGATTCCGAGCCGTACCTCAGTTGGCGGCTCGCCCGGCGCGGCGATGTCCTTGACCGATGACCAGGCCCGAGGGCTTGGCGCGGTGCTGGGCGGCGCGTACTTCAAACCGGCGATGATCGCCGAGGTGGAGACCGTCGTCGGCGGTCTCCTGATCGACTGGCTCACGCTGCGGGCCGACTCGCCGGCTGCCGGGCACTCCATCGCCGAGCTCGAGATCCGACGCCGGACGCGCATGACGGTGATCGCCATCGTGCGCGACGACGACCCGATCATCGCACCCGAGCCGAGCGAGAGGCTGCGAGCCGGCGACCGTCTCTTCGTGGTCGGCCGCCAGCAGGACCTCGGCGCCTTCCTGCGTCACGTCGTGGGATGAGCGATGGGTAGCGAGCTCGTCGCCTTGGGCGGTGCGTTTCTTGCGGCAGGACTCGTCGCGCAGCTCGGCCGCCGCATCGGCCTTCCGACCATCCCGTTGTTCATGGCCGCCGGTGTCATCTTCGGGTCGCACACTCCGGGCATCGCTCTTGTCGAGGAGCCGCGTGACCTCGCGCTGGTCGCGAGCCTCGGCCTCGTTCTGCTGCTGTTCTATCTGGGCCTCGAGTTCACACTGGATGATCTTCTCGGTGGAGGCCGTCGCCTGGCCGCAGCCGGCGGCATCTACCTCATCTTGAACGTCGGCGGCGGGCTCGCGTTCGGCTTTGGCCTCGGCTGGGGGACACGCGAGGCCCTCGTCGTCGCCGGCGTCATCGGCATCTCGTCCTCGGCCATCGTCACGAAGCTCCTCGTCGAGCTGCGGCGCCTCGCGAATCCGGAGACGCGGCTGATCCTCGGCATCGTCGTCGTCGAAGATCTCTTCGTCGCGCTGTATCTCGCGATGCTCCAGCCGGTCCTGAGCGACGCGCAGGGCATCGCGGCGACGCTCGTGTCCTTCGGAAGGGCATTCGCCTTTCTCGTCGTCCTCGGCGCGATCGCCCGGTGGGGTTCCCGACTCGTCGGGAGACTCGTCGCAAGCGAGGACGACGAGCTCCTCACTGTCTGCTTCGTGGGGCTCGCGGTACTGGTCGCCGGGATCGCCGAACAGGTCGGAGTCTCCGAGGCCATCGGCGCGTTCATGATCGGGGTCGTCCTCGCCGAGAGTCCGCCGGCAGAACGGATCAAGCGCCTCGTTCTTCCCCTTCGAGACGCGTTCGCCGCCGTCTTCTTCTTCGCCTTCGGCCTCAGCATCGACGTCGCCGGCGTGGCGTCGGTGGCCGGGCCGATCTGCGCTGCCGTCGCGCTCAGCGTCCTGCTCAACTTCGTCGCCGGCGTCGCGGCCGCCCGCCTCTACCACTTCGATGCCGAACCCGCGGCGAACATCGGCTTCACGGTGCTCGCCCGAGGCGAGTTCTCCCTCGTTCTCGCGGCGGTGGCAGCCGGCGCCGGTCTCGACGACCGCCTCAGCGCCTTCGTCGCGGGCTACGTGCTCGTGCTCGCGATCGCCGGTCCGCTGCTCGCCAGCCGAACGCGTTCGATTGCCAAGTGGCTCCCCACCCGACTCGTCAAGACAGGAGCAGCGCCATGAGCCCAGTCCTGGCACGCCCGCGGCCCCAGTCGGCGCCGCCCCAATTTCGGGGCCGGTTCGCCCTCGTGATCCTCGCCGGCCTGATTGCCGTCGCGGTTCTCGGCGGCGTCTACACCTCGATCCGAGGCCCCGACCTCGTCGACCGCGTCACGATCGTGAACGACACGCCGTACCTCGTCGAGATCGAGGTGACCAACGAGGCACGCGACGGCTGGCTCAGGCTCGGACCCGTCTCGCCGGGCGAGAGCCACGACTTCCGGAGCGTCGTCGACCAGGGTGACCGCTGGACCTTCCACGTCACGACCGGACCGCATGACGGAGGCGAGTTCGCGCAGACCGAGCGAGAACTGGAGGAGGGACGCTGGCGCATCACGATTCCGACGGACGTGGAACGTCGGCTCGAGAGCTCCGGCGCAGTGCCGATTCAATCTCCGAACTGATCGGGGAACGGCGGGCGCGTCTTGCGGCCCGAACGTGACGAGAGGAAGGATCGAGACGCCGTGGACTTCGACCTGCCGCAGGACCTCGTCGACTACCTCGCCGAGCTGGACGACTTCATCGAGCGGGAGATCGAGCCGCTCCAGGCCCAGGACGACAACGAGCGGTTCTTCGACCACCGCCGTGAAGACGCCCGGACGGACTGGGATCGCGGCGGCCTCCCCAACGAGGAGTGGGAGTCGCTGCTCGCCGAGATGCGCCGACGAGCGGACGGCGCCGGCCACTACCGCTACGCGTTCCCGAAGGAGTACGGCGGCAAGGACGGCACCAACCTCGGCATGGCCGTCATTCGCGAGCACCTCGCCCGCAAGGGGCTCGGCCTGCACAACGACCTGCAGAACGAGTCGTCGATCGTCGGCAACAACGTCGGGCTGCTGCTCATGCTCCACCACGGCACCGAGGAGCAGAAGGCGGAGTGGGTGCCCAAGCTGCTCGAAGGGACGAGCGGCTTCGCGTTCGGCATCACCGAGCCCGAGCACGGTTCCGACGCGACCCACATGGAGACGAGCGCGTACCGCGACGGCGACGAGTGGGTGATCAACGGCGAGAAGACGTGGAGCACGGGGATGCACAAGGCGCCGTACGAGCTCATCTTCGCCAGGACGTCGGGGAGCGCGGGCGACGGCGGCGGCATCACGGCGTTCCTCGTGCCGACGAGCAGCCCCGGGTTCGAAATCGTCGAGTTCCTCTGGACCTTCAACATGCCGACCGACCATGCGCACATCCGGCTGACAGACGTGCGCGTGCCGAACGCAGCCATCTTCGGCGGCGAGGGCAAGGGGCTCGGCGTCGTGCAGCTCTTCTTCAACGAGAACCGCATCCGGCAGGCGGCGTCGTCGCTCGGCGCTGCCGAGTACTGCCTCGACCGTGCGATCGCGTACGCCTGTGAGCGGGCGCCGTTCGGGAAGCCGCTGTCGCACAACCAGGGCATCCAGTTCCCGATCGTCGAGCTCGTCACGCAGTGCGAGATGCTGCGAACGCTCATCCGGCAGACGGCCTGGAAGATGGACGAGTACGGCGCCTTCTCTGTGTCGAAGGAAGTGTCGATGTGCAACTACTGGGCCAATCGGCTCTGTTGTGAGGCCGCCGATCGTGCCATGCAGGTCTTCGGCGGCCTCGGCTACTCGCGGCACCAGCAGTTCGAGCACATCTACCGTCACCACCGCCGCTACCGGATCACCGAGGGTTCGGAGGAGATCCAGATGCGTCGGGTCGCGGGCTACCTGTTCGGGTTCATGAAGCAGCAGGCACCCAAGGGAGTGACCGCCGCCGGCGGGTAGTCGTTCGACCGGGACGTAGCGAGGTTCAGCGGCGGCGGGCGAACCGGGACACGGCGATGGTGCCGAACACCGCCAGGATGCCGGCGCACCACACGAAGCTGAGCATCACCCAGTACGCGGTGCTGTGGCCGAGGCCGACCGCGCCTGGTCCGCCCTCCAGGAGGCAGCGCATCGCGTTGCTGAAGATCGTGAACGGTTGGTTGTTCGCGACGGGCTGCATCCACCCGGGCAGCGTGTCGGCCGGCACGTACGCCGCGGACACGAAAGCGAGTGGGACGATCAGCAGCGTGCCCGTGCCGTTGGCGGCCTGGGCGCTCTTCGACGTCAAGCCGATCGTGATGAAGACCCACGAGAAGCTGTAGGCCGCGACCAGCAACACCACGATCGCCAATGCCACCTCGGCGACGTTCGCATTCAGCCGGAAACCCACGATGAACGCGAGCACGGTGGCGACGAGGACTCCCCACATGGTCAGTGCAGTGTCGGCCAGGGAGCGTCCCGACGATCACCGAGGACCGCGGGATCGGCAACGATCGCATCCGGTCGTGCACGCCGGTGGCGGCGTCCTCCGCGACGCCCGTCGCGGCCGGCATCCCCAGCCAGAGGATCCCGGTGACGAGGAACCCGGGGACGAGGAAGTCGACGTAGCTCGAGGCCGTTCCCGGGGTTGATGGCGCCACCGAAGATGTACCGGAACATGAACAGGAACAGCGCGCCCTGGATCGTTCCCAGCAGGAGCAACTGCGGCGTGCGGAAGAACTGGAGGATGGTTCGCTTCGCGCTCTGGAGCGCCGCGGTCACGAAGTCGGCGCCGGTGGTGCGCGGAACTGCCTGCTGCGTGGCGACGTCGGTGGCGGGCGTGGCAGTCGTGGTCATCGGGCCTCCCGGGATCAGGCCGCGTCCGCCGGCGCGGACTCGGGGTCGGTGTCGGGATCGGACGGGTCCAGGTGCTTCCCGGTGACCGCCAGGAAGACCTCGTCGAGGCTGGGACGCCGAAGCCCGACGTCGTCGACCTCGATGCCTCGCTCGTCGAGCAGGCGCACGATGTCGCGCAGCTGATCCGCGCCGCCCTCGACGCGGGCCGAGACCCGTTGGATGTCCACATCGGTGTAAGGCGCTTCGCAGCCGATCCGCGCCAGCGTCTCCTCGACCGCGGGGAGGTCGCCGGCGGCGCGGGGGCGGACCTCGATGACGTTGCGACCGGCGCGGTCCTTCAGCTCGTCCGGTGTTCCCGCCGCGATGACTTGCCCGTGGTCGACGATCACGACATGGCGCGCCAGCTGGTCGGCTTCTTCGAGGTACTGGGTGGTGAGCAACACGTCGGTACCGTCGGCCACCAGATTGCGGATCGCCTCCCAGAGGTCGATGCGGCCGCGGGGGTCGAGGCCGGTAGTGGGCTCGTCGAGCAGCAGCAGCTGCGGTCGGCCGACGAGGCTGGCGCCCAGATCGAGGCGGCGGCGCATCCCACCCGAGTACGTGCGCACGAGGCGGTCGCCGGCATCGGCGAGGCCGAGGCGCTCGAGGACCGCCGCCGAAGCGGTGCGGGCGTCGCGTCGGCTGAGACCGAACAGTCGGGCGACCATGCGCAGGTTCTCGGTGCCGGTCATCGCCGGCTCGACGGAAGCGGACTGTCCGGCGAGGCCGATGATCTCGCGGACGCGCTTGGGCTGGGCGCAGACGTCGATGCCGGCCACGTGGATCTCGCCGCCGTCAGGCCGGAGCAGGGTGGCCACCGCGCTGACGAAGGTGGTCTTGCCGGCACCGTTCGGGCCGAGCAGCGCGGTGACGTGGCCGGATTGAGCGGTGAGGTCGAGGCCGTCGAGGGCGCGGACGTCGCCGAAGCGCTTGGTCAGGCCGTGCGCCTCGATGATGGGGGTCGGGGCCATCGCTCCTCCCTTCGAGTGGCGTGAAATCCGGACAACGGATCGGGCAGGCCAACACTTCCCGAACTCGCAGCGTTCGTCGAATGTGACGGATCGGCCCCCGCGAATTCATCGCTCGATCGCACGATCAGAGGGGTGGCCGTGGCCCGCGACGACGGGCGCCTCCCCATCCCCTGTGGTGGAGCGCTACGCGGCGCGGGGGAGCTCTCGAGCTCGGGCGAAGAACGCAGTGATGCCCGGCAGCGTGGCGGCGAGATCGTCTTGCCAGTACGGCCAGCTATATGCGAGGGAGGGCGCTCAACCGGCGAACTCGGGCAGGACGTCGCGGGCGAACGCCTCGACCTGGGCGCGACCGGCCTCGGGCCAGCCACACACGAGATACCCGTAGCCTGCGTCCCGCCACTTCGCGGCGTGTTTGCGCGAGGTGTCGAGGTCGTCGAGCGACAGTGAGCCCGCACGCATGATCGACGACGGGTCGCGGCCGGCCTCGGTCGCGAGCTCGTCGAGCCGTTCGCTCGTCTCCCGCAACGAGCTGGGTGTGCCCCACGCGTGCCAGACGTCCGCGTAGCGGGCGACGAGGGGGAGTGTGCGGCGCGGTCCGTTGCCCCCGACCCAGATCGGCGGGTGCGGGCGTTGCACCGGCACCGGACGAAGCTGCGCGTCCCGCAACGACACGACCCGTCCGTCGTAGGACACGACATCGCCGGTGAAGAGTCGGGTGACGATCTCGAGCGCGTCCTCGAGCAGGTCGAACCGCTCGGACGTCGACGGGAACGGGATGCCGAGCTCGATGTGCTCCTTGTCGAACCACGCCGCGCCGAGCGAGAGCTCGAGCCGCCCGTGCGACGCGTGGTCGATCGTCAGGGCCTGGGCCGCAAACACCGAGGGGTGCCGGTACGTCACCCCGGTCACGAGCAGCCCGAGCCGGATGCGAGACGTCACGCCGGTGAGCGCGGCGAGCGTCGTCACACCGTCGAACGTCTCACCCGGTCCTTCGCCGTACATCGGCTGGAAGTGGTCGAAGCCCCACGCTCCGTCGAAGCCGAGCTCCTCGGCGAACTGCACGCGGCTGACGACCTCGTCCCACGGCATCCGTTGCTGCGCGATGTCGAGCCCGAAGTGCACCGTCGGAACGTACCGCACCCGGACGCGGTGCGGTCAGGCCAGCGTGGCGGTCATGCCTCCGTCGACGGTGATGACGGCGCCGGTGATGTAGCTCGCGCGGTCGGAGCAGAGGAACGAGGCGAGTTCGGCGACCTCTTCGGGCTGGCCGCCTCGTTTGAGCGCGGTGCCCTGGACGAGGTTGGGGAACCGCTCCGCCGCGCCCGGTCCTCCGGACATCTCGGTTTCGATGAACCCGGGGCAGATGGCGACGGCACGGATGCCCTGGGTGCCGTATTCGACCGCGGCCGCCTTGGTGAACGCGATGACGCCGGCCTTGGCCGCGGAGTAGACGCTGACCGGGAAGGGCGTCGCGTTGATGCCGCCCGTCGACGACCAGTTCACGATGACGCCCCCGCCGGTCGGGAGCATCGCGTTGATGCCGTGCTTGGTGCCGAGCCAGACGCCGCGCAGGTCGACATCCATGGTCCGGTCGTACTCCTCCATGCTGACTTCGGCGAGCGACCCTGCGGTGCCGATGCCGGCCACGTTGAGGACGGCGTCGACCCGACCGAAGGCGTCGCGCGCGGCGGCGAACATGGCCTCGACCTGGTCCTCCCTCGTGACATCGCAACGGAAGGGCACGACGCCGTCGCCGAGTCGGCGGCCGTCTCTTCTTCGCGTCCGCTGATGTCGGCCGCGAGGACTCGGGCTCCCTCGCGCACGAAGACCCCCGTCGTCGCCCTCGCCATCCCCGACCCCGCGCCGGTGATGACCGCGACCTTGCCGTCCAGCTCCGCCATCGGGGTCCTCCCGTTCTGCGTGGTTTGACGACGCTAGCCGATCGGCTACCTTGGCGCTCGAGCGCGTCCCGCGCTCGGCGACCGACAGGCGGTGATGCGATGACCACTTCGACGACCGCGGTCTCCTACGACCCGTACGACCGAACGATCGACGCGGATCCATACGGCGTGTACCGGCGGCTCCGCGAGGAGGCACCGCTCTACTACAACGAGCAGTACGACTTCTACGCCGTCAGCCGCTTCGACGACGTGCAGCGTGCGCTCGTGGATCGGGAGACCTACAGCTCCGCCCGCGGGTCCGTGCTCGAGTTCATCAAGGCGAACATCGAGATGCCGCCCGGCGTCGTGATCTTCGAGGACCCGCCCCAGCACACCGTTCATCGCAACCTGCTCTCCCGGGTGTTCACGCCGAAGAAGGTGAGCGCGCTGGAACCACAAGTCCGCGCGTTCTGCCAACGGGCGCTCGATCCGCTCGTGGGCGCCGAGCACTTCGACTTCGTCGCCGATCTCGGTGCGCAGCTGCCGATGCGCACCATAGGAATGCTGCTCGGCGTTCCCGAGGCGGATCAGGAGGAGGCCCGGGATCGCGCCATCGCTGCGTTGCGCACCGACCCGGGCAAGCCGATGGAGGTCGCGGCCGAGAGCATGGGGGAGGCCGACTTCTTCACGGACTTCATCGACTGGCGCGCGCAGCATCCTTCGGACGATCTCATGACCGAGCTGCTGTTCGCGGAGTTCGAAGACGAGACGGGGACGACGCGCCGGCTGAGCCGCGACGAGGTTCTGCTCTATGTGAGTGTGCTGTCCGGTGCCGGGAACGAGACGACCAATCGCCTCATCGGATGGATGGGCAAGGTGCTGGCGGAGTTCCCGGAGCAGCGGCGCGAGCTCGTCGGAGACCGCTCCCTCGTCCCGAACGCGATCGAGGAGCTCCTGCGATTCGAGCCGCCCACGCCGCATGTCGCCCGCTACGTGACGCACGACGTCGAGTTGTACGAGCAGGTCGTGCCGGCGGGGAGCGCAATGATGTGCCTCGCCGGTTCCGCGAATCGTGACGAACGCCGGTACGAGGATCCAGACCGGTTCGACGTCCGGCGCGACGTCGGCCAGCACCTCACTTTCGGCTACGGCATCCACTACTGCCTGGGCAACGCGCTCGCGCGGCTCGAGGGTCGGGTCGCGCTCGACGAGGTCCTGGTGCGCTTTCCCGAGTGGGACGTCGACTGGGACAACGCCCGGCGTGCCCCCACGTCGACCGTGCGGGGCTGGGACTCGCTCCCCGTGTTCATCAGCTGATCCGAGCGCAAGGAGGAACTGTGGATGCGTCGCGATACCGCGTGATCCAGTGGGCGACCGGGAACACGGGTCAGCGCGCCCTCCGGGAGGTGATCCGCCACCCGTCGCTCGAGCTCGTCGGCGTACGCGTGTACGACGCCGAAAAGGACGGGGTCGATGCGGGGGAGTTGTGCGGCGAAGCCTCGACCGGTGTGCTCGCAACCGGCGATCGCGACGCCGTGCTGAAGCTCGAGGCGGACTGTTGTGTCTACATGCCCCGAGCCACGGGCAGAGGCCAGACCCGTGCCGGGCTCACCGAGGACGAGCTCGTCGACGATGTCGTCGCGCTGCTCGAGAACGGAACGAATGTCGTCACCACGTGCACGGATCTGTTCGCCAGGGGCGCACGACTCACCGACGAGAACCGTGCCCGCGTGCTCGGCGCGTGCGACCGTGGCAACGCGTCGGTGTGGGCGAGCGGGAGCGACCCCGGCTTCATGACCGAGACGCTTCCGGCCGCGTTGCTCTCCGTACAGCGTCGTGTCGATCTGATCGAGATCGAAGAGTTCGGCGATCTCTCGCACCGCCCGTCGGCGCACATGGTGATGGAGCAGATGCGGTTCGGGAAGCCGTTGTCGGAGTTCGACCCCGAGCGGCGCAGGAACCATCTCTTCGGCGAATACCAGCCGCCGCTGACCGTGCTGGCGGATCTCGCCGGCTTCAGGATCGACGAGTGGATCGCCGAGGGCGGTGTGGCGGCGGCCAAGGAGGACGTGACGATCGTCGCCGGCGAGATCAAGGCCGGCACCGCCGCCGCCCAGCGGGTCGTCATCCACGGTCGCAGCGACGGCGTCGACCGGCTCCGCTTCACCCAGTACGGCTTCGTCGCCATGGACGTGGAGCCGGACTGGGGTCTCCAGCCCACGGGGTGGCGGATCCGCATCCACGGTGACGCGCCGTTCGACGTGAGCATGCCGTTCCCGGTGCCGCTCGACGACCTCGCGTCGTTCGTGCCCGCGTTCAACGCCAACGGGCCCGTCAACGCCATTCCCTATGTGTGCGGGGCACGGTCCGGCATCCTCACGACCGAGGACCTACCCCATATCCTCCCGCGCGGTCCCCGCGTCGGCTCGTAGGTGATGGAGCGCGACGCCGTGCGCGACCCCGGGCCGTTGACCCGCGCTGTCCTCGATTACACGGAGACGATGGCGCGGCTCGTCCCGGCGGTGAACGGCGCGTCTGACTGGGCACCTCTGGCCGAGTTCGTCGCAGTGGACGAATTCGAGAGGGTTGGCACGTTCATGGAAGTGCAGGACTGGCAGCAGTACACCGAGATGCTGACCAAGTGGGCGTCGGCAACGGACAGGTTCGAGACAACGGTGCGGCGCGTCTCCGAGTTGCCCGGTCTCGTCTATTTCGAGATCGAAGAACGGCACTTCCGAGGCGACGCCGCCCACGTGGTCAACTCATTGACCGTCTTCGAGTTCAACGAAGACGGAAAGATCCGCCACCTGGACGTGTACCTGCAACAGGCGCGCTGACGGTCACCCTCGAAGGCCGAGGAACCGTCGCGCCAGGCGTACGAGCTCCCGTCGAAGGGTCTCGTCGTCGAGGCCGGCGACGTAGGGATGCATGACGGCGCCGCTGATGGCGGCGAGGAGCATCACCGTCCGGACGCGCGCCTCCGGCCCGGGGTCGTCTCCGATGAGCAGGCGCCGCAGGCGATGCATGACGTCACGGTGTTCCTCGTGTTCGGCGAAGAACCCGACGATCACCGGATCGCTGAGGATGGTGCCCACCGTGCGGCGGCTGTCGACGGCGAGGTCCACGATGCCGGTCACGAGCGCATCGCGCGCCCGTGTCCGCGAGGGCTCGGCCTCCGCGGCACGGATCACCGCCTCGAGCCGGGCGAGCTCCGCCTCGGCGGCGGCGAGGATGATCTCGTCCTTGGTGTTGAACTGGTGGTAGACGGCCGCCTTGGTCACGCCGATCTCGTCGGCGATCATCTGCAACGACGTCCCGCCGACACCGTGCTCGGCGAAGAGGTCGAGGGCGGCGTCGACGACCCGAGTCTGTGCCGCGCTGAGTGGGACGGTGGCGGTTTCGGCGGAAGCCACGCGGCCAGGCTAAGCGATCGCCCTATGTGTCCCTAGCTGAACGGCTAGTTCCTGATCCAGCTGGCTGTGGGTTCCTTCGTTGCCGATACGCACGGGCGTTGTGCCGTTCCCGTCATGGGCAAAAGGGGTAATAGCAATGACGCCGGGGAGGAGCGTGTTCGCTCGGTCCGGCGCAGCCCCGGCCCGACCGTGAGGAGGTTGACCATGCAGACGAGCCTTGCCGTCACGACTTCTCGTGGCCTCCGACGCACCATCCCGGCCGCGCTGGTCTGAGGTCGTCGAGATCGCCTACCCGCAGTTGGACAGTGTGTTCGTCTCCGATCATCTGGTGCAGGCCGAACCGGGCGCCGACGCTCACGATCCGATGCTCGAGACGTTCACGACCCTCGGCTTCCTCGCCGCGCACACGAATCGGATTCGGCTGGGCGCAATGGTGGCCGCGGCCACGATGCGACCCGCGGCGTTGCTGATCAAGGCGGTCACGACGTTGACGCGTTGTCGGAGGGTCGGGCTTGGTTCGGGATCGGTGCCGGCTACCTCCAGCAAGAGGCCGACGATTTCGGCGTGCCGCTGCCGTCGACGGTCGAGCGGTTCGAGCGGCTCGCGGACACCGTCGAGCTCGCCCACCACATGTGGGCCGGCGACACAACCCCCTTCGTGGGTCGTCGCCTGACCGCGGGGCGACCGGTCAGCAGTCCGGAACCGGTGTCGCGTCCGCACCCGCCGATCCTGATCGGCGGCACCGGTGAAGCCAAGACCCTCCGGCTCGTTGCCCGTTACGGCGACGCCTGCAACCTCTTCGACATTCCCGATGGCGGCGCCCAGATCCGACACAAGTTGTCGGTGCTCGCGGACCACTCGCGCGACAGAGCGCCGACGGTTCGACGAGATCACGAAGACCGTCAGCACCCGGCTCCACGCCGACGAGAGCGCCGACACGTTCGTCACCCGAGCCCGCGCCCTCGGCGCGGCCGGGATGGACCATCTCGTCGTCCTCACCGAGGGCCCGTGGACAACCGGGCGAGTGGCCGTGCTCGCCGATGCGGCCGAGGCGATCGCCGACGTTCCCGCCGCGGATCCCGAGGTCGTTCGAGGGGGCTCACGATGACCGAGGCCGTCGCGACCGCGTTGGCGGTGTTCAAGCCCGGCCACCGCATCCGACACCGGACACGACCGTGTCTCGACCGAAGGAGAAGGATGCAAGCAACGCCCGCCTGACGTATGACTCGCGCGGACATTTCGCGGACCGGCGCATGATGGCCCTGTCGGTTTCACCACCGCGGCTTCAGTGTGTGATGAGACCTCGGGTGAGGTTGCGCAGCATCGGGCGGCGCGGGAGACGAGAATTCGTTGGTGACCACCGGTCTTGTTGTCGCGGTGGGGATGGCGTTGGCCTTCGCGTTCACCAACGGTGTTCATGACGCGGCGAACGCGATCGCGACGCTCGTTGCGACCCGGGCCGCTCGCCCGGTACTGCGGTGCTCCTGGCGGCGACGGGCAACGTCTTGGGCCCGATCCTGCTTGGGAGCGCGGTTGCGAACACGATTGCGGGCATCGTCACGGTACCGTCGGACGACGTGATTGCGGTCCTCGGTGCCGCGCTCACGGGGGCGGTGGCGTGGAACGGGCTGACCTGGTGGCGGGGTCTGCCGTCGAGTTCGGGACACGCGCTGCTGGGCGGTCTCGTCGGCGCCGCGCTCGCTGAGGGAGGCGCGGGCTCGGTGAATTGGGGCGGCTTTGACGGCATCAAGCCCGTCGGTGTGCTCGGTGTTGCCGCTGTGCTGACGATCGCGCCAGCAGTGGGCTTGGTGGCGGGGCTGCTGGTCGACCGCGCGTTGCGCCATGCCGCGCGACGGAGCACGCGGCGTGTACGCGGTCCGGTGCGTGCCGGGCAGTGGTTGATGTCGGAAGGTCTTGCGCTGGGTCACGGCGCCAACGACGCGCAGAAGGTTGTGGGTGTCGTTGCATTGTTGCTCGTGTCGGGTGGCGAGCTCTCAGGCCTTGCGGCGCCCGTATGGGTCGAACTCGTGTGCGGTGCCGCACTTACCGCCGGGACCGCGTTGGGCGGATGGAGGATCGTGCGGACGCTTGGCCAGCGCATCATCCGGATCCGTCCCCTCGATGCGCTCTCGAGCCAGATCGGGTCCACCGCGGTCCTGCTCGGAGCGTCGGTGATCGGTGCACCTGTGAGCACGACCCAGGTCGTGGCGTCGTCGGTGGTAGGCGTTGGTGGGGGACGGCGCCGCTGGCGCCATGTGCGCTGGCGCGTGGTGCGGGCCATCCTGATCGCCTGGCTCGTGACCGTTCCCGCAACGGCGGTGTTCGGGGTCGTTGCGCTCCTGCCGTGGAGGTGGCTCACGTGACTACCAGACGCTGGTTCCTGCCCGAGAACCCTGATCTCCTCACAATGCTCCGCAACCAAGCCGCGATCACGGTGGAGGGAATGGACGCCCTCGTTGCATGGTCAAACGGGGAAACCGCCGCCGCCAACAGAGTCCGCGACTGCGAACATCGCGCCGATGACGCCAAACGTGAGCTGTGGCTGGCCGTCCGCGACGCGTTCTCACCGCCGCTCGACGCCGAGGACCTCTACACGCTGTCGGCCGACCTCGACGAAGTGCTCAACGCTTCGAAGGACCTCGTGCGTGAGATGGACGTCATGAACATCGAACCGGACGCGCCCACACACGAGATGGCGATGCTCCTCGCCGACGCCGTAGGGCACCTTGCCGACGCGTTCCGCCGTCTCCGGACCGAGGACGACGCCACCCAGTGTGCTGATGCCGCGATCAAATGCCAGCGGAGGGTCGAGCACGCGTACCGGCCGGCGATGTCGGCGCTCCTCCAGGTCCCGGACCTGCGCGAGGTGATCGGGCGCCGCGAGGTCTACCGGCGGTTGTCCCGTATAGGAGACCTCGTGCACACGGTCGCAGAACGGGTCTGGTATTCGGTGGTCAAGGAGGCGTGAACAACAGTCGTATCCCGGCCTCTCAGTGGTCTCGAGGGGCCTCTGCCCCTTGAGGCGAGCCGGCCGCTCGGGGACCATGGAAGTCCACTGCAGAACGGAGCAGCGATGAAGGCACTCGTGTATCACGGGCCTGGGAGCAAGTCGTGGGAGGACGTCGCCGAGCCGGAGATCGGTGCCGACACGGACGCGATCGTGCGCGTGGACACGGTCACGATCTGCGGCACCGACCTGCACATCTTGAAGGGCGATGTACCCGAGGTCACGGACGGGCGCATCCTGGGCCACGAGGCGGTCGGGACCGTCGAGACGGTCGGCGCGGGCGTGAAGCACCTCGTCCCGGGTGACCGCGTGCTCGTCTCCTGCATCAGCGCCTGCGGTGCCTGCCGCTTTTGCCGTGAGGGGCGCTACGGGCAATGCCTGAATGGCGGCGGCTGGATCCTCGGCCACCTGATCGACGGAACGCAGGCGGAGTACGTGCGCGTCCCATTCGCTGACACGTCGACGTACCCGGTGCCCGACGGCGTGAGCGACGAAGCCATGCTCATGCTGGCGGACATCCTGCCCACGGGCTACGAGTGCGGCGTGCTGAACGGTCGCGTGCAGCCCGGCGATGTCGTTGCCGTGGTCGGCGCCGGCCCGATCGGGCTCTCGGCGATCATGGGCTCGCGGCTCTACAGCCCGTCGCACGTCGTCGCCATCGACCTCGCAGACAGCCGGTTGGAGGCCGCCAAGCAGTTCGGCGCCGACGTGGTCGTCAACAACGATCGGGAGGATCCGCGTGCCGCCATCGACGACCTCACGAACGGGCTCGGAGCGGACGTCGCCATCGAGGCGGTGGGTGTTCCGGCGACGTTCGAGCTCGCGGCAGCGCTCATCCGTCCCGGCGGCCGAGTCGCGAACATCGGCGTCCATGGCGAGCCGGCGACATTGCACCTCGAAGACCTTTGGATCCGCGACGTGACGATCACCACCGGGCTCGTTGACACATACTCGACACCGACACTCGTGCAGCTGCTCCGGGGACACCAGATCGATGCCGGCCGCTTCGTCACGCACCACTTCCAGCTCGACGAGTTCTTGGACGCGTACGACGTCTTCGCCCGCGCCGGCGAGACGGGCGCGCTCAAGGTCGTGTTGGCGCGCGCGGGGTGACATCACAGAAGTCGTTTATCGACGAGTACGGCGTGGGAGTTCGAGTACGCGCGTACTCTTCCACCGCACGTCGAGCTCGGAGACTCGCGCGATGAGACGCTTGATGGTTGGTACCGACGGTTCGGTGAGCGGCCAGGTCGCGGTCGCGTGGGCGGCGGGCGTCGCCCACGCGACCGACGCCGACCTCGTCGTCGCTTCGGCGTGGAAGCCGTCGCAAGCCGAGTTGCCACCCGAGACCTATGAACGTCTGCGCGCGGAGGCGCGCCGAAACCTCGACGACGAATGCTCCATCGCCCGAGAAGCGGGAATCGGTACGAGGCCCGGATTCTCGACGGCGATCCTCGAAGCGCGCTCCTCGACGCCGCCGAGCGCGACGACGTCGATCTTCTGGTGACCGGGACGCACGGGACCGGAAGTCATCCGCACGCCTTGCACCTGGGGAGCGTTGCTCATCATCTCGCCGACCACACCACCCGGGTGCTCGCCACGGTTCCGGCGTCGGCGCGCTCGGTGTGGCCCGCACGGGTGCTGGTGGGTGTCGACGGCTCGGAAGGCAGCGCTCACGCCGTCGAGTGGTGTCGTGACCTCGCACGACCCCTCGCATCCGAGGTGATCGCCGCCCACGCCTCTGAACCATTCGGGAAGCGCAATCGGACTCCGCGGCCCAGGACACAGGTGTACGCGAGCAGGTCGAGGAATGGATCGCTCCACTGCACGAGGCGGGCATTCCCACTCGTGCGCTCGTGCTCCACAAGGAGCCGGTGGCGGCACTGACCGAAGCGGGAATCCGAGAACAGGTAGGCCTTGTCGTGGTCGGTACCCGCGGGTTGGGCGGCTTCTCGGGCCTACGGCTCGGTACCACCGGGCTCAAGGTCTTGCACCAAAGCGGTCTCCCCGTGGTATTGGTCCCCCCGAAGCACCCTCGCTCCGAAGCGAATAGCGCGTAGGACGCGCCCGCGGATCGGGCAGCTTTGGTGCATAACGCAACCTGATCGTGCGGCGATGCTGCATGAACAGCTTCAGTACTACCGTGCTCGCGGGGCCGAATGCTTCTGCCAAGGCGCGCTCACACATCATGACCGACGATTTCACCGACCGGGAACCGTGACCGAAAGAGTCCGCGTCCCCCGCGATCCTTCCGACGACTACACCGAGGAGATGGCGGCAGCCCGTCGTCGTTTCGTCGCCGAGCACACCGGCGCTGTCGTCGACCACGTCGGGCGCTACTCGATCGACCCGGCGGTCGTCAGCGGCAACGGCGAGAACTTTTTCGGCGTCGCCCAAGTGCCCATCGGCGTCGCCGGACCGCTTCGCATCCACGGCGAATACGCCTCGGGCGAGTTCCTCGTCCCGCTGGCCACGACGGAGGGCACGCTGATCGCCAGCTACAGCCGGGGCATGCGGTTGCTGACCGAGAGCGGCGGAGTGAGGACCGCCGTCGTCGAGGACTACATGCAACGCGCTCCCGCGTTCGTATGCGGCGACGCCGTCGCCGCCCGCAACTTCGGCCGTTGGGTCGAGGACCACTTCGACCAGATCAAGAAGGCGGCCGAGTCGACCACCAGCATCGGTCAGCTCGCCTACATCGGCCAGTACCAGGTCGGCCCGATTCGGTACCTCCGGTTCAACTACAGAACCGGCGACGCCGCCGGGCAGAACATGACCGGCAAGGCGACGCTCGCCGCGTGCACCTGGATCGAGGAGAACTACCCGGGGCGGCTCGAGTACATGCTCTCGGGCAACGTCGACACCGACAAGAAGCACTCCGGCATCAACATGCTCCTGACACGCGGCAAGCGCGTGGTGGCCGAGGCCGTGATCAAGAACGATGTGCTCAAGAGCCTCATGGGGGTCGAGGGGCACGAGCTGTTCTTCGCCCGGCAGGTCTCCAATGTCGGATCATTCCTCGGCGGCAATGCCAACAACGGCGCCCACTACGCCAACGGCCTAACCGCGATCTTCATCGCCACCGGTCAGGACGTCGCCAACATCTCGGAGTCCCACGCCGGCGTCACCTACAGCCAGTTGCTCGACAACGGCGACTACTACTGGTCCGTGACGCTGACCTCACTGATCGTGGCAACGCACGGCGGAGGTACCGGGCTGCCAACCCAGCGGGAGTGCCTCGAGATGCTGGGGTGCTACGGCACCGGGAAAGTTCGGAAGTTCGCGGAGGTCTGCGCGGCCACCGTCCTGGCCGGCGAGACGTCACTCAGCAGCGCCGTCCTCCACGGCGACTGGGTGTCAAGCCACGACCGTCTCGGTCGCAACCCGGCTTGACGACGACTGTCTTCTGGGAGGTGGGAGCGACGAGGGACGCACGCTGATGCAGGCCCGGGTGTGGGGCTGCCGCGGTTCGCTGTCGGTCTCCGGGCCTGAGACGGTCCGCTACGGCGGCAACACGTCCTGTATTGAAGTGCGCCTCGACAGCGGCCCGACGCTCGTGCTCGACGCCGGGACCGGCATACGCGCCCTCGGCGTCGCGATCGACAAGGATCCGGTCGACGAGTTGCACGTCCTGTTGACGCACCTGCACCTCGACCATCTCCAAGGGTTGGGCTTTTTCCGTCCGCTGTTCCGACCGGGGGCCGACGTGCACATCTGGGGGCCGGCGTCGCCCGGACAGAGCCTCGCCGACCGCATCGCCACCTACCTGTCGCCGCCGCTGTTCCCGGTGCGCTTAGCTGACATCCCGGCTCAGCTCACTTTCCACGACGCCCCGAAGGAAGCGGTGACGATCGGCTCGGCGACGATTCGAGCCGGCAAAGTCGCGCACCAAGGGCCAACGGTGGGGTACCGCATCGAGGAGAACGGGCGGACGCTCGTGTACATCCCGGACCACGAACCGTCAATCGGGATCCACCCTTCTGATGAGCGGCTGGCGACAGATGGCGGCGACGTCGCCCACGACGCCGACGTGTTGTTCCACGACGCCCAATACCGCGACGACGAGTACGCGCAGCACGTGGGGTGGGGTCACTCGTGCACCGAGCACGTCATGGGGTTTGCGCACGATGCCGCAGCCCACGCGCTCGTGCTCTTCCACCACGACCCGTACCACAGCGACGACGAGCTTGACGCTCTGCTTGCGGACGCCCGCCGGCGCTGGGACGGCACGCACGAACAGATCTGTCTCGCTCACGAAGGCATGACGGTCACTCTCGACGGCGACGGCGTGCGGTTCGCAGACTGACGGCGACGGATCGCTATGGCGACAAGGTCAGGGCGCCTCCATGAACCCGGAGGCGGTCCTGTGTCATGCTTCGGTGAAGCGTTCCGGACGGTTGTTCGGGGAGGAAAGCAATGGCTACTGAAGACGAGTACCGAGCCAAGACCCACGAGGCGCTCGACAAGCTCTGGGCTCAGATCGACGAGCTCAAGAAACAGGCCGACGAGGCGTCGGCGGACGCTCGTGAGCGGTACGACAAGGCGATCGACGCGCTGAAGAAGCGCCAGGCCGAGACCAAGTCCAAGCTCGACCAAGCCGCGGACGCCACGGGCGACGCGTGGAAGAAGGCGGCAAAGCAGGTCGAGGACGCCGTCGACGACCTCGGCGACACCTTCTCGACCCTGGCCGACGAGATCGACGCCAGCGCGCGGTCGGCGGGGGCGGCGGCGAAGGCCGGCCAGCAAGCGTTCTTGGCCGAGTGGAAGACGCAGCGGGAAGAGCGGAAGAAGCTCCTCGACACGACGTGACCGGGCGCCGCGAGCGTGCCTCCCTGAACCCGACGTTCAGGACGGCGGCCGGAGCACACCTCTCTCCCTCGAGGACCGCCTCGAAGGCTTCCGGCGTCCATGAGGACCTCGGGATCGGGAACCGCGCCGGTGTCGGCGTTCACGCCGATCTCGCAGGTGTCGCAGTACGAGAGCAGCGTGACGTTCACGGCGGCGCCGATCGTCGGGCCGAAGGCGTAGAAGCGCTCCAGTCGCGCGTGCCCGATGAAGAGCGGCATCGGCAGGCCGGGGACGTTGCTGGCGACGAAGTCGACGTGCTTGAGCATCCCGCCGACGAACCCCGAGGGGAACAGGTTGAGCGTTCCCGCGATCGCGTCCGTCATGGGGATCGAGACTCGGCCCGTGCCTCGCCGGTCGATTCGTGGATGGCGTGCATCCGTTCGACGGGGTCGACGATGCCCACCGGGATCATGAAGCGCATGAGCGTGATGCGATTGCCTGCGGCCGCGTCGGTCTCGTGGCGGGTGCTGATCGGCAGCGTGAGCCGCAGCTCCTCGCAGCTTGTCCCGTGGCGCTCGCGGGCGCCGGAGCCCTCCGGCGACCGAACCCACGAACACGTCGTTGAGGGTGCCGGCGGCGGCTTTCGCGGCGCGTTCAGGCCGTCGAGCGGCACGTCCAGCACGTCGAAGTGCCGACCGAGCTTCCGGCGGTCATGAGCGGAGACGCGTGTCGGTGACGGGGCGCACGGTCCTCGCCACCGACTGCCGTCCGGCACGCGCTTCGCCGTGTCGATCGGATGGCGCGCGCCGCGCCGGTCCTCCGGCAGCGAGCGCACGACTCGCGAAGCCCGCCAATCGCGCAACCGGTAGCCGAGCACGTCGACGGCGAGACCGGCCGGAGAGTGTTCGGCTCGGGGCCTCGGCATCGGCCCCGGTCGGAGCCTCGGCCCGACATCGAACAGGTCGCCGCGATCTGCATGCCGCCGATCCCGTCCGTGAGCGAGGATGAAGCTTCAGTACAACGGCCGCCCTCCCGTCTTCGAGCCTCGACCAGCGTCCACTCCCACAGCGGCCGGCGCGGTCGAGCCCGCCGTGCCCCGACGCGCAAGGTCGAGCACGGCCGCCAGCGTCTTCGGGACGGCACCTCGATGGGCGGAGATGCCACGAGAGATCGAAGTCGGGTCAACCGTCCACCGGCGGTGCGAGCCGCAGCGGCGCTTCGACGATCGGTGGCGAAGACCGGCACGGTCCGGCTCGCCCGCTCGGCCTTGTCACGCAACAGCTCGCGTCCGACCGCGTCGAAGACGAGCACACCACCACCGTCGAGCGCAGCAACGGTCGCGCTCCATGTACCAGCTGAACGCGCGCTGGCTCGCATGTCGCGTCGAGGCTCTCGACCATCATCGGTTCTCCCTCACGAACGGTATGCCCCGCCGAGAACGGCCAGTGTGCGAACCGCCGAGCTGATCCACAGCTAGCGACGAGCAGACCCCGACCAGCCAGGTCCCACCTCCACCAAGTCCCTGTGATCACCCAACAGCCAGCGACCCACCACAAAGCCATCGCTTCTCGCCCTCAACTCACGCGCAACCCCCCAACCCCCCACCCCACACCACACAACCCCCAAAAGCGGATGGCGCTGTACACGATCATCCCCGAGCGATCGCGAGTCTGGATCGATGCGCGTTCGACTGTGCATCCGATTCACTCCACGACCGATGGCCTGGAGGGGTTCGTCGATCTCGACGCAGATGGCGACGCAGTCGTGGGCCCGCACCCAACCGCCCAGCTGTCGTTCCCGGTCAACCGACTGTCGTCGGGGAACCGGCTAGAGGATCGCGAACTCCGGAAGCGGATCGACGCACGGCGATACCCGACCATCAGCGGCGTGCTCACGGGAGTGGTCCGGGGCCCAGACGATGGCCGGTTCCTTGTCCGCGGCGACCTCACCTTCCGGGCCGTGACTCGATCCGTCGAGGACTACATGACGATGACTGTGGTCGACGACCACACGATCCGGCTCGACGGTGAGTCGACCTTCGACGTCCGTGACTTCGGCATGGAACCACCCCGGATCCTGATGCTGCGCGTGGAGCCCGACGTGAAGGTCCGGATTGAGATCATCGCCGAACGAGGAGTGTCGCAGTCTCCGATTGGCGGTCGACCTCAGTAGGGCGAGCTACAAGCCGAGCACGAGGCGGCTGAGTCGGTCCTTGATCTGGGTCGGCGTCAACCGTGACCACAGCGATATCGCGGCGGCGTCGTAACCCACGAGGTAACGCGGACGTGTGAACCCGCTCAGCGCGCCGGCGATGACTTTGGCGACCTGACCCGGGGCGCCCATGATCGGCTGCGCGAGCCGGGTGCCTTGCAGCGTCCGACGGTACGCGCCGTCGTATCGTGACCCGGCGCGCTTCTGGACCTCTCGCTCCGTCTCTTCCCAGATGCCGGTTCGGAAGCCGCCCGGTTCGACGAGGACGACACGGATGCCGGAGCCGGCGACCTCCGTGCGCAGCGCGTCGGTCAACGCCTCGAGCGCATGCTTCGCACCCTGATACCAGCCCGTCAGCGGCGTGGTCACGCGGCCGTAGATCGACGACACGTTGACGATGCGCCCCTCGCGGCGCTCGCGCATGTGCGGGATGGCGAGCCGGGCGAGGCGCATCGGGGCGATGACCATCGTCTCCAGCGCAGCGAATGCTTCGCCGTCGGTGACGTCCTCGATCGCGCCGGTGATCGAGTACCCGGCGTTGTTCACGACCGCATAGGGCCGGTAGCGGTCAACGAGCTCCGCGGCTGCGGCCGCGTCGGTCACGTCGAGGATCGCGGTCTCGACCTCGACGTCCGCCTCACGCGCCGCGGCCGCGACGGCGTCCGCCTTCGACTGGGATCGGACGGTGCCGACGGTGCAGTAACCGCGGCGCGCGATCTCGAGCACCGTCGCGAGGCCGATGCCCGAGTTCGCCCCCGTCGTCAGCACGGTCTGATCTCGCCGCTCTGTCATGCCGCCATCATGATCCGTCCCCGAGCGCGCCGAACCCCGCGTCGACGCGCCAGGAGCACGGCTACTTCTCGGAGCCGCCGACGTCGATCGAGCCACCCCCGCCGCCGCCGATATCGATCTTGCGGGCGCGGGCCTGCTGCGACACCGGGATCGTGATCGTCAGCACACCGTTGTCGTAGCCGGCCTTCACGCCTGCGGTGTCGAGGTTCTCGCCCAGGTAGAGCTGGCGGCTGAACCGGGCGTGAGGTCGTTCGCACAGCACGACCTGTGCGTCGTCGTGACGGGCCGGGCGCTCGCCAGTGATCGAGAGCATGTTCCGCTCGACGGTGAGGTCGAGCTTGTCGGGGTCCATGCCGGGCACGTCGATCTCGACGATGAACTCCTCACCTTTGCGATACACGTCGACCGGCAGCGCGAGTGACCTGCCGCCACCCTCGCCGTACCCGGATCGCCCGAGGAGACGATCCATCGTCGAGAACGGGTCGAATCCCGACACTGTCATGGTGAATCTCCTTTTCCGCGTGGCTCTCACGCTGATTGTCGCGCCGGATGTCAAACGTCGAACGGCCGCCTCGATCACGACTTCCGTCGGGGCGGGTCACGAGCACCGGGCACGGTGCGGAGTTGAGGACACCCATGGTGACGCTGCCCAACACCACGCGAGCCAGCCCACCACGGGTGTGCGTGGTCATCGCGAGCAACGCCGCCGGCGCCTCCTCCGCCAGATCAACGAGCGCCCCGGCGGGATACGTGCTGCGCAAGAGCAGAGGGTGCGCGGCGACGCCCTCGCGCTCAACCTGCTCGGCCACCGCTCCGAGCACCATGTCGGGATGAGCGGCGCCTTCGACGTCGAGAGGATGGCCGACGAACACGACCTCGACGTCGCGATGGAAGGCTCGGGCCCATTCGCATGCGTGCGGGACGACGGACAAAGACGCGTCGGTCCCGTCGACGCAGATCACCACGCGGCCGGGGACCACAAGCGGCTGTGCACTGCATCTCGGACCGGCGAGCACGACGGGGACATCGGAGCGGCTCACGACGCCTTCGGCGACGCTGCCGATCACGGCCCACCGGAACCGGCCGCGGCCGTGGGTCGTCATGCACACCATCCGGTCGGGCCCACCCTGAGCCGCGGCGGTGATGGCGGCGATCGGCGCCGGGCCGTCGGCGACAATCGTGTCGACGATCCGTGCCGACGTTTCGGTCGCGACCTTCCGCAGGTACGTCGCGGCTGTGTCCCGGTCGTCTTGTTCGTCCCAGGTCGCGGTGACCAGCACGAGGTCGGCGTCGAGCTGCTCTGCGAGCGTGCTGGCGACGGGAAGGATCTGTTCGGCGAAGTGAGAGCCGTCGAACGGCACGACGAGTGTCTTCGGGATCGGCATCGGCCGGCTACGCGGGAGCTGGTTCGAGGGTCGCGGGCGTGCGCGGTGCTCGGCGCCGACGAGCGCCTCGCGGGCGACGTCCCGCCCGGCGCGGATGAACGCGGGCCACTCGCTCGTGTCGAGGAACTGCCGGTAGAAGCCGAGCCCCTGAACCTTCTCGTAGGGCACCGGGTGAACGAGCAGCACCTCGGCGTGCTCGCGGAGTCGGCGCAGGTTCTGTCGCGCGAGCTCCGCCTGCTGGCAGGTGCGCACCTGGCTCGCGAGGTAGAGGATGCTCGCTGCCCGGTCCTGCCAGCCGGTCGCGTCCTCGCCGGAGAACTCGGGCGGGTAGAAGCAGTTGAGTGCGAGCGCGACGTCGCACGGGGCTTCGATGTCGAGGACGGGTCGGACCGGGAAGATGTCGACGATGCCGCCATCGCACCAGTGGCCCCGGTCGAGTTCGACGGGCTCGACGAACAACGGCAGCGCGATCGCCATGCGCACGGCGTGGGCGACCTCCATGTCCGGGTATGTGCGGGGGCCGATGTACTCGACGCGGTTGGACTCGATGTTCCAGATCGGCGCGTACGTCGGGATCGCCAGCTCTCCGAGGGTGCGCGTCCCCAGCAGGCGACGGTAGGTGGCCTCGATGCGGTCGCCGCGCATGACCCCCGCGAAACCGCGCGCGAGGCGCGGCGCGAGTCGGGCGAGCGCGCGCCAGTCGACGTCGACGTAGTCGTCGGGGCGGAGCGAGAGCGTGAAGTCCGCCACCTCGTCGGCAGGGACGCCGGCACCGAGGGGGAACCCGAACAGCGCCGAGCCCGAGCACACGGAGATCGCGGCGGGTTCGATCCCGCACTCGTCGAGCGCGCGGCCGGCGCCCACGACCGACGCCAGGGCGCCGCTGCCCCCGGTCGCGACCAATGCCACGCGGCGCAGCGACAACCGCTCGAGGTCGTCCGGCTCCAGCTCGCCGAACGGATGCCGCTCCTTCGGACGGCGGTCGAACGGCAACGGGAGCACCACGCGGCGTGCGACGTCGAGGAATCCGACGTCGTCGGCGAGGTCGCCCCCGAGCTCGCGCACCCGGGTCGCGACGTCGAAGTACTGCCGCAGCCGGAACACATCAACGAGCGCGCTCAACACCGCCCCAATGGTCCGCCGGCTCCCCGCCGACCGACTAGGGCCGATGGTCCCCGAACTCACGGCGTCCGTCCCTAGACGAGGTCGAGCTTGACGTCGACGATGTTGTCCTTGCTGCAGTCGAGCGTCCCCTTCTCCTTCGGCGACACGCGCACGAACTTGCCGTTCTTCACCTGCATCAGCACGAAGCACCCGTTGTTCACATGGCCGCCGACGTCGGTCGGGCCGAGCATCCCGCCGGCGGTGAAGTCGTGGACCTTGGCTGCCTCCTCCAGGAAGCGGGCGCGGGTCAGGCCGTTGTCGCCGTCGGCCTCGGCGACCCGGCCGGCGACCTCCTGGAAGAACAAGCCGGCTGCCCACGCCTGGGCCCCGAACGCACTCGCGTTCTTCTTGCCCCCGACGGAGCGCAGGTAGTCGGCGATCGAGCGATTGGACTTGGCCTCCTCGAACGGGATGAACGGAATAGCCGTGTATTCGCCTTCGACGTCGGTTCCGCCTTCGCGCAGGAACCGCTCGTCGTAGCACTGCAGCGTGCAGTCCCAGACCTTCACCGAGGTCGCGCCCTGCACCTTCGCCTCGCGCCGAAGGAGCAGCGTGCTCTTGTAGTCGGAACCGCTCAGCGCGTAGGTGCTGTCCTCCTGCTTGATCGCCTGCACGAACGGCGTGTAGTCGCTCTGGATGGCTGTTCCGAGCACGTTGAACTGACCGTCCTCCTTGATCCCCACCTTCCGGGCCCCCTCGAAGATCGGCAACGACGCGTTCGCGGTCGCCTTCAGGTCGGACGGCACCAGCCAGATCCCGTGGAGCCCTTTGTTGTGCTTCACGTGGTAGCGGGCGTAGCCCTGCCCCGTGTGATACGTCTGCGGATGGTCGTCCTTGGTCGCGCAGTCGAGCCCGACCGCGATCACGGGGAACGAGACCGGCGAGCACAGGTGGTTCACCTCGGTCTGCAACAGCGGGACGTCGGGCAGGCCGGTCGAGCGGCCGGCTTTGTCGACACAGCCGACCATCGGCTCGACGTTGTTGAGGAACAACGCGGTCGTGCCGACGATGGCGAAGTCCTCCTGACAGGCCTTGATGAGCGCGTTGCGGGCTTCGTCCGCGCTCAGGTGCGAATCGATGAAGTCGACTGCCACCCGGCGGCCGGCGACACCGCCGTGAGCGTTGACGAATTTGGCGAAGGCCCGGACGCCGTCGACGGACCCGGAAAAAAGGCCGGGCCGAGCCGGGTTGTCGACGTCGGCGATGACTGCGATGCGGATCGTCCTCGCGGTGACGCCGATCTCGCTCTCCCCGGCCGGCTCCGACTGCGCGCCGGCCTCCATCGGCGCCAATGCCGCGGCCAGCACGACGGCGGCGACAACGCCGCGAAGCGCACGAAGTGCGCGGGGCGCACGACTGGAGCAGCGCTCACGCACAGCAGCGCACCGAGTCTCGGAGGGCTTCGAATGAAAGCTTCATGCCATCGACGAAGGTATCCAGGTCCGGGCAGAGTTGCCGGTCGCCGTCGAAGGCGGGGTCTGGGAGGATCGGGGTGAGCGCGGGGGGAAGCATGAAAGAGCTTGTGTACCACCGGCATCTCCTGCCGGTGGCAGAGCGGTACGCCGACAAGGTCGCCTTCTCCGACGGCCCGTACCGGGCGTCCTATGCCGAGCACGTCGAGCGGGTCTTCCGCCTCGGGGACGCGCTGGAGAACGAGCTCGGGCTCGGTCGCGGCGACCACTTCGCAGTCATGGCCCTGAACGGCCACGAGTTCCTCGAGCTGTACCACGCCGCCTTCCTCGGCGCCGGGATCGTGAACCCGCTGAACCTCCGGTTGGCGCCCGCCGAGCTCGACTTCATCCTGCGCGACTCCGAGACGAAGGTGTGCTTCACCGACGCTGCGTTCGCGCCGCTCGTCGACAGCGTGGGCAAGAACGCGGGGATCGAACGAGTCGTCCTGATCGGCGAGGGCGACGTCCCACACGATCTCCGCTACGAGGAGCTCGTCGGCGCCGGGCGGGCGGTCGTCCCCGAGGAGCCCGACGAGGAAGATCCCGTGATCCTCATGTACACGGGCGGCACGACCGGTCTCCCGAAGGGCGTGCTGCTCGATCAGCGAGCGGAGATGCTGAACATGTACCACGTCGCGCTCCGCTGGGGGCTCGACGAGAACTTCGTGTACCTGCATCAGACGCCGATGTTCCACGCCGCCTCGATGGGCGGCATCCTCGGGATCCCCGCCTGCGGCGGCTCGTCGACGTTCGTGCCGATCTTCGAGCCGAAGGCGGTGCTGGAGAACATCGAGGCACACGGCGTGACGATGACGGTGATGGTGCCGACGATGATCGCGATGCTCCTCGCGCACCCCGACTTCGAGACCGAGCGGATGCGGTCCCTCGAGGTGCTCACCTACGGCGCGTCGCCGATGCCCCGCGCCCTGCTCGACCGGCTGCTCGAGCTGTTCCCCGACCTCGACGTGTACCAGGGCTACGGCATGACCGAGTCGTCGGCGGTGCTCACGGCGCTCGGGCCCGACGACCACCGCGCCGGCGATGACCTGTTGCGTTCCGCCGGCCGGCCGCTCGCCGGGGTCGTGCTGAGCATCCAGGACGGTGAGGGCAACGCGCTCCCCGCCGGTGAGACGGGAGAGGTGTGCGCCCGCGCCGGCAACTTCATGCGGGAGTACTGGAAGCGGCCCAAGGAGACGGCCGACGCGTTCCGCGGCGGCTGGTACCACACCGGGGACGCCGGGTACCTGGACGCGCGGGGCTATCTCTACCTCGTCGATCGGGTCAAGGACATGATCGTCACCGGCGGCGAGAACGTGTACTCCGTGGAGGTCGAGAACGCGCTCGCCTCGCATCCGGCGGTCTCGGAGGTCGCCGTCATCGGGATCCCGCATGACGTCTGGGGTGAGGCGGTCCACGCCGTCGTCGTGCTCAAGGCCAACGCCGTCGCGACCGCAGAGGAGCTCATCGCACACACCCGCGAGCGGATCGCGGGGTTCAAGGTCCCGAAGTCGGTCGCGTTTCGCACCGAGCCGCTGCCACTGTCGGGCGCGCTGAAGGTGCTCAAGCGCGACCTGCGTGCCCCGTACTGGGAGGGCAAGGAGCGAAGCGTCCACTGAGACGCCTTGCGCGCGCGTCACCGAATTTCGGTCATCGCGTGAGACCGTGGAGCTCGGGCTTGGCGTCGCGCTGCATGAGCAGGTGCACGACGTCCGCGGGGGAGAGCTCCCCGGCCAGCACCGCACCGACCTTCTCCGAGATCGGCATCTCGACGCCGAGCCGGCGCGCCAAGCCGAGGACGGCAGGCGTCGTCCCCACGCCCTCCGCCACCATCCGCATCGGGTCCAGGATCTCCCGGAGGGGCCGGCCCTTGCCGAGCTCCTCTCCGACGTGACGGTTGCGGCTGTGGGCGCTGCTGCTCGTCGCGATCAGATCGCCGTTCCCTGCAAGACCCAGGAAGGTCAAGGGCTTGCCGCCCAGCGCGACGCCCAAACGGGTGAGCTCCGCGAGGCCGCGGGTGATGAGCGCGGCCTTGGTGTTCCAGCCGAAGCCCAGGCCGTCGCCGATCCCGGCCGCAATGGCGAGGACGTTCTTCACCGCGCCGCCGACCTCACAGCCGACGACGTCAGGGTTGGTGTACACGCGTAGCGAGTCGTTCATCAACAGTTGCTGGAGTCGCTCTGCCCGCGCGACATCACGGCTCGCGATGACGGTCGCAGACGGCTCGCCGGCCATGACCTCGCGGGCGATATTGGGACCCGACAACACGCATATCCGATCCGGATCGTGCCCCAGCGTGTCGTCGAGCACCTCGGTCATCCGACGGCAAGTGCCAGTCTCGATGCCTTTGGTGACGGTCACGAGATCGACGTCGTCCGGCACGAACGGGCGAGCGGCCTCGATGACGGACCGGAAGTACTGGGAAGGAACCGCGACGAGAATCACCTCGGCGTTCTGCAGCGCCGCCTCGAGATCGCTTGTCGCCCGCAGGTGCGGGCGAAAGCGCGAACCCCGGGAGGAACACGGGATTCTCACGATTGTGCGCTACGGCGTCGGCGACCTCAGGCTCGCGCGCCCAGAGCACCGTCTCGTTCCGGGCCGACACGAGCGATGCCAGCGTCGTGCCCCATGAGCCCGCTCCCACCACCGTGACCCTCAAGCGTCACTGTCCTTCCCTCGAATGCACCCGCGACGCGAGCCGAGCCGCGAGGTCGGCGCCCCATTGCCGGGCACGAGCCGCCTCGTCGGGCTCGAGGTGGGAGTCCTTGGTGACCAGGAAGCTTTCGGGATCGGCGACCAAGGTGCATCGGTGCTGGCGGAGCTTCCGTGCGATCTTCTTCGAAGCGCGTCCCGTCAGCGCGGCCGGCGCGTCGATGCGGGTGTCGAAGGCCGCTGCCCGCATGTCGAGGTTGCCGAGCGACTCCAACAGCTCGCGAACTCCGGGCCCTTCGGCCTCGGGCTCGACGGTCAGCCCGCTCTCCGGCTTCTTGGCCGCGTCGGCCGCCGCGGTGCGGGTACGTGGCCGGCTCATGCCGTGCACGTGCGTCGGTCCCCCGACGACGAGAAGGTCGGCGCCGTCCGCGAGGGTGGCGGCGGCCTCGGCGACCGGGACGACCGCAACCTGCGACGACTCCCCGAGCCCGTCGCCGATCGCCTGCGCGACCAGATGGGTGTTGCCGTACATCGACTCGTAGACGACCACGGCTCTCATTCCTGGGTCCTCCCCTTCGTCCGCCGTACCTCTCACGCTAGGGACGACGCCTCCGAGACCCCAGGGGCCGAGGTCACGAAGGCGCGGGCCGGAGGTCCCGAGCCCTCAGCGGCCGCTCCCGCGCCGACGACCGCTACCTTCATCTGCTCCCGCGACGGCGAGGGCCGTCCGCCACCGGTCCGAGCGGTACGTCGATCGTCTCGCCCGGTCGTACCGACGCTGCGGGTGCCGTTGACATCGACATTGATCGGCTCGCCCTCGGCGAGATCCACTCCGACGCGGGCCGTCTCGGTCGTGAACTCGAGGTGCACGAGGTGCCCTCGGTAGCGGACGCTGAAGCCGAGAGAGTCGAGCTCCCCCGGCAGCACCGGGTGCAGGTGGAGCCCGTCATCTCGGAGCTCCAGGCCCGGATAGCACCGGTGCAGGATGTCGACCGTGCCGGCCATGGCGCCCAGGTGTATCCCCTCCTTGGTGGTCCCGCCTTGGATGTCGTTGGCGTCGCTGTACAGGGCCTCGAGGAAGAACTCCCACGATTGGTGGCGGTGGCTGCGAGCGTTGATCCACGAGTGCACGACGCGGCTGAGCGTGGACCCGAACGCGGTGCGTGACTGGTAGTACTCGATGTTGCGCGGGATGAGCTCGTCGTCGTAGTGATACCCGAGGCGATCGAGGAGCTCGGCCAGCTCCGATGCCGGCAGGAGGTAGAAGAGCATCATCACGTCGGCCTGCTTCGTCAGCTTGTAGCGGTTCGGCGTGTCGCCCTCGGCCTCGAGGATCCGGTCGAGCCGTTGGATGTCCCCGTACTTGCGCCGGTACTCGTCCCAGTCGAGCTCCTCGAGGCGCTCGTAGCCCTCGAACTGGCTGATCACGTTCCCCTCGTGGAAACAGACGCGGATCTTGCGGCTCACGTCGTCCCATCGGTCGAGTTCCTCAGGGGTAATGGACAGCCGCTCTTTGAGGTCGCGTGTGGACACCGGTGGCAGCCGCTCGAGCACGTCGAAAGCGCGGCACAGGCACCACACCGCCATGAG
>CAWAGI010000001.1:0-791480 GCA_963781615.1 uncultured Actinomycetes bacterium | reverse complement strand
CGGAGACGAGCGAATCAACCAGACCCTCGAAGCGCAGCTCCGGATCGAACCCGAGCGACCCCCGGGCCGAATCGACCTGGGCGAAGATGTCGACGCGAAGGCCGCGCTCGTGCGGTGCTTCCATCGCGAAGATCGAGTTGCGAATCTCGCGAATCGTCTCGTCGAGCTGCGCCGCCGACCCGGCGATACGCTCATCCAGGTCGCGCTGGGCATTCGACGGCAGCATGGTCTGCAGCTCCAGGCCGGTCGCGAACAACCGCTGGATCACCTTGTCGTGGAGGTCCCGGGCGATGCGACCCCGGTCCTCGAGCACCGCCAACTGCTCGACGCGTTCCACGAGCCGCGCGTTTTCCACCGCGATGGCGGCCGCAGACGCGATCGCCACCGCCAGGTGTTCGTCAACTTCGTTGAACTCCTCCGCACCCTCTTTCTCGCAGAGGTACAAGTTCCCGAACACCGCATTCCGGACGCGGATGGGAACGCCGAGGAACGAGCGCATGGGCGGATGGTTTGCGGGAAACCCGTACGACTGCGGGTGGCTCGTGAGGTCGCGCAACCTCAGCGGTTTCGGGTCGACGATCAACAGTCCGAGGATCCCGTGGCCTTCGGGCAGGTCACCGATCGCGGCGTACGTCTCCGGATCGATGCCGACAGTGATGAACTCGCTCAAATGCCGGTCTTCGGCGATCACGCCGAGCGCGGCGTAACGCGCGCCGACGAGCTCACGGGCCGTCTCCGCTATCCGCCGCAGGACGATCGGTAGGCTGAGGTCCGAACCGACGACGTTGATCGCATCGAGCAACCGTTGGACGAGCGGGTCGACCTGCGTGAATGGCATCAGACCCCTCTTGCCTGAAGGGCAGTAGACGACATGGTACGGGTGTTCCTGCTCGACGACCACGACATCGTCCGCCGCGGGCTCACGCACCTACTCGAGATGCAGGACGACATCGAAGTCGTCGGCGAAGCTGAAACCGCCGAGGAAGCACTGTCGCGCATCCCCCCGACCCGACCGGACGTGGCGTTGCTCGATGTTCGCCTTCCGGACGGCGACGGCGTGGAAGTGTGCCGAGAGATCCGCTCCCGGCACCCCGAGATCCAGTGCCTCATGCTCACGTCGTTCGCCGACGACGAGGCACTGTTCGATGCGATCATGGCGGGAGCGTCCGGGTTCATCCTGAAACAGGTGAAGAGCGAGGAGATCGTTCAGGCTGTCCGCTTTGTGGCGAACGGTCAGTCACTGCTCGATCCGGCGGTGACCGGGCGAGTGCTCGAACGACTGCGCAAGGGGCCGGAAGAGGACGAGCGCCTTGCGAAGCTCAGCTCCCAGGAGCGCAACATCCTCGAGTTGATCGCCGACGGGCTCACGAACCGCCAGATCGCCGCGAAGATCCATCTGGCGGAGAAGACGGTCAAGAACTACGTGTCGAACCTGCTGACGAAGCTCGGGATGGAGCGCCGCACGCAGGCCGCCGTCTACGCCGCCCGTCTGGCCCAGCAGCGAGGCGACCGACCTCCGGAGTAAGGCGGCGCGGCACCGGAAACCGCCGTCGGTCCCCGCATGGTGTGACTTTCTGCTCAGGCCGCCGCCCTCGGCATCACTCAAGATGTGGAGGTAGTCCGAACCGGGCCGGAGAAGGAGTTCAGCGTTGGAAGAGCTCGCCGAGCGCGAGTGCGTCGCGCTGCTGGCCACGCAGGTCATGGGGCGGGTCGCGGTGGTCGTCGACGGCCGGGCGGCGGTGTTCCCGGTGAACTACGTGCTCGACCGCGGACACATCGTGTTCAGGACGGACGAAGGAACCAAGCTCGACGCGGCCCATGCAGGCGCGACGGTCACGTTCGAGGTCGACCGGAGTGACCCCATGTACCACACGGGGTGGAGCGTGATGGCGACCGGTCCGCTCGAGGCGGTCACCGACAACGACGACCTCGGACGCGTGCGGGGACTCCCGGTACGCGCCTGGGGCGGCTCCGGGCAGCACTGGGTTCGCATGCCGATCGCGTCGATCTCCGGACGGCGCATCACCGGTCCCCCCGGCCGGGAGTTGAAGACGGCCCAGCCGAGAGGAGACGCGCCCGCATGAATGCACTGGTGCTCGAGACCGAGCCGAACGCTGCCGACGCGACCGTCCGGGAGCTCACGAAGGCCGGCCACAGGGTCTTCCGGTGCCACGAACCGGGGAAGCCGGAATTCCCGTGCCGTGCGCTGGCGGGGGACGGGCCGTGCCCGTTGAGTGACCCCGGCGTCGACGTGGCGGTCACGGTCCGTACCCATCCGGACACGCGACCGACAGTGCGCGAGGACGGCGTGGCGTGCGCGTTGCGCGCGCACGTTCCCCTGGTCGTCGCCGGCCGCGTCATGCTGAACCCCTACGAGGAGTGGGCCGACGAAGTGGTCGAGAACGGCGACGTCGTCGCCGCGTGTGAGCGCGTCGTCTCCGCGCCGTCGCGCGATCACTCGGAGGTTGCCCGCGACGCGTTGCGCGAGGCGGTGCGACGCCGCGCCGGATCCGCCGGTGACGCGGACGCGGTGGCCTGGCGGGATGGAAGGCGGCTGCGCGTCCAACTCGACGGCATGGGGCAACTCGACGATTCGGTGCGCGGCATGGCTGCGGCCGACGTGGCCGCGGCACTCCGAGCCTTCGATGCACACATCCCCAAGATCGACATCGCGTTCTCGTAGCGACATCATCGGCCGCGTGCAGCACCGAAGCGAGTTCCAATCCTTCTACCACCTCGCCGATGTCGATCTCGACGATCGGTCCTGTCAGGGGTTGGCGTGCTTCGTCGCCCGACACCTCGATCCCGAGCGCTGGCGGGGGGCCAACGTCGCCGGCCCGCGCGTGTACTGCCTGGGGAAGTGCTACGCCGCGCCCGCCTCGGGCCGCGATGACAGCCGACCCGCGCACGTCGAGGTCGACGCGCCGCAGGCGATCGTGCTGGAGCGCATCGCCGCCGGCGGCGCGACCACGCTTGACGCGTATCGCAGCCAGGGTGGGCTCGCCGCCCTCGATCGCGCCCTCGCTCTGACGCCCGGCGAGATCGTGGCGGAGATCGAGACGTCTCGGCTGCGAGGCCGGGGAGGCGCCGGGTTCCCGACCGGGGCGAAGATGCGCACGGTCCTCGAGGAGCAGGGAGCTCCGAAGTACGTGGTGTGCAACGCCGACGAGGGCGATCCGGGCGCGTACATCGACCGGTTCGTGATGGAGGACGACCCGTTCTCCGTGCTGGAGGCGATGGCCGTCGCCGGTCGCGCCGTCGGAGCCGAAGGCGGATACATCTATCTGCGCCGTGAGTACCCGGCTGCCTTCGCCTCGTTGCAGCGCGCGATCGAGAGCGCGCGTGAGGAGGAAATGCTCGGACCGGACGTCCTCGGCCGGGGCGTCTTCTCTTTCGACGTGGAAGTCGTCGTCGGCGAAGGCAGCTACGTGTGCGGTGAGGAGACGGCCCTGTTGAACGCGATCGAAGGCCGACGACCTGAGGTACGCGTCCGACCTCCGTACCCGGGGAGTCGGGGACTGCACGGCCGACCCACGCTCGTGGACAACGTGGAGACGCTCGTCAACATCCCGTGGATCGTCCGCCACGGTGGAGACGCCTATGCGGCGCTCGGCCGGGGCGAGAGCAGGGGGACGAAGGTCGTCTCTCTCAATTCTCTCTTTGCGCGCCCCGGGCTGTACGAGGTCGAGCTGGGCGTCCCCCTCCGGCATGTCGTCGAGGATCTGGGCGGTGGGCTCCGAACCGGGGAGCTTGCCGGGGTCATCGTCGGGGGCCCGCTGGCCGGCGTCGTCCCGCCTGCGCTCCTCGACGTCCCGTTCACGTTCGAGGACCTGCACGCCATCGGCTGCGCTCTGGGCCACGGCGGCGTGGTCGGGTTCGACGAGCGCACGACGATCGCCGAGCTCGTGCACCACGTGTTCGCCTTCGGCGCCTACGAGTCGTGTGGCAAGTGCACGCCGTGCCGGGTCGGGGGCGCCGAGGCCGAAGCGATCTTCTCCGAGGTGCTCGCAGGCCGGGCGAACGGCAGCAGGCGATCGTTCGAGTCGATCGTGGCGGCGTTGCACGCGACCAGCTTGTGCGGGCACGGGTCCGGCCTGGCCGAGTTCGCCATGGGTGTGGCGCGTAACTTCCCCGAGGAGCTCGACTCGTGCTTCGGGTGACCGTCGACGGCGCCGCACACACGGTCGACGGCGAGGAGACCGTTCTCGGCGCGTTGCGGGCGCTCGGCGTCGACGTTCCCGCCGCGTGCGACGACCCGCGGCTCGACCCGGTCGGCGCGTGCCGCCTCTGCATCGTGCGGGTCGACGGGCGCCCGCAGCCTGTGACGGCGTGCACCACCCGCCTCGTCGACGGCATGGCAATCGAGACCCGGTCAGACGACCTCGATGCGCTGCGGCGCGAGCTGGTCCGCATGCTCGCGCTCGAGTACCCGCAGTCGGCGCCCGACTCGGCGCCCGACAAGCCCTTCCACGTGGTGCTGCGCAGCTCCGGGTTCGACGGTTCGCGCGCGGTGCCCGACCCGGCGCTCGTCGACGATTCGCACCCGTACATCCACGTCGACATGAACCAGTGCATCACGTGCTTTCGGTGTTCCCGCATCTGCGCCGACGTGCAGGGGCAGTTCACGTGGCAGGTGTGGGAGCGAGGCGCGGAGACGAGACTCGTCCCCGACTCGGGCACGACGCTCGCCGACAGCTCGTGCGTCTCGTGTGGCGCGTGCGTGGACACCTGCCCCACCGGCGCGCTCGAGGACAAGAGTGTCATCGAGCAGGGCACCGCGGACGAATGGACCCGGACCGTGTGCCCGTACTGCGGCGTGGGCTGCGAGCTGGACGTGGGGACGCGTGACGGCCACATCGTCACGGCTCGCCCGGCGCTCGACGCGCCCGTCAACAAGGGCCACCTGTGCGTGAAGGGACGGTACGCACACGGGTTCGTCGACGCCTCCGACCGGGTCACGACGCCGATGATCAGACGCGCCGGAACCTGGGAGGAGGCCTCCTGGGACGAGGCCGTCGACCACATCGCGGGCGAACTGGGCCGGCTCGCGGCTGAGGACGGGCCCGGAAGCGTCGCCGTGCTCGGGTCGTCCCGGGCCACGAACGAGGACAACTACCTCGCTCAGAAGTTCGCCCGAGCCGTGCTCGGGACGAACAACGTGGACTGCTGCGCCCGGGTGTGTCACACGCCGAGCGCCGCCGCGCTGAGCACCGCGTTCGGCACCGGTGCAGCCACGAACGCGTTCGACGACATCGAACGGGCGCGAACGATCGTCATCTGTGGCTCGAACACGACGGAGAACCATCCGATCGTCGGAGCGCGCATCAAGCAGGCGAAGCTGCGTGGTGCGAACCTCGTTGTGATCGACCCGCGAGAGATCGAGCTGGCCCGCTACGCCGACGTCCACCTGAGTGCTCGACCCGGGTCCAATGTTCCGCTCCTCAACTCCATCGCTCACGTCATCATCGAGGAGAACCTCGTCGACGAGGAGTTCCTCACCGAGCGCGTGGACGACGTCGATGCTTACCGTGCGTTCGTCGCCGAGTACGCCCCTGATGAGGTGTCGACGATCTGCGGCGTCGCGGCCGACGACATTCGCCGGGCGGCGCGCCTGTACGCAGCGGAGACACCGTCGATGTTGTTCCACGGGCTCGGGGTCACCGAGCACGAGCAGGGCACCGACGGGGTCACCTGTCTCGTGAACCTTGCCCTGCTGACGGGCAACGTCGGCAAGCCGGGCACGGGAGTCAACCCGCTGCGCGGGCAGAACAACGTCCAGGGAGCAGCCGTCATGGGCTGCGAGCCCGACCGCCTCACCGGCTCCGCCACGTTCGAGGAAGCCCGGGACGTCTTCGAGTCGGTGTGGGGCGCGCCCGTCCCGGGGGAGCGGGGGCTCGACGCGATCCAGATCCTCGACGCCGCGCGTGACGACGTCTTGAAGGGTCTCTGGGTCATCGGGTGGGACATTCTCCTCACCCATCCGCAAGCGGACGCCACGCAGGAGGCCCTCGGGCAGTGCGAGCTCGTCGTGGTCCAGGACCTCTTCATGAACGAGACCGCACGCAGGTTGGGGACCGTGTTCCTTCCCGCGTGCTCGTCGTTCGAGCACGACGGCACGTTCATGAACTCCGAGCGTCGTATCCAGCGCGTCCGCACCGTCCTCGAGCCCCGAGGTGCGTCGAAGCCGGACTGGGAGATCATGTGCCTCGTCGCCAGGGCCATGGGAAGGAGCGACTTGTTCCCGTACCGCTCGGCCGAGGACGTCTGGGAGGAGATCCGCAGGGTCTGGCCTGCGGCCGCGGGCATCAGCTACGAGCGGATCGACGGCGGTGGTTTGCAGTGGCCCTGCCCGACCGAGGACCACCCCGGGACGGACATCCTTCATCGCGAGACGTTCGCCAAGGGCCGCACTCGCGCGCCGCTGCAGCCCGTCCCGTATCGACCGACGTCGGAGACGATCGACTCCCGGTTCCCGTTCGTGTTGAACACGGGACGAGGTTTGTACCAGTTCAACGCCGGGACCATGACCATGCGGACGGCGAACTCGGAGATCCACCCGACGGACTTGCTCGAGATCTCTGTCGACGATGCCCGCCGGCTCGGTGTCGCCGATGGTGTCCCGCTGCGGGTCACGAGCCGCTACGGCGAGGCCGTGCTCCCGGCTGCCGTGACCACCAGAGTGCGTACGGGAGAGCTGTTCGCGACGTTCAGCGACCCCGCCACGTTCCTCAACCGGCTCACCGGTCCCCAGCACGATCCGCGGACGAACACTCCTCAGTACAAGGTGACGGCCGTACGTCTGGAGCCGATCAGTCCGTAGCAGGACCCGTCCTTGGTCCCATGGAGGCGTGACGTCCGGCCCTGCCACGCCTTGCTCGCCATGACCATGCTCGAGGCATGGGTGAGTACTCGGACCTTGTCGAAGGCCTGCGGTCGCCGACTCGGGAGCTCGGCGGCGCGATCCCGGAGACCTGGGGCGGCTTCGCCAAGCTGCACACGAGCGCGGTCGCCGAGGGCGAGCTCCCGGCGCGTGTGAAGGAGCTGATGGCGCTCGCGATCGCGGTCGTCAAGCAGTGCGACGGCTGCATCGCGTACCACGCGAAGGCCGCGGTCCGGCGCGGCGCGACGCCCGGCGAGGTTGCAGAAGCGCTCGGCGTCGCGCTCCTCATGGACGGCGGCAGCGCGAGCGTGTACTGCCCCCGGGCCTGGGACGCGTACAACGAGTTCGCCGCGACCGTGACCAAAGGGGTGGCATGACCGCCGAGCCTGAGCATCAGCGATGACCATCGTCCACCTCCCCGATGTCGAGCTGCAGGCGCCGGACAGCACTCCGGTCGAGATCGGCTCGTTCCTCGACCGGACGCTTCTTGTGATCGCGGTCCGCTACTACGGCTGAATACCCTGCATCGACTACCTCGCGCAGGTGCGCGAGGCCTACCCGAAGGTGGAGCATCTCGGCGCGCGCGTGATCGCGGTGGGCACCGGTGCCGCCTATCAGGCCCAGCATCTCATGGACACGGGCACTCCGTTCCCGTGCCTGATCGACCCTGACGCCCGTCTCTACGCCGCGCTCGGCATCGGTCGGATCGAGTGGCACGAGTGGCTCAAGCCCGGAGTGTGGCGCAACTACTTGCACGCGCTCCGCCGCGGAAGTCGGCCCGGCAGGGTGACCGGTGACCCGCGCCGGCTGTCCGGCGTGGCGATCATCGAACCGGACCGCCACGTCCGCTGGCTGTACCGGTCCCGCGTGCCCGGCGACTACCCACCCGTCGGGACGGTCCTCGACGCGCTTCGGACCACGCCCACGCACGAGCCGCACGGCGATTGAAGTGCGCGGAGTACGGCTGGCTCCGTCGGAAGTGGTGGCGAGTCGGCCTGTACGCCGGATTCGGTCACGCAGTCGTTCCGGATTCGCTCCCGCCCGCAGGACCGGCGGCAGATGAGGACCGCCGCGCCGAGGCCGGGCTCGCACCTCTCACGCCGCAGCTCGATCGGCGGCGAGCAGCCGGTCGGCGGCCGCCAGGGACGCAGGCACCTCCTTCTTCAGCTGCCGGTGTCGGATTCGCACCAGCAGCATGCGCCGCCAGAACGTCTGGGGATGCAGCTCCCAGCGAACCGCGACCTCGCTGCCGGTGTCGCGTGCTGTGACATTCCAGGTCCATAGTGCGTACGAGGGGTTGCCGTCGTCGGTTTGGGTGCGGTACGCGAACCGCCGAGCTGTGCGGTCCAGCGTCTGGAGCGTGGATCGGCTGTCCCAACGTGTCCCGTTGGCGCGTATCTTGACGACCCACTGCGCGTCGCCGGTGAGGTGGTCGGGCGCATCGATCACGTGGTCGATGTGGGCGTTCCAGTCGGCCAGCCTCGCAGCGTCGACCAGGAGCGCGAAGACGTCGTCAGGTGGGGCGGCGAGCCGTCCCGTGACTTCGTTTCGGAGCACGGACATATCGGTTCCTCCTGACTCAGCCGGGCGGCCTGGTGAGACGCTACGGAACACACCCTCGGTCGTCATGAGGTGTTCACCCCATCTTCGGCAGTCGTCCTCGAGGGTCCCCTCAGTCGGAGTGAGGTCGACTGCGATGCTTCCGCGAACGTGTCGGCCATGAGCCCGTGCTTCGCGGCGAAGAGGCTGGCCAACGCGCGATTGCTCACCCCGATCTTCGTGTAGATGTGCTCGATGTGGTTACCGGCCGTCTTGCCCGAGATGACCAGCTCGTCGGCGATCTGCTTGTTCGACAACCCGCGGGCGAGCAGGCGCAGGACCTCGACCTCCCGAGTGGTCAACCCCGCGGGCCATTCGCGGCGGCGCGGGGCACGATGGCCGGCAGCGCCCAACACGGCGTCCACCGCTTGACCGTCCAGTCGTCCGGCACGGACCTCGGCATGCAGCTCGGCGACCGCCTCCTCGGCGGTCCGTGCCGGACGGTGCGGCCGGGGTTCGGTCCGCGCCTGGTACATATCGGCCGCGGCGAGGATCCGGCCCGCAGGCGTGATCGCGTCACCGGCCAAGCCCCGCGGATAACCCGACCCATCGAGACGCTCGTGGTGCTGCACTGCGAGCGCCGCCAGGGGTGCCAGCGCGTGCGAGGAAGCCAGCATCCGCTCGGTCAAGTACGGGTGCAAGCGCACCCGCTCCCGCTCGGTCGGCGTGAGGGGCGCTTGCTTGTCCCAGATCGCGTTCGACACGCCGAGCCGGCCCAGATCGTGGACGAGCGCAGCCCGTCGGACCGTCTTCGCGCCGTCGTCGCCCAGTCCACACGCGCGGGCGGCCTCCCCGACGAGATCCGCCACCGCGCGCGAGTGCCCGATCGTGTAGGGCGATTTCACATCGGTGAAGTCGGCGACCGCCTCCAGCGCCCGCTCGAACTCGGCGTTTTCGAGCGGAATCGCTCCTCTGGGTTCGGCTCTGATCATCGCATCCCAACTGCTGGCGGCGTCCAAGTCCATGAACAACGACGGCGCCTCGAACACGAACAAGTCCACGATGCCGGGGTCGAACTGGGTCCCGGCCCGAGACCGGGCGACGGCGACCGCGGCGTCGACGCCACCTGCCCGATGGAAGACCTCGACCACGTCGGCGAGGTTCACGAGCCGCGTGGTGACGAGGATCTCGTCGCCTTTGGCGCCCGTCGGCTGACCCTTGCCGTCCCACCGCTCGAAGGTCTGCTCCACGCTGTCGCGGACGCGTTGGGGAAGGCCGAGCCGAGCCATGAGATCGTCGGCGGCGCGCCAGTGATTCTCCGGTATCGCCTCCGCCGCCCGCCTACCGTCAGCCAAGAAGGCGACCCCGAGTCGCGCCCGCTCGCGCAACGGCCTGCCGGCGCCGAGATGGCGGAGCATGAAGAGTGGGGCCGATGCCCGAGACGCGAAGTCGACTCGGCGGAAGTCCGCCTTGAGCGCAGTGTCGTCGCCGAACCACTTCGCCTGCTCGTATGCATCAACGTGACAGCCAACCCAGGCGAGCAACGAGGCGTAATAGACGACCTCGCGGTCGGACTCGCCGAGACCCATCCGCTCCGCAAGGCGCAACGCGATGAGGCTCTGTCGGAGCACGTGCTCCATCGGCTGGCCCATGCCCAGGTCGGTACCGAGCGACAGCGCCGCCAGCAGCTCTCCGAGACTCATGCGTTCGGACGTCACATCATGCCTTCGCCTCTTTGAGACCAACCCGAAGACGCTGCAGCGGGCGGGAAAGGCGGGCGAGCTCTTCGAGATGCAGAGACGAGAGGTCCTCGATCTTGTGCCTGCCGAGGGTGGTCAAGCGGAGACGGACGACTCGATGGTCGTCGCCGTCACGTTCGCGGCGGATGAGACCGAGCGCCTCGGCGCGGTCTGCCAGACCGACGGCGCTGTGGTGTCGCAACAGCAGCTGATCGGCGACGTCCCGAATCGTCGGTCCGCGGGGATCGGGATGAGCCCTCACGACGAGGAGCAGTTGATGCTGAGCGGGCGAGAGCCCGACGGCACGGGCCTGTTCTTCGCTCCAGTGCAGGAAGGTCCGGAGACCGGTTCGAAACTCGAGCAGCGTCCGGTACTGATCGTCGTTGATTTGGCTCCGCGAGAATGGGTCCGCACGAATCACGATTCTGACGAGGGCCCGGCCCGGCTCGTCGGGGCCGCGACGCTGTTCCTTCGATTGGCGCGCGCTGCAGTCTCGGTTCGTTCGATGCGGGCGTTGTCGAACCAGTGGCGGCCGGCGAGGTATTGGCGATGAGCGGCGTGTTCGTTCTGAGACAGCTCGAGATATCGGGCGAACTCCTCAGCAGTCCACGGTCGGGTCGCGCGGACCTCGAACAGTCTTACGAGGTAGCGATTCGTGCGCTCCATTGTTGTGACGGCGTCCGTGATCGTGCGGATCGCCCTCGCGATCAGATCCTCGAGGCGACCATCAGCGTGCACCATCAGTCTCGATTCGGGATGATGACGAGCGGGCGCCTGGTGCGCTTGAGGAGGCGGCGCGTCGTCGTGCCGTGAGCAGGGTCGCGGTGTCGAGCCCCGATGACGAGGAGGTCCGCGTCCTCACGGTCGGCGACGCGCACGAGGGCATCTGCCGCTTCTCCGCGTTCGAGCCGCGTGGTGTATTCGACGCCGAGCTCGCGCAGCGAAGAGGTCCAAGGTCCCTGCAGTTGCTCATCGAATCCCCGAAGGACCGGGTCCGGGTTGACTTGCAGCGCGGCCAGTTCCCAGATCCCGATCCGTGACACTGCCCGGACTGCGACCACGCGACCGTGGTTCTGCTCCGCGAGGCACGCACTCCAGCGCATCGCTCGGGCGGCCTCCTCAGATCCGTTCAGGCCGATCACGATCGTCTTCATGAGCGCTCCTCGCGTCGGTTGTCGGGAGCGGCTTCCTAGGCAGTCACGGGGAGTGAGCCCTTGGCCGCCATATCCGCGACCTGTTCCCACGATCACCACCTTGCTTCCGGCGACTGATTGCACTATACATCACTTGTATAGATCAAGGAGTTCGGGGGAGAAGGCCGACCCTTGGGAGCGGGAGAGATGGCGTCTCGCGAGCCTTCCCGGGGGACGAAGCACGGACGGCCGTCTCGCCTGGCTGCGGTGCCCGCGGGCGCCACCCCGTCCGCGGGCACCGTGTCGACGTGCCCGAGGTCGGTGATGCTGTCGAACGGTGCAGAAAGACAAGATCTCGCAATCGAGGCGGTCGGTCTCACCAAGAGGTTCGGGTCGGTGTGCGCCGTCGATTCCGTCGATCTCGCCGTCGCGCGCGGCTCGATCTACGGCTTCCTCGGCCCGAATGGTGCCGGCAAGACGACGACGATCCGCATGTTGGCGACCTTGCTGCGGCCGGACAGGGGTCGGGCGTACGTCTTCGGCCATGACGTCGTTCGGGACGCCGACGCTGTTCGAACCAAGCTGAGCTTGACATCGCAATTCGCGTCGGTCGACGAAGACCTTACGGTCCTTGAGAACCTTGTCCTGGTCGCGCGTCTGTTCGGGTACACGCATCGAGGGGCGAAGAAGCGCGCGAGCGAGCTGCTTGGTGCCTTCAATCTTGCCGAGGCGTCACGTCGTCAGGTGAGTCTTCTGTCGGGCGGCATGCGGAGGCGTCTCGACATTGCAGCCAGTCTCGTCATCGTCCCCGAGTTGGTGTTCCTGGATGAGCCGACCAGCGGACTCGACCCGAGGAACCGCCGGGAACTGTGGAATGTCATCCGGGAATTGTCAGCTGATGGCACCACTGTTCTTCTCACGACTCAATACCTGGACGAGGCCGACGCTCTCGCTGACCGCACAGCCGTCATCGACCGCGGCACGGTGGTTGCCGAGGGTACGAACGCAGAGCTCAAGGCATCGGTGGGCAGAGGTACCGTTCGGGTCGGCCTGGCTCGACCCGAGCAACGGCGCGCCGCGGAGAGCGTCCTTTCCCGGGAACTCGGTCTTCCGATCAGCGGCGATTCGGACCCGCTGATCGTCTCGGCGCGCATTACCTCAGCCAACGGGAGTGATGGGTTGGCCGGGCAAGTTGGCCGCGCGCTCATCGCACTCTCGCACGCGGGGATCGCGGTTCGCGAGTGTTCCCTGGGTCAACCGAGTCTCGATGAGGTGTTCCTGGCCGTCACCGACCATGCCCCGAAGACCGAACGACCCACGGAGTAGAAGTTGGCCGACGTACGTGTCCACGACACCTGGAAGGCGCTCGGGCCACCGATGCGCGCTGCAATCGGCGCTCGGTCACGACCGCCCCGGCCGAGCGCGACATCCGTGTCGTTGACGTTCGCCTGGCGGGCTCTCCTGAAGATCAAGCACGTACCGGAACAGCTCGCTGACGTCATCGGCATCCCGCTGTTGTTCACCGTCCTCTTCACGTATCTCTTCGGCGGTGCACTCGCCGGGTCAACTCATGCCTACCTGCAGTTCCTGCTGCCCGGCACGCTCGTCCTCGCGGTCGTCTTCATCACGGTCTACAGCGGAGTCACACTCAACGGCGACCTGTCCACCGGAGCCTTCGATCGATTCCGGTCGATGCCCATCTGGCGGCCCGCCCCGATCGTCGGAGCGCTCATCGGCGACGCCGGCCGTTACCTGCTGGCGTCCTCACTGGTCGTCGGACTTGGATTCGCCATGGGGTTTCGGCCCGACGGCGGTGTCATCGGCGTTGTGGCGGCGGTCGGGCTCGTCATCGTCTTCGGTTTGGCCCTGTCGTGGGTCTGGACCGCTCTCGGTTCCATCTTGCGCACGCCCAACGCCGTCCTGAGCGTCGGCCTCGTGATCCTCTTCCCGATCACGTTCATGAGCAACGTCTTCGTCGACCCGAAGACCATGCCCGGCTGGCTGCAAACCATCGCCCGCTTCAACCCCGTGACGCATCTCGTCACGGCAGAACGGGGACTCATGAACGGCAACGCGACCGCAGGTCAGATCGTGTGGGTTCTTGCGGCGGCCGCAGCCCTCACGATTGTCTTCGCGCCGCTGACCATGCATCTCTACAACAGAGAACGCTGATCGGGTCTCGTGGAGGCCGTCCGGTTCTGGTGGCCCGCACAACGGTCATGCCACGCTGAGTCCCTGTGCCCAGGTGAAGACGAGGGCCACGATCGCGGCCGCGGCGGTGGCGACGAGGACGCCGGCGAGGGCGGTCGTGACGATGAGCAGCACAGTGGCCCGCACACGGTGCGTCTTCAGCTCGCGCCGCCGACGCCGTGAGCTCCACATCGGGTTTTGCATCCTCGTACTCCCGTTGGCGCTGACGGCTGCTCGGACACGATGCCCGGCGCCCAAGAGGGCCCGATGTCACCTGCCGGTTCATTGTATGCAACACTAGTTGCATAGCGCAAGCACATGGCTTCTCTAACGAGCACTCTCGGGGGAGCGCCGATGGACCACATGTGGACCCTGGTCATCGCGGTCACGCTGGTGCTCGGTCTCGCGGTTGTGGCCGTGCTCGCGGAAGGGCGCCGCCGAGAGGGGATGGGACACCTCCGTCGCGAAACACGGCGCAAGGATCGTTCTGTAAACGGGAGTCGTGGGGCCACAGCGACCCACGGCGACAGCCGCCCCTCGGATCTCGGCCGCCGACGTGCCGACGACGTCCGTGAGGAGCTCGAGGACCGAGCGCGGAGCCGCGGGCTCGAACGCGTCTCATCGCGCGTTCCCGATCGTCGGGTTCCGGTCGCCGAGGACGAGCTCGGCATCACGCGCCGGCAGTTCTTCAACCGGAGCGTGCTGGCCGGCCTAGGCCTGTTCGTGGCCGGGATGGGCGCGGCGATGTTGGGGTTCTTGTGGCCGAGCAGCGCGGGCGGGTTCGGGGCCAAGATCGTCGTCGGCACCGAGGACGACGCCCAGCAGGCGTTCACCAAGAAGCAGCCGTACTACAACGCCGGCGCTCGCACCTACCTCGCCCCGTACCCGGCGGAAGATGTCGCGCGCGCCAAGAAGGTCTACGACCCGCGCATCGTGGCCGGGATGGCGCAGGGCTACGTGGCGCTGTACCAGAAGTGCCCGCACCTCGGCTGTCGAGTGCCCTGGTGCGAGACCTCGCAGTGGTTCGAGTGCCCATGCCACGGCTCGAAGTACAACCGCGTCGGCGAGAAGAAAGGCGGCCCCGCCCCGCGCGGCATGGACCACTTCGTGCTCCGGGTATCGGGCGGCGCGATCACTGTCGATACGTCGCAGGGTGGATTGGTCCTGGGCCCTCCGATCGGGACGGACACCACGGGCCAGACCGCTGAGGGCGCGCCGTGCGTCTAGCGCCGAGACCGGCCCGGCCATATAGATGCCGTGTGCAAATAGTGTATGCTCTCCCTGTATGCCACAGAAGCGTGTGCCTGCGCGATCGACCGCCTCGGGTGTGGACGAGATCACCGACGCGGTGCTGTACGCGTCACGGGTCTTGGTCGCGGTGGCGGCCCGCTCGCTCGCGGGGGTGGCCGACCAGGTGACGCTGCCGCAGTACCGCGCGCTCGTCGTGTTGGCGGCCAAGGGTCCACAGTCGCTTCGGGAGCTCGCGTCGGTTCTCGACGTGCACACCTCGACGGCGACCCGGATGTGCGACCGACTGGTGCGGAAGCGACTGATCCGTCGGCGCCAGAGCCGACAGGACCGTCGCGAGGTCGAACTGGATCTGACCCAGTCGGGACGCGACCTCGTGGTCGAGGTCACGGGTCGACGACGAGCTGAGATCGCCCGCATCGTCGGTCGGGTACCGCGCGATCAGCGCCCGGCACTCGTGAGCGCGCTGACGGCCTTCGGCCGGGCAGCAGGTGAGGTTCCCGAGCAAGCGTGGTCACTCGGCTGGGAGGTCGCGTCATAGGAACGGCGGGGGGTATGTCGCCGCCGGAGGAAGAAGGAGGGACGGCTCACCGGAGCCGGGGGCGGCGATTCTTCGGGGCGCGGCCGTGGTCGGGCTTTGCGTGGTCGGAGCCCACACGCTTGCGTGAGCTCCGGCACGAATGGCAGCGGATCCTGCTGTTGACGGCCCTCACCGGTGTCGTCACGGGCCTGGCCGTGGCCGGGTTCGAGGGGCTCACGGCGAGGCTGCTGTTGGAGTGGTTGTTTCGTGCCCCGGTCGCCGCCCAAGCGGTCATCCCCGCCGCCGGCCTTTGTCTCGCCTGGGTCGCCCTGCAGGTGATCGGTCGCGGCGCGACGCCGGCGACGGCCGACGAGTACATCGCGAACTTCCACGACCGCAGGCGCCCGTTGCCCGAGCGTCCCGCGCCCAGCAAGGTCCTGGCGTCGGTGGCGACCCTCGGCGGCGGCGGTGCGATGGGGTTCGAAGGCCCGTCGATCTACATGGGCAGCGTCATCGGATCGTTCTTCGAACAACGCTTTCGGCGCTTCTTCTCACGCGAGGACGCCAAGCTGCTCATGGTGGCAGGCGCCGCAGCGGGCGTGTCCGCCATCTTCAAGACGCCGGCGACGGGGGCCATCTTCGCCCTGGAGGTCCCGTACCAGCGAGACATTGCGGCGCGAAGCCTGCTCCCGGCACTCGTGGCCTCGGCGACCTCCTATCTGACGTTCGTCGCCGTGTGGGGGACCACGCCGATTCTCGCCGGCCACGGGTCTCCGGCGTTCGACCTTCCCGACGTGCTGGGCGCGCTCGCGGTGGGCATCTTCGCCGGGCTCGGCGCGCGCGGCTTCTCGATCCTGATCCGCACGGCCAAGCGCACCAGGCCTCGTCTGAAGCCGTGGCAGCGACTGGTCGTGGGCGGCGGCGGTCTCGCAGTCGTCGTCGCCGTGAGCAGCCTGCTGTTCTCGGACACGCTCTTGCTCGGCCCGGGCTATCGGGCGATCGACTGGGCGACGGACCCGACCCACAGTCTCGCCCTCGTCGCCGCTCTGTTTGCGCTGCGGGCGCTGGCGACGTCTCTGACGGTCGCAGGCGGGGGAGCAGGCGGGCTCTTCATCCCACTCGTCGTGCAAGGAGCGCTGCTCGGCCGACTCGTCGGCGGCATTGCCGACGTGCACACGGCAAGCCTGCTTCCCCTGGTTGGGGCGGCGGCGTTCCTCGGCGCCGGATATAGGACGCCGATCGCGGCGGTCATGTTCGTCGCCGAATCGACGGGTCGCCCCGGCTTCGTCGTCCCCGCGCTCCTCGCGACGGTGCTCGCCCAGCTCGTCATGGGCCGCGAATCTGTGACCACCTATCAACAGCCGCTCCGCATCGGCCATCTCGAACGTCGCTTGGGCCTCCCGGTTCGCGCCGCGCTCATCACCGACGTGCGAAGCTGCTCGCCCGCCACGCCGCTGAAGGCGCTGTGGAACGGGCAGTCTCAGCTCCCCAGCGCGCTCCCAATCCCTGTCCTCGAGGACGGGAGAGCAGTCGGCATCGTCCCGCCCGATCGATCCGGAGACGGGTCGGCCGAAGACGGTTCGGCACTCACCGCTGCCGACGTCATGCGCACCGACGTTCCCGTTGCCGAGACCGAATGGACACTGGGGAGAGCTCTGGCCGAGATGCAGGCCGCACGCTCTGACCTCCTTGCCGTCTCGGAGCACGGGAGATTCGTCGGCGTGGTCACCCGCCGCGAGATCATCCGGCTCGACGAGATCCTCGACGAGCTGGAAGACGACGCATAACTCAGATGCAGGTGATCTGATCCACGGATCGCGTTTGTAGGCAAAGCAGGTCGGCCGCCCGCGCGGTGTTGAGAAGGAGGACTGCGTCGGAGCTAACGGCGACTGGCTGCTCCCGCGAAGAGGCCGTCAGGGTCGTACCGGCCGAGGACTCGGGCGAGACGCCCGGAGTCGACGCCGAAAACGTCCTCCCTGGAAACGTCTTCCTCGTCGTCGAACCCGGCGAAGTTGACGTACACGCCGCCGGTTGCGAACTGGCGCATCGCATCCCAGGTCGAGCGCGCCCATTCGATGACTCGCTGGTCGTCTGCAGGATCTGTCCATACTGCGTCGATGCTCAGGTTGAAGCGTGCGCCACGATGCGGAAAGGCACTCTCATCCGGAGCGACACGATCGATCTCACCGCCGAGAGTACGGACCACGATGACCGACTCGGGGTTGGGACGGTCGCGGTCGCATTCGATGATGGTCGCGATCGCCTCGTCACTGAGCTCGTTCATGAAGTGGGACTTGAAGTAATAGCGGCCTCCGTCGGGCAGCATCGGGTCAAGCGACGATTGCAGCTCTACATACGGCATCGTTGCGCTCATGTCGATCAGCGGGGTCGCGAGCTTGCTGAACGGCGAGAGGGCTGCGTCGGCCTCGGCGGCGTCTCCCGCGTAGAGCCCGGTGGCGAGGAAGATCTTCATGCCGTGCATCTCCTCGGGGATCGACGGGTCGGGTGGCACGCTCCAAAGCACCCCCTCCGGACTCACGGAGTCGGGAGCGGCCAGCGCCGCGTCGCGCCAGTGCCGCATCGCGGCCTCGGCGTCCTCGTACGGGTAGGCGACCTGCGCCGCCCGGACGTCGGGGCCGAGCGGGTGCAACTCGAACTCGAACGATGTCACGACCCCGAGGCCGCGGCCCGCGCCCCGGGCGGCCCAGAACAGATCCGGGTGCTCCTTCGTGTTCGCGGTCCGCACGGCACCGTCTGCTGTGACGACCTCGATGGACCGCAGGTTGTCGCACGCCAGTCCGTGGGCGCGCTGCAGCAGGCCGAGCCCGCCTCCGAGCGTCAGGCCGGCGACGCCGGTGATCGACACCTCGCCACCGGTGGTGGCGAGCCCGAAGACCTGGGTGGCACGGTCGACGTCGCGCCACCGGGCGCCTCCCTGCACACGGGCAGTACGCGCGACCGGATCGACCAGCACGCCGGTCATCGGGGACAGGTCGATGACGAGACCGTCGTTGCAGACCGCGCTTCCCGCGACCTGGTGTCCACCGCCTCGGATACTCACTTCCATCGGGTGCTCACCCACGAAGCGAACCGCCGCGACGACGTCGGCGATGCCCGTGCACCGCACGATCACGCCGGGGTGGCGGTCGATCACGCCGTTCCACACCGTCCGGGCGGCGTCATAGCCAGGGTCGCCAGGTGTGATCACTTCGCCGTCCACCGCGGCGCGCAAGCTCTCGAGGTCGTCGTTGGAAAACGTCACTCGGTCGATCCGCGTCTCGGTGGTCATCGTCGCTCCTCCCTGGGGAATAGCCTCCGTTCCGTCCACGCCGTACCGCGCGCGCCTTGCCCGTGAGGCCGACACGACCCTCTCTGGCGGCGGATGCGACTCGCACATCGCCGCATTCCGAAGAGCTCAGGTCCGCCCTGAGACGGCAGGCGCAGCTCGCTCACTGTCACGCTTGCAGCCGATGGTTGCGGGGCGATGACGCGCTCGTTGTCGTACCGCGACATTTGGACCCGATCGTCACCGGATGACAACACGTTGCGCTTGTGTGGGTCATCTTCTGGTGCTTCAGAACCGCGCGGGCGGCTTTCCATCCCGACCCGTGTTGTTCAGCCCGACGCCTCGCGCAGCTAGCGTTCGACCGCGACGGAACGGATCGCAGCGATCGTCGTGTCCATCGCCTCGAACAGGTCGAGATCCTGTGCCGACCGACGACGCTTCGTCGAACTCCGCGTCACCAATGCGGCGACGGACGGCGTGGACGACGCGCTCGATCGCCGGTTCGAGCGAAGGCCACGCGGAAACCCCGAGGCGAGCGCGCTCGACCTCGGCCAACGTGACCGCGTCGGCGGCGGTACTCACGTCACCTACGCCGAGCGCGATCAGGCCGAGGGCGTCGAGACAATAGGTCGTGTCCGTGCGGAGCCCCTGGTTGCGCAGCAGAGCGGCTGATTCTTCGAGGAGCTCCAGGGCCTCAGGCTCTCGTGATTCGAGCAGCCGAATAAACGCCAACTGCTGGAGCGCCTGGGCGATCTGCGGTTCGTTGTCAATGCGGCGAGCGCGCGAAAGCGAGAGGAGCTGACTCTCCTCCGCCGCGCGCAAATCCCCCTCGGCGGCAAGAATGCTGCCGAGCATCGCTTCGGCGAGCGCGACGCCCCAATCGTGTCCCAGACCGTCGAACAGGGCGGATGATTCCCTGAGCGCATCGATTGCGTCGTTGACGTCGTTTTCGACTCGGTATCGAACGAAGCCAAGCTGGTGCAAGGCGACTGCCGCTTCGAAGTTCATGCGCTCGCGACGAAACACCCGCAACGGCTCTTCGAGCTCGACGAGGACGCCCGCGTAGTCGCCACGGTGGACACGGGTGAGCGCATGCAGCGTGCGCAGCTTCGCAGTCGTCACCTCGTCGAGCTCGACCTCGGAGCCTGACACCGCCCGAAGCCAGCTGGCTGGTTCGTCGACGGCGTCGCACACGAAGTAGAGGACGATGACATCCCACGCGATCTCGACGACGACGGCGTGCTGGCCGGTGTCGAGCGCCGTCGATGTGGCTTGTCGGAGGTTTGGCCGCTCAGGGTTGAGACGTGCCACCCACTCGCGCTGCCCCGGTCCGCAGAGGGAGGGCTGGGCTCGTTCCGCGAGCCGGCGAAAGTAGTCGAGGTGACGCGTGGCCATGGTCTCCGATTCACCTAGCTCTGCAAGGCGTTCCGTGGCGTAGCCCCGGACCGTTTCGAACATCCGGAACCGTGGCGATCGACCCGTTTCGTCGGCTGGCGTCACGAAGCTCTGGTCGAGCAGCCGGCCCAGGCCCTCGAGCACGTCGTCACTGTCGACGCCGCACACGGCATCGGCCGCCTCGACCGTCCATCCACCGGCGAACACCCCGAGACGGGCAAGCAGAATGCGTTCACTCGTGCCCAAGAGCTCGTAGCTCCAGTCGATCGTGGCTCGGACGGTGCGCTGACGCTCGGGGAAATCCGCGCCCGTGACGGCGAGGAACGACAAGCGGTCGGTGAGTCGCTCCAGTAGCTCCATCGGGGAGAGAAGCCGGGTACGCGTGGCGGCGAGCTCGATCGCCAGCGGGATTCCCTCGACGCGCCGGCAGATCTCCGCGACCACCTCGGCGTCGGCGTCGAGGTCGACTCGAGCCGCGATGGCGCCCGCTCGCTCGAGGAACAGCTGCACGGCGGGCTCCGCGGCCAGCAACTCGCTCGTGAGCCCCGGCTTCGGAATAGGGAGCGGTGGAACCGGAACTACGTGCTCAGCGCGAATGCGGAGTGCGCGCCGGCTCGTGGCCAGAATCTGCAGCTCTGGTGCGGCTTCGATGAGCTCTGCGATTGCTGATTCGACGTGTGGAATCTGCTCGAGATTGTCGAGGACGAGACACGTTGCGTGGCCGCGCACGTGGTCGACGATGACATCGCGCGGCGATCGCCGACCGTGCGGACGCGCGCCGAGGCGCTCGGCGATCGTGTGGAGGGCGTGGCCAGATTCCTGCACCGTGTCGAGTGGTACAAAGATCGCGCTGGGTGGAGACCCGAGCCTGCGGGCGATCTCGAGGGCCAGTCTCGTCTTGCCGATTCCACCAATGCCCGTCAGTGTGACGAGGCGATCACCGCGGCCGAGTTGCTCGACGACGCGTTCGACCTCGGACTGCCGACCGATGATGTCGGTGCCCGGGACCGGCGTGTCAGATGCGATACGGGCGTCGTGATCAGTCGATGAGCTCTCGAATCGCTCCGTGAGCAAGAGAGCGAGGTCGTTCGCAACGTACCCCGCGAGTTCCTCGGGGGTCGCGAACCGCTTGTAGGAAGCGCGGTCGTCGGAAGCGAAATCCTCGAAGAGCGTCCCGAGACGGTCCTCGCGTTCCGCGGCGGGCTCCTTGATGTAGAGCAATCGCGGAATTTCTCCCGCGAGGCGGTATTCGTCCTCGAGACCGGACACGTCCTCTCCGTGCGCGATCCATCCGTACTTTTGCCAGTAGATGCCGACGAACACATGACTCTGCGCGAGATACGACCGGTACAGCTCGCGAGGGGGATGTGGTCGCGCGCCGAGCTCGAACATCACGGGAGTCAACCGGAGTTGCTCGATCGCCTCGCGCACAGCCCGTCGTTCGTCGGCGAGCTCTGCGAGCGTCGAGCTCACGAACACACGCAGACGCTGGTCGGGAGTGTGGATGACAGGTGCTACCGGCATCGACGTGTGGATCGAGCGTCTGTAGGCCGGCTGAGGAGTCGGCCTGGACAGAAGGGACGCACGCCACATCATCGCGCCACGGCATGGCCGCTTTGCGCGCAGACTCTAGACGGCCAGGCTCGAATAGCCTCCCGTGTTCCGTTGACGCGTTCATCAGAGGTGCGAGGTGGTGGACGAGGTCTCGTTGGACACGTGCGGGGGATCCCTCCGCATCGATCGTGTGGGTGACCCGACAGCGGTGGAACCAAGCCAGCATCGGCACGGTCCGGTGTCGGTAGGCCCACGCGCGACGCTCGATCGGGGTTGCCCTCTCGCCTCGGCGACGCACCAGCCGTTCGAGAATCGATGTTTCCCCTCCGGCGAGCTCGACAATCGCGTCGAGGCCACCCGGCAGCAGGACTCGCTGAAGGACGACCGCTTGCGCCAGCGTCCGTGGGTACCCATCGAAGACGATGCCCCGGGGCGAACGGCGTCGCGACCCCGCGCCGGACACCTTGCGATTCTGTGTCGATTCCCGGGCCAGTGCGCGCTGGTCGACGACTGATCGACGGAAGTCACGAGACCCGCGCCGAAGCGATCACAACGTTCTCGAGAGTGCGACAGAGACGCCCGCCTGCACATGCGACAGAATCGGGTTGTGGCCACCCACGTGCTGATCGTGGAGGACGACCCCGGAATCCGCACGCTGACTCGCATGGCCTTGGAGGAGGAGGGGTACGAGGTTGCCGAAGCGGAGAGCGCCGAGGAGGCCCTCGAAGCCTTCGACCGCACCGCTCCCGATCTCGCCGTGGTCGACCTGATGTTGCCGGGTCTGAGCGGATTCGAACTCTGCCGGTCGCTCCGGCAGGCCAGCGACGTCCCGATCGTGATCGTCACGGCCCGTTCCGACACCCACGACGTCGTGGCCGGTCTCGAGGCCGGTGCCGATGACTACGTCACGAAGCCGTTCGTCGCCAAGGAGCTCGCTGCCCGGCTTCGAGCACTGCTTCGGCGGGCGCGCTCGGCGCAGGACGGCATCGGACGGATCGTCCTCGGCGAGGTCGAGATCCTTCCCGACGCCGGCGTGGTCAAGCGAGACGGTCGGGACGTGCCGCTCACGAAGACGGAGTTCCGGCTGCTCTGCGAGCTCGCCGACAACGCCGGAATCGTGCTCAGTCGCGAGCAACTTCTCGAGCTCGTCTGGGGCTACGAGTATCTCGGCGACGGTCGTCTCGTCGACGCGCATGTGCGACGGCTTCGCACGAAGGTCGAGCGCGATCCTTCGAATCCCGAGCTCATCGTGACTGTTCGGGGGCTCGGGTACCGCCTCGAAAGACGGTGAGGCGGCGTCAGCGAAGACGGCTTCCGCCGCAGCAGCTGCTCCGGCAGCGACGAGGACTCCGCGTCCGGGTCATGGCACTGTTCGCCTTGGGTGGACTGGTGCTGGCGCTCGTACTGGCCCTCGTGACCTACGAGCTGTCGGAGCGGTACCTGCTCGATCAGCGTGAACAGTCTGCGACGCGCCAGGCGTACCTCAATGCTCGTCTCATTCGTGACGGTCTGCAGGCGCCTGACGCCGAGATCTCGATGACGCTCACGGGATTGGAGCTTCCGTCGACCTCGAGCGTGATCCTGCATCACGGCCGTGACTGGTTCGGCACCTCGGTCGGTATGAGTCGTGACGTTGTCCCGGCGGGGATGCGTCGCCTCGTCCGATCCGGCGAGCCCGGTCGGCAAAGAGTGAGGTTGGACGGCGCCCCCGTGTTGATCGTCGGGCTTCCCGTGCCCGCCGTGGACGCCGAGTTCTTTCAGGTGTTTTCGCTCACCGAGTTCTCGGACACGCTCGGGGTCATTCGGCGGTCGCTCGTAGGTGCCGTCGCGGCGACGACCTTGCTCGCGGCGCTGCTCGGCCTCTGGGCGAGCCGCCGAGTTCTCCGGCCGCTGAGGCACGTGAGCGCCGCCGCCGAGGAGATTGCCCAAGGCGATCTCACGCGACGTCTCGACACCGAAGGTGACCCTGATCTGGCTCGATTGACGACCTCGTTCAATCGAATGGTCGACGCACTGCAAGAAAAGATCGAGCGTGACGCCCGATTCGCCTCGAGCGTAAGTCACGAGTTGCGCTCTCCTCTCACGACATTGGTTACCGGCACGGATCTGATCGCCAGACAACGAGAAAACCTTCCTGAACGTGTCCGCTCGATGGTCGACGTGCTCGTAGCAGACGTCTGGCGTTTCCAACAGCTGGTCGAAGCGCTGCTCGAGTTGAGTAGAAGCGAGGCCAACGCCGACGACGCGATCCTCGAACCGGTTCCCCTTGCCGATCTTGTCCGCCACTATGCGACGAAGGCGGACGGAGTGACGGTCAGTGTCGACGTCGCGCCGGGTTGTGCGAACGCAAGCGTTCTCACCGACCAGCGACGGCTGGATCGTGTGCTCACGAACCTGCTCGAGAATGCACGATCGCACGGCGGTGGATTCGTCGTCTTGAGCGTCGACACGTCCGACACCAGCGTGCGAATCACTGTCGACGATGCGGGACCGGGCGTGCCGCCCGACGACCGCGAGCGGATCTTCGAGAGGTTCTACCGGGGGCGGACTGCCGGGCGTCGTGGGAGCGGGACCGGAACGGGACTTGGGCTCGCGCTGGTGAACGAGCACGTGCGCGTCCTCGGCGGATCCGTGCGAGTGGAGGACGCACCGAGCGGCGGTGCTCGTTTCGTCGTCGAGTTGCCGTGGAGACACAATTGAAGCGCCGGTCGAGCCGAATCGTCCTTGCCACTCTGGTCGCGTTGCTCGGCGTCATTGCGGCCGGCTGCGGCGTGAGCACCCAATCAGAGCCGGAGACCGTCGATCGCGAGACCGTTCCGTTCGACTTGCTGTCGCGCCAGCCTCGGCCGGACGAGGCTGCTTCGGCGCCCGGGCTGCACAGCTATGTCGTCTACTTGGCGCGGTCGAACTCACTCGTCCCGACGATACGCAGCCAGACGCGGCCACCGACCCAAGCCGAGGTGCTGCACTCGCTGGTGCGAGGAGCCACCGAGGCAGAATCGGAGGCAGGCCTGCGTACCGATATCCCGGCTGGCAGCAAGGTGAGCCGGGTCGACGCACACGGAGCGGTCGCCACCGTTGAGCTCGGCGGATCATTCGACCGGGTGCGCGGTCAGGCGCGCATCGTCGCCTTTGCGCAGATCGTCTTCACTGCGACGGAGTCGTTACCCGTCAGTCGCGTGCGATTCGAGCTCGACGGTCGACCGATCGATGTACCGACGGGGGACGGCACGCTGACAGGCGAGCCCGTCGGCCGGACTGACTATGCAGGGATCGTTCCTTCGCCTGCCAGCGACGGACGCTGAGCCGGTGCCCGGTCGATCGTATGGAATCGGCATCGATCGTCGTGTGACGGCAACACTTCGGGCGCGGTGCCGTCATCTTCCGACGCGACGCTCACCGGAGCCGCTGTGAAGGGCCTCGCATGGTCAAGGCACAATCGGTGAGCGGAGCTCCGCCCACCCGTCTCGCTCGTCGATATCTGCCCAAGTGCGTTCGGCGCTCCGTACGGCCTACGTCGCCGTCGAGCGCTGTCCCTTCTTGCGGTGTTCGTGAGTCGCCTCGCGGCAGGTCGCGTTCGATGTGGGTCAAGCAACGGCCGGGCACATCGAGCGCACTGCCGCGAGGTGCTTGTTCGTCCCGGCGGTGACGGCAGAGGTGACGTGATGGCAACCCGACCGGTAGCACGTTCGCTGCTCGATCGCGCGCAGGAGGTCGACGATGACAGATCTGGTTGCTGTCACGGTGGGCCGCGACTGCTTCACTGACGTCAACGGCCTGCGCTTCCATTACCGTGAAGCGGGAGATCCCGGCTCGCCCACCGTCGTGTTCCTTCATGGAATCATGGGCCACTCGCGCGAGTGGGACACGCTCGTCGCAATGCTGTCGAACGACCTCCGTGTCCTCGCGGTCGACCAGCGTGGGCATGGCGAGACCGACTGGGCCGGCGAGTACACCGCAAGCACCATGGCCGACGACCTCGCCGAGTTGATCACGCGTATTGGAGCGTCGGTACACGTCGCCGGCCACTCAATGGGCGCAATGGCCGCGTGCATCTGCGCCGCTTACCGGCCGGACTTGATCCGGCGCCTCGTGATGATCGACATCGGGCCGGACAGCCTCAACACTGACTGGGCGCGCCAAGAGCTGCCGGTGATGCTGGCCGGCATGGCCGGGGCGACGTATCCCGACGTCCAAACGGCGGTCGAGGAGTCGTTGGCGGCCGACCCTCTTTCTCGCGAGCCCCTCCAACGCAACTACGTGCAACACAACCTCGTGCCAGGCGCCGATGGACTCCTTACTTGGCGATTCGACGCTGCCGGCCTGATCAAGTTCGCAACCCGAGGTATTCGCGAGGACCAGCTGTGGAACGCCGTCGACGACATCGTCGCGCCGACCCTCGTCGTCCGCGGCGAGCAGAGCCCGCTGCTCTCCCGGTCGACCGCCCAGGAGATGATCCGACGGCTTCGCGACGGCCGCCTGATCGAGATCCCCGAAGGGTCGCACGACCTCGGCGTCCAGCAACCCGAAGCTGTCGCGATGGCCACCCTCCGGTTCCTGACGAGCTGACGGCTAGGTGGATGGTGCTCGCTCTTCGCAGCCCGCACGAGCCAGACGAACACGTGTGGTGTCCGCTTACCATGGCGATCGCAAGGCGTTGCGGACGATCGCTCAGCTGCTGCGGCGCGTATCTCGCCTCGAATCGTGCACCACGTACACGAGGCCAACCCCGACGGCCGAGACGAACGTGACGACCAGGACAATCTGAGGCATGGGGCAATTGTCCGTACGTCGGATGGTCATTCCGCGCGTCATGTGTTGCGAAGGCATGACAACTTGCCATGCGCCGTTCTCTTGCCGCGCCGCTGCCACGAGCCGTTTGTCCGGCGGAGACACCGGATATGTCCAAAGGAAGCAGGCCTATCTCGTCTGCAGAACTCACCGCCCGAAGGTGCATCGAGAAAGGAGACACGCATGAAAGTGTTCGTCGCCGGAGCAACCGGTGCGATCGGCACCGAGCTCGTTCCCCAGCTCGCCGCCGCCGGCCACGACGTGATCGGCATGACCCGGTCGCCGGCCAAGGCCGACGCCGTGCGGGACCTCGGCGCCCGGCCGGTCGTGGCCGACGCACTGGATCCCGACGCCGTTTCCCGTGTCGTGGCCGAGTCCGAGCCCGAGGTGATCGTCCACGAGCTCACCGCCCTGTCGGGTGACATGGACCTGCGGCACCCTGACCGCTTCTTCGCCATGACCAACCGGTTGCGCACGGAGGGCACCGACCACCTGCTGGCGGCGGGCCGGGCCGTCGGCGTCCGCCGTTTCATCGCCCAGAGCGTCGTCGCCATCGGCACGTACGCCCGAACCGGAGGTCCGGTCAAGACCGAGGACGACCCACGGGACCTCGATCTGCCGGCCAAAGTGCGTCCCATGTCCGACGCCGCCCGCTACGTCGAGGACGCGGTGACCGGTATCGACTGGGCCGAAGGTCTCGTGTTGCGCTACGGCGGTCTCTACGGACCGGGCACCAGCCTCAGCGCTGATCCCGAGTCCGTGACGACCAAGGGCATCCGGAAGCGGCGGTTCCCGATCATCGGTGACGGCGCCGGTGTCTGGTCGTTCCTGCACATCGAGGACGCGGTGGGCGCCACTGTGGCGGCCGTCGGCAACGGCGGGCCCGGGATCTACAACGTCGTCGACGACGAGCCGGCGCCAGTGCGCGAGTGGCTGCCGTTCCTGGCCGAGCAAGTCGGCGCCAAGAAGCCGATGCGGGTCCCGCGCTTCGTGGGCCGGCTGCTGGCCGGCGAGGCCGTCGTCGTGATGATGACCGAGATCCGGGGCGGGTCGAACGCCAAGGCCAAACGCGAGCTCGGCTGGCAGCCCCGCTGGTCAACGTGGCGCGTCGGCTTCGCCAAGGGCCTCGACGAGTGAGCGCCCCAGAGCCGTCGATCGGTCGCGTTCGCGCGAGGCAGCCGTTCTGCGTGTCGTAACGGACCCGTTGCGCTGCACTCACCCTCCGATCCAATCCGCGGAATGCGGCAGCGAGGCCCTGCTGGAAAGATGCGGGGGTGCGTGTCTTGATCGTCGGGGCCGGCGTTGCGGGTCTGACGCTCGCCGCCCGTCTTGCGCAGCAGGACCGCGAGACCGTCGTGGTCGAGCGTGCCACCGACACGGAGGACGGCTACGCCATCGGCCTGTATCCCCTCGGGAGCTGTGTGTTGCACGGCATCGGCGCCTACGACGAGTTCGTCGCGGCGGGTCGCATCGTGGAGACCTACGAGCTCGCTGACGGTGCCGGTCGGCCGCTGCAGACGATGGACATGAAGGTGCTCACTGAAGGAATCGGCCCGATGGTCATGCTCGGCCGTGCCGAGCTTTTGGGGCTGCTCGAGCGCGCGGCCGGCGTCCCCGTACGGCGTGGCACGACGGTTAGTGATGTCCTTCGGGACGCCGATGGGGTCGAAGTGATCTTCGACGACGGCAGCCATGATCGCTTCGACCTCGTCGTCGCGTGCGACGGCATCGGCAGCGCGACCCGCGACCGAATCTTCGGCTGCCAGTCCGGGTTCGACGCCGGGTGGGTGCTGTGGACCTGGTGGGCCGACGCCGGACGGTTCGACCCCGCAGTCGTGCGCGAGTTCTGGGGACGCGGCTGGTTCTTCGGTGCGTATCCGTCGCCAGGTCAGCTGATGTGCGCCGCCGGCGGCCCTGCATCTGACTTTGCCGCGCCCGGGAGCGACGCTACCGAACGCAATCGTGTCGCGGTCGCAGCGTTGTTGCGCGACCGCGTCCAACCGCTGGCTTCCACGGACGCCTCGATCGCGGCAGCGATCGAAGACCTCGACCGTGCCTACCCGTGGCCGATGCGCGACGTTCGGTCCCGCCGCTGGTTCGACGGCCGGGTCGCGCTGTGCGGCGACGCCGCCGTCGCGTTTCTCCCGACCGCGGGCGTCGGCGCGTCGAACGCTCTTCGGGCAGCTTCTGCCCTCGCTGACGAGCTGTCCCGCGCAGAGGCGTCCTCGATCCCGCTCGCCCTCGAGTTGTACGAGAAGCGGTGCCGCGGCGTCATTCGAGCGCAACCAGACCGACTCCCGCCGCCTCGCCCGGCTCATGTTCGTACGCAGCAATCCGATCGGCTGGGCTCGCGATCAGCTCGCCCGCCGCTACAAGCCCGAAAGGGTGTTGGGCCAGATCATCGACAGCGTGCACCAGCCGTTCTGACGTGACCTGGTTGCGTCACATCGCTCCATGCCGTCGGCGACTCGTCTCGAAGCCAAGTCGAGCGCCTCGGCGGCGCTCACGTGCGCACGGACCCTAGCTGCGATTCCCCTGCTCACAAGCGTAAGGGTGGCGAGTCGGCCTGTACGCCGGATTCTGTTTCGAGGGGCGGCTGACATGGCTAAATGCCCTCTGACCTGCGAAAGCACTGCGCTGTAGTTCGCATCCGTACCCTCCCGTTTCGCGGACTCGCGCGGACATTTCGCGGACCGGAGCATGACGCGCCTGTCACGTTCCGGGCGCCGTGGTGCGTCGCGCGTCATGACGCCGAGCGCCCTTCCAGCTCGCGCTGCGTCTGAACGGGTTAGTCCCCGTAAGGGGTGGGAGTTCAAGTCGCCCCACCGACACGAATTTGGGCCGCCTGAGTCGAGCGTCGTGACACGTTTCGTCCGCTTCGAAGTGCAATGAGGACAACGAGATCGCGTCCCCGAGCACACACGCGTCGAGGTCCGAAGGCGGTGTGGGGGAGCGCACACCGACACTCTCTCTGCCGGTTCTGGGTGGGGCGAAGACCGCTGGGCGAGCGTTTGTTCGGTGCGTGTGGCCGAGTTCGACTTGGCGCGGTTTACGGGCCCTCCGACGGACCGGAGTGGGTGGCGTTTGCCACCCACTCCGCCCACCTCTGTCGAGACGCCAAGCGCGCCGCGGACCGATTCTTGACGTCAGTAATACGCATCTCACCGCCGTGCCCCGTGAGCGCCCATATCACGAGCACGTCGATAGTGATGATGATGGACCAGACCGGGTACGTTTCGGCGACGCGGAGATCGAATCGTGGTTCCAGCCTCAGCGGCGGCGGCCCCTTCGGCGTCTCACACCACGTGTCACGACGGCGGCCGTACCGACTGTCGCGGCAGTCCGGGCGACCGGCGCCGGTCCGACCACGCCGCCACGGCGCATACGTCTCGCTGCAAGTGGCATGTCATGCTCCTTCAGGGTCGTCGGCCTCGTCGGCCTCCACCGCGGCGACGAGAGCCTGGATCGGGATGCGGCCGCTCGCGACGAGTTGACCGCCGGAATGCCGAACGGCGCTCGCGAACGGCGCAGCCCACGAGTTCTCCCAGACCAGCACTGCGGCGGTGCTGCCCGGCTCGATCGCGGCGGCTAGCGCCGTGACGTCGTCCTCCGACAGCAGCATCGCGAGGTCGGCCTCGTGATGGCGCAGTTCGCCGACCTCGGTGTCATCGAGGTCGGAAAGCTCAAACGCGTCGATCGTGCCGTCCTGTTCCTTCTTGATTACGAGCAAGTCGAGCACCCGAACAAGATCACGATCGACGAGATCAAAAAGTGCCGGTGCGATGTCACCGGTGAACTCGGAGCCCGGAAACTCGAGCACCACGTAGTCGACGGGCCCGAGCTCGTCGACTTCTTCTTGGGCCATCAGTCGTCACCTCCGTCAATGGATCTCCGACGGTACCGATCTTCGTCCTGGGCGTCATCATGCCGATGGTGTGATAACACCGCGCCTTTTCGCTGCGGCCATCGAGTCCTGAGCCGCGCTCTGGGAGAACGGCTGCTCGGCTCGCGTGCAGACTCTTGTGCAAGGCACCCCATCGGGCTATTTGTCTTCCGTGATTCGCCGGAAGACCAGAGCACCAACGATGATGGCCACGATGAGGGCCGCGATCACCATGAAGAACTTTCGCATTGGCCCTACTCCTCGCGTGTCTTAGCGAGACAACGACACCCCCTGGGGGGATGGTCACCCAAGGGGGACGTCTCGTTGGCTCGCGGGTTTGCGGAGTGCCGCCAGCTGCCTTGAGTCTGCGCCGCGCAACCGGCTCGGGCCAGGGCCATTCGACCCGCTGGTTCCGGGTCCGAAGACCTTGCCTCTCGGCCGCAAGGGAGGGTGGCATTAGGTCACGTCGACTCGTCCGGCGCCGTGGTCGAGCTGGTAGTCGAGGTTGATGGCGGCGTTGCTGAGTGCGAGGTGCGTGCAGGCTTGGGGAAGTTCCCGAGCTGCTCGCCGGCGAGGCCGATCTCTTCGGCGAACAGCCCGACGTGGTTGGCGTACGTGAGCATCTTCTCGAACACCATTCGCTCATCTTCGAGCCGCCCGCTGCGCGCGATCTCCGCTGTCTCGTCGAGATGCCTGAGGCGTGCCGCAGTCGAGGCACCGCTGCGACGCCTCCGACGATCGCCGTCTTCATCGAGTCACCTCCGTCGGTCCGGCCGTCCCGGCCGGTTTGGTCTCCGCCGCATCGATGGCGACCGCCGCGCGCGGATCAGGGTGAGATGGCTGAACGCCTGGGGGAAGTTGCCGACCTGCCGCCGGCGCTCGACGTCGTACTCCTCGGCCAGCAGGCCGAGGTCGTTGGTGAGACCGAGGAGTCGCTCGAACAGGCGCGCGGGCGTCGTCGACGCGGCCGTTGAGCGCCAATGCGCTGACCAGCCAGAACGAGCAGGCCAGGAACTGTGCTCTCGTCACCGGCCAGTCCGTCGTCGGTCTCGCGCGGTCGAGTACCGCGAGACGAAGCCGTCGCGACCCAGCTCGCGCCAGACGGCGTCGATCGTTCCCGTGACGCGTTCGTCGGTGCCCGGCAGGAACCCGACGATCGGGATGTTGAGCACGCTCGCATCGAGCTCCTCGGATCCGTAGTACTGGGTGAATGTGTGCCGCTCGGGGTCGTATCCTCGCTCGCAGACCTCGCGGTGGATCTCGTCGCGGACCTGCTTCCAGCGCTCCAAGGGCGCGTCGAGTCCGAAGCGTTCGACGAGTCGCACGCCACGGTCGAACACCACCCAGGCCATCACTTTTGAGTAGGTGTAGTGGCGGCGCGGCCCGCGCGACTCCCAGATCCCGTCGTCAGGCTCGCGCCAGATCGACTCGACGAATTCGATCACCGTGCGCCAGCGAGGCCAGATCCGCTTCTCGATCAGCGCCAAGGCGACTCGGTGCCCAGATGCACCACGCCGATCACCTCGCCGTAGACATCGAGCTGGAACTGCTCGGATGCCGCGTTGCCGACCCGCACCGGCTTGGAGCCCTCGTAGCCGGGGAGATCGTCGAGCTCGAACTCTGTGAGACGCCGTTCGCCGCCGATCCCGTACATGATCTGGCCCTTGGCCGGGTCACCAGTGCCGGCCCGCGCAGGAAGTCGCGGAAGCCGAGCGCCTCGTCCGTGAAGCCGCCGACGAGCATCGCCTCGAGCGCGAGCACCGAGTCGCGCAGCCAGCAGAAGCGATAGTCCCAATTGCGCACCCCGCCGATGTCCTCCGGCAAGGAGGTGGTCGGCGCCGCAATGATGGCGCCGGTCGTCTCGGACGTCATGGCCTTCAGCGCCATCAGCGAAACCAGCACCTCGTCCCGATACGGCCCCTGGTACCTGCAACGACCGCTCCACGACTGCCACCAAGCCTCCGTCCGACCCAACGCCGAGTCGGCGTCCTCGACCGGCGGCGACTCCTCGAACGAGGCGTGCCAAGTGAGCGTGAACCGCTCCCGGGCGCCCTCGGTGACGACGAAGTCGGTACTCACCGTTCCCTCTTCGATCTCCAGCGCCAGCGGCGTGCTCAACCGGAACGCGTCGGGCCCGGCGGTGGCGATCGTCCCGTCGGGCACCGGCTCCACCCACGGCGTGATCGAGGCGTAGTCCGGCCGCAGCAACAGCTCCATCTGCATCGAAACCCGCCCACGCAGGCCCTCCACGATCCGCATCAGCCGCGGCGGACCACCGGCGCGCCGCGGGCATGAAATCGATGACCCGGACCGCGCCGTCCGCCGTCTCGAAATCTGTCTCGAGGACGAGCGTCCCCGGCCGATAGCGACGAGAGCTCGTCCGGAAATCGCCCGCCGGCGCCAGGCGCCAGCACCCGTGCCGCTTCTCTCCCACCAGGGCGGCAAAACACGACGCCGAGTCGAAGCGCGGTAGGCAGAGCCAGTCCACCGTCCCGTCACGACCCACCAGGGCGCCGGTGTGTGTGTCACCGATGAAGCCGTAGTCCTCGATACGCATACTGGTCCTTTCTTTGGCTATTCGGCGATTGGGGCGCGGGTCTTCTCGGTGGGAAGGAACAGCGCTGCGCCGAGGCCGATCAGGCCGAGCGCTCCAAGGGCGATCATGGCCGCGCCGTAGGCGTGGTCGGGTGAGGTGAGGCCGCCGACGAGGATGGTGCCGGCAATTGCGGTGCCGAGCGACGAGCCGAGGTTCGACACGCTGCGCGAGAGGCCGGAGATCTCGCCTTGTTGTTCCTCGGGGAACGCGGACTGCACGACATTGACCGACGGCGTCAGCATCGTCCCGGCGCCGAGACCGATGAAGAAGAGCCCCGGCGCGAAGGCCCACGCGCTGGGTGAGCCTCGTACCATCGCCAGCAGCAGCGGGATGCCAACGATCGTCACGGCGAATCCAGTGAGGATCAAGGTCTTCTGCGCGTGCCGCTTCACGAGCCGGCCCGCGGCAAGCGACGACCCCAGGAGGCCGACGGTCATCGCAGTGAAAATGACGCCGGTTTCGATGGCGTTGTAGCCACGCACGACCTGAAGGAATGCCGACACGACGAACGAAGTCCCCATGATCATGAGCCACTGCACGTTCTGGGTGACGAGCCCAAGGTTCGACGTGCGGTTGCGGAATAGCGCGGTCGACAGCAGTGGTTCCTTATCGGCCCGCTCCAGCCGGCGCACATGGACGAAGAAGCCGACCATGAACAGCGTTCCCGCGGCGATCAGCACGACCACGGCCACCGCGCTGTTGTCGGCGGCGAGAATGCCAGTAACGAGCAGCACGAGCCCGACCGCCTGCAGCACCGCACCCGACAGGTCGAAGGGCCGCGTGGGGTCGGCGGGTACGGGATCCTGGATGCGGCGCGCGAGGAGCAGGATCGCCACGACCACGAGTGCCTGGAAGACGAACGCTGCGCGCCAGCTGATCGCCGTCGTGATGAGCCCACCGATCAGTGGGCCGGAGGCGGCGCCGATGCCGCCAGCGGCGCTGATGATACCGAAGGCGCGGGCACGCGACGGCACATCGGTGAACAGCAGTGTCGTGAGGATGTAGACGGGCGGAATGAGAAGCGCCGTACCCACACCCTCGAAGATCGAGTTGCCGAGAATGAGCACGCCGAGCCCGGGAGATACCGCGCTCATCAACGCGCCGATGCAGTAGATCATCAGCCCGAGCCTGAAGCACCGGATTCGGCCCCATCGGTCGGTCAGCTTCCCGCCCGGAATCATCAGCGCCGCCATGACGAGCAAGAAGAGCGTGATCGCCACCTGGACGCCTTGGACGCTCGTGTCGAGATCCTTGCTGATGTCATTGATCATCACGTTCATGTTCGAGCCCGCAAAGCTGCAGATGAACTGCGCCAACGCAAGCGGAAAGAGCATGCGGCCCAGACCGACGGTCGTTGGCTCTGCGTTCACAGCTTCACCTGAGAGATGCGTCGGCGAGCCGTCGCGGCAACCCGAAGATGTGAACCGGAATAGAGCATGCGGTCACACCCTGATGAGGTACGCGACGCTGCTTGTCGTGGTCGAGGACGGCGGTCAGTAGCTGCGCATCTCGCCGCCGTGGGCGGTCAGCGCCCAGATGACGAGGGCGTCGATCGTGATAACGATGATGGCCCAGATCGGGTACACCGGAAGCCACAGGAAACTGCCGATCAGGCTGAGCGAGGCGACGATGACTCCGACTGTCCTTGCGAGGACACTGCCGGTGAACACGCCCAAGCCGGCTAGGAAAACGACGATGCCCCCGATGAGCTGGATCCATCCCCAAGTCGTCAGGTCGATGGACACCGCATTTCTGTTCGTGAACACCACCCAGTCGTCGTTGACGATCGCGACGATCCCGAAGATCGAGGCCAGCGATCCCCCGATGAGCATCATCACCCCGGCGAAGACGACCCATCCCGTCCATCCGGTGCGCTCGGTCTCTTGTCCATATTCCTGTCCATAGGTTTGCTGCGTCACGCTGGATCCTCCTTCGTAGGTCCTCACGGACCGACCCTGCGTCGATGATCCGGCCAACGATGGCGTCACGCCACCTGAGATCCCCTTTTGACGCATTGCTCCCGCGATGTCGCCAGTTGTGCGACCCGATCGTGACGGTTCAGCGCCGCGAGGGCTATCCCGATTCGGCGCGGTCGGGAATCACGCGTCGGCGCCTGAAGGGACCCGGGTGGCCGCGATCGGCTAGGTCGTAGATGGCGTGGTCCGATAGCAGTCCCGACCACAACCGCCTCGCCCGCGCCGCTTGGAGGCTGCCGAGATGTTCAGGACCTCGCGCCAGAGCAGCGGCGCAGTCGGCTCACGGTGTGGCGGTGGCTCAAATGCGACGCTTCGGCTCGTGGCCGGCAGCGACGGCGAGGAGGTCGCCGGGGCTGACGTCGCGGGCGCGTCGGCGTTCGGCGGCCTCGAGGTTCCCGGCGGGAACGAGCAGCGTGAGGCCGCGGGCGTGGATGTGGAACTGGAGCGGCGTCGGCATCTGCAGCGCTTCGCCGTCGACGCCTGCGAAGGCCGTGCCGGATCGTGAGCGCACCTTGAAGCTGGTCGCGGTGAACTCCTTCCAGAATGTGCTGCGCTTTCGTCCCCCGATCGCGGCGGCGGCGAAGAGCCGCGCCGCCTCGCTGCCGGTCCTCGTGGTCACCGCGAAGACACCGAGCTCGCCCGAATCGAGGCGGCGGCGTTCGGCGTTGTCGGCCGACACGCCGATCACATACGGGTTGTTCGAGACCATGACGATGATGGCGCCGTCGACGCCTTCGCCGTCTCTTGTCGTGAACTGCAGATCGAACGGTTCGGAGTGGCGGTTCAACATCTCGGGAAGCAGCGCCTTCGTCGTCTCGCGCTTGGCGTCGCGGTACGACTCTTGCTGCACGATCTCCGCGTACACGCCAAGGGACACGTTGTTGACGAAGAGACGGTCGTTGACGGTCGTGTAGTCGACACGGCGTTCGACCGCATCACGGAAGGCGAACATCGACTCGCGAGGATCGTCGCGGTCGAGTCCGAGGTCGAGAGCGAAGTGGTTGCGTGTACCTGCGCTGACGCAAACGAAGGGCAATCCGTGCTCGATAGCGATCGACGCCACCAGCGCTTGCGAACCGTCACCGCCGGCCATGCCCAGGCAGTCCGCACCGCGCGCGATGGCGTCGCGTGCCAGCTGTTCGAGGTCGCGACCGGGTTCGAGCATCACCGCCTCCACGCCGAGCTCGTGCGCCAGTTCGACCAGGCCGAACTTCTTGACCTTGCCGCCGCCCGACTTCGGGTTGCACAGCAACACCGCGTGGCGCGGTCGCCCACCAGCGCGGACGCGGACGTCGAGCCGATCGAGGTCCTGCACCATCGCACCGCGAGCGCAGGCAAGCGTCACGGCCATGAGCGCGACCAGGATCACGATTCGAATGGCGATGCGATCCGCACCGTCGAGCGTTCGCCGCGATGATCACGCCGAGCGCGACCAGGCCGACGACAACGCTGACGATCCCGAAGAGACGCCGCGGCATCCTCTCTGTGACCAACCACCACCCGCCCGCGAGCGCGACGCTCACGCCGATGAGTCCGAACAACAGATCCGCGCCGTGCCCGAAGAGCACCGCGAGGACGTAGAGGGCGAGAACTACCGACGTCACCAGCGCCACGATGGCCGCCAGGCGCCGGCGCATCGGGACGGGTGAAGGCTCTTTTGCTGCATCTGTAGTCACGGTGCCTCCACTTCGATGGCGTCACGCCCGCGCGCTTCGAACGCCGCGGCAGACGGACGAGGAGGGCGAATACGGCATTGTCAGCCCGCAGCGGCTGGACCGTGGTCGGCCCGGATGCGATGGAGGAGTTCCTCAGCCGACCGAGGCCCGCCGAGGCTTGCGCGCAGGCTGTCCTCGAGCTGTGGGTCGCGAACTTCGTGGCGTTCCCGGCGCGCCGAGGAGACCTGGTGGTGGGAAGGGCTGTGACGCCTGAGCTCGGCCATCAGACGGCCGAACCGCGACGGCGGATGTTGAACGACGACTTCCCAAGTCCGGGTGTCTGGGTCGATGAGCGAGACCTGGACCGAGGTCCCGTCGTCGCCCGTGGCTCGGTAGCTCGTGGTCATCGCTTCGCCAACGGCGCGACCGTGTCGACGTACTCGTCCGCATCGAGGACCACGTGTCGCATCCACACCGTTAGCCTGCAATGGGCAACAGGACGACGCTTAAGATCACCGGGATCACGACTAGGGCCCGACGCCGGCGGGGCAACCGATTGGCGCGAGACTCGGATTCGAGTCCCTAGGTCACGTTCCGTGCGGGTCGTCGAAGCTCCATGCCGCGAACACTCGATTGAGGCCAAGAGGGATGCCGCCCTGCCGTGAGCGCGGCAGTGTTGCGAGGTTCGGACTGCTGAGGATCGATACGAAGCGCCTCGAGTGTCTAGAGGTCTAGGTCCTGCAGCGCGTGCTCGATGGACGTGGGTCGCGCGGTCGCGGACGGTGTGGCTGGACACGCTCGTCGCCTTTCCGCGGACGAACGGCGGTGTTCCTTGGGTACTAGTCGGCATGAAATTGATCCGACGGGCTCGCGATAGACCACTCGGCGGTGCTCCTTTGCCAACTGCGACCAGACCCGAAGGACAGCGCGGTCACCGCGCGGACCGGCCGAATCCAGTCCGTCGCGCCTCCTACTGGTATTGGGGCTGCCCTTCCAGCACGTCCACATCAGCGGGCCGAGCGATGAGGTAGCAGAAGACCCCGAGGAGGGGCAGGAAGAGAATGAAGAGGAACCAGCCGGCTTTGGCCCAGCCGCTGTGGTCCTTGCGGCGGAAGTTGTCGATGAACGCCCAGATGATCGCGAAGATCACCAGGAAGAAGAACGACACAAGGACCAGGGTCCAGAACACGCCAAGCAGTGGGTAGTCGTATGCGAGCACGGGATCTCCCGACGGTGGACTGTGTGCCGATCCCGACCCTACGGACCAGCCCCGGAGTCGGGCTATCCGGATTCGGCAACTACTCGCCGTCGGGTCGTCGACACGTCGTGAGCGACCTGCTTCCACCAGCCGGGTCGGGTCTGAACGGCGCCGCGGGCCGCCCGGTCGCATTCGCCCGGAGCCAGTAGACGAGCGCGGCGGAGACTTCAAGCACACGTGTTCGGCTTGCGTCAAGGCAGGTGGCCGAGCTGCCGATCCCGGAACCCGTCAAGAACCGGCGGGATCGCTAGCGATGCTTCCGCTCGGCGCGCCGACGCTCAGCCGGGGCGAGGCCCTGGAACTACTCGAACACTTCGACGCTGCGCCCTACAAGCGTGGGGAACTCGAGACGCAAGGCGAGATGCGCTAGCCAGGAAGATGGAGTCACCTCATCTCCTCGGCGTTTCGAAAGGTTTACCGCTTTCGGCTCGCGGGCGCTTCACCCGGCCAGTAATGGGCGCTGTACACGTCCAGGCAGCCGCCGTGGACCCACTTGTCCTGGCGTCTCGTCTCGTACACCCAATCGCCTGGTGCAAGTGGGCGTTCGCACACTGCGCAGCGGGCTTCACTCATTCGCTGTCCTCCCGTTCGCGCTCAGTACGGTGCTGGGATCGTGAGCGCGGACAGGTCGGCCTCCTCGTACCCGTGGGCCTTCCGACGGTCGGGGAGGGTGACCGGTTTGCGTTCCAGCGGTTCGTAGGGCACGTGTTGAAGCAGGTGGGCGATGACATTGAGGCGACCGCGTTTCTTGTCGTCGGTCCACGCGAGGTACCACGGCGCCCATGCGGTGTGTGTCGCGGCGAACATATCGTCACGCGCACGCGAGTAGTCGTACCAGTGTGTGTAGGACTTGAGATCCATGTCCGAGAGCTTCCAGATCTTGCGGGGGTCGTCAATCCGGCTCTTGAGCCGGCGCATCTGTTCCTGCTGATCGACCTCGCCCCAGTACTTCACCAGCAGGATGCCGGAATCGACCATCGCCCTCTCGAAAGACGGAACGAGACGGAGGAAGCGCGCCGACTCCTCTTCGTTGCAGAATCCCATAACCCGCTCGATGCCCGCGCGGTTGTACCAGCTTCGGTCGAAGATCACGATCTCGCCGGCGGCGGGGAAGTGACCGATGAATCGCTGCGCGTACATCTGGGACTTCTCACGCTCGGTCGGCGCGGGCAGCGCGATGACGCGGAACACGCGTGGGCTCACGCGCTCAATGATCGCCTTGATCGTCCCGCCCTCGCCAGCGGTGTCGCGGCCTTCGAACACGACGCACACCTTCGCGCCCGCGCGCTTCACCCACTCCTGCATTGCCACGAGCTCACCGTGGAGGCGGCGTAGCTCACGCTGGTATTCCTTCTTCTTCATCCTTCCCGTCGGCGCGACCTCCGCGTTCACGTCAGATCCCAGATCGTGCTTGTGCTTCTTGGACATGTCGAGCCTCGTACGGAGTTCACTCGAATTTGCAATTTGACAAACCGGGCGAGATCGAACTCGAACCCTAGAGTCGCGTCGCGCCAGGACGCTGCTCGGGACTCCCTGATGCGTTCTGCTCTGATCGGGAGTTTCGCGGCGGCCCACGGGCGGGTGTACTCGGCTCAGGGGCCGTTGGGCACGTCGGAGGCGATGACGGCGCGTTTGTAGCGAGGCCAGTCGCTTCGCTCGGTGGCGCTGATGGCCGCGCTGTCTGAGAAGCTGGCGTCCTCTGGTCATTGACCCCGGGGTTGATCGTTTCCCACCGACGGCGACGGGACGAGACCGGCATCGGCGAGAGCGTTGATCGTGTCGTCGATGTGCGCCGGGTCGATGAGACGCGCGACCACGAGCGCACGAACAACCTGGGCCACGATGGTCGACGACATCTCGGGTCGGCTCGCTAGGGAATCCAGCGTCGCGATCCCGTGTGCCGTGGACTTGGTCTCGGCAGCAACCACAGCCTCCGCGGCCGTGGCAAGCTGCGGGCCAATGACGAGCATCGTCTCTGGCTGGAGGCAGCCGAACACGATTGGAAAGCCGCCTGCCGCAACGACCTCTTCGAGCAGCTCGGTTGCCCATTGCATCTCGACCAGGATGAGTAGCGCGGAGGTGCCGGGTTCGATTTGATAGGCGAGGGCCTCTACCGCTGGGAGGTCGAGCCCGACCTCGGACGAGGTGTGGAGCTCGACGGATGCTGGCAGGAGCGTGTCGCCGCCGTTGCCCTCGAGCAACTGCCACAGCGTCGCCCCTGACGGGTCCGAGCTGACTGTGGGTTCCTCACCATCGTTTTTCCGGCTGAGCACCCCGTGCTCGTCCCTCGAGACATAGAGGACGTCGAGCAAGCGGATCGCACCACGTTCGTGAAGTCGGTGAAGGCGGCTCATCGCGTCGGGCGGCAAACGGCCTTGCGACTCGAAGCCGAAAGCGAGCAGATGCACGGTCCCGACGGCGACCACACGCACCAGCTGTTAGCCGGCGCCCACGAGCGACGCGGCCCCCTGCGCCTGCCGGAACGATCCTCCCACTACCTGCAGTCCCCTTTGACCTATTGCTCCGACGGTGTCGCTAGTCGTGCAAGCTGATCGTGACGGTTCGGCGTCGCAAGGGCTATCCGGATTCGGCTGTTTTGTTCTCGTGACCAAGGTCCTCTGTGCAAACAGTCGGACTGCCCTACAGCCGACAGCCAAGCCCGCGGTACAAGAGTCCGACACCGCGTTGGAGGTCGGACATGTGGGCAGACCGGCGGGTGATCACCACCGTGGATGAGTTCGCCGATCCAGTCATCTCGGCGAGGACGGCGCCGATGACACTGCGGCCGGGCGCCATTCGCGCCGATCTGGTGAGGGTCGACCTAGACCCGATTCTTGTGGAAGTCGGCGACTACTCGGTTCCCGTCGTAACACGTGGCGAGACGTTCGCCGACCGCATCGCGCTCGTGGCTCCCCTCCGTCGCGAGCTGTCCGGCCACTTGAACGGCGAACCGTTCGCCCCCGGCGTTCTCAACGTTTATGGCCCGGCAACGGAGGTTGCGGGTGCCAGCGCCGGTCCGTTCCAGTTCGGGCTCATCTCCTTCCCGCTCACAGCGCTAGATCGCACGGCACGAGCTCTCGGCGTCGAACTTGACCTCCCAGACCAAGGGGAGTTCCGCGCGGTGCACGCCGCCGATTGGCCACGGCTACGTAACGGATTCGGCAGCGTTCGCCGTATGGTTTGTGACGCGCAGGAGGACACGAGCAGCGGGCGCGAGGCTTCGATCATTGCCGATACGCTGCTCGAGCTCGCAACGCGGTCGCTCACCAGCGACGCGAACCGCGAAATGCCTGTCCCGCACGCGCGCCGCAATAGTGTGCGCATTGCTCGAGCGTGCGAAGAACATGCAGCCGCAGCGCGATATCAAGGCGTGACGCTTGCCGACCTTTGCGCGGCATCCGCTGTATCGGAGCGGCGGGTTCGCCAAGCGTTCTACGAGACCTACGGTATGTCACCGACCGCCTACTTGCGCATCGCAGCACTCCACGAGGTCCGTAACGCGCTTCTTTCGGGGCCCCCGGTGCGTGACGCCGTCAGCCGTGCAGCGTCCGACTTCGGATTCTGGCACCTGAGTCGGTTTGCCGGTGAGTACCGGGCACTGTTCGGCGAGTCACCGAGCGCAACGCTCGAGCGGCGATCGCAGGCGGCGGCCGGCTGACCAACTTTGCCCATTCTCACAATAGTGAATCCGCGCCAGAAGGGCGACGGAGCATCGGAAAGCCGCTCGCGGCGACTCGCCCGTGCGCGCCTTACTACCCGGTCCGGCGCGTGACCGATACGGGTTGGCTCCGCCTCCGAGCATCAACCTCGAGAACGATCGCGAGCGTCGCCACGAGCCGCGGGAACGCGACACCTCAGCGATCTTCGGTGAGTCGCCGGAATACCAGGGCACCAACAACGCCGGCGACAACTAGGGTCGAGATCACGATCAAGAACTTCGCATCGCCCCGGCTCCCAGGGGTAGTCACGCGTGTTCGGAGTCGGGAGTGTTGAATCCAGGCCGCGTATCGGCGGTGCGGGACCGCTTCTCGCTTATCCGGTGACGCCAACAGGGCGCGAGAGTCACCTCGCCGGGAGGAAAGGGGCATTGGCCTCGCTAGGGTCTGGGTGAGACAACGACGCCCCCTGGGGAACGATCACCCAAGGGGACGTGTCGTTGCGCCAGCGGGTTTCGCGGAGCCTCGCCAGCGACGCGCAGGGCAATTGCAGCGAGATCAGCTGGATCCAAGGCAGCGGCGAGGCGCCGGAAGCTAGCGACCACCCAGGATGGAGATCGGTTTGGCAATGTGCAAGGCGGGGCGTCCGTGAGCAAGATCGTGCATCTCAGCGTTGATGAGCGAAAGGCACGCGGAAAGGCGGCGCGTCAGCAGATAGGACCAGCGGGCCATGCAGGATGGGAACCGGTTACCGATCGCCCAGACCCGGTCGCGTTGCTGGAGGAGCAGAACGTCACCCGTGAGCCTGATCTCGTGCCGGTGCGTCACGGACGCATGAGGGTCTCTCCGTTTACGTTCTATCGAGGCGCGGCGAAGATCATGGCAGCGGATCTAGCTGAGACGCCGACGGCCGGCCTCAGCGTCCAACTCTGTGGTGACGCCCACCTGTCGAATTTCGGCGTGTTCGCATCACCAGAACGAACGTTGCTCTTCGATCTGAACGACTTCGACGAGACACTCCCTGGCCCGTTCGAATACGACGTGAAGCGCATGGCGGCAAGCTTCACAATCGCAGCACGCAACAACAGCTTCACCAACACCGATGCTCGCCTCGCGACCCTCGCATCGGTAACGGCCTATCGAGAAGCAATGGCGGGGTTTGCCGAGATGAGCACAATGGACATCTGGTACGCGCGCTTGTCGGAGCAGGATCTATTCAATGCCATCAAGAATGCCACTCGCTCCCTGGAGCGCACCGAGAAGGGCGCGGCGAAGGCTGCCGAGAAGAGAGCCCAGAAGACGGCCCAGAAGGCGCACACGCGCGACAGCTTGCAGGCGCTGTCAAAACTCGCTGAACGAGTCGACGGCCGATATCAGATCGTGAGCCAGCCACCGATCGTTGTCCCGATGCGCGACTTGGTGAAGCGCCTTGACTTCTCTGCGGAGGAGATGGAGCGCATTCTCCATGAGCAGTTCCGGAAGTATCGGGCAACGCTGCAAGACGATCGGCGCCATCTCTTGGAACGATTCGAGGTGGTCGACATGGCCCGCAAGGTCGTGGGTGTCGGCAGCGTCGGCACCAGGGCCTTCATCGTGCTGCTCCAGGGTCGGGATCAGCAGGACCCGTTGTTCCTCCAGGTGAAGGAGGCCACCGCGTCGGTGTTCGAGGACCATCTGCCCAAGAGTCGTTACCGGCAGCCTGGTGAGAGAGTGGTGCAGGGACAGCGGCTCATGCAGGCCGCGAGCGACATCTTCCTCGGCTGGACGAAGGGTCACGAGGCCGACCGCTACCTCTATTGGCGCCAACTGCGCGACATGAAGGGTTCGGCGGTCATCGAGGCGATGATGCCCGGTGATCTCGAGTTCTACGCGCGTATCTGCGGTCGGACTCTTGCCCGTGCACACGCTCGATCGGGAGACCCGATCGCACTCGCCGCGTACCTGGGAAAAAAGGATCGGTTCGATCAATCGATCGCCGACTTCTCCGAGAGCTACGCGGACCAGAACGAGCGGGATTATCAGACCTTCGCCAAGGCGATCCGCTCCGGTCGACTGCAGATGCTCGAGGGCATCTGAGACTCACTCGCTTTCGGAGACATCTTCGGCGGCAATGCATTCCAGCTCACGCTGTCACCGACCTCATCGAGGGCCAGGAGGTCCTCCCGTCCGAAGGCAAGTCGCACGTCTTCATCGCCGGGACCGGCACCATCATGACACCCTCTCCGCGGCGCATTTCCGCAGGTCAGAGCGGTGGTGGGTGGCGAGTCGGCCTGTACGCCGGATTCTGTACGGCGGTTCCGTGGAACCGTCGTGGCGACCATCCCTCTCGGCCGGCGGTTACCCGCCGGCTCCAGCGGCCTACCCGGGGGTGTCTGCGGACGGGCCGTCCTCCCCCTGCGTGGCCTTGCTCCCGGTGGGGTTTGCCGAGCCGCCCGGGTCGCCCCGGGCGCTGGTGCGCTCTTACCGCACCGTTTCACCCTTACCTGTGCGGGGCCGCGTCCTGCGACCGGTCCCGCCATCGGCGGTCTGCTCTCTGTGGCACTTTCCTGCGGGTCGCCCCGACTGGGTGTTACCCAGCACCGTGCCCGGTGGAGTCCGGACGTTCCTCGGGCCGGTGCGCCGAAGCGCCCGGCACGCGGCCGCCCGGCCGACTCGCCACCGCTCACCATTGTCGCGCTCGCACAGGGAGGATGAGTAGCGCTGGGATCGTGGCGCAGTAGCCTGGCCGGACCTGGAGGGGAGTAACCCCACGGGACGCGCCGTCATCACGGCCGATGTCCGGCCCGGCATCCCGACCCGTTCTCGGGTGGTGAGACCTCTGGCGAGCGCTGGAGATCGCCCGTGGTGCCGAATGCCGTGGTGGCGCAAACGAGGTCCAACGACTTCGCGTCCATCGATGTTCCGCCGTGGGCTTGGGTGGCGCTGTTGGCGGCTATCGCGGCACTGCTCTTCGCCGACCTGCTGATCGTCCACCGGCGCCCGCACGTCATCAGCCTGCGCGAAGCAGCCGTCGAGAGCGCGGTCTGGATCGCGTTGGGTGTGTCGTTCGCTGCAATCGTCGCGTTCGCGTTCGGTGGCGCGGCCGCCGGCGAGTACATGGCCGGGTACCTGATCGAGAAGAGCTTGTCGGTCGACAACGTCTTCGTCTGGGCGGTCCTGCTCACATACTTCGCGGTGCCGCGCGAGTACCAGTTCCGAGTGTTGTTCTGGGGCATCTTCGGCGCCTTGATCATGAGGGCGCTGTTCATCTTCGGCGGAATCGCCGTGCTCGAGCGTTTCGAGTGGGTGCTCTATCTCTTCGGCGCGTTCCTCGTCTTCACTGCGGTCCGAATCGCGCGTCACCGAGAGACCGAGGTTCATCCCGAGCGAAATCCGGTTCTGCGCCTCACTCGCCGGATCATTCCCTCGACATCCGATTATGTGGGCCAGAGGCTCTTCACCCGTCAGACGGGACGCCTCCTGGCGACGCCGTTGTTCGTGGTGCTCGTGCTCATCGAGACCACCGATGTGGTCTTCGCCGTCGACTCCGTGCCCGCGATCCTCGCCGTCAGCCGAGAGCCGTTCATCGTGTTCTCCTCGAACGCCTTCGCGATCCTCGGCCTCCGGGCCCTCTACTTCCTGCTCGCAGGGATGGCCGGACGCTTCCGGTACCTGAATATCGGCCTCGGTGTGATCCTCGGTTTCGTCGGCATCAAGATGCTGATCACCGACGTGTACCACCTGCCACTCTGGCTCTCGCTCGGCGTCATCGCGTCCGCTCTCGCCGTCTCGGTGCTCGCGTCGCTGCGCGCCGAGTGGCGCGAACGCGCGAAGGAGACGGCACAAGATGACGCTACGCAGACCCCGGGATAGGAGCGAGATGACAGAAGGAACCATCGTGGTCGGGGTGGACGGGTCGACCGGCTCCCGCCGAGCGCTCGGGTGGGCGTCGGAGGAGGCCAGGCTTCGTGACGTGCGTCTGCGGGTCGTCTTCGTGTGGACGTACCTCGATCAGCCGGAGGGCGGCTTCGACGCGGCCTACGGCGAGGCCGACGTCCGCGCGCGCCTCGATCAGATCCTCAACGAGGCAGGGAACGACGACATCGTCGAGGAGGTCGAGCGCGTCGTCGTCTGCGACCTTCCCGCCCGCGCGTTGCTCGACGCCGCGCAAGGCGCGGACCTTCTCGTCGTCGGGTCGCGTGGCGTCGGGGGGTTCCGGGGACTACTGCTCGGCTCGGTGGGTCAGCAGGTGGTGCAGCACGCGCAATGTCCCGTCGTCGTGGTCCCCGGCGACGAACGTCCCTCGCCACCGAACGCCTCAGGGGCGTGACTCGTCCACCGCTCGCCGGCGTGAGGCCAGGTAGCCGCCGAGCATGCCGAGGGCGGTGGAGATGACGAGGAATCCGAACAGCTGCCCGGGACGGAACACGGGGTCGCGTCCGGTCACCAGCCCCTGGGTGTCGTCGCGGCTCACCCAGATCAGCAGACGGACCGGGAGCCACACGACGAACGCGCCGAGACCGGCGAGGGCGCCGTTCGTCAGCGGCGCGACGCGGGCGAGGCGGGCGGCGTAGCCGCCGGCGGGTACGAACGCGAGCGCGATCAGCAGCGCGAGGAGGACGCGCCAACCCGAGTCCTCGAAGTCGTCGATCGCGCGGTCGAGGAGGGCGCCGACGATGGTGATCGGGATGATCAGCGCCAAGCCGAGCAGCGCGCCTCGGATCACCGTGGGCCAGCGGACGGCTGCTCGGGTGTCGGTCTCGGGCGCGGTCACGGCACGATCTTGCCTCAAGCCTCCGCCGGGACCTGCTCGCGCTCGCGCACCAGCTCGGAGACGCCGGTGCGGAACCCGTCGCGCCCGAGCGGTCGGATGTAGCGACGCTGCTGGAACATGACGACCGCCGCCAGCACGAGGTACAGGATGCCGATGCCGATCCGCTCGACGGCACGCAACCCGTCGGGCAGGACGCCGCCGAGGACGAACTGCGTCAGGAAGAGGGCCATGAGCGCCAGTGCCTCCCGCACGCTGATCGACCGGTTCGTGAGCACCGCAACTGCGAAGATCGACTGCGCGGCGGTGAGGAAGAGCTCTTCCCGCTGAAGCGCGTCGATCGGCAGGCCGCTCAGCGCGCCAGCAGAGATCGAGAAGACGAGCGGCAACGTGCCGACGAGCAGCGTCCACTGGTTCACTTTCGACGACACCAGCGCACCGAGCCCGGCATTGGTGTTCAGCCGCCAGGCGAACAGCCCCGCGACGAGCAGCTCCGGCGCCTCGGAAGCCAGCGGTGCCACCCACTGCACGAGCAGGAACGTGTCGATCCCGAATTGTTCGCCGGTCTTGACGAGAGACTCCGCGAACGGCTCGGCCGAGATGAGGATCACGCCGGCCGATCCGGCCAGCATCAGCCCGACGACGGCCCTCCGTGCGGCCGTCGGGAGCCGGCCGATGAGCTCTGCCGGGCCCACGAGGTGTGGCGCCTCCGCGGGCGCCCGGCTGATCCGCACTGCGTACCAGACGAACAGTCCGACGAGGATCACTGTGTCGACCGGGCTGAGCGTGCGCTTCAGCGGCAAGGTGAGCGAATAGATGGAGGCGACGGCGAGGAACGCGATCTCGATGGCGTGTGGCCGGTCCAGGGTCACGTCGGTGTCGAGTTGCCCTTGATACCCCTGCGTCCGGGCGATGCGCGTGATCCGCCAGGCGGCGAGGAGCACCACCAAGGACCAGCCGATCCCGATGAGGAGGCGGTTGCCGCCGGTCATGTTGGCGAGCGCGAGCGGCGCGTACTTGTCCGGGTCCTCGCCCGCCTTCACCGCGAACGTGAAGTCGACCGCGTACTCGGGCAGTACGGCGATGAGCGCGAGCACCGCCAGGGCCAGCCCCTGCGAGATGTCGAGCTGGAGCGCCTCGGCGCCCCACGCCAACAGGAAGGCGGCTCCCACCACGCCCAGCCCGAACACCACCGCCGCCAGCCACTCGGGCGGCGCCGCGCCGCTCAGGCGAGTGACGATCGCGGGGACGGTCAGCCCCGTGGCCACGACGATCGGGATCAGCTGGCGGCGGGGGTGTCCCGACGCCGGGCGGGCCGCGTCGAGCACCGGGGGAGGGATCCGCGCCATTGGCGGATCCTATGGCCCGCTTACGGAATCGCCGGGCGGGAGTTACCGATGAGACAGCCGGGGGAATAACGATGAAATCACCAATGGTTGGACCGTTTCCCCTGGATCCCTCCTGGGGAAGAGGTGCTGAAGCTATGAATCTGGCCTGGCGTCAACAGGCCCGCTGCCGCGGTGTCGATCCTGCGACCTTCTATCCCGTTTCCGACGAGGACGAGGCGGTCGAGGCGAAGGAGATCTGCGCGGAATGCCCCGTGCGGGAGCCGTGCCTGGAGTACGCGCTCGACGGTGCGCGAGAAGCACGGTGTGTGGGGCGGCCGCACCGAGCGCGAGCGGCGACGGCTCATCCGCCAGCGGCGGAAGTCGGCGTAGCGCAAACCCCGAGGCGATCGGGGGCGCCGGTAGCATCGGGGGTTGTGAACTTCGAGCTCTCCGACGAACTCGCCGAGCTCCAGGCCACCGTCCGCAAGTTGGCGCACGAGCGGGTCGCGCCGCGTGCCCGCGAGATCGACGCGACCGGTGACTATCCCGACGACCTGTTCGCGCTGTTCGTCGACGCCGGTCTGACCGGTTTGTGCATGCCGGAGGAGTACGGCGGCAGCGGCGCCGGCATCCTCGGGCTCACCATCGCCATCGAGGAGGTCGCCAAGTACTCGAACGCGGCCGCCCTGATGCTGCTCCTCACGCGCTTGCCGACCGGCCCGGTGATGATCGCAGGGACCGCGGAGCAGAACCAGCGGTACGTCCGGCCGATCGCGACCGGCGAGGCGCGAGCGGCGTTCGGCCTGTCGGAGCCCCAGGCGGGGAGCGACGTGATGGGGATGCGGACGCGCGCCGTCCGCGACGGCGACGACTGGCTCCTCACCGGCACCAAGTGCTGGATGTCCGGGGTCCGTCAGGCCGACTGGTACTGCGTGTTCGCCAAGAGCGGCGCCGTCGACTCCCGCGCCCACGACAGCGTGAGCGCGTTCATCGTCGAGCGTTCGTGGCCCGGCGTCGACGTCGGGCGCGTCGACAAGAAGATGGGCGTCAAGGGCGTCGACACCGGCGAGCTCGTCCTCGACGGCGTCCGCGTCCCTCCGGAGAACGTGATCGGCGAGATCGGCGGCTTCCGGCTCGCCATGCTCGGGCTCAACTCGATGCGGCCGATCGTGGCGGCGCGCGGCATCGGCCTCGCCGAGGGCGCGCTGATGTACGCCGTCGAGTACGTGAAGCAGCGTGAGGCGTTCGGGCAGACGATCGCCGACTTCCAAGGCATCCAGTGGAAGATCGCCGAGCTCGCCGCCGAGATCGAAGCCGCCCGGCTCCTGACCTACCGCTCGGCGTGGATGGCCGACCGCAGCCAGTTCACCAAGGAGTACGTCCCGTTCCTGTCGATGGCGAAGTACTACGCCACCGAGTTGGCGGTGAAGGTGTCGGGGGAGGCGCTGCAGATGCTCGGCGCCGCCGGATATATGGAGGACCACCCGACCGAGCTCTACTACCGGGACGCCAAGCAGCTCACGATCGTCGAGGGCACCACCCAGGTGCAGCTCGGGCTCATCGCCCGGGGAGTCCTCGACCACGATCTGTGGTGGGATTGACCCAGGCGCCTGAACAGAAGCTCTGATGACCACTCCCACCGCAGCCTTGTGGCCCGACGTGATCGGCCGGCTCCTCCGCCGGGAGGACCTGCCGGCCGAGCTCGCCGAGCAGGCCATGGCCACGATCCTCGCCGGCGAGGCGACCGACGCCCAGATCGCCGGGTTCGCCGTCGCGCTCCGGGCCAAGGGCGAGACGTCCGCCGAGCTGGCGGCGCTCGTCCGGACGATGCTGCGCTTCGCCCAAGTGGTCGACATCCCGCTCGACGGTCCCGCTGGACCGGTCGTCGACACGTGCGGGACCGGCGGTGATCGGTCGGGGACCGTCAACATCTCGACGCTCGCGGCGCTCGTCGTCGCGGGCGCGGGCGTGCGGGTCGCCAAGCACGGCAACCGCGCCGCATCGTCGGCGTGCGGTTCGGCCGACGTGCTCGAGGAGCTCGGTGTCGTCATCGACCTCGGCCCGAGCGGCGTGGCGCGCTGCGTCGACGAAGCCGGCATCGGGTTCTGCTTCGCTCCGAAGTACCACCCGGCGCTCCGGTTCGCGGGCCCGGCGCGTCGAGAGCTCGGGACCCCGACCACGTTCAACTTCCTCGGCCCGCTCGCCAACCCGGCCGGCGTACGCCGCCGGGTCGTCGGCGTCTCGGACCCGTCGATGGCGGAGCGCATGGCGCACACGCTCGCCGAGCTCGGGGTCGAGCGGGCGATGGTGTTCTGCGGCGGCGACGGCCTCGACGAGCTCACGACCACCACCACCTCGAACGTGTGGGAGCTCACGGACGGGTCGGTGCGTACCTCGACTCTCGACCCACGCGAGTACGGGATCCCCGTCGCCGAGCTCGACGAGATCGTCGGCGGCGACGCCGCTGCCAACGTGGCGATCGCCGAGCGCATGCTCGGCGGCGAGCCCGGACCGGTGCGCGACGTCGTGGCGCTCAACGCGGCCGCGGCGCTCGTCGTTGCCGGCGCTGCGCCCGACCTCGGCGCCGGGCTCGAGCAGGCGATCGCAGCCGTCGAATCGGGGAAGGCCGCCGCCGTGCTGGAGACGTTCGTGCTCACGAGCAAGGCGGCGCGTGCCGCCGACGAGGCCTGACGCATGAGCAAAGCCATCCAGTGCCCGTCCTGCGGGCGCAAGCATCGGGTCGCGGCGCTCCCCGACGCGCCCACGTTCCGCTGCGACGGCTGCGGTCAGCCGCTGAAGATCCCGTCCCAGTTCCGGCCGTCGGTGATGGCGTCGTCGCGCCACGTCCGCCCACCCGACTCGCCCCGCGCCGAGTCGACCGCCGTCCTGCCCAACCGCCCCGCGGCACCGGCTCCGGTGGCAGCCTCCGCGCTGGCAGCAGCGCGTCGTCCGCGCACGCCGTCGCGCCCGACCGCCGCCGCGCCCGAGTCGGACGCGGTGTCGCGCCCGTTGCGCGTCCTGGCGTGGGTGGTGGCCCTCGTGCTCGGCCTGGTCATCACGCTCTGGGTCGCCCGCATCACCGGCTGGTTGAGCGGCAATCGACTGGTCGACGTCTTCCTCGAAGAAGGTTGGACGCGCTACATCCGCGTGATTGCCATCGCTCCCGTGTGGGCGCTGTTCACGACCCTGTTGTTGACGCTGTTTCTCGAGGGCGGGAAAGCGCTGGCGCGGCGGCGGGCCGAGAAGCGTGCCGCCGAGAGCGACGTGCAACGCAGTCCACGGCGCGGCGGCGCCGAGCCGCTCGACGCCGGTCGCGGTGACCGTGGCGGTGGCGACGGGAGGGTCGCCAGCGGGCAAGGCTCGGAAGCGCACCGCCGCCCGTCGGGGCGGTCCGTAGGCGAACGAGGCCGTACACTCCGCGGCGACAGCCGCGCCGACCCGCGCCGCTGCTCGAGTCGAGCCTGGACGGCGACCATGGAGGAGGCAATGGCGGTGCGCTACCGCTGCGGTGCGTGCGGGAATCTCACCCGCTTCGACGTCGTCACGACCCGCCGGACGAGCGCGTTCCACCACTACAGCGTGGGTGGTGACTTGACCGTCGAAGAGGAGCAGGTGCTCGAAGAGATCGTCGAGCGGGTCACGTGCCGGTGGTGCGGCGCCAGCGGCGACGGCATCGAAGTCCTCGAAGGCGAGGAGTCCGTCGGTGACGCGGAGCTCGAGCCGTCGCCATCGCAGGCTCCGGCGCCGGCCGAGCCGGCGTGAGCGCGGAGCGGTGTCGCTACTCGCCGAGTAGCTGCACGACCACCTTGCGACTGCGCGGGCGGTCGTCGAAGTCGATGCACACGACCTTCTGCCAGACGCCGACCTGGAGCTCGCCGGCCCGGAACGGGATCGTCACCGAGGGCCCGACGAGCGCGGCACGCACATGGCTGTGTCCGTTCGTGTCGGCGTTGCGGGCGTTGTGCTCCCAGTTGCGGTCCTGGGGCGCGACTCCCTCGAGGACAGCGTTGAGGTCGGCGTTGCATCCGGGTTCGTGCTCGATGGTCGTCATGCCGCACGTCGAGTGCGCGACGAACACGGTGCACAGCCCGTCGGCCCAGCCGGCGTTGTCGATGGCCTTCTGGGCGTAGGGGGTGACGTCGAGAATGTCGCCGTCGCCTTGCGTGTCGAGGGTGACTTCCTCGTACCGTGAGCGCATGCCACTCCTTCGCCGCCGGCGTTGCTGCCGGCCACCCGGCTCCGGCGAGTCAGTCTACGGGCCGGCCTCCGCGCGGGCACTTCGGCGGTCGCTGTGAGCGCCGGCGAGCGGATGTCGAGCCCGCCGAAACGCGTGTCGCTCCCGCCGGTGCCGGAGCAGCTGCTCGTTCCGCTCCTCGACACCGCGGGCGAGATGCTGCGCGCGCTGGAGCCGGTCGAGGTACCACCGATCCTGCGGCCGGTGGCCGAGTTCGACCGCCGCGGCCTGGCTCGCGGCGCAGCGCGCCAGCAGCTTCTGCGCGCGATCGAGACCGAACCCGACTTTCGCGACCGCGCCGTGGACCAGTTCACCGCGCGCGCCGACGTGACCGAGGTCCTCGACGCTTGGGACACCAAGGAAGCGTTCGGGCTCGTCGGTGACGCGGCCGAACGATCCGCGCTGCCGATTCTGACGTCGGCGTTGTACGCAGCGCGGCCGCCGGGGTGGTCGTTCGGGCTCGGCGTCGCGTGTGCCACCTTCGAGCGCTACCGGATGGAGCTGCAGCTGGGTGAAGACGACCGCGAGCGCGAGTCGCAGGTCGCGGGTATGGCCGAGTCACGCCGCCGGGCCGAGGCCGCGCGCGTCGCGGCCGAGCAGAAGGCGGAGCATATCGAGCGCGAGCTGCGCGACGAGCGGCAGCGCCGGCGAGACCGCGAAGCCGCGACCAACCAGCGGGTGGCGGCGGCCGAGCGCAAGCTCGACGACGTCCAGAGCGAGATCACACGGGCGCACGCCGCGGTCGAGGCGGCCGAAGCGCGCCTCGAGCGGGAGACTGCCCGGGCCCGCAAGGTGGACGAAGAAGTGCGCGAGCTGCGCCGGGCGGTGAAGGAGGCCGAAGCCAAAGAGCGCGCCGCCAAGGATGCGAGTCTTCCCGTCCTGCGGCGCGAGGACCTTCGTGCCCTGATCGACGCCGCCGACTTGGCCCAGCGGCTCGCCACCGGGTTGAGCGGCGTCGCCGACCAAGCCCGTCGGGTCCTGCAGCCGCAGTCGGCGGGCGCGGCGTCGGAGGAAGAGCGGGAACCGGACCCGAAGCCGGAGCGAGGCACAGCCGAGAACGAGCCCCGGCGGCCGCGGGCCCAGCCCCGGGTGCCGCCCGGCATGGTCGAGGACGATCCCGACGCGCTCGACGCGATGCTGCGCACGCCCCGCGCCGTCCTCGTCGTCGACGGCTACAACGTGTCGATGCTGGCGTGGGGGGACGTGCCGCCCGCGCAGCAGCGTGACCGCCTGCTGGGCGCGGTCTCCGAGCTCCAGCTCCGGACCCGGGCCCGCATCATCCTGGTGTTCGACGGCGCCGACGTCGGCAGCGTCCTCCCGCCCCGCCGGCCCGGGGTGCGGGTGGTGTTCTCGCCCGAGGGTGAGGAAGCCGACGCGGTGGTCGTGCGCCAGGCGATGGACCTCCCCGTCGAGGTGCCCGTGGTCGTGGCGTCGTCCGACGCCTGGGTCGGCGAGCACGCTCGCGAGTCGGGGGCCCGGGTCGTGTCGTCCGAGACGCTGCTCCGGGCGCTGCGCAGCTAGCTGTCATACCCCGCCGCCATACTCATGGGGTGGACATCGTGGGGCGCGTCGCGCTCGTCACCGGGGCGGGGGCGGGGATCGGGCGGGCCACCGCCCTGCGCCTGGCCCGCGAGGGAGCGGCCGTGGGCGTGGCCGACTTCGACGAGGGTCCCGCCCGCGAGACGGTCGGTGAGATCGAGGCCGCGTCCGGACGTGCCGGCTTCGTGCACGTGGACGTGGCCCGCGACGCCGACGTGCGTGCCATGGTCGACTTCGCGCTGACCACCCTCGGCGGGCTCGACATCCTCGTGAACAATGCGGGCGTCGTGGCTGACCCCGCGTTCCCGGAGGCAGAGCCCGAGGCATGGATGCGCGTGCTGGAGGTGAACCTGCGCGGCCCCATGCTCGGCACGTACTACGGAATCCGGGCGATGCGCGAGCGCGGCGGCGGGGCGATCGTCAACATCGCGTCGCTGGCCGGCGTCGGCTTCGGGCCGCACCCGTCTCCGGACTACGCGGCGACAAAGGCGGGGCTCGCGCGCTTCAGCGCCGCGCTCGCCCCGCTGCACGAGCAGGCCGGCGTGCGGGTGAACTGCATCTGTCCCGACTGGGTCGACACGCCGATGTCGCGGCGCACCCGCTCCCGGATGACGCCCGAGGAAGAGGCGGCCGTCGTCCCGCCCGGCATCCTCGCCCCAGAGGAGATCGCCGACGCCGCCGTCGAGCTGATCCGCGACGACTCGCTCGCCGGCCGGGTGATGGCGTGCTGGTGCGACCAGCCCCGATCGCTGTTCCCCGTGCCCGACTGGTCGTAGCCCCGGCGTTGCTGTCATACCCCCACGCGATCATCACGACATGGAGATCAGCTGTGACGACTGCGTGATGCAGCACACCGACGCGTGCGAGGACTGCGTGGTCCGGTTCATCGTGGACCGGCGCCCGGGCGAGGCGATCGTGATCGACGTCGAGGAGGAGCGGGCGGTGCGCTTGCTCGCCGACGCCGGCCTGGTCCCCGAGCTCCGGCACCGCCGGGCGCGGGCGGGGTAACCGGTTCAGCGGCGACGGTGGGCGGTCGAGCCGAGGCGTGTCGGCGGCGGAGCGAAGCGGAGCCGCCGGGCATGTGGGTGGGTGGGACGCCGAGGCCGATCGGCGGCCGGCGCCGCTCACGCCCTCAGTCGGGCGCCTCCGCCCGCAGGGCGCCGGCGTTGGACTGTTCCTTGGGCCGGTACGCGAACGGGTCGTAGCGGAAGATCCGCATGGCGTTCTGGTACGTGATCTTCTCGACGATGCCGTCGTCGACGCCGTCGAGCTGCTTGGCGACGGACTCGGGCGAGTTCGGCCACGACGAGTCGGAGTGCGGGTAGTCGCACTCCCACGTCATGTTGTCGATGCCGATGGCCTCGCGCTCGTCGACGCCGGCACGGTCGCTGATGAAGCAGAACGTGAAGTGGTCGCGGGCGACCTGGCTCGGGAGCGCGTCGCCGAAGTCCTGGTTCGTCCAGAAGCGGTGCTGCTGGTACACGTAGTCGATGCGCTCGAGCCAGTAGGGGAGCCACCCCGTCCCGCCCTCGGAGAGCGCGAACTTGAGGTTCGGGAACTTCCGGAGGACCTGCGACCACAGCAGGTCGGTCGCCGCCTCCATCGTGTTCAGCGGCGTGAGCGTGATCATGATGTCGATGGGCGCTCCGGGCGCGATCTCGATCTGCGTCGACGACGAGCCGATGTGCAGGCAGATGATCGTGCCCTCGTCCTCGCATGCGGCGAAGAACGGGTCCCAGTGGTCACCGAAGATGTGCGGCCAGCCGAGCTTGTACGGGTTCTCCGAGAACGTCACGGCGTGGCAGCCCTTCTTGGCCACGCGCCGCACCTCGTCCGCCATCAGCTGGGGATCCCAGATCGGCGGGATCGACAGCGGCATGAACCGGCCCGGGTACGTGCCACACCACTCGTCGATGTGCCAGTCGTTGTAGGCCCGCAGCAAGTTCAGACCCATGTCGAGGTCCTTCGAGCGCGAGAACAGCTGACCACAGAACTGCACGAAGGACGGGAAGCACATCGACCCCAGCACACCGTTGCGGTTCATGTCGTTGACGCGCTCGTGGATGTCGTAGCAACCCTTGCGCATCATCTCGTAGCTCGTGGGCTCGATGTTGTACTCCTCGGGCGGACGGCCCGCGACCGCGTTGAGCCCGATGTTCGGGATCACGCTGTCCTCGTAGACCCACACGTCGATGCCGTCGCGATGCACGTTCTTGGGCGCGTACTCCATCCACTTCTCGGGCAGATGGCCTTCGAAGAGGTCGGGAGGCTCCACGACGTGGTCGTCGACGCTGACGAGGATCAGGTCTTCTGCCCGCATCGGAGCTCCTCTCAGTCGAACAGGACCGGCAGCGCCGGTGGAGCCCGGAACGTCATGCCGGTGATGTGCGGCGCATCGGCCGCAGGATCGAGACGCAGGTTCGGAAGGCGGTCGAAGATTCGCTCGAGCACCACGCGTGTCTCCATGCGCGCCAGGTGCATCCCGAGGCACATGTGGGGCCCGAACGCGAACGCCAGGTGCTGGCGCTGCTCCCGGTGGATGTCGAACTCCTCGGAGCGTTCCCAGTACTTCTCGTCGTGGTTGGCGGAACCCATGTTCGTGATCACCACCGAGCCCGACGGGACGTCGACCCCGTCGACCACGGTGTCGCGCGTCGCCGTCCGCACGATCGTCGTGAGGGGAGGCTCCCAGCGAAGGCCCTCCTCGATCGCCTGCGGCATGAACGCGCGGTCGGCGCGCAGGGCGTCGAGCTGGGCGGGGTGGGTGAGCAGCCCGAAGAGCAGGTTGCTCGACGAGCGGTAGGTCGTCTCCGCGCCCGCGGGGAGCAACAGTCGGAGGAAGGCGAAGATCTCGTCGTCGGTGAGACGCTGGCCGTCGAGCTCGGCGGCGGCGAGGATGCTCATGAGGTCGTCCGCGGGGTGGACGCGTCGGTCGGCGAGCACAGCGGCGAAGTAGTCGCGCAGCTGCGCCGACGCTCGCGTGCCGCGATCCCAGTCGAACGACACGCTGATGAGCTCGATCGCCCAGCGGTGGAACTGCGGGAGGTCCCGACGGGGCAGCCCGAGCATGCGCGCGATCACGTTCACGGGGAACGGCAGCGTGAGCTCGCGCACCAGCTCCGCGTTGCCGCGGTCGACGAAGCCGTCGATGCACTCGTCGACGATCGGGGCGACGGCTTCGACCTCCCAGCGTTCCATCGCTTTGCGGCTGAACGCCTGCTGCACGAGACCGCGGTACGTGTGGTGTTCGGGCTCGTCCATCTCGAGGATCGTGTGGCCCATGACCGCGCCCATGACGTCGGCGTAGCCGGCCGACGAGAACGTCTCGCCGTCGCGCAGGACCGTCTGCACCGCGTCGTAGCCGAACGCGGTGAAGACGTCGGGGCCGGGTGGTGGCGCGCTGCCGTCGGTGAGCAACTCGGCCTCGAGGTTCTCCTTCAGCAGCGGTCCCTTCGCCCGGGCCATGGCGAGGAGCGGGTACGGGTCCTCGACCACGCCCGCGCCGACGCTGCGGTTGAACTCCTCGAACGGGTCGTACGTGCCGTCGATGGCCTCGGGCGCGCTCATGGACCCTGACGATAGCGTCAGGGAACGAAGCACGGGACGCACCGGGAGCACCAGCGCGGATGGACGCGAACGCCCTGAACCTGGCACTGCTCGGCCTGCGCGTCGTCGCCGGGGTCGTCATGTTCGCTCACGGCTGGAACCACCTGCGGCGCAACCTCCAGGGGCCGGGCGTGGCGAACTGGTTCGCGAGCTTGGGCCTCCGGCCGGGACCGGTCCACGCGTGGCTCGTGACCGTCACCGAACTGGCCGGTGGCGCGCTGCTCGTTGCCGGGTTCCTCACTCCGCTGGCCGCGGGGTCGGTCGCCGGCGTGGCCGTCGTGGCCTGGATCACGAACCATCGCCGCGCGGGGTTCTTCGTGTTCAGCAGGCCCACCGAGGGGTGGGAGTACGTGATGACGCTCGCTGTCGTCGGGCTGGCCCTGGGCGCGCTCGGGCCGGGGGAGTGGTCGATCGACGACGTGCTCGCCTTCGGCTGGGTGGACGGATTGTCCGGGCTCGTGATCGCCGCCGTCGCCGGGCTGGGTGGCGCGCTCGACGTTGCTGGCGGTGTTCTGGCGGCCGCCGCGGGAGGAAGCGGCGACCTAGACGCGCCGACGTGCTTACCGGCGCGGCGTCATGTCGAGGTCGGGCGGCGGCTGCTCGGGGATCTTCCAGCGCAGGAATTCCTTGTCGTACAGCTCGTGGTAGGCGTTCGCCTGATCGACCATGGCGTGGAACGCGGACTCGAACTTGTCCCAGTCGGACGCCTCGATCGCCTGCTTCACCTGCTCGACATCCTCGGCGATGAACTTCGCCATGTTCTCTTCGTACTTGGGCCGTACGAACGCGCCCATCTCCATGAGGTTCACGGCCTCCTTCAGCTGGAAGCGCGCCAGGGGCTGATTCTCCGCTTTGCCGGCGTAGTAGCACTTCCAGATGCGCGCGCCGATCTCGGGCATGATGCGCGCCAGCCCGGGCTGGATGTGCCCGAGCTCGTCGAGGCCGAACTCGCTCTTGCCGGTATCGACGATGTGGTCGTGCTCGGGAACGTCACCGCCGGTCACGCCCATGTGACCCTCCTGTCCTGAGGCGCCGCGTGAACCCGACCTGACTACCATGTCAGGTTCAGTCGGTTCCAGTGAGGAGCGCAGTGGAAGCACGCGAAGCCGTCATCGTCGACACGCTGCGCACCGCGGTCGGCAAGCGGAAGGGCGCGCTGGCCAACTGGCACCCCACCGACCTCCTCGGGCTCGCGTTGCGCTCGCTGCTCGACCGCAACGACGTCGACCCGGGAACGATCGACGACGTCGTGGGCGGCTGTGTCACCCAGTCGGGGGAGCAGGGCTGCAACGTGACGCGGAACGCCTGGGTCGCCGCCGGCCTGCCGTGGCATGTTCCCGCGACGTCCGTCGACCGGCAGTGCGGCTCGTCGCAGCAGGCGATGCACTTCGTCGCCCAGGGCGTGATGGCGGGTGCGTACGACCTCGCCATCGCGTGCGGCGTCGAGTCGATGACCCGGGCGCCGATGTCGACGAACGCCCGAGGCGGTACTGGCCCGTTCAGCGCCGGGTTCATGGAGCACACGAACCACACGATCGGCATCCAGTTCTGGGTCGCCCAGGTGCTCGCCGACCGGTTCGGCGTGACCCGCGACGAGATGGACGCGTTCGCGCTGGAGAGCCATCGACGGGCGGCCGCGAGCACCGACTCGGGCTTCTTCGCCAAGGAGCTGCTGCCGGTGCCGATCAAGGACGAGGACGGTGAGCCGACCGGCCATGTGCTCGCGCGTGATGAGGCGACCCGGCCGGACACGTCGCTCGAGCAGCTGGCCGGGCTGCCGCCGGCCTGGGAGTCCGAGGAGCAGCCTGCGCCGGACATCACCGCCGGCAACTCGTCGCCGATGAGCGACGGCGCCTCGGCGATGCTGATCGCCGACCGGGCGACGGCCGAGCGCCTGGGTCTGCCGATCCGGGCGCGGTTCGTGCACTTCGCCGTCCTCGCCGACGATCCGGTGCTCGTGCTCTCGGCGCCGAACCCGGTCACGCGCAAGCTGCTGGAGCGCACCGGCATGAAGGTCGACGAGTTCGACGCCATCGAGTGCAACGAGGCGTTCGCCGCGATCGCGCTCATGTGGGCGAAGGAGTTCCGTCCCGACCCGGCGCGCTACAACCCGCGCGGCGGCGCGATCGCGATCGGACACCCGCTCGGTGCGAGTGGCGTGCGCCTGATGACCACGATGCTGAACCACCTCGAGGCGACCGGCGGCCGCTTCGGGTTCCAGACCATGTGCGAGGGTGGCGGCCAGGCGAACGCCACCGTGATCGAGCGCCTGGGCTGACCGCGCGCCCGCGGGTGCATGCGAGACTGCCGGGCGTGCTGACGCTCGAATCGGGCCCTGCTCGCCTCGAAGTCTCGCCGGAGAAGGGCGGGCGGATCGTGTCGCTGCGCGTAAACGGCCTCGACCTTCTGGTGACACCGGAGGTCGACGACCACAACTTCGGATGCTTCCTCATGGCGCCGTGGGCGGGACGCGTCCGCCACGGCCGCTTCGACTTCGAGAGACAGTGCTACCAGCTTCCGCTGAACAAGCCGCCGCATGCGATCCACGGCATCGTGCGTGATCACCCGTGGCACGAAGACGGCGAAGGCGTGATCTCGGTGCCGCTCGGTCCGCCGTGGCCGTTCGGCGGCCGCGTCGTGCAGCGCTTCGGGCTCGCGCCGGACGCCTTGCATCTCACGATGGAGGTGCACGCGGCAGGAGAGTCGATGCCGGCCTCGTGCGGATGGCACCCGTGGTGGAACCGCGACGCGGGGCGCGGCGAGCCGCTCACCGTCGAGCTCGACGCCGACGCCATGTACGAGCGCGACGAGGACGGGATCCCGACCGGTGAGCTCGTCCCCGTCGGCCCACATCCCTGGGACGACTGCTTCACCCGGTTGGGCGACCGCCCCGCGGTGCTGCGCTGGCCGGGTGCGATCACGGTGACGCTCGAGACCTCGTGCCGCTGCGTCGTCGTGTTCGACGAGCCCGAGCACGCGATCTGCGTCGAGCCGCAGTCCGACCCGCCCGACGCGTTCAACCTGGGACCGACCGTGGTCCGTCCCGGAGCGCCGCTCGTCGTCACCGCGACGTGGTCGTGGAAGCTCGAGAACAGCTAGGAGGCATCGATGGAGACCGCGCTCTCGGACGACGACCTCGCCGCGATCGACGCGTACTGGCGCGCCGCCAACTACCTCACGGTCGGCCAGATCTACCTCCGCGACAACGCGCTGCTCCGGGAGCCCCTTCGACCCGAGCACATCAAGCCCCGCCTCCTCGGTCACTGGGGCACCTCGCCCGGCTTGAGCCTGCTGTACGTCCACCTGAACCGCGTCATCCGCGAGCGTGACACCGACGTGATCTTCATCACCGGTCCCGGCCACGGCGGGCCGGCGGTGCTCGCCAACGTCTATCTCGAGGGGACGTACAGCGAGATCTATCCCCTCGTGTCGACGGATACCGACGGCATTCAGCGTCTCGTCCGTCAGTTCTCGACGCCAGGCGGCGTGCCCAGCCACGTCAGCGTGCCGACGCCGGGGTCGATCCACGAGGGTGGCGAGCTCGGTTACGCGCTCGTCCACGCGTTCGGCGCCGCGTTCGACAACCCCGACCTCGTCGTCGCGTGCGTCGTCGGCGACGGCGAGGCCGAGACCGGCCCGCTGTCGGGCTCGTGGCAGGGGATCGACTTCCTCAACCCGGTGCGCGACGGCGCCGTCCTGCCGATCCTGCACCTCAACGGCTACAAGATCTCCGGCCCGACCGTGTTCGGGCGGGCGACCGACGACGGCGTCGCCTCTGTGCTCTCCGGCTACGGCTACGACGTGCACTTCGTCGAGGGCGACGACCCACCGGTCGTGCACCGCAACCTGGCGTCGACACTCGATCGCTGCTTCGACGCGATCAAGGAGATCCAGGACGGCGCCCGCGCCCACGGGTTCGGCGCCCGCCCGCGATGGCCGGCGATCGTGCTGCGCACCCCGAAGGGCTGGACCGGCCCCAAGGTGGTCGACGGCCTCCCCGTCGAGGGAACGTTCCGGGCCCACCAGGTCCCGCTGGCCAACGTGCGTGACAACCCGGAGCATCTTCAACAGCTCGAGGAGTGGATGCGCGGGTACCGACCCGACGAGCTCTTCGACGCCGAGGGCCGGTTGGTGGACTCGCTCGCCCAGCTCGCGCCCGCCGGCGATCGCCGCATGGGCGCCAACCCGCACGCGAACGGCGGCGAGTTGCTCGAGCCGCTCGATCTTCCCGACTTCACCGGATACGCGATCCCCGTGGCCCGACCAGGGGCGGAGCTCCACGAGTCGACCCGCCGGCTGGGTGAGTTCCTGCGCGACGTCTTCACGAGCAACGAGAAGAGCGGCAACTTCCGTCTCCTGTGCCCCGACGAGACGAACTCGAACCGGCTCGGCGCCGTGTTCGACGTCGAGAACCGGATGCTGATCGAGCCCCTGATCGACATCGACGACCACGTCACGCACGACGGGCGGGTGATGGAGATCCTCAGCGAGCACAACTGCCAAGGGTGGCTCGAGGGGTACCTCCTCACCGGCCGGCACGGGCTGTTCGCCTCGTACGAGGCGTTCGCCATGGTCTCTGCCTCGATGACCGTGCAGCACGCCAAGTGGCTCGAGGCCGCGCGCGACCTCACGTGGCGCGCCCCGGTCGCATCGCTGAACGTGCTGCTCACCTCGACGTGCTGGCGGAACGACCACAACGGGTTCAGCCACCAGGGCCCCGGGTTGATCGACACGGTCCTCAGCAAGAAAGGGACGGTGTCGCGCATCTACCTGCCGCCCGACGCCAACAGCCTGCTCGCCATCGCGGACCACTGCCTCCGCAGCCGCGACTACGTGAACCTCATCGTGATCGACAAGCAGCCCCAACTCCAGTGGCTCGACATGGACGCCGCCCGCCGGCACGCCGCGCACGGTGCGTCGGTGTGGGACTGGGCGGGGAACGAGCACCGGAAGGAGCCAGAGGTTGTGCTCGCGTCGGCGGGCGACATCGTCACCATGGAGACGATCGCCGCCGCTCAACTCCTGCGCCGGCACTGCCCCGAGTTCGAGTTCCGCGTGGTGAACGTCATCGACCTCATGGCGCTGTTCCCCGAGGCGCGTCACCCGCACGGGATGGGCGAGGGAGAGTTCGTGGACGCGTTCACCGCCGACACGGACATCGTGTTCGCCTTCCACGGGTACCCGAGCGCCGTCCACCATCTGATCCACGGACGGCCCAACCCACACCGCTTCCATGTGCGGGGCTACCAGGAGGAGGGCACGACGACCACGCCCTTCGACATGGTCGTGCGCAACGAGATCAGCCGATACCACCTCTGCATCGAAGCGGTGAACCGCGCGCGTGATGTGCCGGTCGGCGCCGAGACGCTCGTCGAGCACTGCAAGGGCATGCTGCGAAAGCACGAGCGGTACGTCGTCGAGCACTTCGAGGACATGCCGGAGGTGCGCGACTGGCGTTGGAGCCCGTGAGCGCGGGCGATCCGCGCGTCGTCCTGTCTGTGAACAGCGGATCGTCGTCGCTGAAGACCTCCCTCTTCGGGGTCGACGGCGCGGGGGAGCGCGCGTTGGGCCGAGCCGAGCAACCCATCGAGTCCGGCGACTATCGCGGTGCGCTCGACGCCGCTCTCGCTTCGTTCGACGACGAGGGCCTGCCGGCACCGGGCGCCGCCGGTCACCGCGTCGTGCACGGCGGTCCACGCCTCTCGGAGCCCGCGCTCGTCGACGAAGGCGTGCTCACCGAGCTCCGCGAGATCATCCCCTTCGCTCCGTTGCACATGCCTGCCGCGATCTCGGGCATCGAGGCGGTCGGTGCCCGGTGGGACATCCCGCAGGTGGCCTGCTTCGACACCGCGTTCCACCACCGCATGCCGTTGGTCGCGCAACGCCTCCCGCTGCCGGACTCCCTTTGGGACGCGGGCGTGCGGCGATACGGCTTCCACGGCATCTCGTACGAGTACGTCGTCGGCAAGGTGGGCGCGGCGGAGCTCGGCCGAGCGGTCATCGCCCATCTCGGCAACGGCGCCAGCATGGTCGCGGTGCGCGATGGGCAGTCGGTCGACACGACGATGGGGTTCACGCCCGCCGGTGGCCTGGTCATGAGCACCCGCAGCGGCGACCTCGACCCCGGCGTTCCCGTGTACCTGTTGCGCGAGCAGGGCTACGACGCCGACCGCCTCGAGCGGCTCGTCGACCGGGAGGCGGGCCTCGCTGCGCTCTCAGGTGGCACGTCGGACATGCAGCGACTCATCGAGGACCGTGAGCGGAATCAGCGCGCGGCGTTGGCCGTCGACTGCGTTCTGCTACTCCGCGCGCGTGCACGTCGGAGCGCTCGCCGCCGTGCTCGGCGGCCTCGACACCCTCGTGTTCACCGGCGGCATCGGCGAGAAGGCGTCGTTCGTCCGGGCCGAGACGTGCCGTGGCCTCGAGCACCTCGGCGTCGAGCTCGACGAGTCGGCCAACGCCGCGCACGCCGACGTGATCAGCGCCCCCGGCGCCTCGTGCGTGGTCCGGGTCGTGCGGACCGACGAGGACCTCGTGATCGCCCGCCACACCCGCGCGCTGGTAGCTGGGTAGACGTGGGTCGGTCGACGCGCCGCCTCCACCACGTCCTGGAGCATGTCCTGCGAGACGGCAGCATTGGGGCGAGCTCGGACGGCACCGTTCACCGCGTGTTCCCGGTGTCGGTGACTGCAGAAGAGGGCGAAGCGCTGCGCCGGTGGGTGAAAGGCGAGAACGCCTCGCGCACGATCGAGGTCGGGCTCGGATACGGCATCGCCGCCCTGTTCATCTGCGACGGCTTGCTCGCGAACGGCGACGACGCGCACCACGTGACCATCGATCCGCACCAGGGGCGACGGTTCGCGGACTGTGGCCTGCAGGTTTTGGAGGAATCGGGGATCGGCGATGTCGTGGAGTTCCACGCCGCAGAGTCGCAGATCGTGCTCCCGCGGTTCCTCGCCGAGGACCGCACGTTCGACCTCGCCTTCGTCGACGGCAACCACCGCTTCGACGGCGTGTTCGTGGACCTCGTGTACCTCGGCCGGCTCGTACGGCCCGGTGGGATCGTGGTGATCGACGACTACCAGCTGCGTTCGGTGGCTCGGGCCGTGTCGTTCTGCACGACGAACCTCGGCTGGAGGATCGAAGAGGTGTCGACGGCTGATCCCGCGCATCACTGGACGGCCCTGCGGACCGCGACCGATCCGCTCGAACGGCGCTTCGACCACTACGTCGAGTTCTGAGGCACGAGGTCCCGCATCGCGGCCATCTGCTCCAGGTAGTGGTCGAGCGAGTGGTGCACGAACCGCACGTTGAGCGTCGTCGCGCCGGCGTCGGCCAGCCGGGCCACCGCCTCGCCGACCCGGCCCGGCTCGGCGCCGGGGTCGAAGGGATGCTCGTTCTGGAGCACGAGCTCGAACGGCGGTGCATCGGCGATCTGGGCGCGGGCCGCCCAGGGCTCGCTCTCGCGGGCGCGGGCGATCATTTCGGTGAGGTCGGTGCGTGCCAGCCCGAACGGCGCCCAGCCGTCGGCGAGCTCCACCGCCCGGCGCAGCGAGCGTGCGGTGCGTCCGCCGACCCAGATCGGCATGCGGGCTTGCACCGCGCACGGGTCGACCACGAAGCCGTCGTAGGCGAAGTAGTCGCCGTGGTACGCGGGCACGATCTGGGAGAGCGAGGCGCGTAGGGCGCGGATCGCGTCGTCGCCACGTGCGCCGCGGTCCTCGAACTCCGCGCCGAGCAGGTCGAACTCCTCGCGCAGCGAGCCGACGCCGACCCCGAGGATGAGCCGTCCGCCTGAGATGCGGTCGAGGGTGCCGTAGCGCTTGGCGATCGCCAGCGGGTGGTGGTAGCCGAGGACGAGCACGTGCGTGGCGAGCCGGATGGTGGTGGTGCGGGCCGAGATGTAGCCGAACGTCGCCAGCGGGTCCCAGTAGGTGGCGCCTCGTGTGTCGGCCACCTCGGCCGGGAGCGCGACGTGCTCGCTGCACGTGAGGTGGTGGAAGCCGAGCCGCTCGGCCTCGACGGCGACGCGGGCGATCTCGTCGATGCCCGCCGTCTCCTCCCAGGTCGCGTGCGCCCGAGGAAGGCGCGTGACGGCGGGTGTGACGATGCCGAGCTTCACGGCTCGACGAGATCTGCCTACTTGCGGGGGAGGAGGGCGCGGTCGGCGATGATGTTCTTCTGCACCTCGGTGGCGCCGGCGCCGATCGTCGTGTAGCGCTGGAAGGAGTAGAGGCGCGTCCACGTGCCGCCGTCGACGGCGTCGGGCCCGCCCTTGGCGAGGAGCCCGGCCGGGCCGAGCAGGTCGACGGCCAGCTCGGCGAGCGTCTGGGCGAGGTAGCTCCACTGCAGCTTGGCCAGTGGGACCTCGGGCCAGTTCTTCTCGCCCTTGATGATCTTCGTCAGCGCTCGGTAGTTGAGGAGCTTCGTGTACTCGATGTCCGTGAACGCCCGGGCGATCCGCTCCCGGATCTCGGGATCGCGCAGCGCGTCCGGGTTGGTCGCCTTGGCGGCGGAGATCATCGAGCGGAGATCCGCGGCCATCGTGATCGCCAGGCCGGCGGTGCCGACGCGTTCGTGCCCGAGCGTCCCCATCGCGACCTGCCAGCCCTGCCCCTCCTCGCCGAGTCGGCAGTCGAGTGGGACTCGCGCATCTGTGAACCAGACCTCGTTGAAGAGCTCGTCGCCGGCGATGTCGCGGATCGGCCGGCACTCGATGCCGGGCGTGTGCATGTTGACGATGAACGCGGTGATGCCCTCGTGCTTGGCGCCGCGCTCGATCGCCTCGGGATCGGTTCGCAACAGGAACAGACCCCAGTCGGCGAGGTGCGCGGTCGAGATCCAGATCTTCTGGCCGTTGACGACGTACTCGTCTCCGTCGCGGACGGCCGTGGTGCGAAGGTTGGCGAGGTCGGAGCCGGCCTCGGGCTCGCTGAACCCCTGGCACCAGTGCTCCGAGGCGTCGAGGATGCCGGGCAGCCACCGTTGCTTCTGCTCGTCGGTGCCCCACTTGATGATCATCGGGCCGATCTGCCAGATGCCGTTGGCGTTGTAGATACCGGGCGCGCGGCACGCGTGCGTTCTCCTCGGCGTGGATCACGTTCTGGACCGGCGTCGCCTCGCGACCGCCCCAGTCCTTCGGCCAGTTGATCGCCGCCCAGCGACCCTCGTTGAGCCGGCGTTGCCAGTCCTTGCGGCGCTCCTGGCTGCGCGAGACGCTCGACTGCATGCCGCCGGCGCGACCGCCACCCGAATCGTCGTCGCCACCCCAGTCGGCGAGGAACTTCGGCAGGTTCTCCTCGAGCCAACTTCGAAGCTCGTCGCGGAACGCGATGTCCTCGGGCGAGTACGCGAAGTCCATCGAACGAACACTAACATCCGTGTCAGGTTTCTCGGGAGGCTGTGTTTCCCTTGGATTTCACCTTCAGCGACGATCAAGACGCGCTGCGCGAGACGGTGCGCGCGTTCCTCGCGCGCGAGGCGCCGAGCCGATACGTCCGCGAGATGGCAGACGACGAACGTGGGTTCACCGACGCGGTGTGGGAGAAGCTCGCCGAGCTCGGCTGGCCCGGTCTGCTCGTGCCGGAGGCCGACGGCGGCCTGGGTCTCGGACTGGTCGACATGGCCGTCGTGATGGAGGAGATGGGCCGGCTGCCGTTCCCGGGCCCGTTCTTCTCGTCGTCGGTCTTCGCCACGCTCGCGGCGCGCCGGCTGGAGGAGAACGATCTGCTCGCGCAGCTCGCGTCGGGCGCGATCCGCGGGACGGTCGCGCTCGAGGAGCTCGGACACGACGATCCTGTCGATCGCGTGCACACACGCGCGCGTCGCAAGGGCGCCGATTGGGCGCTCACGGGCCGCAAGCCGCTCGTCCTCGACGGGCACACCGCGGACTGGGTGATCGTCGTCGCCCGGACCGAAGAGGGGATCGGCTCGTTCCTGCTCGAGGCGCCGCACGGCGAGTCCGCCCCGACGATGGACCCCACCCGGAAGGCGGCCCGCCTCGTGCTCGAGGAGCGGCGCGCGGTGCCCGTCGGCCCACGGGGCGACCAGACCGAGCTGTGGCGCAGGGTCGTGGACGACGCCGGCGTCATGCTCGCCGCCGAGCTCATCGGCGCCTGTGACGCCGCCCTCTCGCTCGCGACGGAGTACGCCAAGGTGCGAGTGCAGTTCGACCGGCCGATCGCCACGTTCCAGGCCATCCGGCACAAGGCCGTCGACATGCTCCACCAGCTGGAGTTGGCGCGCGTCGGGACCCACTACGCCGCGTGGGCGTCCGACGTCGACGACCCTGGTCGAGAGCGCGCCGCGGCGATGGCCAAGGGGTTCGTCGCCGAGGCGGCCGTGTTCATCTCCGGCGAGGACATCCAGATCCACGGCGGCGTCGGGTTCACGTGGGACTGCGACGCGCACCTCTACTACAAGCGGGCGAAGATGAACGACGCCATGCTCGGCTACCAGGGCTGGCAGCGCCGTCGCCTCGCCGACCTGGTGCTCGACAGCGCGTGACGGCCGCGAGCCACCACAAGGTCACGTCGCTCCAGGATGCGGTCGCCGCACACGTGCGGCCCGGCGACGCGCTGCACATCCTCGTCGGCCACACCCGCTGGACCGCCGCCGCCCGCGAGGTGGTGCGGCAGTGGTGGGGGAGGGAACCTCGCTTCACGCTGGTGATGCTGAGTCTCTCCAGCCTGGGGACGCTGTTCTTCCGGGGCGGGCTCGTCGAGCGGGTCGTCACCGGCTACTCGGGCGACACCTTCCCGAACTTCACGCCCAACCCGATCTTCGCCGGCGCATACGAGCGCGGGGAGGTTGCGGTCGAGCACTGGTCCTTCCTCGCGTTTGCGCAGCGGCTCGAGGCGGCGGCGTGCAACCTTCCCGCCGTCGTGACCCGGTCGATCGCCGGGTCGTCGATGGAGGAAAACGACGCCTACGCCCGAGCTGCCACGCCGTTCGGCGAGGTCGGTCTCCTCGCGCCGCTCGTTCCGGACGTCGCGCTGCTGCACGCACCCGTCGCCGACCGTGACGGCAACGTCGCCGTCCACCCTCCGATGCTCGAAGGTGTGTGGGGCGCGCTGGCCGCACGCCGGGGGGCCGTCGTGACCGTCGAGCGCGTGGTCGACGATCTGCGTGGATGGTCGCATCTCGTGCGGATCCCCGCGCACCGGGTGCTCGCGATCTGCGAGACGGAGATGGGCGCGCATCCGGGTGGCCTGTTCACGGGCGATCTCCCGGTCGACGGGTACGGCGAGGACTACGAGTTCTGGGTCGAGGCACGCGCCGCGTCGCGCCGGGAGGACTTCGACGACTGGATCAGGCACTGGGTCCTCGAGGTCGACGACCAGAGCGAGTACGTCGCTCGCCTGGATGGCGACCGGGTCGCGGCGCTGCGGGCGAAGGCCGATCCCGACTCTTGGCACACGGACGAGGCCGCGTACCCGCCCGACTTGGATGCACCTGCCAATCGATGGGAGCGGGCCGCCGTCTTCGGCGCCCGGCACCTTGCCGACCGCGTGCGTGCGCTTGGTGCAAACGCGGTGCTTGCCGGCGCCGGCGTCGCCAACCTGTCGGCGTGGCTCGGCGTCACGCAGGCGCGGGACGCCGGGTGCGACGTGCAGCTCACGGCCGAGATCGGGCTGTGGGGCTACAACCCGACGCCGGCGGACCCGTTCGTGCTCAACCACCGCAACTTCCCGCGCTCGACGATGCTCGGTGACGCCGGGCTGGTGCTCGGGACGCTCGTCGGCGGGCCGGGGACGACCACCGTCGCGTGTCTCGGCGGCGCCCAGGTCGACCGTTTCGGCAACATCAACTCGACGCTGGTCCCCGATGGTCCGTTCCTCGTGGGCTCGGGTGGGGGCAACGATGTCGCCAGCGTCGCTGCGGAGGCGGTCGTCGTCGCGACTCTCACGCCCGAGCGCACCCCACCCGCGTGCGGGTACGTCACCTCACCCGGCCGCGCCGTACGCAGCTCTCGTCACCGACCTCGGCATGCTCGAGAAGCGTGGCGGCGACGAGCTCGTGCTCACCGCCGTGGCCGGCGACGGCACTCTCGCAGAGCGGGTCGACGCCGCCCGCGCCGCATGCGGGTGGGAGCTGGCCGTCGCCCCCGAGGTGGGCGAGCTCCCGCCACCGACCGCCGACGAGATCGCCGCCCTCCGGCGTTGGGACCCGCGCGGATGGTTCCTCCGCGACCGTTAGCGCGGGCGCTGGTGCGTACCTCAGCTTCGCTGAGCGCAGGTGAGGAACGCGTCGACGGGCTCGGGATGCCCGAAAAGGAAGCCCTGGCCGAAGTCGATGCCGAGGCGGCGCAGCGCCTTGCACTCAGCTTCCGTCTCGATTCCCTCTGCGATGATGCGACAGTTCGTCAACGTCGCGAAGTGGTTGATGCCGGCGACCAGCGCCTGGCGGGCGGTGTCGTTCTCGATGTCGCGCACCCAGGTGATGTCGAGCTTGATGTACGACGGACGCAGGGCGAGGATGTGTCGCAGGCTCGCGTACCCCGCGCCGGCGTCGTCGACGGCGAGCTTCACGCTCCTGAGACCTTCCAGTACTCGCGCCAGCGCGCCGTAGTCGTCGACGGGTTCGCGCTCGGTGAGCTCGAGGATCAACGGGCGTGACTGGTCGCGGGCTGCGACTGCGATCGTCTCACGCTCGAGGATCAACGCCGGTGAGGCGTTCACGCTCACGAACAGGCCCGGCGGAAGCTGCGCCGCGGCCTCGAGCGCGGCGCCGACGGTGGCGTGCTCGAGCCGGACCGCGAGGCCCATCTCGGCCGCCTCCTTGAACCGCAATTCGGGCGGGGTCCCGTCGTCGAAACGCGTGAGTGCCTCGAAACCCATCACCTCACGCGTCTTGAGATCGACGACGGGCTGGAAGACGGGCTGGAACGCACGACTGGCGATCACGTCCTCGATGACGGGCCGGGGCGAGTCGCGACCGGTCAGCGACGGGCCGACGGCCGCCGCGACCGCAGGTGCGAGGTCGATGGCAGTCGCCAACGCCGGCGCCCTCAGCGCCGCCGCCGCCGCGCCCGGCGCGAACCCCAGTGCGAGCACACCGATCATGCTGTTGCGCCACGTCAACGGTGCGAACGCCGACAGGACCGGGCGGCCGGCGACGGCGGCGTCGGAGTGCAGCGCCGCCTCGTCAGCCCAGGGTCCGGCGCGGGCCCGCCGCTGCACCATGAGCCCGAGGATGGGCGGGAGCGCCGTGCCCGCCGCCACGGCCGCGCCTCCGCGCTGCGCCAGCACGGAGACGTCGTTGTCCTCGAAGCGCAGCAGGGCTACGGCGTCCGTGCCCGGCAGGTCCAGGAGCGCCTCGCAGACGGCATCACCGACTCGAGCGGGCGGCGCGGACGTGTCGAGGCAGCCGAGCTGCTCGACGACCGTGGCGCGGGTTCTCCACGCCTGCTCGATCGCCTCGCGCCACGCTGCCTGACCGCGCAGCTGGGCGCGGACCCGGGCAACGAGCTCGTCAGGGTGGACGGGCTTCGTCACGTAGTCGTTCGCGCCCGCGCCGAGTCCGACGACGCGCTCCTCGACCTCACCTTGCGCGGTCACGAGGATCACCGGCAGCGTCCGGGTCTGCGGATCGCGGCGCAGCTCGTCGAGCACGTCGAGCCCGCTCATGCCCGGCATGCAGTTGTCGAGCACGACAACCGAGGGGAGCTTCTCGGCGATCCGGGCCATGCCGTCGGGCCCGTCGTTCGCTTCGACGACGTCGAAGCCGGCGCGGGTCAGCGCCCGCACGAAGAAGCGCCGCACCGTGTCGTCGTCGTCGACCAACAGCACCGGTCCGTCGCCGGCGAGGCGGCTAGGCATCGAGGACCTCACGCACCCGGTTGGCGAGGTCGGCGGGACGGAACGGCTTGGCGAGGAAGTCGACGCCGGGATCGAGCTGCCCGTCGTGGACGATGGCCGTCTCGGTGTAGCCGGAGATATAGAGGACCCGAAGACCGGGGCGGCGTGCCCGGAGCCGATCGGCGACCTCCACGCCCCGCAGATGCGGCAGGACGACGTCGCTCACGAGCAGGTTGATCCGCCGGCGACAATGGTCGGCCACCTTCAGCGCCTCGTGGCCGTCTGCCGCGACCAGCACCTCGTACCCGAGGCGGGTGAGCACGTCCCGGGCGAGGCTGCGCACCGCCGACTCGTCTTCGACGAGGAGGATCGTCTCCCGCCCCGTACGCGGCGACGCGTCACCTGCCCCCGGCGCCGACGCCGGCGGGTCGTCCTTGTCCTTCGGGAAGTAGACCCGGAACGTGGTCCCGGCGCCGGGACGGCTGTCGACCGAGATGTGGCCGCCCGCCTGGGTGACGATCCCGTACGCCGTCGAGAGCCCGAGTCCGGTGCCCTCGCCGATGTCCTTCGTGGTGAAGAACGGCTCGAACACCTGCGCCTGGGTCTCCCGGTCCATGCCCACGCCGGAGTCGCGCACCAAGAGCAGCACGTGCGGTCCCGCGGTTGCGTCGATCTGGCCGGCGACGTCGCGACGCCGCAGCATCACGTTCGCGGTCTCGATGTCGAGGCGGCCACCCTCCGGCATCGCGTCCCGCGCGTTCACGGCCAGGTTGAGGAGCACCTGCTCGAGCTGCGTGCGGTCCGCACGCACCCCGTCGAGCTTGCGCGCCAGGCGGGTGACGAGCTCCACGTCGGCGCCGATGACCCGGCTCAGCAACCCCCGGGTGGACTCGACGACCTCGTTGAGATCGAGGACCGTCGGCATCAGCATCTTGCGCCGGCTGAATGACAGCAGCTGGTCGACGAGCGCGGCGCCCCGCGTCGCGGCCTGATCGATCTCGGCGAGATCCGCCCGGAGCGAAGCGTCCTCGGGATGCTCGTCGAGGAGGAGGGCCGTGTACCCCGCGATCGCCGTCAGCAGGTTGTTGAAGTCGTGCGCGATGCCGCCGGCGAGCCGGCCGACGGCCTCCATCTTCTGTGACTGGAGCAACTCGTTCTCGAGCTGCCGGCGCTCGGTGATGTCCCGGCTGTTGACGACCAGGCCGCGCACCGCCGGGTCGTCGAGCAGGTTCGTGGCGATCGACTCGAGGAGCCTGTACTCACCGCTCCTGTGCCGAATGCGCGAGTGGATGGTCTGCGTGGAGCCGGGCCGGGTGACGGCCTCGGCAAAGGTCTGCCGGACGTGCTCGCGGTCCTCCGGGTGCAGCAACCGAAAGGTGGTTCGCCCGAGATACTCGCCCTCCTCCCAGCCGAGAATCGATCCGGCCGACGGGCTCGCATAGAGGACGCGTCCGTCCGCATCGAGCACCGTGATCATGTCGCTCCCGTGTTGGACCAGGGCGCGGAAGCGCTCTTCGCTCCGCCGCAACGCCTCGGCCGCCGTGTGGCGTTCCGTGATGTCCCGAGTGGTCAACACGACCGCTCCCACGGCGGGGTCGCCGAGCAGGTTGTTGCCGATCGTCTCGACGTGACGCCACGACCCGTCGGCATGCTGCATGCGGTACCGGAAGGCCTTGCCGCGTCCCGGGTGGTGTTCGACCCCGTCGGCGTACACGTTCGCCAGGTGCTCACGATCGTCGGGATGGATGTAGTCGAACGCACGGGTTCCGATGACCCGGCCGGGCTCCGCGCCGAACATCGACTCGATCGCCGGACTTGCGTACGTGACCATCCCGTCCGAGTCCATCATCGTGATCACGTCGGACGTGTTCTGCACGAGTGCGCGGAACCTCTCCTCGTTCTCCCGGAGAGCGCTCTCGGCTTCCTTGCGCTCGGTGATGTCGCGGACGTTGATCACGACGCCCTGCACCGCGGGGTCGTCGAGCTGGTCGGTGCCGAGCGCCTCGACGAGCTTCCAACCGCCGGCGCCGTCCCGCAGCCGGAACTCGATGGGCTCGCGGCGAGCGTCGGCCGTCATGGTGGCTCGGAACCGCTCGGCGACACGGTCGAGGTCGTCCGGATGGACGAAGTCGAACGCTGGTTTCGCGAGCACCGCGTCCTCCGTGTAGCCGAACTGCCGCACTGACGGGCTCACGTACTGCGTGATCCCGTCGCGGTCGGTGACGACGATGAGATCCGACGTGCCGTGCACGAGTGAACGGAACCGCGCCTCTGAGCTCGCCCGCGCCTGCTCGGCGCGCTTGCGGTCGAGTGCGACGACGAGCACGTCGGCGAGGACCCGGAGCGTCGACAGGGCGGGAGTGCAGTCCTCGGCCTCTCGGCTGATCCAGTTGAACGCGAGGCCGCCGGTGAGCTGGTCCTCGGTCGTGATCGGCAGGCACGCCAGCGACTTGCTCACGCCCTCGAGCGCCGCCCGCTCGACGTCCGCTTCCGCCGGCAACTCGTCGAGCGACCGCGCGAACACGAGCTCCCCGGCGCGGCACCGCTCCAGGAGCCAGGGCAGGGATGCGATCCGGGTCATGCTCTCGGTGGGCTCGAACTCGGGGTCCGTCGCCCACTGGTGGGTCCTCACCGCCGACTCGCCGTCCTGGCTCACGAGCACGAGGCTGGCCCGCTCGGCGCCGACGAATCGGGCCGCCCGCTCCAGGCTGCGCACCACCACGGCGTCGATCTCGTCGGTGCTCGCCGTGAGCAGCTCGCGGGAGACGTCACCGATGAGTGATTCGGCCCCGACCCGCTGCTGCAGCGCGCGCTCGGTGACGACCTGCGTCGTGACGTCACGCGCGGTCGCATGGATCTCGACGACCTCGCCGCTGACCGGGTCGCGCACCGTGGCGATGCGGGCGTCGAGCCACACGTCGTGACCGTCGGCGTGTCGCTTCCGCAGCAGCACCGACTCCTGCCGCGCTGCCGGCGGCGAGCCGGTCGCCGGCCGAGCCGACCAGGTTGAGGTCGTCCGGGTGGACGGTCTCGAACGGTGCCTGCGCGAGCAGCTCCTCGGGCTCGTAGCCGAGGACGTCCCGCACGGAGGGTGAGACGTAGGTGTACCGGCCGTCGCTGGTGGTCCGGATGACGAGCTCGCCCGAGTCGTCCGCCGGGACCTGGGTGCGGGCGTCGTCATCGCGCGGCGTGCGCGAGGCAGTCTCCGTGTGCCGGCGTCGTCTCGTCAGCTTCGGCCCCACCCGATATCCCCCCAGCCCCCCGGGCTGTTCGCTCCACAGGCTAACGCCGTCGTGGGCCGGGCGAACGCGAACAGTGGTCAAAAATCTCGCCGACCCCGATGTTCAGCCACCGTTCGGCGACCGTTCGCCCCGACGGAGGCGGCGGTGTCGGGGGCGGGCCTATCCTCACGCCGATCAGTAGGGCAGAGCAGGCGAGGAGATCGTGGGTCGGGTCGCCATCCGTGGGGTCACGAAGCGCTTCGCCGATGTCACCGCGGTCGACGACTTCACCCTCGAGGTGGCCGACGAGGAGTTCCTCGTCCTGCTCGGACCGTCCGGCTGTGGGAAGTCGACCGCCCTCCGCATGATCGCCGGGCTCGAGGAGCCGACCGAAGGCACGATCGAGATCGGGGACCGCCAGGTCAACGACGTCGAGGCGAAAGACCGCGACGTCGCCATGGTCTTCCAGAGCTACGCGCTGTACCCGCACATGACCGTGCGCAAGAACGTCGAGTTCCCGCTGAAGACCCGAAAGGTTCCGTCGAACGAGCGGAACCGCCTTGTGCACGAGGCGGCGGGGATCCTCGGTCTCGAGAACCTGCTCGATCGCAAGCCGGCACAACTCTCCGGCGGGCAGCGCCAACGCGTGGCGCTCGCCCGGGCCATTGTCCGGCGTCCGCAGGCGTTCCTGATGGACGAGCCGCTCTCCAACCTGGATGCCAAGCTGCGGGTGCAGACCCGCGCCGAGCTCGTCGAGCTCCGCCGCCGGTTGCGCGCGACGATCGTCTACGTCACCCACGATCAGGTCGAGGCGATGACCATGGGGGACCGCATCGCGATTCTCGACCAAGGCGTGCTGCAGCAAGTAGGCGTTCCTGGAGACGTGTACGCGCGCCCGGCGAACCTTTTCGTGGCGCGTTTCATCGGCAATCCACCGATGAACACGGTCGCGGGCGATGTGACCCGCGTGGACGGCGCCGTGGGCGTGCGGATCCCGGGCGGCGTGGTCGAGTTCCCTGCCCCGCTCGGGGCCGCGCTCGAGCGCCGGGGCCTCGAACGTGTCGTGCTGGGCGTGCGTCCCGAGGATCTGACCATCGGCGACGTCGGTCCGATCAAGGCGACCGTTTCCGTGATCGAGTCCCTTGGACACGAGCGCCATGTGATCTGCCGGCTCGACGACGGCCAGCTCATCATCGCGAGGCAGGCCGCGAACGTGGCGCCTCCGGCCGAAGCGAGTGAGGTCCACCTCGCTACCGACGCGTCGCGCCTGCACGTGTTCGACGCCGACTCCGAAGAACGCGTCGACGCATGAGTACGCCCGCTGACGCGGCGCTGGACCTCAGCCCGGGCGAGGTGTCCTCCGTCGCCCCGCCGCAGCGCAAGCGTCGCTTCAGTCGGGGCGTGCGTGAAGCCGGGCTCGGCTACCTGCTGCTGCTCCCGGCGTTCGTGATCTTCGCCGTGTTCATCTTCTATCCCTTCCTCCGCAACTTCTATCTCGGCTTCTTCTCGACGCCGCCGTTCCCGGGGCAGCCGAAGGACTTTGTCGGTCTCGATCAATACCGCGACGTGCTGAGCTCGTCGGAGTTCCTCGACAGCCTCAAGGTCACGGTCACCTTCGCCTTCATCACCGTGCCGGTCGGCATCGCCCTCGGCATCCTCCTCGCCGTCCTCGCCCACCAGAAGCTCAAGGGCGTCGGGATCTACCGGGCGTTCTTCTCGTCCACGGTGGCAACGTCGATCGCGGTCGCGTCCGTGATCTTCGGCACGCTGCTGAGCCCTCAGGTCGGCCTCCTGCAGGGCATTCAGACCGAGCCGTCGATCCTCCAGAACCCCGACCCGATCATCAACATCAACCTGCCCGTGATCCGGAGCTTCATCCCGTCGGTCGCGCTGGTCGCGGTGGCGGTGACGACCATCTGGCAGAACCTCGGACTGAGCTTCATCCTGATGTCGGCCGGTCTCCAGGCCGTTCCCGAGGAGGTGCAGGAGGCGGCCGAGGTCGACGGTGCCGGGCCGTGGACGCGCTTCTGGAGCATCACGCTCCCGATGCTGTCGCCGACGATCTTCTTCGCGTTCGTCGTCGGCTCGATCTTCGCCTTCCAGACCTTCGGGCAGATCGACCTCCTCACACCGCGGGGTGGGCCGTTGAAGACGACGAACGTGCTGACGTACTTCATCTACGACCAGCTCCAGTTCGCCAAGAACGACGGCAAGGCGGCAGTGCTGGCCATTGCGCTGTTCGGCGTGACGCTGCTCCTCACTTTGGTCCAGTTCCAGTTCCTCGAGCGGCGAGTGTCGTATGAGCGTTGAACCGGTCGCACTCCGCGGCACCGAGTTGTCTGGTAAGGCGGGGACGGAGGTCGAGGCAGCCCGGCCGGGGAAGCGGGGCCGCCGGCTGCGGATCCTCGGGCGCTACGTGGCCTTGTCGGTCCTCGCCTTCGTCGTGCTGTTCCCGATCTACATCACGATCGTCAACTCGCTCCTACAACCGAGCCAGATCGCTTCGAGGTCGCCGACGTTTTTCCCGACCTCACCGGAGTGGCACACGTACGCAGATGCGTGGACCGACGGGCATCTTGCGACGTACCTGAGGAACAGCTTCATCCAGACCGGCCTGATCGTCATCGGCCAGCTCGTGACTGCGATCCTCGCCGGCTACGCCTTCGCATTTCTTCGCTTCCCGCTCAAACGAACCTTGTTCGTGGTGTTCCTTGCGACCCTGATGGTGCCGTTCGAGATCACGATCGTCACGAACCTCCAGACGATCAACACGCTCGGGTGGTACGACACGTTCGCGGCGCTGGCGGTGCCCTTCCTCGCCACCGGATTCGGCGCTTTCCTGCTCCGGCAGACTTTCCTCCAGCTCCCGAAGGACCTGCAGGACGCAGCGAAGCTCGACGGTTACGGCCATCTACGCTTCCTGGCCCGCGTCGCCGTCCCGCTCGCCCGGCCGACGATCGCGGCGCTGGCCGTCTTCTCGTTCCTCTCCGCGTGGAACCAATACCTGTGGCCCCTGCTGGTCACGAAGGACGACCGTCTGCGAACCGTGCAAATCGGACTCAAGCAGCTACGGGCGACCAACATCGACCAGGTCAACGTCACGTTCGCCGGCACGGTGATCGCGTTCATCCCCCTCGTCATCCTGCTGCTCATCTTCCAGAAGCAGTTGGTGCGCGGACTTACGGCCGGCGCCGTGAAAGGCTGACCGTGCCATCGAGAACAGGAGTCTCCATGTTCAGGTCCCGACTCGCGAAGCGCCTCACCGCCCTTGGCGCCGGCGCCGCGCTAACCGTGGTCGGCCTTGCCGTCCCGGTCGCCGGTGCCGCCCCCGCCACTGCGCAGTCGGGGAAGTGCCCCCTCGGGGCGCTCAAGAGCGCCAAGAACAAGCCGGTAGAGATCACGTACTGGCAGGGCGGTTTGCAGCGCGCCAACGAGGAGGCGATCCTGCGCCTCACCGACAAGTTCAACTCTTCACAGAACGACGTGCGCGTGACGGTCGTCAACCAGACCACGTACGCCGACACGCTCAATAAGTTCCGAGCCGGGTTGTCGAGCGGCGACCTCCCGGACCTCGTCCAGATCGAGGACACGGGGCTCCAGCAGATGATCGACACGAAGGCGATCCTGCCGGCGCAGGCGTGCGTCGACGCCGACAAGTACGACCTGTCGGACAACCTCAAGCGGGTCGTCGACTATTACTCGGTGAAGGGCAAGCTGTACCCGATGCCGTTCAACGTGTCGAATCCGATCTTCTATTTCAACAAGAAGGCGTTCCAAACCGCCGGCCTCGATCCGAACAACCCGCCGAAGACGCTCGATGAGGTGAAGTCCGCCGCCCAGAAGCTCAAGGACTCCGGCACGGTCTCGCAGGCCGGCTTCGGGTTGAAGCTCGACCCGTGGTTCCTCGAGCAGTGGTCGGCGCTGGGTGGCAAGACGTACGTGAACAACGGCAACGGGCGGAAGAGCCGCGCGACCAGCACGACGTTCGACAACGCGACCGGCAAGGAGAGCTTCACGTTCCTGAACGACATGGTGAGTCAGGGCCTGGCGCGCACCAACTCCGCGGAAGGCCAGAGCGCGTTCGACAACTTGATCGGCATCGGGAACGGCAACTTCGGCATGACGATCGACACCTCCGCCGCGCTCGGCACGATTCAGCAACTGCTTTCGAGTGGGCAGTATCCGAACGTCGAGCTCGGGGTTGCCCCGATGCCTGGCCCCAAGGGGAAGGGCGGCGTGCTCGTCGGCGGAGGCGCCAACTACATCGTGAACAAGTCCTCGCCCGAGAAGCAGGCGGCCGCGTGGCAATACGCGAAGTTCCTCAACGATCCCGAGAATCAGGCCGATTGGAGCGTCTCGACGGGGTACATCCCGATCCGCCAGTCGGCTGCCGACCTGCCGCAGGTGCAGCAGTACTGGGCCGCGAACCCGGGGTTCAAGGTGGCCTACGACCAACTTGTGGGAGGAGTCACCAACACTGCCACCGCCGGCCCGGTGATCGGCGACTACCAGGGCGTTCGGGACGCCGTCCTCGACTCGGAGCAGCAGATGTTCAACGGCATGTCTCCGAGCGCGGCGCTGAAGCAGGCCAAGCAGGATGCCAACGCCAAGATCGAGGAGTACAACTCCCGCATCGGCGGTTAGCGAGATTTGGGCGGAATGTCCGATCTGGAGGTGAATACGGATCGAACGTTCCGCCGCAAAAATCGGATCAGGGCCGATGCGCGTGTATCGTGCGCTTTGGGGATACGAAGCGCGACAAACGGTCCCATCGAGGCCATCGAGGCTTTGATGCTGTTTGCCGGAAGCGCGTGGGGGTAAGTCACCCCGGTACGCAGGATCGATCCCGCGAGAGAGTGCAATGGAGAGTGCAAGGCGACTGAGCAGCCCCAAGCTCGCCCTGCTTGGCGGATTCCTTCTCCTGCTCGGTCTGTTCGTGGTGGCGTTGCTGCTCCTCGCCCGCACGCCGCGCGCCGAGGCGCTCGCCGACGACGCGAGCGCGGCGCCGCGTCCGCACCAGGGAACTGACCAGCCGGACGACGGGTCGTCCGACTCGATCGACATGACGATCGGCGCGTCGATGCTGCACGTACCGGTTCCGGTCGACCTGTCCGCGCTGCAACCGCTCTTGCCTTCCGAGCCGGTCAGCGTGAAGGTCCCGCCGGTCCCGCTGCTGCCGGAGCTCCCGGCCGTGTCGGTGAGCGCGCCCGGAGTGAACGTGTCGACCGCCCCGGCATCACCTCCACCGCCAGATGGGTCACAGGCTCAGGCGGTCGGGGCGGCACCGAATCCGCCTGTACCGGGTGGAGGCGTCGACGAGCCGCGCCGCCAGCTCCGGGTGGCGGTGCGAAAACTGCAATGCATTCGCGCGCGACACCAGAGCTGCATGCCGCAAGCTCGTCGTCGCCGGAAGGTGGTACGCGCGCGCCGCCGTGGGGTCAGCCGCCGTTGGCGGCGACCGGCACGGCCGCGGTCTCTTCGGCGGGGAACGGTCTCGACAGCGGCTCGTTGTTGCTCGGGATCCTCGTCGCCGGCGTCCTGCTCATCCTCGGTAGCGGGCGTCGCCTCCGGAGAGAGGCGATCGGGTGGTTCCCCGCGCCGTGGTGCGCCTTACCCGAACGGCCCGGCTAGCGCGACGCGCCAGCCAACGGTCGGCATCGTCGCCGACCCCGTTTCGAACACAAGGAGCACCACATGCGTAAGTTCGTGGCGCTGCTCGCCATCGTGGGAGCGACCGTCGTCGTGGCACTGTCACAGACGAGCGGTGCGTTCATCGACGGGGGTCATGAGCAGCCGTGTCAGGAGAACAACCGCCGGCCCATGTTGATGGACGGCTTGACCCGAGAGGTGCCGTGGTCCGACGGCGTCGCTTCGTTCGGCAAGAAGTCGCACAGCGAGGTGTCGAACGACGCCGACCAGTGCAACGGCAAGCTGGAGCAGGACGCTCACAACTCGCCGTTCGCCTGGATCGACAACAAGAACATCAACAAGAACCCGCAGTTCGCGCTGTTGGGGGCCAACGACTCGACCAATGACCAGTCGAACAGCACGTGGCTCGACCAGAGCCAGAATGTCAAGGGCGCACAGGTGAACCTCCTGTGGCAAGGCATTTCGGTGAACCACGCTCCGGCCGCTTGGCTGGGGGGTGGCGGTCCGCCGCTGTCGAACGACGCGGATCAGAAGAACGAGAAGTTGGAGCAAGACGCGAGCAACTGGGCGTTCTCGTGGGTCGACAACAAGAACGTGAACTTCAACCCGCAGTTCACGCTCCTTGGTAGCAACACCTCGACGAACACCCAGTCGAACGAGACGTCGATCGACCAGAGCCAGAACGTCAAGGCGGCTCAGGTCAACGTCGCGGGACAGTCGATCCGGGTGGGCCCACCGATCGACCCGTCGAACGACGCCGACCAGTCGAACGGCAAGCTCGAGCAGGAGGCGTGGAACAAGCCGCACGCCTTCGTCGACAACAAGAACGTGAACTTCAACCCGCAGTTCACGCTCCTTGGTAGCAACACCTCGAACAACACCCAGTCGAACGACACATCGGTCGACCAGAGTCAGAACGTTGCCGGGATCCAGCTCAACGGCGTTCTGCAGACGATCGGGCTGGGCTGAGGCAACCATGGATTGGGCCGACACGGAGCAGAGGATCGACCGGTGGCCACCCCCGGCGATCAGTGATCCGATCGGACCCGTGATCCGTCACGGTCGGACGCGGGTGTGGGACCTCACCGGTCTCACACCCGCGTTCCGGCTAGCGCCGCACGATCACGGTCGAGGCGTTGGCGCCCCGGCCGACCGTGTGGCCGAGCGCGACGCGCGCTCCGTCGACCTGGCGTGATCCCGCCTGTCCGCGCAGCTGGGTGACGAGCTCGAAGACCTGTCCGAGTGCCGACGCGCCCAGCGGCTCGCCCTTCGACAGGAGCCCGCCGCTCGGGTTGGCGGGGAGCCGGCCGCCGAGGCGGGTGACGCCTTCACGGAGCCACTTGCCGGCGTCGCCCTTCGGGCAGAGCCCGAGCTCCTCGTACGAGAGCAATTCGCGCGCGGCGTCGGTGTCCTGGCATTCGACGACGTCGAGGTCGGCCGGCCCCAGCCCCGCCTCGTCGTAGGCAGCGCGCGCCGCGAGCGTCGTCGGCGGGTCGGCGATCTCGTCCGCGAGCCCGCTCAGCGGCGTGGCCTCCGAGAGCACCGAGCCGGGGAGGTGGGAGCGCAGCGTCGCGGCCTCGAGCGTGACGCGCGGTCCCGAGCTCCGGGTGGGCGCTGCCCGGAGGACAACGGCGGCGGCGCCTTCGTTGGGCGAGCACAGCATCCAGAGGTGCAGCGGCTCGCAGACCACCCGCGACGCGAGGACCTGCTCCGCGTTCACGGCGGCGCGGAACATGGCGTTCGGGTTGTCGACGCCGTGCGCCCGGTTCTTCACGACGACTCCGGCGAGGTCGTCCTTGGTGACGCCCGACTCGCGCATGAGGCGCTGGGCGCGCAAGGCGAAGTAGGCGGGTGTGGCGGCGAGCCCGGCCTCCTCACGCCACGGCTCGAAGAACGACGACCGGATGATGCCTCGGGGCATCTTCTCGATGCCGAACACGAGCACGCAGTCGTACTGGCCGGCGCGGATCGCTCCGGCGGCGAGCATGAGGGCGGCTCCACCACTGGCGCATCCCGCTTCGACGTCGACGATCGGGATGCCGGTACGGCCGAAGGCGCCGAGCACCTTGTGGCCGGCGGCGACGCCGGCGTACGCCGTCCCGCAGAACGCGGCCTGGAACTGCGGATCGCCCGCGTCGCGCAGAGCCTCGCGGACCGCGGTGACACCGAGCTCCGTCACCGTCCGGTCCTCGAACCGGCCGAACGGGTGGATGCCGATTCCCGCGACCTCGACGGCGTTCGTCATGCGCCGCCCGCCGCCGTGAACGTGTACGTCACGACCTCGCTGCCGTCCTCGTCGGTGTGCAACGGCATGAGGGCGAACCGCACCGGCATCCCGAACGAGAGGCGTGACGGGTCGGCTTCCTCGATGCGGGTGATCACACGCAGCCCTTCGGGCAGCTCCACGACACCGAATCCGAACGGGACCGTGCCGGCGAAGCCGGGGGCGCGGCGGTCACGGCGGTCCAGCCCCACAGCGTGCCGGAGTCGGACAGCTCGACCCGGGCGACGTCGGCCGCGCCGCAGTAGGGGCACACGTCGGCGGCGGGGAAGTGGTGGCGTCCGCAGGCGGCGCACCGGCCGCCGATGAGGTGGTCGTCGTTGAAGAGGCCGTCGTGCACCGGGCGCCGCGGCATCAGATCACGCCGTCGGCGGCGAGCGCGTCGAGCTCGCCGGTGGACAGGCCGAGCGCGCCGCCGAGGACCTCGCGTGTGTGCGCGCCGAGGCGCGGCGCGCCGCTCGGCGCCTCGGGCGACTCGCCGGTGAACCGTGGGAACGGCGCCTGTTGGCGCATCGGGCCGGCCACCGGGTCGTCGACCTCGACGAGGTCGCCGCGGGCGGCGAGGTGCGGGTCGGCGAACATGTCGGCGGCGGTGTACGCGGTGGCGACCGGCACGTCACAGTCGACGCAGGCTCGCTCGACGTCGGCGGCTGTGCGCGTGCGGGTCCACTCGGTGACCACGGCGTTGATCTCGTCGCCGTGGGCCGCCCGGTCGGCGAGCTTCGTGAAACGGACGTCGTCGAGGAGGTCGGGCCGGTCCATGGCCTTGCACAGGCGGGCGAAGTTGGCGTCGCTCCCGGCGACGATGCACACGTACTTTCCGTCGGCGGTCGGGTAGTTGTCGAGCGGAGCCGAGTTCGCCAGGCGATTTCCCTCGCGGCTGCGAACGACACCCAGCTCGTCGTAGGCGGCGATCGTCCACTCGAGGATGCGGAGGGGCGCGCCGTACAGGGCAGCGTCGATGACGGCGCCCCGTCCGGAACGTCGCGTGTCACGTGCATACAGTGACGCCACCGCGGCGTGGGCCGAGAACACGCCCGTGAGGTAGTCGGAGATCGTCACGCCGACACGAACGGGCGGGCGGTCCGGGTAGCCGGTGAGCTCGAGCAGGCCGCCGTACCCGATCCCCATACGGTCGAGACCGGGCCTCGGCGCGTACGGCCCGTCCTGGCCGAAGGCGCTGATGCGGACGACCACGAGCTTCGGGTCGAGGTCGGTGGGTCCGATGTGCCACTGCTCGAGCGTGCCGGGCCGGAAGTTCTCGACGACGACGTCCGCCGTCGCAGCCAGCCGGCGGAAGACGTCCTGGCCCTGCTCGCGCCGGAGGTCGAGCGTCACGCTCTTGCGGCCGCGTCCCTCGACGGCCCAGAACAGGGAGTAGCTCTCACCGTCGTCGGTGTCGACGAACGGTCCGATCTCGCGCATGAAGTCGCCGCGTCCGGGCTGTTCGATCTTGACGACCTCGGCGCCCATCTCGCCCAACAGACCGGCGCAGAACGGAGCCGCGATGCGGGTTCCCGAGGTCGAGGACGCGCACGCCCTCGAGGGGCGCAGCGGTCACTTGTCGCCGCGCTGCTCGGCGCGGACGGCGTCCATGCCGCCCTTCTGGCGCGCGTCAGCGGCTTCGAGCGCGGTCGCGGTGTTGCTGACGTACTGGTGGATCATGAAGTGGTAGCGCCACGACTCGCGCTGACCCTGGATGTCGACCATGCGATTGATCGAGTCCTTCACGGCCTGCGCCGTCACCGGCGGCACCGAGCGCGACCTTGTCGGCCATCGCACGTGCCGCCTCGGCGAGCTCGGCGCGCGGGACGACCTTGTTGACGAGCCCGAGGCGTTCGGCGTCCTGCGCGTCGATGGTCTCGGCGCAGAGCAGGAACTCCTTGGCCTTGCGGGGGCCGAGCTCCCACGGCTCGACCAGCAGCTCGACACCGGCGCCGGTCATCCGCAGGACCGGATTGGAGAACCTGGCGTCGTCGGCGGCGACGATGAGATCGCACATGCACGCCAGCATCAGCCCGGCGGCGGCGCACGCGCCCTGCACGGCGGCGATGGTCGGCTTGCGGAAGTCGCGGATCTTCACGCACCGGTCGAAGTACATGACCTGCTCGTGCCGGAGCTTGCCCTCGGGCGTGTCGCGCATCCTCGCCCACTCGTCGCCCTTCGTGAGCAGCTCCTTGAGGTCGTGGCCGGCCGAGAAGTGCTTGCCCTCGCCGGCCAGCACCACGACGCGGACGTCGTCGTCCGCGTCGGCGCGATCGAAGGCGCTGTCGAGCTCGTCGATGAGCTGGGTGTTCTGGGCGTTGGCGGACTCGGGACGATCGAGCGTGATCGTGCACACTCGGCCCGTCGACCTCGTAGCGGACGGTCCCGAACGCTGGCTGTTTCCCTGACGTCACCGTCATGAATGTAGTGCGCCGCGCGTTCGCGACCCCGCCTCTAGGGCCTCGGCTCGCGTGGGAGTGCGAGCACGCGCTCGCCGATGATGTTGCGCTGGATCTCGTTGGTCCCGGCCCAGATCGACGACGCCTGGTAGTAGAGCCACGACCGCTGCCAGCTGCCGTCGCCCGGATTCTCGTGCGCGCCGCGCCACAACGGTGCCGCCGGGCCGAGCACCGCCATGACGGTGTCGTGCAGGCGCTTGCTCATCTCGCTCCAGTAGAGCTTGAGCGCGCTGCCTTCGGGCCCCGGCTCCTCGCCCTTCGCGAGGCGAGACAAGGAGCGCCAGTTGTGGAGTTGGAAGAGCCGCACCTCGACGGCGGCCTCGGCGAGACGCCCGCGCAGACGGTGGTCGTCGAACGCGCCCGAATGGAGGGCGAGTCGGAGCAGCTCCTCGACGAGCTGGATGTGGATGACCAGCTGCCGGGGGTTGATCCCGCGCTCGTGCGACAAGGTCGAGCTTGCGATTCGCCACCCCTCGTTCTCGGGCCCGATGAGACGCTCGTGCGGGACGACCACGTCGGAGAAGAAGACCTCGTTGAACTCCGACTCGTCGGTGATCTGCCGTAACGGCCGAACCTCGACACCCGGGGTGCGCATGTCGACCACGAGGTAGGAGATCCCGCGCTGCTTCGGTGCCTCAGGGTCGGTGCCGCGAGGCAGACGCCCCAGTCGGCGAACTGCGCGTAGCTCGTCCAGACCTTCTGCCCGTTCAACAGCCACCCGTCCTCGACCCTCTCGGCGCGCGTCGACACGGACGCCAAGTCGCTGCCGGCGCCGGGCTCGCTGAACAGCTGGCACCACAGCTCGCGCGCCGAGAGGATGTTCGGCAGCCATCGGGCCTTCTGTTCGGGCGTCCCATGGGCAAGGAGCGTCGGCCCGACGAGGTTCACGCCGATCCGGCCGACCAGCTCGGGTGCGCGGGCACGCGCCAGCTCCTCGGTCACGATGAAGTGCTCGACCGCGCCGGCACCGCGAGCGCCGTACTCCTCGGGCCACGCCACACCGACCCACCGGCCTTCGGCGAGCTTCGCCTGCCAGTCACGCCCGAACGCGACCTCCGCAGCCAGGTCGTCGAAGTGAGGCGGGAGGCCCTTGCCGTATTCCCACGGGAGGTGATCGCGCAGCCAGGCGCGCACCTCGGTTCGGAGTCTCGCTTCGGATTCCGTCGGCTCGAGGTTCATCCGAGTCTCTTCTTCGTCGCCGTCGCCGCCGCAGGGTACCGGCCTGCGCAGTAGCTTTTCCGCGTCGAAGGGAGCGCGATGTCCGTTGCACAGGAACCGGTGCGTGTCGGGATCTTCCCGACGACCGGTCCGCTCGGCGACACCGGCGACGCGGCGGCCTACCTCGGTCGCGTGCACGACGCCGGGATCGACCACGTGTGCTGCGGCGACCACGTCAGCTTCTTCGTGGGCGCCGGTGTCGACGGGCTCCTGCAGGCCACGGCGCTGGCGATGCTGCACCCCACGCTGCCCGTGATGACGGGCGTCTATCTGCTGCCGCTGCGCCATCCCGTCGTGGTCGCACGCCAACTTTCCGACCTCGCGCAGCTCGCGCCCGGGCGTCTCGTGTTCGGCGTCGGCGTCGGCGGCGAGGACCGCCACGAGGTCGAGATCTGCGGCGTCGACCCGAGCACACGGGGACGGCGCATGGAGGAGAGCCTCACAGTGCTGCGTCAGCTCCTCACGGGCGCACCGGCGACGTTCCATGGCCAGTTCTTCGACCTCGACGACGCGCTCGTGCTCCCGGCCCCCGCGCAACCGGTGCCGATCGTCGTCGGCGGGCGGTCGGACGCGGCCGTCCGGCGCGCCGGCCGGTTGGGCGACGGCTGGCTCGGCATCTGGAACTCCGCCCGACGGTTCCGCGAGGTCGTCGACATCACGGCCGAGGAGGCGGCGCGCGCCGGCCGCGACGATCCTCCGACCCGCCATGCCATGCAGGCGTGGTGCAGCATCGGCGACACGAAGGAAGCCGCCCGCGCCCGCCTTGCGCCCGCGATGGAGGCCTTCTACCAAATCCCCTTCGAGCGCTTCGAGAAGTACTCGCCGTACGGGACCGCCGAGGACGTCGCCGAGTTCCTCGCGCCCTACGTCGACGCCGGCTGCACCTCGTTCAACCTCATCCCGCAGGCGGAGGATCGCGACTCGGCGTTGGCGGGAGCGGCCGCGGTCAAGAAGCTGCTCGCACGTTCGTGAGCGACGAGATCCGTATCGACCGTCGATTCCGCGGGCCATCCGACAGCGGCAACGGTGGGTACGTGTGCGGGCTCGTCGCCGCCCACGTGGACGGCCCGGCGGAGGTGACGCTCCGACGGCCCCCGCCGCTGGAGACGCCGTTGCGCGTCGAGACCGACGGCGACGGTGTTCGCGTCCTCGACGGCGACGCCCTCGTGGCCGAAGGCACCGTCCGCCCCGACCTCGACGTCGACGTCCCCGACCCCGTCGGCATCGACGACGCCGAGCGGGCGGCGTCGGGGTCACCGTTGCACGAGCACCCCGAGGATCATCCCTTCCCGATGTGCTTCGTCTGTGGTCCGCAGCGCGCGCCCGGTGACGGCCTGCACGTCCTCGTCGGCGCGGTCGAGGGACGGTCGCTCGCCGCCGCATCGTGGACGCCGGCCGCAGACCTCGCCGGCGCCGACGGCACGGTTCGTCCCGAGTTCGTGTGGGCGGCGCTCGACTGCTCGGGCGGTGTCGCCTCGTGGCTGGCCGAACCGATCGAGGGCAACCCGTTCGTGCTCGGCAGGATGGCGGTGACGATCGACCGTGCCGTGCGCGCCGGCGTGCCGCATGCGGTCGCCGGCTGGCGGGCGGGTCACGACGGCCGGAAGGTCATCGCCGGGTCGGCGATCTTCACGGGGGACGGCGAGGCGGTCGGCCTTGCCCGCGCCACCTGGATCCAGCTCGCTTAACTGCGCTGGTCGATCGGCACGTACTTGTGCTCGGTGGGGCCGGTGTAGATCTGGCGTGGCCGGCCGATCTTCGTCTTCGGGTCGTGCATCATCTCGTACCAGTGCGCGATCCAACCCGGGAGACGGCCCATCGCGAACAGCACGGGGAACATGTCCGTCGGGAACCCCATCGCCCGGTAGATGAGCCCCGAGTAGAAATCGACGTTCGGGTACAGCTTGCGCTCGATGAAGTACTCGTCGTTGAGCGCGACCTGCTCGAGCTCGCGCGCCAGGTCGAGGAGCTCGTCGCTGCTGTTGAGCGCGGCCAGGACCCGCTCGGCGGTCGCGCTCGAGCACCCGCGCCCGCGGGTCGTAGTTCTTGTAGACGCGATGACCGAAGCCGGACAGCCGGAACGAGTCGTTCGGGTCCTTGGCCTGCTGCACGTACTTGGTGACGTCACCTCCGTCGGCCCGGATCCGCTCCAGCATCTCGATGACTGCCTGGTTGGCGCCGCCGTGGAGCGGTCCCCACAGGGCGTTGATGCCGGCGGCCACCGAGGCCCAGAGGTTGGCTTCGCTCGATCCGACGAGCCGCACCGTCGACGTCGAGCAGTTCTGCTCGTGATCGGCGTGCAGGATGAGCAGCTGCTTCAGCGTGTGGACAACGGTCGGGCTGACCTCGTACCGTTCCGAAGGCACCGCGAACATCATCGTGAGGAAGTTCTCGATGAGGTCGAGCTCGTTGTTGGGATAGAGGAACGGCTGCCCGATGGACTTCTTGTAGGCGTACGAGGCGATCGTCGGGAGCTTGGCGATGAGGCGCACGATCGACAGGTGCACTTGCTCCTCGTCGTGGATGTCGTCGCTGTCCTGGTAGAAGGTGGACAGCGCGCTCGACGACCGACGACAGGATCGCCATCGGGTGCGCGTCCTTCGGGAACCCGTCGTAGAAGCGCTTCACGTCCTCCTTGATCAGCGTGTGGCGTCGGACCTCGTAGCGGAATTCGTCGAGCTGCTCCTGCGTGGCGAGGTCGCCCCAGATGAGCAGGTAGCACGTCTCGAGGAAGGACGGGTGCTCGCGCTCGACGAGCTGCTCGATCGGGATCCCGCGGTACCTGAGGATGCCGGCGTCGCCGTCGATGTACGTGATCGCCGACTCGCACGAGCCGGTGTTCACGAAGCCGTAGTCGAGCGTCACGAAACCGGTCTGGGACCTCAGCTTCGAGATGTCGATGGCTGGTTCGTCCTCGGACCCACGGACGATCGGGAGATCGACCTCGCTCTCGTCGTAGCGCAGGACGGCGGGGGGTTCGCTCATGTCCGACTCCTTCACCTCGTCATCTTCGTCAGCTCCGTGGCACCTCGCTCCACGGGAGCTCCTTGTCGACGCGGGGCTCGCCGGGAAGGCCGAGCACCCGCTCACCCAGGACGTTGCGCAGGATCTCCGACGTGCCGCCCTCGATCGAGAACGCCCGTGACCGGAGGAACATCCTGCGGGGGTCGCCGCCGCCGGTGAGGCTGGCTTCCTCGGGTCGCACCATCTCGTAGCTCGGATAGAGCAGCCCGTCGGCGCCCAGCACGTCCATGCACAGCTCGTAGATCCGGCGGTTCGTCTCGGCGAACGCGAGCTTGGCCACCGAGCCCTCGGGCCCGGGCGCGCCCGCCTTGCGGTTGGCGGCTGCGCGCGCGTTCGTGAGTCGGAGCACCTCGGCGTCGATCCAGAGCCGCGCCAGCCGGTCGCGCCGTACCGGGTCGTGGCGCTCGGGATGCTCGCGCCAGACCTTCAGTGCGTCGCCGATCGGTCCGGAGCTCCGACCCGCGACCGCGCCGCCGATCGTCACCCGCTCGTTCATCAGCGTCGTGAGCGAGACGCGCCAGCCGTCGCCGAGCCCGCCGATGCGGTCGGCGTCCGGAACGCGAACCCCCGTGAGGTACACCTCGTTGAACTCGGCCTCGCCGGTGATCTGGCGCAGCGGTCGGACCTCGACGCCCGGCGCGTGCATGTCGAGCGCGAAGTACGTGAGGCCACGGTGCTTGGGCGCGTCGGGATTCGTACGGGCGACGAGCATGCCCCGGTCGGCCCGATGCGCGAGCGTGTTCCACACCTTCTGGCCGTCCACGACCCACTCGTCGCCGTCGCGCACCGCGCGCGTCGACAAGCCGGCGAGATCAGAGCCGGAGCCGGGCTCGCTGAACAGCTGGCACCACAGCTCTTCGCCCGTGAACAGCGGCCGGAGGAGGCGCGCCTTCAGCTCGTCGTCGGCGTGGGCTGCGATCGTCGGCGCGGCGAGGAAGATCCCGAAGCCGTTGCGCTCGAGGGCGTCGGTGCGCACCCCGGCGGCCCGGATGCGCTCCTCGACCCGGCGTTGCACGTCGGGCGTCAGTCCGAGACCACCGAACCCGACCGGGAACCACACCCAGGCGAGGCCGAGGTCGTACTGCGCGCCGCGGAACGCGATCGGATCCTCGGGATCGTGCTCGGCGAGGAGACGGTCGACGATCGCATCGACCCGTGCGGTGCCGGTGTCCGAGGTCGCGGCTGTCGTCGTCATCCCGTCGAGCGTACCGACCGCCGGGGAACGATGGGACCGTCCGGTAGCCTCCGTTTCGTATGGATTTCGAGCTGTCGGACGACCAGCTCGCGCTGCGTGACGGCGCGCGCGAGCTGCTCGACGGCTTGGCGCCCACGACGCGCGTTCGTACCGTCGTCGACGCCGGCGGTGGCATCGACCACGGGCTGTGGAAGGCGATGGTCGAGCAGGGGTGGACGGCGGTCGAGGTGCCCGAAGAGCGGGGCGGGCTCGGTCTCGGCGCGGTGGAGGTCGCGGTGCTGGTCGAGGAGATCGGCCGTCATGTCGCGCCGTCGCCGTTCCTGTCGACGCTGCTCGCGCTGGGCGCGCTCACGCTCGCCGGGCGTGGCGACTGGGCCGAGCGGCTGGCCGGTGGTGAGGCGGTCGGCTGTGTCGCCTGGGCCCGTCCCGATGGTGGCGCCATCCGGGCCGAGGGGGACCGGCTCAGTGGGCGCAGCGACCCTGTGCCGTTCGCGCCGAGCGCCGATGTCGCCGTCGTGACCGCCGACACCGCCGGACGGTCCCGCGCTCTACGCCGTCGAGCTGGGGGAGCGCGCGCGTCCGCCGCGAGAGCCCGCCATGGACCTGACACGCGAGCTCGCCTGGTTGCACTTCGACGACACGCCCGCCGAACGCCTGGGCGGTGCGGCCGAGGTGGACGCGCTGCTCGACCGCGGGGCGGCATTCACGTCGGCGGAGATGCTCGGCGGCGCGTCGCGCGCGATGGACATGGCGGTGGGCTACGCCAAGGACCGGTTGCAGTTCGGCCGGCCCATCGGCAGCTTCCAAGCCGTGAAGCACCGCTGCGCCGACATGCTCGTCGACGTCGAGGGCATGCGATCGAGCGTGTACTGGGCGGCGTGGTGCATCGGGGCCGGCCACGAGGACGCCTCGGTCGCCGCCTCGACCGCGAAGATCTGGTGCTCCGACGCGTCGAAGCGTGTGATGGCCTCGGCGCTCCAGGTACACGGCGGGATCGGCTTCACCTGGGAGCACGACCTGCACCTCTTTCTCAAGCGCGCCCAGCTCGACCAGGTGAGCTTCGGCGACGCCGCCTACCACCGCCAACGGCTCGCCGACCTGCTCCGACCGCGTGTCGAAGCGGGTCGGAGCGTCATCTGACAGGATCACCGCCGTGCGCGGGGGGAAGCAGGCGGCGCTCGTAGCGATGGTGGCCGCCGTCGTCGTGGTCGCGTCGACCGCGGGAGCGGGCGCGAACCGCCTCGACGACTCGCTGCGGACGAACCAGGTGCAGGTCCTGGCGACACACAACAGCTACCACATCCAACAGGACGCGCCGATCGCATCGTCGTTGACGACGCAGTACACGCACCCGCCGCTCGACCAACAGCTCGACCTGGGCGTACGCGGGTTCGAGATCGACGTCGTGAACGCCCCCGACGGGTCGTTCCCCGTGCTGCACACGCCGGTCGTCGACAACACGAGCAACTGCACGCCGCTCGAGCAGTGCCTGCAGGTGACGCGCACGTGGTCGAGAGCGCACCCCGGTCACGTCCCGATCTTCATCCTCGTCGAGCCCAAGGACGACGACATCGACTTCGTCATCGACCCGACGCTGCGGCGGTTCGACGCCGCCGGGCTCGACCAGCTGGACAAGACGGTTCGTTCCTCCCTCGGTCGTCAGCTCATCACGCCCGACAGCGTGCGCGGGAAGTCGAAGACCTTGCGCGCCGCCGTCACCGGTCGCGGTTGGCCGACGCTGGGCAAGACCCGGGGCAAGATCATGGTGATCCTCAACACGGGCGGCCCCGTCCGCGACGCGTACCGCCAGGGCCACCCGTCGCTCGAGGGCCGGGCGATGTTCGTGACCTCCGGCGAACGAGCGCCGTCCGCCGCCGTCATCAAGGTCGACGATCCCGACGAAGCCCGGATCCAGGCGCTGGTCAAGCAGGGCTTCATCGTGAGGACCCGCGCCGACGCCGACCTCGTCGAGGCGCGCGCCAACGACGTGACCCGGCGCGAAATAGCGTTGCGCAGCGGGGCGCAGATCGTCAGCACCGACTTCGAGGTGGCCGTGCCGGCGATCGGGGGCGACTACGTGGTGCAGATCCCCGGCGGTACACCGGCCCGCTGCGACCCGGTGAATGCCCCGAAGAACTGCCGCCCGTCCGACGTCGAGAACCCGAGGCAGCTGACGCGCAAGCGCTAGGAGTTCGCCGCGCGCTCGGCCAACGCGGCGCGGTCGGCCTTGCCGGCGGCGAGGAGCGGGAGCTCGTCGAGCTGGACCACGCGTTCCGGTGTCTTGAACACGGCGACGCCCTGCTGGTCGAACCAGGCCCTGCACGCGGTCAGGTCGAACGGCGCCGAGGCCACGACGAACGCGCAGACGCGCTCTCCGAGGCGGGTATCGGGCTCACCGACCACTGCAGCCTGGCGAACGTCGGGATGGGCCTCGAGGATCCCTTCGACCTCGGCGGCGGCGATGTTCTCGCCGCCGCGGATGATGACGTCCTTCATGCGGCCGACGATCGTCAGCCAGCCCTCGGCGTCGACGGTCGCCAAGTCGCCGGTGCGGAACCAGCCTCGCTGGATGGCCGCGCGCGTCTGCTCGACGTCGGCGTAGCCCACGAACAGCTCCGGCCCCCGGAGCCACAGCTCGCCCACCTCGCCCGCCGGCAGCGCGTGGCCCGTGCCCGGGTCGCTCACGCGCAGCTCGGCCGCGCCGGTGGAGTGACCGTCCGTCTCACGTGCCCGCTGCACGGGGTCGCCGGGTGTGCTGGTCGTGACGGTTGGCGCCTCGGTCGAGCCGTAGGTGCGCTTCACCCGCGCCCCGAACGACTCGCTCGCCTGCTCGACGAACGCGGGCGTGACGCCGGCGCCGCCGCTCGAGATCAGGCGCAGGCTCTCGACGCGCCGCGGCGCGAACCCGGGTGCCGACATGAGACCGACGAAGAACGTCGGCGGGCCGATCATGAACGTGATGCCGTCGCGCTCGATCGTGTCGAGCGCGTCATCGGGGCTCCATTTCGCCATCAACGTGGCGCGCATGGGCAGGACACCCGGGATCAACACCGCGTTGAGCAGGCCGGACACGTGGGCCAGCGGCGCGGGCATGAGGATCGAGTCACCCGGCACGAGCTCGTGAGCGCGGATCATGACCTGCGCCTTGTACGCGAGCCCGCGCTGGGTGTGCAACGCGGCTTTCGGCGCTCCGCTCGATCCGGACGTGAACAAGACGACGGCGAGGTCGCTCGGACGTGCCGCCGACCGCGTGACGGGCGCGCCGGCCTCGAGCAGCTTCGGCAGCCTCGCGCTCGGCCCCCGCAGCTCGTCGGCCGGCAGCCACAGGCGGGCGTCGAGCGTGCCGAGCATGCGATCGACGTCGGCCGGGCCGGCCTGGTGGTGGATGGGTGCGGCGACCGCGCCGAGTCGCCAGCACGCCCGGTACAGGACCACCGCCTCGTGCCAGTTCGGCGACTGCCACGCGACGACGTCCCGCCGGCGCACGCCGGCGCCGCGCAGGCCGCCCGCCAGCGCCGCCACCCGAGCCTCGAGGGCGGGACCGTCGAGGCGCACGCCGGCGGAGTCGTCGACGACCAGGTCAGCGCGGGCGTGCCGGGCCGCGTTCGAGACGATCGCGTCGAGCGACGGCATATCCCACGGACCGCCGGGCGCCAGGTAGTCGCGCGCTCCCGGGTGACGGTATGTCGGCCGGAGCCTCACGCGCCGGCGAGCGGATGAACCGGCGCCCCGATGGAACTGTTAGACATCCCACTCAACGCTACCGGGGCAGCCGACACTGACCGAGGAGCGGAGGTAGAGCTCGTGGGCGCTTTCTTGGTGGGCGGCCTGCTCGTGGTTTTCGGTTTCGCGCTGATGCAAGGAATGGAGCTGTTGCGGAGTCATCAATCCCGACGGCAGAGCGCCGCAAAGGCGCGCCATGAGACCTACGCCCGGTTCCTGAACGAGCTGTCGGAGATTCCCTACTCCTGTAACCGGGCCTTCGCGGGGGCGCCCGAGCAATTGTTGGAGGCCGCGGACGAGATGGGTCGCCGCCTCGTGAAGCTTCGGGTTGCGGTCACGCTGGTGGGGTCCAATGCCGTGGCGCGCGTTGCGGACGAGTTCCCGGCCCACTTCCAGGAGTTCACGATCCGCCGGCTGGAGTTGGACGGCGACGACTCGGAGCGACGCAGGGACGCCCGTGAAGGCGTGCGTGCGAACACCTTTGCCGCGTACAGCGAGGTCCTCGAGCCCTACATCGCGAGGCTGTCGAGCGCGATGCGAAAGGACTGGAGCTCCGGGGTCCCTGCTCGGGACGCGCCGTCGAGGGCCCGGCTATTGAAGCGGATTTCGCCAGCCCGGACTGGTCGTCGTGTCGCCCTTGACGACGCGTGAGCCGATGAAGTTGCGCTGGATCTCGACCGTGCCGGCACCGATGCAGAGGCCGCGGATGTCGCGGTACGCACGCTCGACGGGGTACTCCCGGCTGTAGCCGTACCCGCCGAGCAACTGGATCGCCTCGTCGCACACGAACTTCGCCGCCAGGTTGGCGGCGGCCTTCGCCATCGCCGTCTCGAGCGCGGGCGGCGTACCGCCCGGTCCGGCGAGGTGCAGCGCCCGCAGGAGCAGTAGCCGGGCGCCGTCGAGCTGCGTGGCCATGTCGGCGGTCTTCCACTGCAGCCCCTGGAGCTCGGCCAGCGGCCGGCCGCCGACGACACGTTCGTTGATGTAGCGCACCGAGTACTCGAGCGCGCCTTGGGCGGCGCCGACGCACATGGCGGCGTTACCGCACCGCTCGTGGTTGAGGTGCGAGATCAGCGTCTTGAACGCCTCGCTGTTCGACGGGTCGCCTGCGAGGAGCACGTCCCCGGGCCCGACGTACACGTCGTCGAAGGCGAGCTCGGCTTCGCTCGTGCCCCGCAGGCCCATCTTCACGTGGGTCCCGGCGCAGCTCACGCCGTCCGACCGCAGATCGACGACGACCGCGCCGATGCCTTTCGACCCCTCGCTCCCCGGGAAGCGGCACCACACGAGGCATGCGCCCGCCTTGTGCCCGCCGGTGACGTAGTTCTTGTACGCGTTCAGGCGGTACCCGTCGCCGTCGGGCGTGAGCCGGGCGCGCATGTGGTTCACGGCCGAGCCGGCTTCACTCTCGCTGATGCCGATGCAGAACAGCGTCTCGCCGCTCGACGCCAGCGGCAGCCAGCGCTCCTTGAGGGCGTCGTTGCCGAGGTGCTCGATCGCGCGTGGCGGCCCGTTGTAGATCAGCTGGGCGAGGATCGCGCTCGACACGTCCGCACGCGCCAGCTCCTCGAGGGCAATGGCGGCCTCGACGTCGCCCATGCCCATGCCGCCGTACTTCTCGCCGACCGTGATGCCGAACAGGTCGGCCTTGCGCAACGCGTCCCACGACGCCTCGGGGAACTCCTCGGTCTCGTCCCAGTGGCGGGCATTCGGCGCGAGCTCGCGCTCGGCGACGTCGCGGGCGAGCTTGCGCAGCGCCTGCTGGTCTTCGTCCTCCGCGAACGGATCGGCGCCGGCGGCGTTCGTCGACATTCCTGACAGGGTAGTCAGCGACCTCCCATCATCACGTGAGCGCGCCCGGTGGTGGGGCCCGGTTGGCAAGGGTCGTGTGTCGCAACGCGTCGATCTGCTCCTTGGTGAGTCGCGCTCGCAGGTCGCGCGCCCACGGCCGCAGGTCGTAGAAGAGCAGCCGGCCGTCCCGGCTCACCCGCGGCTGTTGCCCGAGCGTGCTCGTGTACTCGGCTTCGATGGCGGCGCCGTGGTCCTCGTACCCGGCGCGATCGATCATCAGCCCCGTGAAGCCGACCGCCGTGAGCGCGTCGAGCGCTTCCGGAGCCGGGAGCCGCACGAGCGCGCCCTGCCAGTCGCCGTCGCGTCCCGCGCACCGAGCCCCAGCTCCAACGGAGCGAGTCGGCGTGCAACCAGCCGCGCACCTGGTCGTACGGGCCGGTTCCGACGATCATTCCCGCCTCGGGAAAGAAGACGTAGGGCATCTGGAACACTGCCGCGCCCGAACCCAGCTCACGCTGGATGCCGTGCATGAAGGCGTCGTCGCTGTCCCAGGCATGCTCGAGCGCCTTGTAGTCGGGGACGTCGGCTGACGATGTCTGGTCGAGGATGCCCACCGCGAGGATCGCCACGCAGACGACCCCCGCGATGACGGCCCGCCCGTGCCAGCGCGGCACGCGCGTGACCACCCAGTCGAGCCCGAACGCGACGGCGACGAGCGCGAAGAACGCGATGAACACCGAGATCCGGTTGTACGACCGGATGTACCGGATGCCGATCGCCGAGATGAGGAGCGAGATGCCGCTGACCGCGGCGACGATTACCGCCACCACCGTCAGCATTCCCAGCCGCTTCCCGACCTCGGCCCGCGTGCCGAGCGGGGGAGGGCTCCGCGAGGAGTCGTCGGCGCGCCGGCGCAGCAGGCGGCTCAGCGTGAACACGACCAGCCCGACGAAGCCGATGGCGCCGATCAGCCCCAGCTGCTGGCCGCGCTCGGACGTCGCCACCGGGCTGTAGCGGTCGCTCTTGCGCTGCGCGTCGGCGAAGGCGCTCGATGCGATGGTCCACCCGGGGCGTCACCAGCTCGGCGATCCGGAGCCCGTTGACCTCGGTCTCCGAGACCCCGCGGTGGATGGCCGCGTCGTTCTGTCCGTGCGACGCCCAATAGAGAAAGGACGGGGAGAGGTTCACCAGGAGGACGAGGACGACGAGGCCGGCAGCCACGCCGCCGGACGCGACCCGCTGCCAACTCCGCCGGGCCACGAAGTCGGCGACGACCGCGGCGACCAGGAGCAGCACCGCGAAGAACGCGTAGTACGGACCCGTCGAGCCCAGGGCGGCGCATGCGAGAAGCCACGGCACCGCCCGCCGGCTCCACAGCGCGACTCGCCACTGCGGTTCGTGAGAGTCGCGGCACGTGGTGAACGGCGGATCGTCCGACAGCACCTGCAGGATGAGCAGGGTCGCGATCGGGACCATGAAGTAGCCCGACAAGAGGAGGTGCGCCTCGCCGCGGGCGAAGTGGTACGGCAGGAAGCTGTACAGGATCGCCACGACCCCGGCGACGAGCCGGGACACACCGAGCCGGCGGAGGACGAACCACGCCGCGAGGGAGACGGCGACGAATGTGAGGAGGTAGTAGACGTTCACCGTCAGCACCGGTCGCGGAGGAAGAAGCCGAGCACGCGGAGCAGCCCCAGCTGCAGGTTGTCGCCGCTCTCGGGGTTGTCGTAGAGCTGCAGGCTGAACGGCCAGCCGAGGTTCGGGATCCGCAGGTACGAGCCGTGGTCGACGAGCCCTTTCGTGAGCATGAGGTAGTAGGGCGCGTCGGGCGCGTACGCCAGAGGAGGCTTGTCGGTCGCGTTGTAGACGAACGGGACCCGGAGGTTCGCCTCCCAGAGCCGCAGCGTGACGACGAGGAGCCCCAGCTGTCGCGGCGGCGACGCCGGCCGCGTCGACGAGCGCGGCCCGGACCGGTCGTCGCAGACGGGGGCGCGTGGCGACGTCGGGATGCTGCTCGGGAGGAGCGTCAGTGGGCGCGACAGTCTCTGTCGGGTTCAGCGCGGGCATTTGGCGGGGGTGATCGTAGCCATACCGCCAGAAGTACCCACAACGGCCGAGTTCGTGAGCAATCGGTCGATAACGTGCGCCGGATCCGTCCCGAGGAAGCGCTGGTGATCGGCCTCGGGGGGTGGTGCCACGGCGGGCCTGTCGCCGGGTTCGGATCCCGCGCCCTTTCGAGAGTGCTCGATCGACCTCCGACGTGATCACCGCCGACATCTCCCCTCGTGAGCACGTCCGCCACGGCCGGCCTGTGGTCGGTCGACTGTTGGCACGTTGGCGCCGGGCGCGCCGCGTGACACGGTGCCGCGTTGCCCGATCGAGCCGCGCCGATCCTGGCGCGACGAGACCGAGCGAGATCCGGCTGACTGTTCCCCGTGCGGTCGCCGGGTCAGCCTCCCGGCGGTAGATTGACCATCCAGTCAAGTCGCGACGAGGGGGCCTTCATGCAGGACCGCGACAAGCTCTACATCGACGGCGCGTGGGTGCCGTCCACCGGCACCGGCACCATCGACGTGGTCAACGCGGCCACCGAGGAGGTCATGGGACGGGTGCCCGACGGCACCCCCGAGGACGTCGACCGGGCGGCGACGGCGGCGTGCCGGGCGTTCCAGACGTGGAGCCAGACCCCGGTCGAGGAGCGGGCGAAGTACCTGCAGCAGCTGCACGAGGGCCTCAACGCCCGCATGCAGGACATCGCCGAGACCGTCACCGGCGAGGTCGGCATGCCGATGGTGTTCTCGCAGATGATCCAAGCGGGCCTGCCGGCGATGGTCATGGGCTCCTACGTCGACATCGTCAACGCGTTCCCGTTCGAGGAGCAGATCGGCAACTCGCTCGTCGTGCGAGAGCCGTTGGGCGTCGTCGGCTGCATCACGCCGTGGAACTACCCGCTCCACCAGACCGTGGCCAAGGTCGCGCCCGCCCTCGGGGCCGGGTGCACGGTCGTGCTCAAGCCGAGCGAGGTCGCGCCGCTGAACGCGTTCATCCTCGCCGAGATCGTCGACGACGCCGGCCTCCCGCCCGGGGTGTTCAACCTCGTCTCCGGGACCGGGCCCGTCGTGGGCGAGGCGATGGTCACGAATCCAGGCGTCGACATGATCTCGTTCACGGGATCGACGCGGGCCGGCAAGAGGGTGGCGGAGCTCGCCACCGCCAGCGTGAAGAAGGTGACGCTCGAGCTGGGCGGTAAGTCGCCGTTCATCATCCTGCCCGACGCGCCGGTCGAGGACGCCGTGAAGGCGGGGGTCGGCAGCTGCTTCCTGAACTCCGGGCAGACCTGCATCGCCTGGACCCGCATGCTCGTGCCGCGGGACAAGCAGGACGAGATCGTGTCGGCCGTCAAGGAGGTCGCCGAGACGTACACGGTCGGCGACCCGAACGACCCGAGCAACCGGCTCGGACCGCTGATCTCCGAGACGCAACGCGAGCGTGTGCGCAACTACATCAACAAGGGGATCGAGGAGGGCGCCGAGCTCGTCACGGGCGGGCCCGACGCCCCCGAGGGCCTCGACACGGGCTACTTCGTCAAGCCGACCGTGTTCAAGAACGTCCGCAACGACATGACGATCGCCCAGGAGGAGATCTTCGGCCCCGTGCTGTCGATCATCCCCTATGACGACGAGGACGACGCCGTCAGCATCGCCAACGACACGATCTACGGGCTGCACGCCGGCGTCTTCGGCGGGGACCAGGAGCACGCGACCCAGGTGGCGCGGCGCATCCAGGCCGGCCAGGTCGACATCAACGGCCAGAACTTCAACCCGATGGCGCCGTTCGGCGGCTACAAGCAGTCCGGTCACGGCCGGGAGCTCGGGAAGTACGGGCTCGAGGAGTACCTCGAGACGAAGTCGCTGCAGATGTCGTGACGACCGAGCCCGTCACCGAGCCCGAGTTCGAGTACGACGTCGACTTCGCGACCGGGCAGCCGTACGCGATCTGGGAGCGGGCGCGGCGCGAGTGCCCGGTGATCTACACCGAGACCAGCGGGATGAGCGACCGTCCCACATACCACGTCACGCGGTACGCCGATGTCGAGCGGGTCCTCCGGGACGGCACGACGTTCTCCTCGTCCATCAATGCCGACCACATCGGCCAGTTCATGGGCGAGCTCATCCTGGCGATGGGAGGCGCCGAGCACCGCGCGTACCGGAATCTCGTGGCCCACGCGTTCCGCGCGTCGGCGCTCGAGCGGTGGGACGCACAGCTCATCCGGCCCACGATGACCCGCCTCCTCGACGAGATCGCGCCGATGGGGCGCGCCGACCTCGCCCAGGCCATCACGTCCAAGTACCCGGTCCAGGTGATCTGCGGGATCGTCGGGGTCCCGCTCGAGGACAGCGCGCAGTTCCATCGCTGGGCCGAGCTGATCAACACCGGGCCGTTGCACCCCGACCGCGGGCACGAGGCGTCGCAGGCGATGCGGGACTACCTCGAGCCCATCGTCGAGGACCGGCGCCACAACCCCGGCGACGACCTCATCAGCGACCTCGTCCACGCCGAGATCGACGGCCAGCAGCTCACCGACGAGAAGATCTACGGCTTCCTCCGTCTGCTGCTGCCCGCGGGCGCCGAGACGACGTACCGCGTCATGGGCAACGCGCTCGTTGCCCTGCTCGCGCACCCCGACGCGATGGCGAGCGTCGTCGCCGACCGCAGCCTCCTGCCGGCGGTGATCGAGGAGACACTGCGCTGGGAGACCTCGGTCACGCAGGTGAGCCGAGTGGCGACGACCGACACGGAGATCGGAGGGTGCCCGGTCGAGGCCGGCGCGCCCGTCAGTGTGATCACGGGGTCGGCGAACCACGACGAGGACCGCTTCGACGCGCCCGAGGAATGGCGCATCGACCGTCCGCCGCAGAACCACGTCGCGTTCGGAACCGGGCAGCACCAGTGCCTGGGGATGCACCTCGCCCGGCTGGAGCTGCGCGTGGGGCTGGACGAGATCCTCACCCGGCTGCCGAACCTGCGGCTCGACCCGGAGGCGCCGCTGCCGGTGGTCCAGGGCTTCGCGTTCCGGGGGCCGGACGCGATCCCGGTCCTGTTCGACCCGAGCTGACCCAGCGCCTTACTGACGCGCCAGCGGGGTACCGCAGTCGATGAAGTAGGCGAGCTGCCCGTTGACACGCGCGAGGTGCAGGTTGCGGTCGCCCTTCTTGCCCTTGTTCGTGTTCCGCACCTGCACCGGGATCGAGTCGGGGATCGTGACCGTGTCACTGTCGGTCGCGTATTCGAACGACTCCGGCTTTCCGACCCGCTTCACACGGTCGCGCCGCGTCTTGTCGACCTGCATCGTGAGGAAGTCCCGGCACTGTTGCTCGCCATAGCGCTCGATCACGGCCGGGTGGAGGCGGCCGACCCGGAAGTCGGTGTTGCCCTCGCGGACGGCTTTGTCGAGCTCGTTCAGGAACTGCTGCGCCTCCTTCTTCGCCTTGGAGCCGCCGGACCCACCCGAGCCCCCGAAGCCGCCGAACGCCAATACCGCGCACACGGCGACGACGGCGACGCCGACGCGAAGCCTGATCATGCTCATGCCCCGAACATCGACAGCCAGGTGTCGCGGGTCGAGAACCGGAACACGTAGTTGTTGCGCCGCGTGTCGCCCATCGTGGCGGACGGTTCGGGTGAGTACAGGTGACCGGGGAAGAGGACGGTCTCGTCGGGTACGGCTGCCAGGCGCTGGGTGATGCTCTCGTACATGGCCTCGGGATCACCGCCGGGGAGGTCGGTCCGACCGCACCCCTCGAGGAAGAGCGTGTCGCCCGCAACGAGGCGACCGTCGACGAGAAAGCACTGGCTTCCGGGGGTGTGTCCGGGCGTGTGCACCAGCCGGACGGGGATGCCGCCGATGCGCACCTCGTCGCCGCTGTCGTGGAGGACGAGGTCGGAGTCGGCCGCGCCCGTCACGCGCTGCACCCACGGCGCCTCGGCCCGCTGGACGTGCAACGGCGCGGCGACGTCGTCCATGCCGAGCAGCTCACGCGCGCCCTCGATTCGGTAGCCCATGAGGTCGCCGCCCACGTGGTCGGGGTGGTAGTGCGTCACGAGCGCGCCGGTGATCCGCATCCCGTCGGCGCCCGCCGTCTCGACGAGCTCGCGCACGTCGTACGCGGGGTCGACCGCCATGGCCTCTCCGGTGTCGCGGTCGCCGATGATGTAGGCGAAGTTGACCATCTGGCGCGCGACGGGATCGTCGCGAGCGAAGTCACGCCCGGCGAGCAGCTGGCGGAAGTACAACCGGTCGGCCACGGCCCGGACCTTACCGGGGTGGCTAGTCTCGGGACGTGACGGCGAACCGCGACACCCGAACCGTCTACCGGACGTGCCCTTTGTGCGAGGCGACCTGCGGCCTCGAGCTGCGCCTCGAAGGCCGCGATATCACGCGCGTGCGCGGCGACCGGGACGATGTGTTCAGCCACGGCTATCTCTGCCCGAAGGGGACGGCGCTCAAGCAGCTCGAAGCCGATCCCGACCGGCTCCGCCGACCGCAGGTGCGGCACGGCGACACGTGGAGCGACGTGACGTGGGACGACGCGTTCGCCGAGATCGAGCAGGGTCTCACGCCGATCCTCGACCGGCACGGTCGCGATGCGGTCGCCATGTACATCGGCAACCCGAACGTCCACAACCTCGCCGGCCAGTTCTACAACCGAGTCCTGATCCAGGCGTTGGGAAGCGGGAACCTCTACTCGGCGAGCACCGTCGACCAGATGCCCAAGCAGGTGTCGGCCGGGCTGATGTTCGGGACCGGCTTGAGCATCCCGATCCCCGACATCGACCGGACCGACCACCTCCTCATGCTCGGGGCCAACCCGTTCGCGTCGAACGGCAGCCTCATGACCGCTCCCGACTATCCCGGACGCATCCGCGCGCTCCGGGCCCGGGGCGGCAAGCTCGTCGTGGTCGACCCCCGCCGCTCGAGGACGGCCGAAGAAGCCGACGAGCACCTCTTTATCCGGCCCGGCACCGACGCCCACTTCCTGTTCGGCATCGCGCACACCCTGTTCGCGGAGCGGCTCGTCACGATGGGGGACGTCGGCGACCACGTCGTGGGCGTCGAGGACGTCGAGCGGCTCGCTCGTGACTTCAGCCCGGATGCGGTCGCCCCGGTGTGCGGGATCGACGCCGCCACGATCCGCCGCACCGCGCGCGAGCTCGCCGCCGCATCCCGCGCCGTGGTCTACGCGCGAATCGGCACGTGCACACAGGAGTTCGGGACGCTCGCAAGCTGGCTGGTCGACGTCCTCAACACCGTCACAGGAAACCTCGACCGTGCCGGCGGTGCGATGTTCACGAAGCCTGCCACCGGCAGCGCGAACACGGGTGGGACGCCGGGCGTCGGCCGCGGCGTACGGTTCGGGCGGCGCCACACGCGCGTGCGCGGCCTGCCGGAGCGGTTCGGCGAGCTGCCCGTCGTGTGCCTCGCCGAGGAGATCGACACGCCGGGTGACGGTCAGGTGCGGGGGATGATCACGGTGGCCGGGAATCCGGTGCTCTCGACACCGGACTCCGCCCGTCTCGATCGTGCGCTCGTGTCGCTCGAGTTCATGGTGAGCGTCGACATCTATCGAAACGAGACCACGCGCCACGCCAACGTGATCCTCCCACCCGAGGGCGCGCTCGCCCGCGGACACTACGACCTCGCCTTCTACCAACTGTCGATCCGCAACGTCGCCAATTACTCCCCGCCGGTCGTCGACCTCGAGCCGGGCGAGATGGCGGAGGCGGAAATCCTCTTGCGTCTCGCCGACGTCGTCGCCCGCCAGGGCGCCACCGCCGACCCCGCCGCCCTCGACGACGTGGTGGTCGCCGGGCTCGTGCAGAAGGCGGTGCAGCGGACGGGATCCAACGTCGAGGGTCGCGACCCCGACGACCTGCTCACCGCGCTCTCGTCGCGCCGGGGGCCGGAGCGGATCCTCGACCTCATGCTCCGCACCGGGCCGTACGGCGACGGCTTCGGTGCCGATCCGTCCGGCCTCTCTCTCGAGGTTCTCGAAGCTGCGCCCCACGGCGTCGACCTCGGCCCGTTGCAGCCCCGCGTACCCGAGGTGCTCCGGACCCCGAGCGGGAAGATCGAGCTCGCGCCGGAACAGATCGTCGACGATGTCGCGCGCCTGCGCGGCTCCCTCGCCCGGGGCCGGAACGGCCACATGGTGCTCGTCGGCCGGCGGGACCTGCGGTCGAACAACTCGTGGATGCACAACCTCGACATCCTCGTGAAGGGGAAGGAGCGGTGCACCCTGCACGTCCACCCCGACGACGCCGACGGCCTGGGCCTGGTCGACGGCGGCCCCGCCTGCGTGCGTTCCCGTCGCGGGGAGGTGTCGGTCACCGTGGAGGTGACCGACGCGATCATGCCCGGCGTCGTCAGCATCCCCCACGGCTGGGGTCACGGCATGGACGGGGCCGACCTCTCGGTCGCCGCCGGGCGACCGGGCGTCAACAGCAACGTCCTCGCCGACGGCGACCTCTTCGACCCGCTGTCCGGCAACGCGGTCCTGAACGGCATCCCGGTGAAGGTCGCAAGTTCCTAGGTCGCCGTCGCAGCTCCGGCTTTGCGGCAACGGTCGGCAAAGCCGCCGTCGCCGCGGCCGGCCCCGGTCTGAGCGGGTTTTCCACCGTCCGGTCGAGGGCATCCTTGCCCCGACAACGGAGGGCGGAGGAAGACCCCCTGGGGATCGCGATGACGGCGGCTTTGCCGACCGGCATCGCAGGAGCCGGAGCTTGCGACGGCGACAAGGGAGCCGGAATGAGTAGTCGCGCCTACATCGACGACCCGAACGAGCGGCAGATGTGGACGGAGGGGAGGGGAGACCGGCTCGAGCTGGCCCGGGAAGCCGGCTGGGGTCAGGTGTCTTGGGGGAGCGTCCTCGCCGGCGTGCTCACCGCGATCGGCGCCTTCGCCGTGTGCTTCGGCGCCGCCGCCGCGATCCTGGGTGCAACCGGCACCACGACCGACACGCTGACCGACAGCGAGTGGACCCGTCTCGGCGTCGCGGCCGGGCTGGCCGCGGCCCTCGCCCTGCTCTTCAGCTTCACGCTCGGTGGGTACACCGCGGGGCGCATGGCGCGGCGGGCCGGTCTGCGCCACGGCGTGCTGGTGCTCGTGGTCGGCACGGCGTTGGTCGCGGGAGCGATCGGCGTCGCCCACCTCGAGGGCGCCCTGTCGGCGCTTCGCGAGCGGTTCGACGACCTGGGTGCGCCGACCGGCGACTCGACGTGGAGCGGCATCGCGTTGCTCACCGTCGGCGTCGCGTTCGCGGGCTCGCTCGCCGGCGCTGCGATCGGCGGCGTGCGCGGTGAGCGGTGGCACCAGCGGTTGGTCGCGCGGGCCCTCGACCCGGACGTCGGTCCCGAGGCCGACCTGCGTGCGAACGTCGAGGCGCAACGGCAGGCGGCAGCCAAGGCGCTGGCGCGGGCGCGCAAGGCGGGCGTCATCCCGGTCGACGAGGAGACCGACGAGGACACGGTCACGCGAGACCAGCCGACCGCCACCTTCACGTCAGCACAGTCGGATGGCGAGGATCGCAAAGAGGACGAGCGGGAGCCTACGGGCGCCGGACGGTCGAAGACTCCTTCATCGTGGTCATCAAGTCCATGAACGCGTCGACGTCCTGGGTCTTGCCGACCACGAGGTCCTTCTGGGCCCCGAAGCCGCCTTCCACGGTCTCGGGCACGTAGAACTCGAAGCCGTCGCGCTCGATGGCGGTGACGATGTCGGCGGCGCAATCGGAGGCGGAGACGAACGGCCCTTCGTAGAGCCCGGGCAGCTCGCCGGGCTGGGGCTCCCAGATCTCGGTGTCGATCGGGCCTGGGAGCACGAGCTTCACGTCGACGCCGCTGCCGGCCAGGTCGATGCGCGCCGTCTCGCTCCAACCGCACATCGCGAACTTGGCCGCGCAGTATGCCGCTTCGTGCACGATCCCGAGTCGTCCGCCCATGCTCGACACGTTCACGACGAGACCCGAGCCCTGCTCCTGCATGCGCGGGATGAGCACCATCGCCATACGGATCGGCGAGAAGAAGTTGACGTCCATCGTGTGATGCACGTCCTCGACGGTGAGATCGAGCGTGTGGACGCGCTTGGCGATGGCCGCGTTGTTGACGAGGGCGTCGAGGTGGCCGAACGCGTCCCACGCCTCGAGTGCCACCGCTTCTGCCCGGGCGAGGTCGCCGAGGTCGGCGGCCCACATGCGCGACTCGGGGGCGTGCTTCCGGCAAAGCTCGAGGATCTCCTCGAGGCGGTCGGCCCGGCGGGCGACGATCCCGACGGTTGCGCCCCGCTCAGCGAGCTGCGGGGCGAGGGCGGCGCCGATGCCGGACGACGCGCCGGTGACGAGAACGATCGAGCCTTCGATCTTCACGCGGTGGCCTCCTTGGCGTCGTCGACGGCGCCACAGTCCACGTAACGCCAGCTCTCGGACACGGCCGTCATCGTAACGGCGCGGCTGCTCAGCGGTCCTCGTCGACCTTGGCGCGCGACTCGCGTGCAGCGGCGCCGAAGATGCCCTTGCTCATCGTCGACGCCTCGGCCGCCACCCGCGCCTCGAACACGTCGGCGCGGGCTCGTTGCACATCGGCGTCCTCCGGTGCGGCCGCCGCCGCCCACTCGACGAGATGGGCGGCCAATCGGAGATCGCCCGCACCGGCGAGCTCGCGCGCCCGGGCCGCCAGCCGCTCCGGACCGCCGGCGAGCGCCGCCACCTCGGCCGCGACGGCGGCGTCGGGAGCCGGCTTGAGATGCGCGGGGTTACCGTCGTGCCACCCGCCGTAGAGGCGCCACACGTTGCGGACGACGAACTCGGGCTCGTCGTAGATCGGCCGCAGGTACGGCTTGTCGAGCAGCGACTGTGGGGCGCGCACGGTGTGGACGATCTCGTCGAGACGTGCGCCCGCGTTCATCATCCGGAGGGTGTCGTCGTGCAGCGTCTCGAGGAGCTCCGCCGTGCTCTCCAGCGACTCGCGGACCCGGTCGACACCCAGGATCGGGAGCCCGTGGCCGGGCAGGAGCGTCTCGGCGCCGAGGCCGGCCATCGTCCGCAACGCGGCGGCCCACTCCTTCGCGTAGCGCTGCACCTTCTGCGGGTTCCCGCAGTTCGGTGACGCCCAGATGAACAGGTCACCGGTGCAGAGCGTGCGGGACTCGGGCGCCCACACCCAGGTGTGATCGTCGGTCTCGCCGCGTCCGTGATGAAGTTCCAGCCGAACGCCGCCGACGTCGAGGGTGAGCGTGTCGCGGTACGTCTCGTCGGGATACCGGTACTTCGTCGGCCACTCGAGACGATCGATACCGAACTGCCGGCGGTTGATCTGGGTGTTGTATCCCGCGGTCTCGATGTACCGGTCGAAGCGGGGCGGGACCGCCTCGTGGGCGACGACCCGCGGCGACGCAGCGCCCTGCTCGCGGGCGTCGGCCTCGTAGCGCTCGACGCCGAAGACGTGGTCGATGTGGCCGTGTGTGTACACGGCGGTGTGCAGGGGATTGCCCCGCCACTCCTTCAGCACGTCGTGCACACGGCCGGCGAGGAACGGGCTGCTCGTGTCGACGAGCACCAGCCCGTCGCCGGTGGCGAACGCGGCGACGTTCGAGAACGCGGCGACGAACGCCCGGTCGCCGCCGAGGTCGGCGAGCTCGCCGCCCATGCCGAAGAGGCCGCGTACGTCCATGTCGGCGTCACCGCGCCAGATCCGGTCCGCGAGGTCGAGGATGTCGGTCGCCATGGCCGCAGTCTCCCAAGGGCGGGCCGTGGATGCTTGCCCCCCGGAATCGGAACATGTTTCACTTTGTCGATGACGACCCCCGCCACCAGCGACGGTCCCGCGCCCGGCACGGCGCTGGCCCGCAGCCAGGCCGCCCGGCGCCGGCGGGTCCTCGACGCCGCCCTGCGCCTGGCCGAACGGGGCGGCTTCGACGCCGTGCAGATGCGCGACGTGGCGACGGAGGCGAACGTCGCCCTCGGCACCGTGTACCGCTACTTCACCTCGAAGGAGCGCCTGCTGCTCGAGGCCATGGTCGAGGAGATCGAGGCGCTGGCCGCCCGGCTCGAGTCACGGCCTCCCGTCGGTGACACCGCGGCGGCGCGGGTCGTCGAGGTGCTGTCGCGGGGAACCGCGTCGCTTCAACGCCACCCCGAGGTCACGGGCGCGATGGTGCGGGCGTTCGGCGCCGCCGACGAGGCCGACGTCGTGCGGAGGGTGGGCGAGATCATGACCGGCATCATCACCGGCGTGATGCACGAGGGCCCGCCGAGCCCGCGTGACCTCGCAGTCGCCCGCACGCTGCAGCAGGTCTGGTTGTCGTCGCTGATCGGCTGGGTGGGCGGTGTCGACGACCCGTCGCCGCGTGGTCGCCGACCTCGAGACCGCGACCCAGCTCCTGCTCGGAGACGGGCAGCTCTAACGGGAGTACGAGGGCGAGGTCGCCGTCGAGCTCGTCGCACCCGACGTGTTCGCCTGCGTCAGCGGCAGCTTGGTAGAAGCTCGTCAGGCGCACATCGGGCTTCGCATACACGGACAGCGCGCGCGGGCCGAGACGCTTCGCGTCGCGCAGGAGACGCGCCAGGTCGACGTCGTCCCAGTGGACCTTTCGGGACGCGGCCTTGGTGAGATCCACCTTCGTGACGGGCGGCGGCTCGGGTCGCGCGTCCGCGGAGGGAAGGGGCTCCTGGCAGAGGTCGAACGACGTGAGCCCGCCCCACTGCTCGAACGCCTTGGGGATGAAGGCCCGCAAGCGTGCCCACCGTCCCGCGGGCGTAGTCCTCGGGCGTGTAATCGCCGAGCGGCTCGACGTAGACGGCGAGGTGGTTCCCGGACGGTGACGGCTTCCCGGTCTTGAGATCGACGAGCGCGCCGCGGGTGAGCCGTACCCCGAGCTTCTTCAGCACGGGCGCGAAGACGCGTTCGATGGCGGCCTTGTCGTTGGGCGGGAGCGCGTGGGCGTTCCCCGAACCACCACCTCCGGAGCACGACACCGCGGCCGCACAGACGAGCATGCCGGCAACCGCGATCCCGAGCCGCCGCCTCGCTGTGCGCGTCAATTCACGATCTCGACGGGGGTCCCGAGCGGGAGCACCTTCGAGAGCTTCGTGATCTCGTCGTTGTCCATGCGGATGCACCCGTGCGTCACGCTCTTACCGAGTACGGACGCGTCGTTGTTGCCGTGGACGCCCACTTCGGCATCCCCGCCGTTGTATTCGGTGAGTGCATCGGAGTGCGCAGAGAGGCCGTACGCGAACGGCCCGTAGACCGTGTTCGGGTCCGGCGCCTGGATCAGCACCCGTGTGTAGTACTTGCCCGGAGGCGTCGGAGTGTCGTTCGCGCCGATCGCGACGTCTCCGTCGTAGATCGAGTTCGTTCCCTGGAACACCGAGATCTTGTGGTCACCGAGGCTGACCTTGAGGTGATACGGGTTTGGCGTCAGCTGCACGTCGCTCGCGCGCACCCAACCGCTGCTCCCGTTCGGGCGCTCGGCGAGAAGCACCTTCACCCAGCCGTCCTTGCGTTGCTGCTCGACGAGGAACACCTGCGGGATCTGCTTGTCCGGCTCGTCGTTCAGCAGCCACGGGTTCGGGACCGTCTTCGACGGCGTGGACGCCGACGGGTTGTCGTAGATCCCGAGCTGGGGCACCTTGGCCTGGGCGGCGAGGCTGTACCCGGCGGGGAGGCTCGTCGCGGTGGGCGTCTTCGCCTTGCTCGACTTCCCCGAATCGCCACCGCCGCCGCAGGCGACGAAGCCGACCACGATCGCCATGAGGAGGACGACGGCCCGGGTCGTACCCCACAGCGCGCGGGCATGCGCGTGCGTCGGACGAGCGCCGGATCGCCTGACCGTTTCGGATGCTTCGGGCACCGCTGCTCCCTCTTCGTCCCTGTTTGACCCTGCCGTCGTCGCCGCCGCCGGGCAGGCTAGCGGGCGACCACGTGTCGCTAGCGTGCGCCCCATGAGTCCTCGCCGGCCCCCGAAACGGCTGGTCGAGGCGTCGGAGAAGCTCGCCGAGCTCGACCCGGTGATGGCGACGATGCTCGACCGGATCGGGCCGTGCGACTTGCGGCGCGGGCGGTCCCGGCTCCCGCACTTCGCCGAGCTCGCCCGGGCGATCAACTACCAGCAGCTGGCCGGCGCGGCGGCCGCAGCGATCCACGGCCGCTTCGAGGCGCTGTTCGACGGAGAAGCACCGACTCCGGAGGCTGTGCTCGCCATGCCGGTCGACCAGCTGCGGGGCGCCGGCCTCTCGGCGAACAAGGCGGCGTCGATACGCGACCTGGCCGAGAAGGTCGTCGACCGCTCCGTCCAGCTCGACCGGATCGCCCGCCTCCCGGACGACGAGGTGGAGCGCGAGCTCGTGCTCGTGCGCGGCATCGGTCCGTGGACTGCCGAGATGTTCCTGATCTTCCAGCTCGGTCGTCTCGACGTGTGGCCGGTGGACGACCTCGGCGTCCGCAAGGGATACGCGCGGCTCTACGGCCTGGGTGATCTCCCCACATCGGGTGAGCTCTCGGAGATGGGGGAGCGCTTCCGCCCCTACCGGAGCATCGCCGCTTGGTACTGCTGGCGGGCCGCGTCGACGGTGACGCCGGGCGAGAGCTGACGCCCGCCCGTCAGCGCGCGACGCGCCGGCGGTACTGCTCGCGCATCTCACGCGCCTGCTCGGCGAGCGGCGTCAAGCCCACGCGTTCGCGACGGTCGTCGACGTGCTCGACGTCCTCGATGGGCCACGGGACGACGGAGCTGCCGTCCTCCGTGCGGATGAACTGCGAGCCGTAGAGCTGGTCCTTGCCGTCGGCCATGCGCACCCTGTCGAGCAGGAGGGCGTAGTGCGCCGGCAGAGCGTCACCGGCGGCGACGGCGATCTCGAGCATCTCGAGGCACCGCCGCTGGAGCCCGGGGTCGAACACGGCGCGTTGAGCGAGGATCCACGCAGCCGCCTCGCCGTCGTCGTCGACGAGCCGGCGTCCGGGCCAGCACTCGTAGTCGTCGAGGATCTCCCACAGACGCGCGCCGTGGCGCTCGTCGGTGGGGCCGCCTGCGTGGGTGTCGCGGTCGGCCATCGACTTGAGCTCGGCCCGGAGCGCCGGGTCACCCCCCACGACCGGAAGGATACGAGACGACGCGCTCGGCCTGAGCCGCTCGTAGGCTCCCGTCGTGGACGCGGCCGAGTACGAGGCACAAGGGCTGTACGACCCGAAAGCGCCCAACGCCGCCGACCGCCTCGAGCTCCTGGAATGGCTCGCGGCCCAGGGCGCCACGATCGAGCAGATGGTCGACGCGAAGAAGAACGACCATCTGACCGGCCTGGCGGGCGACCTCGCGCTGCGGCCCGGGCGGCGAATGACGGTGTCGGAGTTCGCCGAGAAGACGGAGCTGAGCGTCGACGACATCCTGCGCCTCGCGCTGACGATCGGACGGCCGGTCCGGGACCTGGAGGAAGCTGCCTTCACCGCCGACGACATCGAGGGATTCCGGATGTTCGCCCTCGGTGCCGCGTTCTTCGGCGAGGACGCCATCTTCCGTTTCTCGCGGGTCGTCGGAACTTCGCTGGCGCGGATCGCCGACGCGGCCGTGGCCCTGTTCATGTCGGACGTGGAGATACCCCTCAACCAGGCCGATGCGGGTGAGCTCGCCCTGGGCAAGGCGAACCTCGAAGCGATCGGCGCCCTGAGCGCCCTCCCGCCGGGCATGGCGGTCATGCTCCGCGTCCACATGGAGAGGGCGATCGAACGGAACCGGCAAGGTCGCATCGAGTCGAGCTCGCCCGTGACCGTCGTCATCGCGATCGGTTTCGTCGATCTGGTGGGGTTCACGCCGTTCTCGCGGCAGATGCCGGTCGACGAGTTGGGTGTCGTCGTGGACGACTTTGAAGCCGTCGCCCACGACACTGTGGCGTCACACAGGGGCCAGGTCGTGAAGATGATCGGCGACGAGGTGATGTTCGTCGCGAGCGATGCTGCGTCGGCTTCCGAGATCGCGCTCGCTCTCGTCGAACGATTCGGTCATGAGGGCCGCGTCACCCCCAAGGGGGCCTCGCGGTCGGGGAGGTCCTCACGCGTGGCGGCGACTACTACGGGCCGGTCGTGAACCTGGCGTCGCGAGTCGCCGACCTGGCCGTGCCCAACGAGATTCTGGTGACGAGCGAGATGCGGGAGCGGGCGGAAACCGCACAGGCACCGCTGACCTTCGATCCTGCCGGCCGGCGCATGCTCAAAGGCTTCGACGAGCCGGTCGAGCTCTTCGCAGTGCGCCGGGCGTGACTACGACGCGCGGCGCCGGCCTTCCGCGTCCGTTTCCGACGTGTCGGATGCGCGCCTCGTCGACGCGGACGTGCGACGGTCGAGGCGGCGCCGTGCTCGCGCCTCCTCCCGGCGCACGTTCTCGGCCTGTTGCTCCCGGTATCGCCGGTAGGTCGTCCATGCGAAACCGCTGACGGCGACGACGAACACGATCGCCGCGAGCGTCAGCAGCGGCGAGGACGCCGAGGGCCCCAAGAACAGCGCGAACAGCACGATGATGAACGGTCCGATGAGTGCGGCAGCGGCGAACATCACCGGGCCCTGCCGGAGATCCTCCGGTACTTCGTTCAGTCGGTCTTCGAGTTGTTCGAGCATGTTCACGATCCAATCCCTTCACGCACGGATGTCTCACCTACCCAGGACTCGCACGTCCCCAACATCCGCATGACGGGAGCGTCAGATTTTTCGACGTCAGATACATTGACGGGCCATGGGGTTGCGGCCTGACTGGGGCCACGCTACCGAACTGGAAGACGTTTCCGGTCGCGCGGCCATCGCAGGCGTCGGCGAGAGCGCGTACACGAAGGCCTCCGGGCGGACGGCCCGTGAGATCGGCGCCGAGGCCGCCGAGCGGGCCATCGCCGACGCCGGTCTGGAGCCCTCGGATATCGACGGGCTGACCTGGAACCGGGCGTTCGCGGACTTCGACGCCGCCGCGTTCCACGAGCACTTCGGCACCGACCACGACCTGTGGACCTCACACTGGGGCGGCGGGATGACGTGGGCGGGCACCGCCCCGCACCTGGCGGCGCGGGCCATCGAGGCCGGCAAGGCGACCCACGTCCTCAACGTGTTCGCCGTCGCCTGGGCGACCCAGCGGGGTTCGATGACCGGCGGCCCGGGCGAGACGCACGCGGCGCAGCCGCTGAAACAGAACCTCGAAGTGCCGTTCGGCTTCTTCCCCCAGCCCGTGTACTTCGCCACGATCATGCGGCGTCACATGCTGGAGTTCGGCACGACGGAGGAGCAGTTCGGCGCGATCGCGGTGGCGAGCCGGCGCCACGCCAACCTGCACCCCGGCGCGGTCATGCACGAGAAGCCGATGACGCTCTACGACTACCTGGCGTCGCCGATGCTCGCCGATCCGCTGCGGATGTTCGACTCGTGCCTGATCTCCGACGGCGGCGCGGCGTTCGTCACCACGTCCATCGATCGCGCGCGTGACCTCCGCCAGCCGCCGGCGGTCGTGGCCGGCGTGGGGGAGGGCACCGCGGAGTCGGGCGGGCACTGGAGCCAGCAGCGCGCCTTCACGTCGACGCCACAGGTGTTCGCGGCGCCGCCGGCATTCAAGATGGCCGGGCTCGACCCCGCCGACGTCGACGTGCTCACGGTCTACGACCCGTTCACCGTCGTCTCGATGATGCAGATCGAGGACATGGGCTTCTGCCCGAAGGGTGAAGCCGGCGCGTTGGCCGAGAGCGGCGGCCTGCTGCACGATTCGGGCCGGTTGGCGTTCAACACGCACGGCGGGCTGCTCAGCCACGCATACGTCCTCGGCATCGCCCACGTCGTCGAGGTCGTGAAGCAGCTGCGGGGAACGGCGCCGGCGCAGGTCCCGGAGTGCGAGGTCGGCGTGTACGGCGGCTACACCGGCGGCAACGCGTCGACGCTGATCCTGCGGACGGATCGGTGAGCGCGCCGTGACACTGAAGCGCGCCGACTTCCCGCTGCCCGACCTGACGGACGAACGCACGGCCGAGTACTTCGCCGGCGCGGCTCGCGGGGAGCTGGTGTTGCCACGCTGCGACGAGTGCGACCGGTTCGTCTGGTACCCGGAGGACGAGTGCCCGAGCTGCGCTGGGAGCGCGTTCACGTGGACACGCGTGAGCGGCCGAGGGCGCGTCTACACCTGGACGGTCGTCCGGCGCGCGTTCCTGCCCGCGTTCGAAGAGATGGTGCCGTTCGTCACCGCGCTCGTCTCGCTCGAGGAGGACCCGCGCGTTCGTATCGTCAGCTACGTCGTCGACTGCGACCCCGAGGCCCTCGCTGCCGACCTACCGGTCGAGGCCGTCTTCCGGCCCCTGCGCTTCCCGACCGTGCCCGACCGGAGCGTGCCCGTCCCGATGTTCGTGCCCGTCGCCGGGTAGCGGGAGGTCTCCGTGATCTACGAGGGCCTGCGCGTCGTCGACACGTCCCGCGGCATCGCCGGCGGCTACTGCTCGAAGCTGCTCACCGATCTCGGCGCCGACGTCGTCAAGCTGGAGCCGCCGGAGGGCGATCCCCTGCGCGGGTACTCGGCGACGGGCTCGGTCGGCAAGGACGGAGATCCCGACGGCGTGGTCTTCCGCTACCTGCACACGTCGCAGCGCAGCGTCGTCGTCGAGGACCAGGACCGGCTGCGGGAGTGGGTGAAGGCGGCCGACGTCCTCATCGAGAGCTTCGTGCCCGGCGTGGCGGAGGAGATCGGCATCGTCGGCGTGGCGCCCGTCACCGTGTCGCTCTCGTCGTTCGGGCGCGGCGGGCCCGACTCGGAGCACTCGTTGCCCGAGGAAGTGCTCCAGGCTCGGTCGGGATCGCTGTCGAACCACGGGCACATGCACCGTCCACCGCTCACCGTCGGCGGGCAGCTCGGTCAGTACGTCACCGGTGCGTTCGCGGCGCTGGGCGCCCTCACCGTGTGGTGGCGCGCCAGTCGCACCGGCGAGTGCGAGCACGTCGACGTGTCGATGCTCGAGGCGATGCAGTACACGTTCGTCACCGTCCCGACGCTCATGGCCCGGTTCCCGGGCGGGCGCGGAGGCACGTTCCGGTGGGTGATGCTCCCGGGCAACGAGCCGACCGGCGACGGCCGCTACGTCGGGATCACGACGGTCACGAAGCAGCAGTGGCTGTCGTTGCTGCACGTGATCGGGCGCGACGACCTCGCCGGCGACGAAGATCTCACGACGATGCTGGGCCGGTTCCGGCGCGCCCAGGAGGTCAACGAGACGATCCGGAGCTGGACGATGCAGCACAGCGCCGACGAAGTCGTCGAGCTGTGCGCGGAGGGCCGCGTGCCGGCGGCCGTGCTCGGGAACGGGCAGCTCCTGCCGTCGTTCGCGCAGCTGGCAGAGCGGCGGGCGTTCGTGCAGCAGCCCGGCGCCGGCTTCCTGCGCCCGCGGGCGCCGTTCCGCTTCTCGGGCGTGCACGATCGCGTGATGACCCCGGCGCCGCGCCTCGGTGAGCAGACCGACGATCCGGTACCGGAGCCGCGGCCGGTCGGTGGCACTCCCGGCGCGGTGGGCCCGCGCCCGTTCGCCGGCATCTCCGTGCTCGACTTCACCGCCTTCTGGTCCGGCCCGGCCGCGACCGCGTGGTTCAGCGCGATGGGCGCCGACGTGGTCAAGGTCGAGTCGGTGCAGCGACCGGACGGGATCCGCTTCTCGGCCGCGGTGCGCCCCAAGGACGATCCGCAGTACTACGAGATGTCGGGTCTCTTCGCGGCGACGAACCTCGGGAAGCGGGGCATCACGCTCGACCTCGGCCAGCCGGAGGGCCTCGCGCTCGCCAAGCGCCTCATCGAGCAGTCCGACGTCGTGTGCGAGAACTTCACCCCGCGCGTCATGGACTCGTTCGGTCTCGACTACGAGGCGATGTGCGCCCTACGGGACGACGTGGTCGTGCTGCGCCTGCCGGCGTTCGGGCTCGCCGGTCCCTGGCGCGACCGACCCGGCTTCGCGCAGACCATGGAGCAGATCACCGGTATGGCCTGGCGCACCGGCTACGAGGGCGGCCCACCCATCATCCCGGGCGGGTTCGTCGACCCGGCCGTCGGCGTCCACGCCGCCACCGCACTCGTCGCCGCCCTCGAGCATCGCGACCGCACCGGCGAGGGCCAGCTGGTCGAGATGCCGATGATCGAGGTGGCGGCGGCGATGACCGCCGAGCAGGTCGCCGAGTACTCGGCGTACGGGGAGCTGCTCGGGCGACGGGGCGAGGGGGGCGTGTACCGGTGCGAGGGCGAGGGCGAGGAGTGGGTCGCCGTGCACCTCGGCTCGGACCCGCTGCCCCCCGAGGAGCGAGCGGCGTGGTGCGCCGAGCGACCGCCCGATCAGGCGGTCAAGGAGCTCCTCGACGAGGGCATCCCGGCCGCGGCCATGGTGCCGGCGTTCACTGCGCTCGACGATCCGCAGCTCCGGGCGCGGCACTTCTTCGAGCCGGTGGAGCACCCGCTGGTGGGGGAGCAGGAGTACCCGGGGTGGCCGTTGCGCTTCTCGGCGGGGCCGGACCGCTACTGGCGCGATCCCGCGCCGCTGCTCGGCCAGCACAACGACGCCGTGCTCGGCGGTGAGTTGGGGCTCGACGACGACGAGCTCGCGCTGGCTGCGCGAACAGCACGTCATCGGCGACGCGCCGCTGATGGGCGGGTAGCGAAACGCCGGCTACGCGGCGGCCGGTCTGTGCATGCCTCTCTCGGTCACCAGGAGGGTCTTGCCGACGACCTCGCGGGCTTCGACGGCGGCGTGTGCGTCCGCCGCCTTCTCGAGTGGAAAGGTCTGGCCGATGACCGGCCGGATCCGGCCCGTGGCGGCTGCCGACACCGCGCTCTCGGAGGCCCGCTTCGCGTCGCCGGGCCCGACGCGAACGTCGTCGATCCCGAACATCCTGATCCCGCGTCGCTTCGCCTCGGAACGGTCGACCGCGACGAACCCACCGCTCGGCGCTCCGTGGGCGGAGAAGCGCGCGCCGGGCGCGGTCACCTCGAACGCCGCCCGGCCGATCTCGCCGCCGGCGCCGTCGAAGACGACGTCGACCCCCGCGCCACCGGTGGCGTCGAGCACGCGCAGCGGCCAGTCCGGGTCGGAGTAGTCGACGGCCACGTCGGCGCCGAGCTCGGTCGCCACGCCGAGCTTCTTCGCGCCGCGCGCGGCGGCGATCACGTGTGCGCCGGCGGCGTAGGCGAGCTGCACGAGCAGGCAGCCGAGCCCGCCTGCTGCCGCGGTGACGAGCACCCACTGTCCCCGCCGCACTCCGACCGCGTCGACGAGGAGGAGCGCGGTTCGGCCGTCGTGGAGGACGGCCGCGGCGTCGTCGAGCGAGAGCGCATCCGGCAGCTTCGATCAGCATCTCCGCCGGAACCGCGACCTGTTCCGCGTACCCGCCGGCGCGCGTGTCGGCGACGACCCGACGACCGAGCCACGCCGGGTCGACGCCGTCGCCGACCGAGTGCACGCTCCCGGCCACGCCCGCGCCGGGCACGTACGGCGGCTCCACCGGGAACCAGTCGCGTCCCCACCCGCGCCGGATCTGCGTCTCGACGAACAACACGGGCGCGACTGCGATGTCGATCACAGCCTCACCGTCTCCGGCGACCGGCGCGGGCACGTCGACCGGTGCGAGCACCTCCGGGGCTCCGAACTTCCTCGCCTCGATGACCTTCATCGGACCACCTTCTCTCAGCGCGATCAGCGGACGGGTCAGCGTCAGGGCGCTATGAGGTGCAGGTCGCCGAACTCGTGCCAGCGGTAGCCGAGCTCGAGTGCGGCGGCGTAGCTGAGGTCGAGCAGCTCACGTCCGGCCACCGCTTCCAGCAGCTGGAGGTGCGACGCCTCCGGCTCGTGCCAGCCCGTGAGCAAGCCGTCGATCAGGCGCACGCCACGGGCGGGGGTGACGACGACGTCGGTCCAGCCCTCGCCGGCGTGGGCACGCCCGTCCGCGCCCGCGACCGTCTCGAGGGCGCGAGTCGGCGTCGTTCCGACCGCGATGACGGCGTGGCCGGCGTCGTGCGCAGCGTTCACGCGCTCGGCGGTGGCGGCGGGAACGCGATACCACTCCGCGTACGGCGGCTCGTGCGCCTCCTGTGAGCTCACGCCCGTGTGCAGGGTGATCGGCGCGATCCCGACGCCCTTCGTGACGAGACGCGTCACGAGCTCGGTCGTGAACCCGCGTGACGCGCTCGGCATCTCGGCGCTGCCCGGGTCGACGCCGAACGCGGTCTGGTAGGCGTCGATCGGCCACGACAGCTCCGTGCACCCGTAGCGAATCGGGTGCCCGAAACGCGCCAGGTAGTCGAGCAGAGGGACGGGAAGGTGCGGAACTGCGACCCAGAGCCGACGCGGGCCGTCTTCGGGGAAGCGCGAGACGAGGTCGAGCGCACCATCGCCGTCGAGTTGCACACGGTCGCCGACCTGGGCGGTCTCGTCGGGCAGGCTGCCCGCCCCGCACGGCTGCCGGAGCTCGACGACCCAGCGGCCGCCGTCACCGCCGGGCAACTCGGTGGAGAAGTGCACGACGCGCCCGTCGGTGGTGCCGACGGCCGCGGGGACGGTCGCCGACGTGTTGACGACGAGCAGGTCGCCCGCCGCCACGAAGTCCGGCAGGTTCCGGAACGTCGTGTCGACGAGATCGCCTGTTGCTCGGGACGCGACGAGCATCTTCACTTCGTCGCGTGCCAGTCCCCGTGCTTCGGCCGGCGACTCGGCGATGAGCTCGTCCGGGAGGTCGAACGCAGGCGGTGCCATCGCGGTCACGACCCCACCTCGGCCGCGACCTCGGCGGGTGCGAGCGTCCGCGCCTCGTAGCGTCCGCTCGGCAGGTCGCCTTCGATCACGGTGAGCAGGCCCGGCACACTCGCCTCGGGGAGGGGACGGTCGGAGATGTCCTCGCCGGGAAACGCCTCTTGGTGCATCTGCGTGCGCATGTCGCCGGGGTCGACGACGTAGACCCGCAGGTCGGGCCGTTCGGCGGCGAGCACCTTCGTCCACTGCTCGAGCGCGGCCTTCGACGAGCCGTACCCGCCCCAGCCTTCGTAGGGCTCGACGGCGGCGTCGGAGGTGATCGACACGATGCGGGCGTCGGGGCCCATGCACGGCAACAGCAGCTGCGTGAGTCGCAACGGCCCGAAGACGTTGGCCGCGTAGACGCGCTCGACCTCGGCGAGGGGGTACTCGGCGATCGCTGGTTGGGGGCTCGGCCCGAGCCGGCTCGCGTTGTGGACGAGCAGGTCGAGCCCGCCGCCCAGGGCGTCGACAGCGGCGGCGACGTCGAGGCGGTGGGCCTCGTCGGCGACGTCACCCGGCACTGCGTGGACGACGGCGGTCGGCCCGAGCTCGGCGGCCGCGGCACGGAGGTCGTGTTCGCCACGAGCGTCGATGACGAGCTCCCAGCCGTCGGCGGCCAGGGCCCGGGCGAGCGCGAGGCCGAGTCCCCGTGAGGCTCCGGTGATCACAGCACGGTTCGGCATGGGGCGGTTCCTTCCCTCTTGGTGCTCTCCTGCGGAAGCTACGGGTGGGCACCGTTCGCGACATCGGGCTGGCGGAGGGACTTGCCTCGGTCCAAAGACCTAGGACCCCGGTCCCGCTACGGTGCGACGCCGATCGGGGAGGCGTGTATGAACAAGCCCGACGTCGAGATCCTGCCGTCCGCCTACGGCATGTCGTTCCCGCTGGCCTGGGTGGCCGGCTACGTCGACGCGGTCGGGTTCCTCACCCTGGCCGGCCTCTTCGTCGCCCACATGAGCGGCAACACGGTTCGCCTGGGAGTGTTCGTCGGCGATGGCGACTGGAGCCTCGCCGTCCAGCGGCTCGTCCCGATCGTGGTCTTCACCCTCGGCGTCGTCGCCGGCATCGCGCTCGTCGAGGCACTCCGGCGAAGGTCGACCCCGGCGCCGGCCCGGGTGCTCGGCATCGAGGCGGCGTTGCTCCTCGTGTTCATGCTCGTCGGCCGGGCCGTCCTCGGCAGCGACCGCGCGCTCGCCGGGTCGTGGGACTACTACCTCCTCGCCACCGTGGCCGTCCTGGCGATGGCGCTCCAGAACGTGGCGCTGCGGCGCGTGGCCGGCCTCCCGATCCACACCACGTTCGTGACCGGGATGCTCACCTACGTCGGCGAGGAGTTCGTCCACGGTTGGTACGCGTGGAGCGACCTGCGCCGAGCCGGCGTGGCACGACATCCCGACGACGAGGCGCACGCCGCCTTCCGCCGGGCCCGCTTCCACGGCGGCGTCTGGCTCAGCTACCTCGCCGGGGGAGTGCTCGGTGCCTTCATCGCCCTCCAGTGGGACCTGTGGTCCCTCACGCTCCCGCTCGGCGTGCTCGTGGTCATCGCCGTGGCCGACCTCGTAGGCCGTGACTAGGACGCGGGCATCCGTAGAGGTACCCGTCAGCGAACCAGTGTCGAGGAGGAGAGGATGACGGCATGAACGACGACTTCGCCTGGATGGACGCCACCGCGCAGGCCGAGCTGGTCCGGGCGGGCGATGCCACGCCCGCCGAGCTCGTCGACGCGGCGATCGCCCGCATCGAGAAGCTCAACCCGCAGCTCAATGCGGTCATCCACCGCCTCGACGAGAAAGCAGCGGCCGCCGCCGCCGACCCCTCGCTCCCGGACGGCCCCTTCCGTGGGGTGCCGTTCCTCGTGAAGGACGGCGTGTGCCACACCGCAGGCGATCCGTTCCACTGCGGCATGCAGGTGCTGAAGGACATCGACTGGCACGAGGACACCGACACGTGGCTGGCCGAGCGCTTCCGCGCCGCCGGGTTCGTCTTCTTGGGCAAGACCAACCTGCCCGAGCTCGCGAGCTCCGTCACGACCGAACCGCTGGCCTACGGCGCCACCCACAACCCCTGGAACCTCGACTATTCACCGGGTGGATCGAGCGGAGGCGCTGCTGCCGCCGTCGCGGCCGGCGTCGTCGCCGTCGCGCACGGCAACGACATGGGCGGTTCGATCCGTGTCCCCTCGAGCGCGTGCGGTCTCGTCGGTCTCAAGCCCACTCGCGCCCGCACGACGCTCGGCCCGGACTTCGGCGAGTTCTGGGGACCGCTCACGCACGAGCACGTGTTGACCCGCACTGTGCGCGACACCGCCGCGGTCCTCGACGCGACCGCCGGCCCCGGCCCCGGCGATCCGTACAGTGCGCCCGTGCCCGACCGATCGTTCGCGAGCGACGTCGGCGCCGCGCCCGGGACGGCTGCGTATCGGGTTCCGTACCATGCGCATCGACGGCGCGGAGTCGCATCCCGAGTGCGTCGCCGCCGTCGAGGCGACGGCGCGACTGCTCGGTGAGCTCGGCCACGACGTCTCACCCGCTCGACTGGAGGCGATCGACACGCCCGACATCGGATTCCTCGGAATCTACGCGTCGGCGATCACCCGTGACCTCGAACGATGGAGCGCGCGCATCGGCCGCGCGCTCGAGCCCTCCGACCTCGACCCGATCAACGCGGTCAACGTCGAGATGGGGCGAAGCATCACGGGAGCGCAGTACCTCGCCGCGCTCGAGACCGCTCAGGCGTGGTCACGGCAGGTCGCGTCCTGGTGGTCGGACGGGAACGACATCCTCATCACGCCGACCATGCCGGAGCCGCCGGCTCGGCTGGGCGAGCTCGCACCCGACGCCGACGACGTGATCGCCACGCTGCCGCGCATGGGCAACTACGCGATGTTCACGTCGCTCTTCAACATCACCGGTCAGCCCGCGATCTCGCTCCCGCTGCACTGGACCGTCGACGGCCTGCCGGTGGGTGTGCAGCTCGTCGCCGCCTACGGGCGCGAGGACGTGCTCATCCGGCTCGCATCGCAACTCGAGCAGGCACGCCCGTGGGCCGACCGCCGACCGCCGGTGGCGGCTCCCTGACCCGCCTCAATCCTCGGCGAGGAGCCGGGCGAGGTCGGCGCCGTTGGCCTGGGCGTAGTCCTCGTAGCAGTTGTTCATGAGGACGTGCGTCGTCTTCGTGTGCGACGCGAGCTCGTGCAAGCGCGGCACCCACTCCTCGAGCTCGCGCTCGGAGTACCGGTAGCGGAAGCGCTTCTGCACCGAGCCGCTCTCCCACTCGGCGTCGTTGTGCCCGTGGAACCGCATCACGGCGAGGTCGGATGACGTCGCGGCCACGACGGGCGGCACGGAGCTCTTGAAGCCCTGCGGCATGTCGACGCACACGTACGGCAACCGGTGCGACTCCAGGAGCTCGAGGGTCTCGTCGCGGTTCTCGTCGCTCAGCCACGACTTGTGCCGGAACTCGACGCAGATCCGGAACGGGTCGGCGCGTTCGGCGCACTCGACGAGGTAGTCCTTGTTCGAGCGTGTGATCGTGAACCACGGCGGGAACTGGAACAGCACCGTGCCGAGCTTGCCGGCCCGGTCCAGCGGGGTGAGGGAGTCGAAGAAGCTCGACCACAGGTACTCGACCGCGTCCTCGTCCAGGTCCTTCGGGTAGACGCGCTCCTTCCCTTCGGGTCGCATCTCGGCGGGGAGCGACGTCGCCCGCGTCGGATGCTGGGTGAGCACGGAGAAGGCCTTGATGTTGAACGTGAAGCCGGGCGGCGTGCGCTGTACCCACTGCTGCACGACCGGTTGGCGGGGCGGGTAGTAGTACGTGGAGTCCACCTCGACCAGCGGGAACTGCGACGCGTAGTACTTCAGCCGCGCCTCCGCGCTCGTCGCGCCGTCGGGGTACCAGCCTGACTTGATCAGCGACTTGTCGGTCCACGATGCCGTGCCGACGAGGATCCGGCCCACGGCTACTGCCCGGCTTCGCCGGCGTCGACAAGTCCCTCGCGCACCGCGAGCAACGCGGCTTGGGTGCGGTCGTGGACGCCGAGCTTCATCAAGATGTTGCTCACGTGCGTCTTCACGGTCTTCTCGGAGACGACGAGCGTGTCGGCGAGCTCGCGGTTCGAGAGTCCGCGGCCGAGGAGCTGGAGCACCTCCCGCTCGCGTGGTGTGAGGGACGCGAGGTCGCCGCCGGGTGGCGGGTGTGCGACCTGCTCCATCACGCGGCCGGCGATCTGCGGATCGAGCAGCGCCTCGCCCTGGTGGACGAGACGGATCGCGTCCTCGAGCCCTGACGGCTCGACGTCCTTGAGCAGGTACGCGGCCGCCCCGGCCTGCACGGCGGGGATCACCTGGTCGTCAGAGGCGAAGCTGGTCAGGACGACCACTCGCGTGTCCGGCGCGCGTTCGCGAATCCGGCGGATCGCGCCGAGGCCGCCGCCGCCCGGCATCACGAGGTCCATCAGGACGACATCGGGCCGAAGCTGCTCGACGCCGGCGACCACGGCGTCGCCGTCGCCGGCTTCGCCGACGACCTCGATCCCGGGTCGTGACTCGAGGAACGTGCGCAACCCCTGCCGAACGACGGGATGATCGTCGGCGAGGAAGACCCGAATGCCCGCCTCGTCAGCCACTCGGAACCTCCACACGCACCGTGGTGCCCGAACGGGGAGCGGTCTTCACGGTGAGCTCGCCGCCGAGCGCTTCGGCCCGCTCGCGCATCGACGTGAGGCCGAGGCGGCGCTCGCGGATCGGGCGGGCGTCGGGGTCGAAGCCGACGCCGTCGTCGCGCACCGTGATCGTCACCGTGCCCGTGCCGGCGCCGACGTCGACGGTGATCGACTCGGCCCGGGCGTGCCGGACGGCGTTGTTGAGCGCCTCCTGGATGATGCGGTACAGCTCGATCTCGACGGTCGAGTCGAGCTCCGGTGTGCCGTGCACCTGCAGGTCGGCCCGGAGGCCGTGGGCCCGGCCGAGAATCTCGAGGTCCTTGCGCACGGTGGCGACGAGCCCGTCTGCTTCGAGGCGGGGCGGTCGCAGCTCGAAGACGAGTGACCGCAGCTCGGCTTGCGTCTCGCGGGCGAGCTGGCGCACTCGGTCGATCTCGGCCTCGGCGCGGGCGGGATCCGTCTGGACGAGCCCGGCGGCCGCCTCGGCCGTCAGCGCCAGGCTGAACAGGTTCTGGGTCATGGCGTCATGGAGCTCGCGTGCGAGCCGGTTCCGTTCCTCGATCACGCTGAGCTCGCGGCTCGCTTCGAACAAGCGGGCGTTCTCGATCGCGATGGCCGCGTGCGCAGCGAGCACCGTGATGACCTTCTCGTCCGCGTCGTCGAACGCCGGGGCCCCCTCCTTCTCCGTGAGGTAGAACGCGCCGATGATGTCGCCCTTGGCGACGATCGGGACGCCGAGGAACGACCGCATGCGGGGGTGTGCATCCGGCCACCACCCGCGAAAGCGGGGGTCGGTCGTGATGTCGTCGGTCCGGAAGGGACGAGGGTCGGCGAGCATGGCCCCGAGCATCCCGTGCGTGCGCGGGAGCGGACCGAGCTGGGCCACGAGGTCGTCGCTCATGCCCGCGTGCAGGAACTGGTCGAACTCGGTGCCATCCTCGTCGGGGATGCCGAGCGCGGCGTAACGGGCGTCGACGAGCTCCCGCGCCGCGTGGACGAGACGGTCCAGCACCGCGTCGAGGCGCAACTCACCTGCGATCGCGAGCACCACGTCGCTCATTGCCGCGAAGACGTCGTCGCGCGGGCGCGTTGCCACGTCGTCCACCCTACGTCCGTAGACTGACGCCGCCGTCAGGACAGGGGGGACGATGGAGCCCGCAGGGATCGCCGCGGTGACCGGCGCGAGCAGAGGTATCGGGCGCGCGGTCGCGCTCGAACTGGCGCGCCGAGGCTTCGACGTGGTCGCGACCATGCGCGATCCCGCCGTCGGCGCGGAGATGCCGGACGAAGCACGTGAAGCGGGCGGTCGCCTGCGGGTCGAAGCGCTGGACGTGACGCGACCGGACACCATCCACCTTCCCGAAGGCCTCCGCGTGCTCGTGAACAATGCCGGCGTCGAGCGCGAGCATCTCCCGGTCGAGGAGACACCGCTCGACCTCTGGCGCGAGATGTTCGAGACCAATCTGTTCGGGCTGGTCGAGGTGACCCGGCGCGCGATCCCGCTGACTGCGCGCGGCGGGCGGCGGCGTGATCTGCAACATGGGCTCGTCGTCGATCCTGGCGCCCGTGCCCTTCTACGCCGCCTACCGCGCCAGCAAATCCGCAGTCAGCGCGTTGAGCGAGACCCTGCGGGCGGAGCTCGCGCCCCAGGGCGTCAGGGTCGTCGAGATCATGCCCGGCCCCGTCGACTCCGACATGCTCCGGCACTCGCAGGAGACGATGGTCACGCCCGCCGGCGACCCGTACCGGGCCGCCGCCGATCACATGAACGCCAACAAGAGCATGGTGGCGACGATGATCCAACCCGCCCCCGAAGCCGCCCGCCTCATCGTCGACGCCATCCTCGACGACGACGGGCCGATGCGCTCGGGCTGCGACCCGATGAGCACGGGGATGATCGACGCGTGGCGGCGGACCACCGACGAGGAGATGATGCGCGGCATGCTCGAGCAGCTGGTGCCGGACGCCGCCACCGGGGATTGAGCTACGCCTGGCCGACCTGCTCCTCGGTCGCGGCCATCTCGGCGAGGTACCAGTCGACGTAGCGCTGCATCCCGTCCTCGAAGCCCGTCGTGGGCACCCAGCCCAGCACGCGCTTCACCTTCTCGGCCGACACCTCCTTGCCCGCGTAGTCGCCCGGACGCGCCTCGCCGAACTCGACCTTCAACGGGATGCCGAGCGCGTTGCGGATCGACTCGGTGACGCGGCGGATCGTGATGGGCTCGGCCCCTTCGAGGTTGAAGACGTCGTTCTCGGCGTCCTCCGACAACGCGAGGACATGCGCGTCGGCGAGGTCCTCGACGTACACGTAGTTCCGGAACTGCGAGCCGTCACCGTGCACGGTGATCGTGTCGCCGTTCAGCGCCATCTGGACGAAGCGCGGGATGACCAGCTGCTCCCGCATCCTCGGGCCGAACGGGATGCCGTACCGGAGGATCGTGAACGGCGTCTCGTACAGCTCGTTGTAGTTGTGCGCGATGAGCTCGCTGGCGATCTTCGACGACGTGTAGATGTGGCCGGCGCTCGGGAGGTGGAAGGGCGCGTCCTCGTCGAGAGGGGAGTCACCGTGGGCGCCGGCGTACACCCACACGGTGCTCGCCAGCACGGTCCGCTTCACACCGTTGCGCCGGCTCGCCTCGAACACGTTGACGGTCCCGGTCACGTTGATCCGGACCGTCCCGACTGGATGGTCGTAGGCGTCGTTGACGTTCGAGACCGCCGCCAGGTGGAAGACCACGTCGATGTCGCGGGTCGCCTGCACGAGGCCGCCGAGGTCCGACAGGTCGACCTGCCGGTAGGTGACGTCGGGGCGGTGCGGGGGGCGCGTGTCGAGCACGAACAACGTGTGGCCGGCGTCGATCAGCCGGTCGACGACGTGCGACCCGATGAATCCCGAGCCGCCCGTGACTGCGATTCTCATGGTGTTCCATTCTTGGTCTCGGCCCCGGCGAGCACGGTACGCAGGCTTGCGATCACGTACGCGGCCTCGTCGTGGGTCATGTCGGAGTGGATGGGGAGGCAGACGTGCCGGGCGCAGACGTCCTCGGCCACCGGCAGGCCGCCCTGGTGCATGTCGGCGAACACCGGCTGCTCGTGGAGCGGCGACGCGTACACCTCGCCGCTGAGCGAGACACCGTGCTGTTCCCTCAATGCCGTCTTCACGGCCTGACGGTCGATCCCGGGGTCGAGCATCGCGATGTACTTGTAGTAGTTGGTTTCTGAGCGGGTCATGAGCGGCGTGATGCCGTCGATCGCGCCGAGGCCGTCGTCGTACTGATCGGCGACTTCCCGCCGGATCTTGATGAACTCGTCGAGCCGGTGGAGCTGCACGATGCCGACTGCGGCGTGCAACTCGCTCATTCGCCACGCGTACCCCATGCGGACGTGGTCGCCACCCAGGAACCCGGCCTTGCCCTGGTCGCGGTAGATCAGCGCGTCGTCGCGCATGGCTTCGTCGGCGGTGACGATCATGCCGCCTTCGCCCGTGGTCATGACCTTCGTCGGGTAGAACGAGAACGCCGAGGCGACGCCGAAGGAGCCCGCCGGCCGGCCGTCGAGGCTCGAGCCGTGTGCGTGGGCGGCGTCTTCGACCAGGAAGAGGCCGCGGCGGTCGCACAGCGCGCGGATCGCGTCGACCTCGGGCGTGATGGCCCCGCCGATGTGCACGAGGACCACGCCGGCCGTGTTGTCACCGAGCGCGGATTCGACCGTGTCCGCCGACAGCGCCAGCGTGTCGGGCGCGACGTCGGCGAAGCGCGGGGTGCCTCCGGCGTGCAGCACCGCGGCCGCCGTCGCGAAGAACGTGTTGGCGGGGACGACGACCTCACGGCCCTCGACGCCGATCGTCCGCAGGATGATCTCGATCGCGCTCGTGCCGCTGCTCACCGCGACCGCGAAGGGCGCCTCGTGGCGGGCTCGGAACGCGTCCTCGAGCTCGGTGGTGAAGGGACCGAGGGTCAACGACCCGGTCCGCAAGCTCTGGTCGATCATCTCGAGGACCGCGGCGCGGTCGTCGTCGGAGAAGACGATTCTTGCTGCCGGTACCTTCACGTCGAACCGTCCTCAGCAGTCTCGGCGAACCCGGTAGACGTCGTAGTGCGTCGCGTGCGCCAGCGGAGTGGCACCGACCCGCTGGTCGCTGCAGGCTTTCAGGCCGCCGCCGGACAGGTCGTCCAACAGTGCGTGCTCGTTGGTCTTGTACGTCTTGTCGTAGCTGTCGTAGACGATGACGAAGTCGACCCGCCGCGTGCGCAGGAACTTCGAGTAGTCGTCGACCGTGGGCCAGCTCTTGCGACCGATGCTCTCCGGGAAGAACTCGGAATCGAGGTGCCCGCCTTTGCGCACGATCTGGTACATGCCGATCTTGCCGTCGCCGGCGCGGATGATCCGGTACGTCTTCGTCGGTTCGAACTTCGGCGAGTCGATGAACTGCATCAGGTCCGTGTTGGGCTTGCGGTTCAGCGCACCCCACGCGTAGCGCGTGTCGAGCAATCCACCGAGCGCCGGGTTCAGGGCCAGCGTGAAGAGGAAGAGCGCGATCGGCAGCCACGCCTTGTGAATCCTTGTCTGCATCCGTTGGAAGAGGATGATCAGGAACGGCCCCGCGATGACGAACGACCGCACCAACAGGGTGCCGAAGAAGTTGCTGATGATCACCCACGCCGAGCTGTCGACGAACACGGGCGACACGAACACGATCCAGGTCGCCGGCAGCGCGATCAGCAGCGAGATGGCGTAGAAGCGGAGGAGCTGCCTCCGGTCGGGCTCCCAGTGCAGTCGTATGAGCACGAGACCCAGGGCCATGGGGAGCACGACCGCCGGGTGGGTGGCCTGGCCGACGCCGGCGAGGATCGCGGCCTCGACGTATCGCCCCCGGCGCCAGAAGCCGATCGCCACCATGAGCAGCGCCGAGCCCCAGATGAACGGCAGCTGCCCGATGATCGGAGCGACCACGAGCGCGGGGTTCACGAGCGCGATCGCCGCCCACCAGCCGTGGCGGATCTCGGGGAACGCCCAGAACATGGCCACCACGAGCCCGAGGAAGCCGAGGACGATCCAGAGCGTGACCACCCAGTCGCCGAGGAGCGGATGGAGCAGAGCGGCGGTGAACCACGGGAGGAACCCGTACGGGAACGCGAACGCCTTCCCGTGGCCGATCACCGGCATGTGGAAGGGGACGCCGTGCCCGTCCCAGAGCCGGTCGCTCACCCACCACACGTGCCCGTAGTTGCTGATCGAGTCGTGCGAGACGAACACGCGGTGGCGCAGGATCAGGACGAGCACCGCCGCCCAGAGGGCGACGACCACCGCCGCTACGATCTTGCCTGCTTGCGGTGTGCCTTTGCGCTCGACGGCGCCCGCCGGCGCCCCCGCCGTCCGAAGCCGGAGGCTCCTTGCGCCGAAAGGCCCTTGCAACTTCGTACTCCTCCCGACGCTCCTGCCCGACCTCGCCAGCCTCAGCCGCCCAGACTGAGGAACGATAGCCGTGCCCCGGCCTGAAACCCCGCCTCCTGAGCCTGAGGGTTCAGACCCGTTCCCGGCGGCGGGGTTACGGGGCCTCGCCACCGCCGCCCTCGCCCTGGCGGCGGTCCCGTCCGTCGCCGCCGACCGGTCGCCGACCGGCTTGGTCTTCGGCGCGCTTGCCCTGGGTGCGGGTTGCGGGGCCGCGTGGTGGGTCGCCCGCCGGTCGGGACGGCCCCGAGCGATGCTCGCCGCTCTCGGCGGGCTGCTCGTCGTGGTCGCGGGATGGCTGCTGCCGCAGTTCGAGGTCGCGCCCACGACAGTCCTGCTCGGGCTGGGCGTGGGTGTCGGTGTCGGGCTCGCCGGCGGCGGGCTCGGTGCGCTGCGGAACCGCGAAGCGGCGGCGGGCGGCGCCATCGGGATCGTGGTGCTGGCCGTGCTCGTCGCCGTCGACGGGGTACACGGCACGGCGTGGGCCGGCCTCCTGTTCGGCGTCGCGATCGTGGCCGTGGGAGTGCTCGCCCGCCGGGGCCGGCCGCGCACGCGGTCCCCGGGCTCGGTGCGGGTGGTGGCGACGGCGGCGGCGGTGATCACGGCCGGAGTGACGTTCTGGGTGGGCGCGAACTCGCCCACCGTGACGTGGTTCGGCTCACAGGTCTCGCACGGCCCTCGCGACTCGCGCGAGGTGGCGATCACGTTCGACGACGGTCCCGACGACCCGTACACGCTCGCGATCGCGCGCATCCTCGACCAGCACGGCGCCAAGGGCACGTTCTTCATGGTGGGGAAGGCGTTGAACCGCCGCCCGGACATCGCCCGGACGCTCCGTGAGGACGGGCACCTGCTCGGCAACCACTCGTACCACCACGACGAGTGGCGGTGGCTCGACCCGCGGTATCCCGAGCTCGAGCGCACGCAGCGCGTCTTCAAGCGCCGCCTCGGGATCTGCCCGACCTTCTACCGGGCTCCCCACGGGCAGCACACGCCGTTCACGGCGCACGTGGTCGGTGACCACGGCATGACGATGGTGGGGTGGGAAGTGTCGGCAGGGGACTGGAAGACCCACGATGCGCAGCTCGTCGCCCGGCGCGTGCTCGACGACGCGAAGCCGGGATCGATCATCGTCCTCCACGACGGTCTCGACGGCAGCGTGACCGCGGACCGGTCAGTGCTGGTCCGGGCGATGCCCTTGATCCTGGACGGGCTCGCGCGCCAGGGGCTGAAGCCCGTCCGCCTCGACGCCCTGCTCGACGAGCGCGGCTACGGCGACCACTGCTGACGCAGCGAAGCGTCAGCGGCGAGCGCGAAGCCGCCGCCGGCGCGACGCCCGGTACGCCGCCACGGGGATCATCGCGAGGTCGATGCCGGCGTCGATCAGGCGGGTGCGTGAACGAAAGACGGGCACCGGGACCATCACGTCGTTACGGACGCGGTACCCGAGCCGGCACAGCACGACTGCCACCTCGACCGTCTCGCTGTACTTGTATCCCTTGTAGTAGTCGAGGGCGTCGGCGAGCGCGGCGGCGCGGAAGATCCGGTAGCCGGACTCGACGTCACGGAGGCGGTGACCCGCCCACAGCGACGCCCACGCGCTCACCACCCAGTTCCCGAGGCGCTTGTAGATGGGGTACGTCGACAGGTCCCGCTCGACGATCAGTGCGTCGAGGCCGTCGGCGACGGCGATGTCCCGCAGCTCGTCGAGCACACTGAGCTCGTGCTGGCCGTCGGCGTCGACGGTGTAGATGAGGTCGTCCTCACCGATCTCTCCCGTGGCGAGGCGCTGGCGGAGGTCCGTGAAGGCCAGGTAGTACGCGGCCGACATGCCCTGGTTGTCGTCGAACGACAGCAACCACGCGTTGTCCTGCTCGGGCAGCCACTTCTCGACGACCTCGCGCGTGTTGTCTGTGGAGCCGTCGTCGACCACGACGAGCTCGTCCACCAGGGGATACAGCCGCTCGAGGACGCCCTTGACGGTCGGCTCCTCGTTGTAGGCGGGGACGACGGCGATGCGTCGAGGCTTCGTCCGTGGTCCTGTGGAATCGCGTCGCTGCTCGTTCACCTTGGCCTGCCCTCGAGAGTCACTTGATTGCGTTGGACTCTACGCGACGGGGGGCCGTGACACAGGGTCTTGAGTCCCTAACAGCGACCGCCCCAGGGGCCCTTGCCCTTCCACTCGTACAGGGTCCACGCCATGTCGTCCTGGTCGTACTCGGAGGCGTTGCGTGGATCGACGCCGACGAGGTCACCGCGGCCGGCGTGGTTCGCGGTCGAGTTCCAGGTGCTCTGGGTGAACTGGTACGCGCCGAGATACGGCCCACTCCCGTTGTACGCCTGGTAGTTGCCGCCGCTCTCGATCCGGCGGGTGCAGACGAGGAACGGGTCGTTGTGGTGGGGATGCTCGCCGTCGCGGGGCACATAGTCGGCCGACGGCCCGAGGCTCGCGGCTGGCTGGCGCGCCGGCGGCGGCTCGACGCTTGTTCTGCGCCGCGACCAGCTCTGCGTTCAGCCGTTCCTCCTCGCCCTTGAGCTGGGCGACGACATCAGCCTGCTGCGCCTGGGCGATCTTGAGATCGCGCTGGCGCTCTTGGAGGCTCTCGCGCACCCTCCGGAACTGTCCCGCGGTGTTGTCGTCACGCGCGTTGAGGTAGTCGAGCAGGACGGTCCGGCGCGCGCCGTCCAAGCCCGGCGTTTCCTCGCCGAGCAGCACGGCGATCGGCGTCCCGGAGCGCTTGTATGCCTCGATCGCTCGCACCTGCGCGGCGCTCCGCAACTCTGCGAAGCGCTGCTCGAGTGTTGCGACGTTCTGCTCGATCTGGGCGACCTCGGCGTCCAGTTGCTGCGACTTCGTGAGGGCGTCGATGTATGCGTTGGCGGCCTGGTCGGCACGCGCCTGGGACGCGGCGACGCCTTGATCGTTGCCTCCGCTCGGCCCTTGCTGCGCGCCCGCCGCGTTCACACCCACGACGGCCAGGGCGACGACGAGACACCCGACGAACGCGCCGAGCCGCAAACCAGGACGGTGCTGCTTCGTCGAAGTCCAAGCGGTGCGCGTCACGGCCCTCCGCCTCGTCGGCCGCGCGACGATGCCCATGGCATCGCTGGGAATTGTCGGCACGCTAGTTGCGGCCGCCGGGACGTGCACGTCCGCGGGGAGGGGGAATGCGCGTTCGCCCCCCTCAGCGGGGGTCGGCGGGGTCGAGGTCGACTCGAATCGTGAGCAGGTCGGTGCCGACGGCTCGCACCATGAATCCGTTGACTTTCCTGCCGATCAGGTCGAGGCGGGCCCGTGGGTCGTCGTCCGGGAGGACGGTCGCAGTGCCCGTGCGCCACCGACGACCGATCTTCACCCGGACCCTTGGATCGGCTTCGAGGTTGCGGACGTAGCTGGCGCTGCGCCCCTGCTCGGCCACGATCCAGAGGGTGTCGCCGTCGAGCCCGTTGCCGACGGGGTTCTGCCTCGGCTCGCCGGTTCGCCGGCCGGTCGTCTCCAACAACACGTGCGTGGGTGGGACGAGCCCGAGTGCGAACAACCCCCGCACGGGCGGGTTCAAGAGGTACTTCTGGGTGAAACGCACCGCGTGGGCTTTCATCGAGGGCATCGCGCACATGGAACCGGCGCGATGGAACTCGTGCAAGTCCTCTCGCGATGCCCATCTAGGGTGAGGCGCGCATGTCGCGCCGCCGTGGTCAACCACACGAGCCTCATGCCGAAGAGGCGACCGAAGCGATCATCGAGGGCGACGTCGGGTTCCGGCGGGGGACGGCGCAGGCGGCGCTGCGGAACCGCGACTTCCGGATCTTCTGGGGCGGGACCTTCGCCTCGAACATCGGTACGTGGATGCAGAACGTGCTTCTCGGCGCGTTCGGTTACGAGCTCACCGGATCGGCCATCTTCGTCGGCATCCTGTTCTTCGCCCAGCTCGGACCGCTGTTGTTCATGTCGACGGTCGGCGGCGTGCTCGCCGACGTCGTCGATCGCCGCAAGCTCCTGATCATCACGCAGCTCGAGCAGCTGGTCCTGTCGTTCGTGCTCGCCGGGCTGGCCGCGACGAGCAATCCCGTCTCGCGTGGGGATCGTCGTATGCGTGTTCGCGATCGGTGTCGGCAACTCGCTGAGCGCGCCTGCGATCGCCGCGATCCTGCCGACGCTCGTCCCTCGCGCCGACCTCCCCGGCGCGGTGTCGCTGCAATCAGTGCAGATGAACCTGTCGCGGGTCATCGGCCCCGCCATTGGCGCCGTCATCTACTCGCAGTTCAGTGCCGCGCCCGTGTTCGCCATCAACGCCGGCACCTATCTCTTCGCCGTGGCCGGCGTGATCTTGGCGCGGTATCGCCAGTACGCGCCGGGAGAGGTGGAGGAGACGGGGCTGGCGCGCCTGCTCTCCGGATTCCGCATCGCTGCGAACGCCCCGCTCATCCGCCGGATCCTCACGATCCTCGTGCTGTTCTCGTTCTTCTCCTTGACGTTCGTCGGGCTGATGCCGGCGATCGCGGCCGACAACTTCGGGATCCGGCCGCGGAGCGTGGAGTACGGGCTGCTGTACGCGGCCTTCGGGCTCGGTGCGGCGGCCGGGGCGATCAGCGTCGGCACGCTGCTCGCGGGGAAGTCGAAGGCGCCGGTCCCGCGTATCGGGCTGGTCGTCTTCGCCGGACTCCTCACCGTCTTCGCGCTGTTGCGAACGGACGGACCGGCGTACCCCCTCGGGTTCGTGCTGGGCTACTTCTACTTCCTCGTGATCACGTCGCTGGTGACGGTGCTGCAGGAGAACGTCGACGACTCGATCCGGGGGCGAGTCATGGCCCTGTGGATCATGGGCTTCGGCGGGATCGTGCCCGTCGGGGTACTGGTCGGCGGTTTCGTGGCCAACGCCACGAGTGTCACGCTGGTGATGCTCATCGGCGCGGTTGCGGCGCTTCTCCTTGCGCCGTACGCCAAGCTGGACGCGTTCGTCGCGTCGTCGAGACAGAGCTGAGGGGGAGCGATGTTCGAATGGAGTGAAGAGCACGTCATGGTGCGGGACGCGGTGCGGCAGTTCGTCGACGCCGAGATCCGCCCGCAGCGCGACGAGCTCGAGTTCGGTGACACCGCCCCGTACGACGTGCTCCGGAAGCTGTTCCAGACGTTCGGCCTGGACTCGCTCGCGCGCGACCAGTTCAAGAAGCGCATCGAGCGTGAGCGCACGGCCGCGGAGGCGGCCAAGGGTGATGCCGCGGAGGCGGCCAAGGTGATGCCGCGGAGGCGAGGTGACGCCGCGGAGGCGACCGACGGCGATGCCGCGGAGGCGAGTGACGCCCGCGACGACGGCGAGGAGCGCTCGTCCGGTGGCGGGGGCGCGATGTTCATGATCCCGATCATCGAGCTGTGCCGGTGCTCGCCCGGGATGGTCACGGCGATGGGCGTGAGCGTGGGGCTGACCGCCGCCGCCGTGATGAGCAAGGGGACGATCCAGCAGAAGGAGCGTTGGGCGCTCGACCTCCTGACGCTCGACAAGATCGGCGCGTGGGCGATCACCGAGCCCAACTCGGGTTCCGACGCCTTCGGCGGGATGCAGTCGACGGCGCGCCGGGATGGCGACGAGTACGTCCTCAACGGCTCGAAGACGTTCATCACGAACGGGCCCTACGCCGACACGACCGTGTTCATCTGCAAGCTCGACGAGGGCAACGCCCCCGAGGACCGCAAGGTGCTGCACTTCGTGCTCGACAAGGGCATGCCCGGGTTCGAGCAGAGCAAGCCGCTCCGCAAGATGGGCCTGCACTCGTCGCCCACCGGCCAGCTGTTCCTGACCGACGTGCGGGTCGGTCGTGACCGGCTCCTCGGCGAGACGGAGGAGGTGTCCGGCGGGGGCGGGCGCGACGCCGCGAAGGCGACGTTCACCATGGAGCGAACTGGCGTCGCCGCCATGGCCCTCGGCATCGTCGAGCGGTGCCTCGAGCTCTGCCTCGACTACGCCAAGGAGCGCGTGCAGTTCGGCAAGCCGATCGCCGAGTACCAGCTGATCCAGCTCAAGCTGGCCCGCATGGAGGTCGCGCGTCTGAACCTCCAGAACCTCGTGTTCCGCCAGATCGAGATGCAGTCTTCGGGGCGCCAGATGACGCTCGCCGAGGCGTCGGCGTGCAAGCTCTACGGCGCGCAAGCCGCGATCGACGTCGCGCTCGAGGCAGTCCAACTCTTCGGCGGCAACGGCTACATGGCCGAGTACGAGGTGGAGCAGCTCGCCCGCGACGCCAAGGTGCTCCAGATCTACGCAGGCACCGACGAGATCCAGGTCGGCCAGATCGCGCGCAGCCTGCTCGCGGGCTCCTAGCGTGCCCGTCGAGCCTCCGCCGAGCTCCTGGCTGCTGCCGCCGGCCGACGCCGCGGACGAGACCGAGATCGTCGGCGTCGGCGCCGACCTCGAGCCGGGCACGCTGCTCGGCGCCTACCGGACCGGCTTGTTCCCGATGCGGGTCGGCCGTGGCGGGACCCGTCGCGTGGTGGTCGCCGGACCCCCGCGGCATCCTGCCGCTCGAGGGCTTCCACGAGAGCCGGTCACTGAACCGCTCGCGCCGGCGGTTCGTCGTTTCCTTCGACACCGTGTTCGAGGACGTCATGCGCGCGTGCGCGGAACCGACGCGACCGCACGGGTGGATCGACGACGACTTCGTCGACGCGTACACGGCCCTCCACCGGTTGGGATGGGCGCACAGCGTCGAAGCCTGGACGCCCGACGGCACGCTCGCAGGCGGCGTGTACGGCGTCGCGATCGGCGGATTGTTCGCGGCCGAGTCGATGTTCCACCGCGTCACCGACGCAGGGAAGGTAGCCCTCGCCGCTCTCGTCGAGTGGCTGCGTGACGGCGGCGCCATCCTCCTGGACGTGCAGTGGACGACGCCCCACCTCTCGTCGCTCGGCGCCGTCGACGTCCCGCGCGCCAAGTACCTCGAGCTCCTGGCCGACGCAGTCGCGCGGCCGGGCCGGCGCTGGTAACCGTGGCCGGCGTCGTCGAGCGGTACCTCGACGCGATCATCGGCCACGACTGGGACACCCTGGCCGCGTGCCTGAGCGACGAGCGGCTTCTCGCGGGTCGGGCCGTGGGGTGACGAGTACCCCGACAAGGCCGCGTACGTCGCGTTCATCGCCGACCTGATGCCGAAGCTGCCCGGCTACGAGATGCGCGTCGACCGTGTCACGTACTCCGCCGACGGGCGGACGGCGGTCGTCGAGCTCACCGAGACCGTCGACCTGGAGGGCCGGCGACACCCGACGCCGGAAGCCCTCGTGTTCGATCTCGACGGCGACGGCGCGCGTGGCCGCATCCGGCACATTCAGGTCTTCATCCAGATGCTCGGCATGGAGCCGAGGAATCTTCCCTGACTGTCGCCGTCGCAAGCTCCGGCTTTGCGGCGCCGGTCGGCAAAGCCGCCGCCGCCGCGCCCTGACCGGCACCTAACCCGCAGCGGCGCGGTCCTTGGCGACCTCGTCGAAGGTCTCGTACTCCTCGCCCGTGTCGGTCGCGTCCTCGAACTGGATCACGCCGATCTCCGTGAACCGGTCGCGCAACCAACCGTCGCCGGCTTCGAGCAGCCCGAGCTTCTTGCAGTTGGGCACGATCTTCGAGAACAAGGCGGCCTGGAACGGGTTGTTCCGCATGCGGCGCATGCCGAGCAGGAACTCCGTCACCGTCCGCCGGTCGACGCCCATCTTCTCCCACACGCGGTGCATCATCAGGCGGTCGCGCATGCGCAGCGCGGCCTCGAACGCGAACTCCTGGCGCTCGCGGAGTTCGGCCGCGCCGAGGCCGGCGTAGTACTCCTGCAGCGACAGCACTCCGAAGGCGACGTGCCGGGCCTCGTCGGCCATCACATAGCGGAGGAGCTTCTTCAAGAGGGGCTCCTCGGTGACGTGATGCATGAAACCGAACGCGGCCAGCGCCAGGCCTTCGACGATGATCTGCATGCCCATGTAGGTCATGTCCCAGCGGGAGTCGCCGATGATGTCGTCGATGAGCAGCTGCAGCGCCGGGTTGACGGCGTAGTGGCCGTCGAGCTTCGTGTCGAGGTAGCGCGAGAACACCTCGACGTGACGGGCTTCGTCCATCACCTGGGTCGCGGCGTAGTACTTGGCGTCGATCCACGGTGTCGTCGCGACGATCTTGGCGGTGCAGATCAGCGCGCCCTGCTCGCCGTGCAGGAACTGGCTCATCCGCCAGTTGAGCGCCTCGACCTGAAACTGCGTCCACTCCTTCGCGCTCCAGTTCGCGACCGGCGAGCCCGGGAGCTCGGCCATCCGTTGCTGGAACATCGCCGCCGCCGGCGCCATCTCGAGCGCGACCCGCTCCGGGTCGACGGGCGTCGACCAGTCGAGGTCGGTCGACCCGTTCCATTGCGACGTCTTTGCCTTCTCGTACAGCTTCGCGAGGCCGGCTCGAGCCCGGTCGTAGTCCCACGTGAAGATGGCGTCGCCGCGTGCCGGCGTCGGATGCACGAGATCGCCGAAGTCGATGCTGTCGTCGGCCAGGATCGCCTCGACGTTGTCGACGTCCTCGCGGCCGAGGAATTGCCGCTGGGGATCGACCATGCTTCCCTCCGGTCCGGCTCGGCTTCGCGGCTACCGGCCGAGGGTAGCCTTCGGGTCGTGGAACGCCTGCTCGTGTACCACAACCCGAGCTGCAGCAAGTCTCGCGGCGCGCTCGACATCCTCGCCGACGAGGGCGTCGAGCACGACGTCGTCGAGTATCTGAAAGCCCCGCCCGACCGGGCGACGCTCGAGCGGATCGTGGACACCGTCGACGCTCCGCCCGGCGAGCTCGTTCGTCACGACGGGCGGTTCGACGAGCTGGGCCTGTCGGCGTCGGACTACACGACGCGGGACGCGGTGATCGAGCTGTTGCTCGAGCACCCCGAGCTCATGCAGCGACCGGTGATCTTCCGGGGAGAGCGCGCCGTGATCGCGCGGCCCTCCGAGAAGGTGCTCGAGCTACTCGACTGAAGGGGGATGTCGTGGCGGTCATCACCGACGAGCTCGTGCGCGACGAGGTGCGCACCTGGCTCGGCGACAACTGGGACCCTGAGATCACGCTGGCGGAGTGGTGGGACCGCCTGTGCGAGTCGGGCTGGGCTGCACCCACGTGGCCCGAGCAGTGGTTCGGCAAGGGCCTCCCGCGCGAGCTTGCGAGCGTGGTGAACGAGGAGCTGCGCGCCGCCGGCGCGATCGGACCGCCCTCGGGCCTCGGAGTGTTGCTGGCCGGCCCCACGATCCTCCAGCACGGCGACGACGAGCAGCGCGAGCGGTACCTGCGGCCGATCCTCAACGGCACAGCAGGCGTGGTGTCAGCTGTTCAGCGAGCCCGGCGCCGGGTCCGACCTCGCCAGCCTCCAGTGCCGCGCCGAGCGCGACGGCGACGAATGGATCGTGAACGGACAGAAGGTGTGGACGTCGGGAGCGCAGACCGCCGACCTCGGCATGCTCGTCGCCCGCACCGATCCTGATGCGCCCAAGCACAAGGGCATCTCCTACTTCGCCATCGAGATGGACCAACCCGGCGTCGAAGTGCGCCCGCTTCGCGAGATGACGGGTCGCTCACTGTTCAGCGAGGTGTTCTTCTCGGACGCCCGCGTCAACCAGTCGGCGATGATCGGCGAGCTGAACGGCGGCTGGGCCGTCGCGAACACGACGCTGGCGAACGAGCGTGCCGGGCTCGGCAGCGGGGGCAGCGGCGCAGTCGGCGGGGCGATGCCGGGGAAGAAGGCCAAGCAGCTCGAACGTCACGTCGGCGAGCTCACCGCCGGGCGCGGGCGTGACCGCGCCGAGCGCGCCGTCGCCGGACGCCAATCGGGGCTGCTCGAGAAGCTGGCCAAGGACGTCGGGCGCGACCAGGACCCGGTCATCCGCCAGCGGCTCGCCGAGCTCCACATCCTCAACGAAGTCGGTCGGTACACCGCGCTGCGAGTGAAGGCGGCGAAGGCGTCCGGGCGCGGGCCCGGGCCCGAGGCGAACACGGCGAAGCTGCTCATGAGCCGGATCACCCGGTTGTCGCGCGACCTGGGTCTCGAGATCCTCGGGCCGAACGGGATGCTCATGGGCCCGGACACTCCGGCCGGTGGCGTCGCCCAGGAGCTGGCGTTGTTCGCGCCGGCCGTGTCGATCTACGGCGGCAGCGACGAGGTGCAGAAGAACATCATCGGCGAGCGGGTGCTCGGACTGCCGAAGGAGCCCGACGCCGACCGGGTGAAGACGATGCCCTTCCGAGAGCTCAAGGTCGGGACGCAACGCGCCACGAGCTGACGCCTCGCCGAACATGAGGTTGCGCATCGCGCTCACGATCTCGGGCGCGGTCGCACTCGGGGCGTACGAGGGTGGCGCGCTCGCCGCATTGCTGTGCGCGATACGCGATCTGTGCCAAGGCGAGGATCCCGCGGTACGCGTCGACGCCATCGGCGGCGCATCGGCGGGGTCGATCACCGGGATGCTCGCCGCCCGGTGCCTGCTCGAGGGAATCGATCCCGTCTACGTGATGCGCGAGGCGTGGGTCGAGCGTGACTCGCTCTCTGTGATGCGTACGACGGCCCCCGACGAGCCGCTGTCACTCGACGCGTTGCGGCGGGCGTCGGTGGACCTCCTCGACCCCCGCGACCGCCGTGGGGCGCCCGCCCACAGGGTCGACGCGCGCCAGCAAGCGCCGATCCGGATGGCGATGGCGCTCGCGTCGCTGCGCGGGCTCGAGTACCGGGTCCCGAGTCTTTCGGCGCGGCACCCTGTGCGGGCGACGACGTCGCTCGACTGGGCGACGTTCACGTTCACGTCCGGGCAGCCGGCACGCGAGCTCGTCGAGCCGGCCCGCGCCTCGCCCACCGATGTGGCGCTCGCGTCGGCCGCGAACGCGCTCGCGTTCCGGCCCGTCCTCCTCGACCGGAGCGGCGGCGAGGCCGGCTACCGGTCGCGCGGCATCGTGAACTTTCCGCCGTCGAAGCACCTCTGGTACACGGACGGCGGCATCCTCGACAGCGAGCCGCTCACCCGGACCCTCGACCTCGTCCGAGAGGTCGACCGGGACTCGTCGCCCGACACCCGCCGGGTCCAGCTGCTCGTCCACCCGAACCCCACGGGCGCGCCCACCGGGACGGCGTGGGCCGACGAGCAGAACCCGCCCACGTGGCTGGCGACGCTGCTGCGGGCGCGCGATCTCCAGCGGACGCAGTCGGTGTACGACGACCTCCTGCATCTCGAGCAGATCAACACCAGGCTCGACTGGACGGGGCGGCTGTTCGACGAGATCGGGCCCGTCCTCGACGACCTCGACGAGGACACCGCGGACCGCTTCCGCGACGCGGTGGTGCGCGCGAGCGGTGTCATCGAGGGGCAGCGGCGCGCCCTCCGCGCCCATGAGGAGGACCCGGCGGCGGCCGCCCCCGAGCCGGTCGCCGACAAGCCGACGACGGAGTTGCTGCGCGACGTGGTCGGTCAGATCGCCGGCATCGGCGGCAAGGAACGCATCGCGCTCGAGGTCATCTCGCCGCTCCTGCTGCCGGAGGCGAACACGATGCCGGTCGCACAGATGCTCGCCGGCGAGTTCCTCTTCCATTTCGGCGGGTTCCTCTCGCACGGGCTGCGCCGGTGCGACTTCGACCTCGGTTACCGCAGCACGCTCGAGTGGATGCGGGACGGCGGGCTGCGCGAGAACGGGCTGCCGGCAGAGCTCGAGGAGCAAGCGCTCGCCCGCGCCGAGGCGGCGCACCGACCGGGTGAGCAGTGGCGCTCGCTCGGCCGCACCACGTTCCAGGACCTCTCCGCGCGCGAGCGTCTCGCCCTCGTATCGGTGTTCGCACACATCGCCCGTGTCGTCGCCCACGACCTGCGTCACCGCCGCCCGCAGTAGAGCAATGGTGCGTGCGCAGCCCGGAGGAGTCCCGGGCCGCGCCCCCGATCAGCGCGACCCGCCGGCCGGGACCGACGCGGGGGTGGGGACGCCTTCCTCGATGCGGATGCGGGGCAGGATCCGGCCCAGCCATTTCGGGAGCCACCAGTTCGCCGAACCGAGGAGCTCCATGGTCGCCGGCACGAGCACCAGCCGCACGAGCGTGGCGTCGACGAACACCGCGACCGCGAGCCCGACGCCGAACATCTTCACGGTGGGGTCGGGGTTGCCCACGAAGCTCAGGAACACGCTGATCATGATCAAGGCGGCGGATGTGATCACGCGCGCCGTAGCGGCGAGCCCGTCGACGACGCTGCGCAGGTTGTCCTTGCTCTCGTAGTACTCCTCCCGGATCCGCGAGAGCAGGAACACCTCGTAGTCCATCGAGAGCCCGAACAGGATGGCGAACATGATCATCGGCACGAACGACACGATCGGCACCGTCTCGTCGAGACCGACGATTCCCTTGCCCCAACCCCACTGGAAGATGGCGACGATCACCCCGTAGGCCGCCGCGATCGACAGGAGGTTCATGATCGCCGCCTTCAACGGGACCAGGACCGACCGGAACACCATCATCAGCAGGATGAACGAGAGCCCCACGACCGCACCGATGAAGAGCGGGAGGCGGTCCTGGATGCGCTCCCCGAGGTCGACGAACCCCGCCGTCTGCCCGCCGACGAACACGGTCGCGCCCGTTCCCGCCACCGCCTGCGGCAACACCGTGGTGCGTAGCGAGTTCACGAGGTCCTCGGTGCGCTCCGACTGCGGCGCGCTGGGTGGGATCGCCACGACCAACGCGGCGGACCCGTCGGGGCTCAGCTGCCGGGGCGTGACCTGGACTCCCGGGATCTTCGAGACGGCCGCCTCGACGGCGTCGACCGGTGCCGTGTCGCCGGGCTGGGGGAGCGCGATCGCGAGGAACAGGGGTCCGTTGGCGCCGGCACCGAAGCCTTGGGTGATCAGGTCGTAGGCCTGCCGCTGGGTGAGGTTCTCGGGCAGCGTGCCGTCGTCGGTCTGCCCCAAGCGCATCGACAGCACGGGCGCGGCGAGCGTCAGCAGGATCGCCAGGCTGATGACCACCGCCGACCACCGATGACGCGACATGAACATCGCCCACCGCTCCCACCCGCTGGGGCGTGCACCGGTGAGCGAGTGGTGCACGTCGTCGCGACCCTTGCGGTGCAGATGCGGCACGCGGATCGAGTTGATGTGCCGCCCGGCGACGCCGAGAAGTGCCGGTACCAGCGTCACCGCCGCCGCCATCATCACCAGCACGGCGATGGCCGCCATGAGGCCCAGCCGGGTGACGTACGGGATGCCCGACAGGGCGAGACCGGTGATCGCGATCACGACGGTTCCGCCCGCGAAGAGCACCGCCTGGCCGGCGGTGCCGTTGGCCAGGCCGATGGACTCGATCATCTCGGTGCCGGCGGCGAGGTTCTGGCGATGCCGGGTGACGATGAACAGCGAGTAGTCGATCCCGACGCCGAGGCCGATCATCGTGGCGAGGGTCGGAGCGACCGTGCCGATGTCGGTGAGGGCGGCGACGAGAGAGATGATCGAGAGCGCGATTCCGAGACCGAACAGGGCGGTACCGATCGGAACGCTCATCGCCACGACCGAGCCGAACGCGATCAGCAGGATGATCACGGCGAAGAAGAGGCCGATCGCGTCGGCGTTGCCGCCCTCGTCGCGGCTCAGGTAGTCCACGACCGGGCCGCCGAACTCGACGCGCATCCCCGCCTTCTCTGCGGGGGCGGCGGCCGTCTCGAGCTGCTTCACCGTCTCAGGCGGCAGGCTGGTCGCCTTCTCGTCGTACTGCACGCGTACGTAGCCGATCGTGCCGTCCTTCGACACGAACACCTGACCGACGCCGGGTGTCACCGGGCCGAGGACCTGGGTGACGTGCGGCGATTTCCCCGGGGCGAGGTTCGCCTGTGTCTCCCCGATCGCCGCCTGGTTCGCGGGATCGCTCAGCGTCCCGCTCTTCGCCTGGAACACCACGCTCGCCGTTCCGCCCGCCTGCGCCGAGAAGCGCGCCTCGAGCAGGTCCTCGGCCTTCTGCGACTGCGCCCCCGGGATGGTGTAGACGTCGGTCGTCTTGCCGCCGGCGGACTTCGCCCAGCCGACGACAACGATCGCCAGCAGCACCCAGATCCCGATCGCGATCCACTTGTGCCGCGCCGCCGTCCGACCAAGCCGGTCGAGGAACTGTGCCATCCGTGGTTCTGCCCCTTGCTTCCCTCTTCGCTTCCTCGCCTCGCCGTTGCGGAGCCGAGGACGCCGGACACGGTACGCCTGTGCGAGAGTGTCCCGGCGGATTCCTCGGCACGCGGGAGCGCGCGGTGAAGCACGAGTTCGTCCCGCCGCCCGAGCAGGGTCGGCGGTTCGTGGCGCACCGGCGAGTCCGTCTCGGCGACGTCACCAAGGCCAACCGGCTCCGGCTCGACGCGGTCGCGCGTTATCTCCAGGACGTGGCTTCGGACGACGTCGACGACGTCGCCGATCCGAGAATCGACGGGGCGTGGGTCCTGCGTCGCACCGCGCTCGCGCTGACCTCGTTCCCGCGGTACCGGGACGACGTCGAGGTGACGACGTTCTGCAGCGGGACCGGGAGTCGATGGGCCGAGCGCCGGACGACCCTCGCGGTCGGCGGCGTCTCCGTCGCCGAGGCGGTGGCGATCTGGGTGTACGTCGACCGGGCCGGGCGCCCGACGCGCCTGGGTGACTGGTTCTTCGACTACTACGGAGAAGCCGCCGATGGTCGACGCGTCAGCGGCCGCCTCTCGCTCCCGCCCCCCTCCGCCGACGCGCACGTGCGCCCGTGGCCTGTCCGTGCGAGCGACTTCGACCTGCTCCGGCACGTCAACAACGCCGCGTACTGGTACGCGGTCGAGGACGAGCTGGCACGCCTCGCACCCGACCGGGTCCCGATGAGCGTGGAGCTCGAGCACCGCGTCGCGATCGAGCCCGACGATCCGGTCGAGCTCCGCTCGACGGTCGACGCAGGTGTGCTGACCGTGTGGCTCACGGCACGAGGCGAAGCGCGCTCGGCCGCGCAGGTGCAGCTCCGATGACGCCGCTGCGAACGACACGCCCCCGGTAAGCTCACTCGCTCTGGACGGATCCCTCCTCTCCTCGTTCTCCGGTCGACGCTGCCTGGTCACGGGCGGGTTGGGCTTCATCGGCTCGAACCTCGCGATCGCGCTCGCGAGCGCTGGGGCCGAGGTGACCGTGGTCGACGCTCTCGTGCCCACGCACGGAGGCGATCGGGCCAACCTCGAGGACGCACCAGAGCGGATCGACGTGATCGAGGCCGGCGTGGACGACGTCGGCGCCGTCCGTGACGCCGCCGCCACCGCGGAGGTGATCTTCAATCTCGCGGGCCAGGTCAGTCACGTCGAGTCGATGGCGCGGCCGCGCTTCGACCTCGAGGTCAACACCGGTAGTCAGCTCGGTTTCCTCGAGATCCTGCGCGAGGCCGGCTCGACCGCCGTCGTGGTCTACACGTCGACCCGCCAGATCTTCGGGCATCCTCGGTACCTCCCGGTCGACGAGGACCACCCGGTGTCGCCGGTCGACGTCAACGGCATCAGCAAGTCGGCGACCGAGCAGCTGCACCTGCTCTACAGCGAGCTCTACGGGATCCGAGCGAGCTCGGTCCGGTTGACCAACGTGTACGGGCCGCGGCAGCGACTGCGCGACGACCTGCAGGGGTTCCTGCCGATCTTCGTGCGGCGCGCATTGTCGGGCGAGCCGATCACCGTCTTCGGTGAGGGCGCCCAGGAGCGCGACTGCCTCTACGTCGACGACGTCGTCGAGTGCCTGCTCCTGACCGCCCGGTCGACGGAGGCGCCGGGAGAGGTGTTCAACGTCGGCAACGACGAGCGGCTGTCGTTGCGTTCGATCGCCGAGGCGATCGTCTCCGCCGCCTCCTCGGGATCGGTCGAATCGGTGCCGTGGCCGCACGACCGTGACGCCATCGACATCGGCTCCTATTACGGCGACTCGTCGAAGGCGAAGCGGCTTCTCGGCTGGGAGCCGCGGACGCCGTTCGCCGACGGGATCGCGAGGACGATCGAGTTCTACCGGTCACATCGCTCGCGATACCTGTGACGACGATGACGGCCCGGCCGCCCGTGCTCGATCTGGCGCGCCGCACCGCGGCACTGCAGCCCGAGCTGGGTGCGGCACTGGACCGGGTCCTGCGGTCGGGGCGGTTCCTCCTCGGCCCCGAGACCGAAGCGTTCGAGGCCGAGTTCGCGTCGTTCTGCGGGCGGCGCCACGCGGTCGCCGTCGCGTCCGGGACCGAGGCGCTACGCCTCGCGCTGCGCGCGCTCGGTGTCGGTGCCGGCGACGAGGTCCTCGTGCCCGCGTTCACGGCCGTACCGACCGCGGCGGCCGTGTGCGCGACGGGCGCGACACCGGTCTTCGCCGACGTCGAACGCGACACCGCCACGCTTGACCCGCAGCGAGCCGCCGCCGGCGTCACCGAGCGGACGCGGGCGGTGATCCCCGTCCATCTCTATGGCCGGCCGGCCGACGTGCCGGACCTCGGCGTCGTCGCGCTGGAGGACGCCGCGCAGGCGCACGGTGCGCTCGATCCGCACACCCGATCGGCCGCTGCCGCCTACAGCTTCTATCCGACGAAGAACCTGGGCGGTATCGGCGACGGAGGAGCGGTCGTCACCGACGACGCCGATCTGGCGGCGCAGATCCGGTTGCTGCGCGCCCACGGTCTCACCGACGGATACGAGCACACTGCGTTGAGCGGGAACTCCCGACTGTCGGAGCTGGAAGCGGCCGCGCTCCGCGTCGAGCTGCAGAGGCTGCCCGAGTGGAACGAACGCCGGCGCGTCATCGCCGGGGCGTACCGAGACGCGGCGCCGGGGTTGCGCTGGCAGGCCCCGCACGAGCGGCACGTGCACCACCTGTGCGTCGCGCGGGTCGATGATCGTGACGGTTTCCGGGCGCGCATGCCGTTCGGCACTGCGGTCCACTACCCCCGGGCTCTTACGGGCCAGGCTGCGTATCGCCAGTTCGTGCGGGCTCCGTGCCCCGAAGCCGAGTCGTGGGCGGCGGAGTGCGTGTCGCTACCCTGCTTCCCCGAGATGACCGACGACGAGATCGAGGTTGTGTGCCGCGCGCTCCGGTGAACCCGGCGGTCCAGTCCGTGTCGGCGTTCTTCCCCTGCTACAACGACGAGGCCACCATCGGCGAGATGGTCGAGGCAGCGGCCGCCACCATCGACCGGGTCGGAGTCGACGGCGAGATCATCGTCGTGAACGACGGGTCGAGCGACGGGTCGGAGCGCGTGCTCAAGCATCTGACCGAGACGGAGCCGCGGCTCCGTGTCGTGACGCACGAGCACAACCGCGGGTACGGCGGCGCACTGCTCTCGGGTTTCGGGAGCGCGACGAAGCAATGGGTCTTCTACACCGACGGGGACGGCCAGTTCGACCCGAACGAGCTCGAGCTGCTCGTGACGCGCGCAACCGACGCCGTCGACGTCGTGCAGGGCTACAAGCTCAATCGGGCCGACAACGTCGCCCGCCGTGCGATCGGGCGGGTGTACCACCGGTTCGTGTCGTTCGTGTTCGGGTTGCACGTTCGCGACACCGACTGCGACTTCCGTCTGATGCGGCGATCGATGCTCGAGCGCGTCCGGCTGGAGAAGACGACGGGCGTGATCTGCGTCGAGCTCGTCCGGACGCTCCAGGATGCGGGCGCACGCTTCGTCGAGGTCGGCGTCCACCATTACCCGCGCATCCACGGCCGGTCACAGTTCTTCAAGCTGTCGAGCGTCGCCCGCACGCTGTGGGATCTCGCAAAGCTGTGGGTGCAGCTCGTGCTGCTGCGGCGGGGGAGGACCCGGGCCGGCTAGTCCCGGGTCGCCACGACGACGACCGACGTCCCGACGGGGACGTCGCGGCGCGTCAGCCATCGACGCTCGGCGGCAGCGAGCGGTGCGAAGACCCGGTCCAGAGCGCGACGGTCGACGTCAGAGCCGGTGTCGCCACCGGACCGGGAACCGTGCCGCTCGAGCGCGGCGAGGACCGCCGCCGGTGGGGCGAGGAACGAATACGCATACGTCGCCCGCCGCACCCGCAGCCCGGCCCGCTCGACCAGGCCGGCGAGCTCGCGGCGCTGGTAGCGGCGCAGGCCATGCACGGTCACGTCGTGCTCGCGTCGCAGGGCCGCGAAGGCAGGCTCGAGGAGGAGCACGGCTCCGCCGGCGCGCAGCACCCGCGCCAGCTCGCCGATAGCGGCAATGTGGTCACGCACCGTGTACAGCAACGTGATCCCCACCGCGACGTCGAACGCGTCGTCGTCGAAAGGGAGCTGTTCGGCGCTCGCCAGGACCGGAGTGGTCGCCGGCCGGCGGGCGCGCACGAACTCGAGCGCTTCCGCGGCGAGATCGACGCCGACGACCTCCCCGTGGTGCGCGAGCCACGCGCCGTTGCCGCCAGGGCCGCAGCCGGCGTCGAGGATGCGCTGGTCGGTGCCGAGCCACGGCTGCAGCAGCCCGGCCATGAGGGCCCGGGTGTTGCGGTACCACCAGTGGTCGTCCTCGGCCGCCGCGACGCGGGCGTACTCCTCGACCTCCATCAGCCGATGATCGTCTCTTCCTTCTCGGTGAGGAGCCAGAGGAGGTTGTCGCGGTCGAGGAAGCGCCCCTCGTCGGGGAAGATGACGTCGCGGTAGGCGGGCTCGCCGATCATGTCGTAGAAGGCCTGCACCGACGGGTACCACTCGACGGCGGTCCCGTCGAAGTCGGACGCGCCGGGCCGCTCGTAGTCGGCCGGCGTGCGGTGGTTTCGCTCGTACCGGACGAAGTAACGGGCGATGGACGGCGTGTCGCAGTTCAAGGGGCTGTGCACGGTGCGCCAGTGGCGGTGGAAATCGTCGATCGCCATGCCGGGCCGGCGCTTCACCATGCAGATGAGCTTGATGACGGGTTCGCCGCGCTCCTCGGGACCCGGGATCACGACCTCTTCCTCGTCGGTGAGGATCCACGCCAGCCCGTCGAGGTCGAGCAGCGCGCGCTCGTCCGGGGCGACCCGCGCCTGGTACTCGGCGTCGCCGACCATCGCGACGAAGTCGTCCATCGACTCGAACCACTGGATGGCGACGCCGTCGAACTCGCCGCCGCGCTCGTAGTCCTCGGCGGCGCGGTGGTTCTGCTCGTACCGCACGATCCGGTCGGCGACGCCGGGCGTCTCGCTGATCAGGCGGGCGTGCTGCCCGCGCCAGTGGTCGTGGAACTCGTCTACGGAGAGCGAGGGGTTGCGCTTCACGAAGCAGATGAGCTTGATCAACGGATGCTCAGTTTCACTCCAGGTGCTATATTCACTAGCACTGTGAAAAACGGTGAAATTGTGAAATTAGAGGGCCGGTTCGGGGCCGAGGCCCTGCGGATCCTACGTGAGGTCCCCGCCGTCACCGTCGAGGCGTCCCGGGCCGCCGTCGGCGGGGGGCGGGGTGATGCCGTGCTCCGGGTCGGCCGTGTGGCCGAGCCGGTCGCGCTCGAGGTGAAGCGGCAGGCCAACGCGGCGACGGCCTGGCAGCTCGTCCAGCAGGCGGAGGCGGTACCGGGCGGCAACCTCCTCCTCGTCGCGGGAGTGACGACGGCGCAGGCCCGCGAGATCCTCGAGCGCCATGGGGTCGCCGTCGTCGACGGTCTCGGCAATGCCCACGTCGAGCTCCCGGGCTTGCTTCTCCACACCGAGGGGCCGCGACGTGACGGGCCGCGCCCACAGCCGCGCGCGCGGCTCGCGGGCAAGGGCGGCGTCGCCGCCCAGGCGCTGCTCCTTCATCCCGACCGGGAGTGGAAGGTGCAGGAGCTCGCTGTCGACGCGCACGTCTCGGTCGGGCTCGCTCATCGTGTGCTCGCCCGTCTCGAGGCGGACGGGCTCGTTGCGAGCGAGGGCGCAGGCCCGAGACGCGTTCGGCGCGTCGTCGATGCGACCGCCCTCCTCGACCTCTGGGCAGAGGAGAACACGGATCGGGCGGTCCGGCGCGTGCGCGCGTACCGGCTCGCCCGCGACCCTCGCGAGCTCGCCGGCGCGGCCAGCGCCGCCTTGGACGCCGCCGGCGTCGAACACGCCGTGACCGGAGCCGCGGCGGCCTCGCGCGTCGCTCCCTTCGTCACCGCGATTCCCGTGTCCGAGATCTGGGTCAGCTCCGTCGCGTCGCTCGAGGAGGTTGCCGTGGCGTCGGGTGCCGAGGAGGCAGAGACGGGGTACAACCTCGTGTTCGTGCAGGCGAACGGGGACGAGCCTCTCGCGTTCCGCCGCCAGGTCGAGGGCACCTGGATCGTCAACCCGCTGCGTCTGTTCTACGACCTCCGCAACGAACCTCGCCGCGGGCGTGAGCAAGCCGACGAGGTTCGCCGGGAGGTGATCGGATTTTGAGCCGGGACCACTTCACCGACTACGACGAAGCGACGACGGCTCGCTGCGAGCGCGCGCTCGTCACGTTGCTCGGGGACCTCGGGCCCTGGCGCGAGCGGATCTACCTCGTCGGCGGCCTCGCTCCCCGGTATCTCGTCGGGCAGCTCCCGTCGGGCGCGCGCGCCCACGTCGGTACTACTGACGTCGATCTCGTCATCGGCCTCGCCCTCGGCGACGAGACGCCGGAGACCTACCGCACGCTCCAGAACAACCTCGAGAAGTCGCACTTCGACCCGAGGGAGCCCGGCTTCCGGTGGGTGCGTGAGGTCGAGGGCATGAAGGTCGTCGTGGAGTTCCTGTGCGAGACGGAATCGGTGCCGGCCGGGCTCGTCTTCCGGCCGAAGGCGGGGTCCACCGGATCCCGGGTCGGGGCGTTCAACGTCCGGGGCGCCAACCTCGTGGGCTACGACTACGTCGAGCGTGTGCTCGAGGGGGAGCGGCTCGACGGCGGTGGTCAATCGAAGGTGACGGTCCGGGTCGCGAACGTGCTGCCGTACACGGTCCTGAAGGTCCTCGCCTTCCAGGATCGTCACGAGAACAAGGACTCGTACGACCTCGTGTTCTGCCTCTTGCACTTCGGTGACGGGCCGCACGCGGCCGGCAGGGACGCGGCACGAAGCGCGGTCGCACGCGACGACCGGGTCACGGAGGCGCTCGAGTTGCTGGGCGAGCGCTTCAGCGACGTGGACCAGGACGGCCCCACCGCGTACGGAGCGTTCCTCGCCGAGCTCGGCGACGACGAAGAAGCGGCGCGGCTGCGGCGTGAAGCCGTCGCGACCGTGCGGATCTTTCTCGACGCATTCCACGCCGCGCTCGGCGAGGGGTAGCGTCCCACCAGGTATGGAGAAGCTCGTCTACGCGCTGTGGGACGTGCGTGAGGGGTTGGTCGAGAGCGCCGGTCCGGAGCTGCTCGCGCTCGAACCTCACGCACTCACGATCAACGTCGTGGACCCGGCTGTCGACATGAGCGCGACGGTCGCCGTCCCCGACCACGGCGTCGGCGCGACGGTCGGGGCGTGGCTCGACTCGCTCGACGACCGTGGTCCCTACGAGTCGGTCCTCGGTGGGGCGGCGGGCCGTGTGGCGGGCTACCTCGTCACCGAGTCCGTCCCGCTGGCGTACGAGGGCCGGACGTGGCCGGACGGGGAACGTTCGCCCGGGGTCAAGCAGATCACGATGTTCGACAGGCGCTCCGACATCGACGACACCCAGTTCTTCGCCCGGTGGCACGGCTCGCACACGCCGCTGACGTTCGAGATCCATCCGGTCTGCCTGTACGTGCGGCACGCAGTCGCGCGCGCCGTCACCGAAGGCGCTCCGGCGTGGCGGGGCATCGTGGAGGAGGGCCTCCGCGAGGTCGAGGACCTGACGGACCCGATGCGCTACTTCAGCGCCGGCGGCTCGCCCGACACGCTCGAGCACAACGTGAAGCGGGTCATGGAGGACGTGTCCTCCTTCCTCGATCTCGACTCGGTCGAGTCCTACGCGACGGCCGAGTACATCCTTCGTAGCCTGCCCGGCTGATGGCGTCCTCGTGAGCGCGCTCGAGGGCAAGGCGGCGCTCGTGACCGGCGGCGGATCCGGTCTCGGCCGCGCATCGGCGATCGCGCTCGCACGCGCCGGCGCGGCGGTCACCGTGGTGGACGTCGACGAGCAGGGTGGCAAGGAGACCGCAGCCCTCGTGTTCGAGGAGATCGGCGGCGACGCCGACTTCGTCCGGGCCGACGTGACGCAACCCGGTGAAGTTGCCGCCATGGTCGACAAGACGGTCGAGCGGTGGGGGCACCTGGACTGCGCGCTGAACAACGCGGGCACCACGGGTGCGAGCGCGCCGACCGCCGACCACACGCTCGACGACTGGAACCGCGCGATCGCCCTGAACCTCACCGGCGTGTTCCTCTGCCTCAAGCACGAGATCCCGGCCATGTTCGAGCGTGGCGGCGCGATCGTGAACATGGCCTCCGGCGCGGGGCTCGTCGGCTTTGCCGGCCTCCCGGCGTACGTCGCCAGCAAGCACGGAGTCGTCGGTCTCACCAGGGCGGCAGCGCTGGAGTACGCGTCGCAGGGCATCCGCGTGAACGCGATCTGCCCCGGCAGCACACGCACGCCGATGCTCGAAGGGTTCATCGGCGGCGATCCGCAGGTCGAGCGCATGATGACCCGCGCGGTTCCGCTCCGCCGCCTCGGCCGTCCCGAGGAGATCGCCGACGCGGTCGTGTGGTTGTGCAGCGATGCAGCGTCGTTCGTCGTGGGGCACGCGCTCGCCGTCGACGGCGGCTCCGTCATCCAGTAACCAAGGGGAGGACGATCCGCGGGGAGGGTCGATGGGGGACTCCGACAGGTTGACGCTCCAGCTGAACCGGATCGTGGCTGCCCGCCGCGGCGTGGTGTTCCGAGCGTGCACGGAGCCCGACGAGCTCGTTCAATGGTGGGGACCCCATGGGTTCACGATGCCCTACATCGAGTTCGATCTTCGAGTCGGAGGTGCGTATCGATTCGCGATGCAGCCTCCGGAGGGCGACCTTTTCCATATCTCTGGAGAGTTCCGCGCGATCGAGCCACCCGCTCTCCTCGAGTACACGTTTCGGTACGAACAACCGGATCCCGATGACCGCGACACGGTGGTGAGTCTGGCGTTCCAGGACGCGGGCGATTCCACGGAGATCTCGCTGGTCCAGTCTGGGTTCGCGACCGAGGCGCGGCGCGCGCTCCACGATGGCGGATGGTCTGACAGCTTCGATCGGCTGCAGGACGTGCTGTCGCGGCGCCGCGCGCAGGAGTAGACGGCCGCCCGGGCGCGCAGGTCAGGGCGTGGGTGGCGCAGTGCACGGGTGCCCGCCGCACACATCGACGACGCTCCCGTCACGCTTCAGGAAGTCGGACTTCTGCTGCCGTGCCTCCTTGGACGCCCTCGGGTCCCCGTGCGGGTCCTCGCCCTCCCGGGGCGCGACGTTGCCCGTGGGCGGCGCGGGCGAGCCGCTGTCCCAGACGACGAGCGCCGAGCCGTCGAAGGCGGAGCCTTCGATCTCCTCGATGCCCCAGAGCTGATGGCGCGCCGGCGACCGCCCGTCGGCGAGCGCGGGGCGGTGGGCCCGGGCGCCGAGGGTGCGGGCCTCCACCTCAGTGGCGATGTTGGCGACCTGGTGGTCGCCGAACGCCTCGTGCATGAGCACTTGATGCACCGGGGTATCGGGATACGGGTCGCGGGTGAGGTGCTGCGCGTACCCGTCGGCCTCACCCCGGTCCCAGAGCATCTGGATGATCCCGACCTCGAGGACCTGATCGGTCGGGTCCGGGTAGGCGGGATCGAGCACTGCCTTGTACGTGTCCCAGTCGGTGCTGCGCTGGAGCAGCGTGCTGTAGTTCATGCCCGGGACGCCGATCACGGCGCGGGTCCAGTCCTGCGCCACCGCGGTGACGGCGCCGCCCATGATCCCGCCCTCGCTGTTGCCGTCGAAGAAGAGCTCACGGGAGTCGATGACCGGCGTGCCCTGCCCCTGGAACGCGGGGTCGGTCGCGAACCCGTCGTCGGCGGTCATGAGCCGTCCGAGGAACAGCGTGTCCAGGATTCCCTGCTGGAGCCGGTCGGCGATCGTCGGGAAGCGCGAGAGGTCACGGAGCACCGACACCGCGTTCCCGAGGTCGTCCTCCGAGAGGCCGATCCACTTCGTCGCGCAGAACACGAAGTTGTGCTCGTTGGCCATGTCGCGCACGTTCCCGGCGCCGACCTCGCGTTCGCTCCCGAGCAACCCGTGGCCGTACACCGCCGGACGTGCGCGCGCGACCGTCCCGTCGGCTTTCAACGCGGCGCGGGGGATGATGCACATGAACGGCGCGGTGTAGTCGCCGTTGCGTTGCGGAAGGCCGTTCGCCCCGGTGTTGAAGCTGTTTCCGGGACCACCGTCGCCGGTGAGGTAGTTCGGCACCGTGAACGTTCCCGTCACGCGGCGGGCGACACGTTCGTCCACATCGTTCTCGACCTGCGTGACCTGGAAGTGGGGCGCCTGACCGCCGAGGGACTCGAACGCGTTGTTGCGGATGTGCAGCATCCGCTCGGACAAATTGCGCTCGCTCGCCACGGTGAAGTCCCACGCGAGGTAGAGGTCGTTGCGCTTGACACCGGCCCGGTCGAGCACCTTGAGGACGTCCTGCATGTGCGGCCGTCGCGCTTCGGTCGCCGCGTCGTTCGTCTTGGTGCCATCGCGGTACGCGCGGAACGAATCGCCGGGCTCGATCGGAGCGCCGGAGGAGTCCTGCAGGTTGCGCAGCGCCACGACGATGCGATGACCCTCACGGAAGTTCACCGCCGGCCGGACGATCAGCGATCGCTGGCCGGTGTCGGGCGCGCTCTGATCCAGCTCCGCCCAGTACGGGACACGCCGGCCCGACGTGGCGTCGAGCACGACGATCGGCGCGTTGGCGCGCAGGGAGCGCCCGATGTCGGTTTCGGGAGCGGCACCGGTCCGCTCGAGATCGAGGCCCGGTACGACGGTGAGGATGGCCGACCCGGGGCTGAAGCCGTCGTTGCGGTTCCACTCCGTCGGGTCGATCGGGACGCCGGCGGCGTTGCGCGGCATCGAGTCCGGCGAGAACTGCACCCGGCGGTCCGTGTCGGTCGACCGGTCGCGCACGGTGAAGTAGTCGTTCGGGAACGGATAGAGGCACTTGGCCGGATCGAGGAAGTCGCACGCGCCGTGGGCTTCGGGCTCGGGTGCTTGCGCCTGCTCGGGACGGGCGTGCGCGACGCTCTGCCCCCAGGGGCCGCCGACGATCAGCGCCAGGAGCGCCGCGCCGGCGGCGCCGCTCAGACGGCGTCCCACACCATCTGGTCCCCGGCCTGCGGGTCGCCGAGCATCTCGGCAGGGCTGTGCTTGTCGATGTGCCCGATCAGGCCGTTGTACACGCCGTACCCGCACAGCTGTCGCAGACGGTGGGAGAAGCCCGCGGCGACCTCGCGCGGGATCCCGAGCTGCTGGTTCTCCTGCTGGCGGATCCACCCGGCGCAGTAGTTCATGGCGACGCCGGCCCGACGCGCATCGGTGGTGTTGGCGCCGCCGCCGTGCCAGAGGCTCCCGTGCCAGACGAGCACGCTTCCGGCCGGCATCTCGGCGGCCACGCTGTCGTAGGGCGCGCCGTACTCCGGGCTGTGGTCGCGGAGATGGGAGCCGGGGATCACGCGAGTGGCCCCGTTTGCCTCGGTGAAGTCGGTGAGCGCCCACATCGTGTTGCACACCGTCGGCACGTGGGGCTTGGTGAGGGGGATGAGCTGGTCGTCGGCGTGGATCGGCTGCGCGCTCTCGCCGGGCCCGATCGTGATCGACGACAGCGACGACACCAGGCAGCCGGCGTCGAGGACCCGCTCGACGACGGGGAGCACACACTGGTGGACAGGAATCGCCTCGTAGAGCCGTCCGAGCGCGAGCAGGTTGTAGATGCGGACCGTCTTCGTGCCCTCGAAGTCGTTGTCGGACGGCGAGACGCCGTAGAAGGCCTCGAGCCGGGCGAGGTCGTCGAGAAGAGCGGCGACGAGCTGTGGCTCGATCACGCGCTCGAGGATCGTGTACCCGTCGCGGTCGATGCGCTCGGCGTGTGCGGTCAGCGTGTCCGGATCGAGCACGCCGCTACGGTACCGGCATGACCATCTATGCGCTGGGCGCGTCGGCACCCGACATCGCCACGTCCGCCTTCGTGCATCCCGAAGCGACCGTGATCGGCAACGTGACCATTGGCGACCAGAGCTCGATCTGGCCGCAGGCGGTCCTCCGCGGCGACTACGGCAAGATCGTCGTCGGCGCCCGGACGTCGATCCAGGATGGCGCCGTCATCCACTGCACGGAGGAGCTCGATACGTTCATCGGCGACGACTGCGTCGTCGGGCACCTCGCCCACCTCGAGTGCTGCGTGGTCCAGGACGGTGCGCTGGTCGGCACCGGGTCCGTGGTGCTGCACCGCGCGTGCGTGCGGTCGGGCGCGCTGGTCGGCGCGGCGGCCCTGGTCCCGAACGGCATGGACGTCCCCGCCGGCGCCATCGCCGTGGGGGTCCCGGCTCGCGTGCGCGAGGGGGCGGCCGACACCGCCGACATCGCCCGCAACGCCGACGGGTACGTCCGCAACGCGGAGCGCTACCGCAAGGAGCTCCGGCGCCTCGACTGACCTGCAATCGACCAGAGGGTCAGCGGCGGGCGATGTCGTAGATGGCCGTATGGCGCACGCGCAGGACCGGTCGGGCGTCGTTCACGACCATCAACAGGTCGAGCTCGGCGAACCGGTGCCCCTTCCGCTCGAACAATTGCGCGATGCGGCCGCGGGTCGACACGCGATCCCCGTCGACGACGACGCCGTGGTTGGTGACCTCGCTGCCGACGTGCATCCACGGACCGAGCCGCACGTTGGCACCGAGGATCGTGTTGGCGGCCAGCAGCAGGTAGCCGGGGTGGGCGAGCCCGTCGTCGCGGTAGAGCGCGAGGTCCTCGCCGATCTCGTCGAGGAACGCAGGGGCGTGGTCGGCGCGGAACGTCGCCTCCCACGATCCCAGCGGTCCGAGCGCGGCGAGGGCGTCTTCGGTCGCGGGCACCCGCTCGGCGGGGAGCGGGACGGCGGGATAGTCGCCGACCGCTGGCGGACGTGGACGGCCCGCGGGAACGGATGCGGTCGCCGTCGCCACCACCTCGTCGGGAGCGCGCCGAACCGTCAGCTCCATCCGCGTGTCGCCGATGTCGGGTGCCTCGGAGTCGATCGTGACGCTGTCACCGTCGTAACACGGGCGGACGAATCGCGCGTCCATGGTGCCGTGCTCGAGCCAGGATCGGCCGAGCGCGTCGACGACCGGGTGCGTCAGGTATGCGTACACGGTCACGCCCGGGACCAGTCCGCCATCGAAGCCGTACGTGCGCGCCACGTCGTCGTCGTGGATCTTGTTCTCCGATGCGGTCGCCGCGTTGCGCGCCTGCACCGCGTACGCGGTGTTCACCTGTCCACGACCGCGTCGTCGGACCGGTAGACGTCGGGCTCGACATAGATCACCCGGGCGATCGGCACCGCGGCACGCACGCGCGCTTCGGCGTCGTCGATCGCCCGGGCGAGGTCGGCGACCGACGTCGCGTCGACCTCGAGCTTCGCTGCGACGAGCAGCTCCTCGGGACCGAGGTGCATCGTCCGGAGATGGATCACGCGCTGGACCTTGGCCCCGTCGACCATCGCGGCCCGGATCGCGTCCTCGAGGTGCCCGGACGCCGACTCGCCGATGAGCAGGCTCTTCATCTCCTTCGCGAGCACGATCGCGATGACGCCGAGCAGGATTCCGATACCGATGCTCCCGAGCGCGTCCCAACGGGAGTTGCCGGTGAGCTCGGCCGCGGTGATGCCCACCAACGCGAGGAACAGACCGAGGAGGGCGCCTGTGTCCTCGAGCAGCACCACCGGCAGCTCCGGCGCCTTGGCGCGCCGGATGTACTGCCACCACGAGCCCCGGCGCCGTACTGCCGACGCCTGCTTCACGGCGGTGCGGAACGAGATGCCTTCGAGCACGATCGCGACGCCGAGCACGATCAGCGCGATCGGGAAGGACTCGAGCTCGTGGGGATGAACGAGCTTGTCGATGCCTTCGAGGGCGGCGAAGAGCCCGCCGAGGGAGAACAGCATCAGGGCCACGATGAAGGCCCAGAAGTAGCGCTCCTGTCCGAACCCGAACGGGTGTTGGGCTGTCGGTCGGCGGCGGCTGCGCCGGCCGCCCAAGAAGAGCAGCGCCTGATTGCCGGTGTCGGCGACGGAGTGGATGGCCTCGGCGAGCAGCGAGGCTGCGCCGGTGACGGCGAAGCCCGCGAACTTGGCCAACGCGATGCCGAGGTTGGCGAGGAACGCGGCGGCGATCGCCTTCCGGCTTCCCTCGTGCATCTGTTGACCCTATGTCCGACCCGGATCAGGCGCGGAGTAGGGTCGTCGTCCCGACTTCCCGGAGGCGCGCCATGCCCGAGCCCGTCATCGTCGCCACCGCACGCAGCCCGATCGGCCGGGCGTTCAAGGGGTCACTGGTCGACCTTCGGCCCGACGACTTCGCCACCACGATCGTGCAGGCCGTGCTGGACAAGGTGCCGGAGCTCGACCGGGGCGAGATCGACGACCTGATCCTCGGGTGCGGGCTTCCGGGCGGCGAGCAGGGTTTCAACATGGCCCGCGTGGTGAGCGTGCTCGCCGGCCTGCACGACGTGCCGGGCTGCACGATCACGCGGTACTGCTCGTCGTCGCTCCAGACCATCCGGATGGCCGCGCACGCGGTCAAGGCCGGTGAAGGCGACGCGTTCGTCGCCGCCGGCGTCGAGTGCGTCAGCCGCTTCGGCAAGGGCAACTCCGACAGCTGGCCCGACACGCAGAACCCCAAGTTCCAGGACGCCGGCCTGCGGAGCACGAAGCGGTCCGAGGGCGGCCAGGGGTCCTGGGAGCCGCCCGACGGGCTTCCCGATGTCTACATCGCGATGGGTCAGACGGCCGAGAACGTCGCCGAGAAGGAGAACGTGTCCCGAGAGGAGATGGACGAGTTCGCGGCACTGTCCCAGAACCGCGCGGTCGAGTCACAGGGCAACGGCTTCTTCGAGCGCGAGATCATCCCCGTCGAGCTGCCCGACGGCACCGTCGTCAACAAGGATGACGGCCCGCGTCCGGACACGACGGTCGAGAAGCTCGCCCAGCTCAAGCCCGCGTTCCGTCCCGACGGCAAGGTCACCGCGGGCAATGCGTGCCCGTTGAACGACGGCGCCGCCGCCGTCGTGGTGATGAGCGACACCCGCGCCCGCGACCTGGGCATCACACCGCTCGCCCGCATCGTGTCGAGCGGCGTGACTGCGCTGAACCCGGAGATCATGGGCCTGGGGCCGATCGAGGCGAGCCGGCAGGCGCTCGGGCGCGCCGGCATGACCATCGACGACATCGATCTCGTCGAGATCAACGAGGCGTTCGCGGCGCAGGTGATCCCGTCCGCCCATCACCTCGGCATCGACTGGGACAAGCTGAACGTGAACGGCGGCGCGATCGCGCTCGGTCACCCGTTCGGCCAGACCGGCGCCCGCATCATGACGACGTTGCTGAACGGCCTCGAGGACGCCGGCAAGACGGTCGGTCTCGAGACGATGTGCGTCGGCGGCGGCCAGGGCATGGCCATGGTCGTCGAGCGCCTGAACTGACCCGGGCGGTTCTCGGCAGCAAAACGGTCGCAGAGCGACGTTTTCGCTTCCGAGAACGAGGCGCGGCGGCTACCCGCGGGGCGGACGTCCCAGACGGTGTTGGCGGGGATGCGCATCGGACGCGCCGCGCCGCCTACCCGCACGAGCAGCATCGTCCGGCCGCGGTCGTAGCCCTCGTACACGCCCGTCGTCACGATCGGGCCGCCGTCGCGAGCGAGGTACAGCACCGAGAGCGTCTTGCCCTTCCCGAGGCGGAGGCGCTCGTCCCAGCCGTAGTGCAGCCGCCGGTCGGGCCCGGGCCGGGGCGGGCGGGCGACGTGCACGCGCTGCTCGCGATACGACGTTTGGAGCGCCTCGGCCCGCTCGACGCCGAGGAACTCCTCGGTGGCGTCGAGCAGGAGGCGGGCGAAGGTGCGGCCGTGCGTCGGGAGGTCGAGGTCGTCGGCCAGGGCCCAGTGGACGAGCTCGTGGAGCACGACGCCCTTGGTGCGGTAGCGGCGGGGGAGCGTGATGGTCGTCCCGCGCTCGTCGGTCGAGAAGAAGGCCTGGCGGGCGCCGTGGCCGGGCCGGAAGCCGGGGACGCGTCCGAGGCCGCGATCCGGGAACCGGGCCTCCCACCACAGCGTCCCCACGACCCGGTCGGCGTAGGCGGCGCACGCGTCCAGGCCCGGGAGCGGGCTCGTGGGCAGGGGCGTCTCGGCCAGGTAGAGGCGCCGGCGCTGCGCGTCGCGAGGAGAGCGAGGCTCGTCCAGAGTCACTCCCATCGTGTACCACGCGGCGGCCGCGCGATCGGGGTTCTCACCCGCCCACCCGGGAGGCCATGATCCCCTGCTCGTCGCGCAGCTCGACCATGCCGACGTTGTTCCCCGTGTACGACGCGGGCTGGCGCAGCATCCACACCACGCCTTCCGCCGGGACCTCGGTCGGCTCCCAGCCCGAGTGGTCGACGTCGGGGAGGTTGGCGACGAAGCCCTCCGACGCCACGGGCACGTCGATGCGGAAGGTGTTCACGGCGACGTGGTCGGGCCGCAACTGCTCGGCCAGCGACACCGTGAGGTGCTCGAGCGCGATCTTCGACATGCCGTAGACCATGAGCCCGGGGATGTACATGAGTGCGGCGGCGGAAGAGACGTTGATGATCGCGCCTTCGCCCTGTGCGCGCATGTGCGGGACGGCCGCGTGCGCGGCCACCAACGGGGCGCGCAGGTTCACCGCCATCATGAGGTCGTAGCGCTTCACCGGGACGTCGAGGTCGCCGGGGAAGGTGATGGCGGCGTTGTTCACGAGGATGTCGACCCGGTCGAAGTGATCCACGGTCGTGGTGACCATGCGCTCGATCTCGTTCTCGTGCGCGAGGTTCGTGGGCACGGCGAGTGCCTCGCCGCCGGCGTCGGTGATCGCCCGCACGGTGCCGTCGATGGTGCCGGGCAACCGCAAGGGGTCGGCGTCCGTCGCGCGCGCCGCGCACGCGACACGCGCGCCGGCGTCAGCGAGCGCGACGGCGATCGCCGCCCCGACGCCGCGACTGGCGCCTGTCACGATCGCGACCTTGCCGTCGAGGTTCACGCGCCCCTCGTTTCCTGTGCGCCGAGCGCGGGCAGCTCCTGCTCGAGCCCGAGATTGGCCTCGTAGAGGTCACCGAGGTGCTCGACGCGTTCGAGCACGTCGCCGGCTTCGAACGTGAGCGCGTCGGGATCTGCGGCGTCGAGCGCGTCGGAGACCTCGTCCCACGACACGGGTGTCGAGACCATCGGGCGTTCCTTGCCGCGCAGCGAATACGCGCACACGGTCGTCTTGTGCTCGTCGTTCTGGCTCCAGTCGACGAACACCTTGCCGGGTCGTTGCTCCTTCTTCATGACCACGGTCACCCGTTCAGGCTCGCGTTTCGCCAGCAGCTGGCCGAGTGCCCGCGCGAATCCCTTCGTGTCGTCGTCGGTCACGTCGGTGTGCAGCGGCACCGCGAGGTGAAGGCCCTTCGACCCCGACGTCTTCACGACGGAATCGAGCCCGAGCTCGGCGAGCACGCCGCGCAGGTCGAGACCGACCCGGCAGCAATCGAGGACGGTCGCGCCCGGACCGGGGTCGAGGTCGAAGACCATCGAGTCGGGTCGGTCGGGGCTCGACACCCGGGCCTGCGGCGTGTGCAGCTCCAGCGCCGCCATGTTGGCGGCCCAGACGAGCGAGGGGAGGTCGTCGATGACGCACTGCTCGAGGTCGTCCCACACCGCAGCCGAGCGCATCCATTCGGGCGCGTGCGACGGGCACCGCTTCTCGAAGAACGACTGGCTGTCCACGCCGTCCGGCCAGCGGACCAGCGTCACGGGCCGGTCGGCGAGATGGGGGACCATGACCTCGCCGACCCGGGCGTAATAGTCGACGATCTGGGCTTTCGTGAACCCCGCCTGCGGGTACAGGACCTTGTCGAGGTTCGACAGCCGGAGCCGGCGGCCCTGGATATCCACCTGATCCCCCTTGGGGCTCATGGGGCTCGGGTGAGAAGTGTGCGTCGACCCTCCACGACCTGCGACGCTATAGGGGCCGGCGGGCGGCAAGGAGGTGGGCGAGGTGCCCAGCACCATCTGGAGCGGGAACATCAGCTTCGGTCTCGTGACCGTGCCGGTGAAGCTCGTGTCCGCCGTCCGTTCGAAGGACGTGCGGTTCAACCAGCTCGAGGAGGGGACGGGCGCCCGGATCCGGTACCGGCGGGTCTCCGAGGCCAGCGGCGAGGAAGTGCCCAACGAGCGCATCCAGAAGGGCTACGAGATCTCGTCCGGGCAGTACGTGGTCGTCGACAACGAGGAGCTCGAGAAGCTCACGCCGAAGGCCAGCCACACGATCGACATCCAGGACTTCGTCGACCTCGAGCAGATCGATCCCATCTATTTCGAGCAGCCCTACTACCTCGTGCCCGACCGGGCTGCCGAGCGGCCCTACCGCCTGCTCATCGAGGCGATGACGGACCTGCAGAAGGTCGCGGTGGGGAAGATCGTGCTGCGGGCCAAGGAGCACCTCGTGGCGATCCGGCCGCTCGACGGCGCGCTGTGCATCGAGACCATGCGTCATGCCGACGAGGTGATCCCGATCGAGAGCCTCGAGGAGATCCCCCGGGACGACGATGTCGCGCCGAGCGAGAAGGAGCTCGACATGGCGCGCCAGCTCATCGAGGCCCTCGCCAGCGGCTTCGAGCCCGACAAGTACCACGACGAGTACCGCGAGCAGCTGCTCGGGATCATCGAGAAGAAGGCGGCGGGCGAGGAGATCGTCGCCGAGCCGCTGGTGGAGGAGCCCGCCAAGGTCGTCGACCTCATGGCGGCGCTCGAAGCGAGCCTGGCGCGCGCGGGCAAGGGCGGCGACGACACGGCCGCGGCCCGACCGGCCAAGGCGGCGGCGAAGAAGACCAAGAAGGCCGGCGCCAAGAAAGCGACGAAGGCGACCAAGACCCGCTCCCGCTCACGTAAGTCCGCCTGAGCGCGCCCTTACGACGCCAGCCGCTGCGGGACCCGGACCGTGCGCCGGGGGAGCTCGGTCACGACCGCGTCACCGGACGCGTTCGTGCCGGCGTGGTCGTCCTCGAGCCATCCGCAGATTGCGCACGCCGGGCACGCCGCGTCGTGATCGAGCCAAAACGCCGCGCACGGCGCGAACCGCACCGGCGGTGCCTCGTGTGTCGTGTCGGTGATCGCTGCCATCGGTCCTCCCGTGGTCCTCTCCGTCCCGCAGGAGCATCGAACCACGGGGGTGTGACAGCTACGTGGAGCTAGGCGCCGCCCTCGTACTTGAAGGAGACCTTGACTTTGGCCCGGTATGCCGACACCTTGCCGTTCTCGAGCGTGACGTCGAGCTCGGAGACCTCGGCGATGCGGAGGTCTCGTAGCGACTGCGATGCCAGCGCTACCGCAGCGGCAACCGCCTGCTCCCACCCGTCGGTGCTGGTCCCGACCAGCTCGATGACCTTGTAGACGCTGTCCGGCATGGTCCCCCCATCTCGTGCTCACGCGCGGCCCGATGCCGCCCGCCCAACGATTCCGGCCTCCGCCCCGTCCGTCAAGGGTTGCCCCTAGAGTTCGCACCGCAGCGACGGCGGCTTTGGCGACCGTCGCCGCATAGCCGGAGCTGCGAAGGCGACAGGAGCATGATGAGCGAGAGCTCGACCGTCCCGACCGGATCACCGGCTCCCGACTTCACGCTGCCGCGGTCGGGCGGCGGCGACGTGTCGCTGTCGTCGTTCCGGGGCCGGCCTGTGGTGCTCGCGTTCCTCCGCGGCTACTCCTGACCGTTCTGCCGCCGGCACCTCGCGCAGTTGCGCGACGACTACGACCGCTTCACCGCCCTCGGCGCCGAGGTGCTGGCGATCTCGGCCGAGGGGCCGGAACGCTCGGAGTCGTACCTCCGTTCGCACCCGTTGCCGTACCCGACGCTCGTGGACGCCGAGCACGAGGTGTTCGACGCGTACGACGTGACCAGCCGCCTCATCTCGCTCGGCCAGCGGCCGGCGCTGTTCGTCATTGATGCCGAGGGCGTCGTGCGCTTCGAGGAGGTCGGCGCGCAGCAGTACAACATCCCGCCCGACGAGAAGGTGCTCGGAGTGCTCGACTCGCTCTAGGCGGTGACCTGGACGGTCCTGCCCTCGCGCCACTCGCGGAGGACGAGGTACTGACCCTTGAGGGCGGCGTGGTCGAAGTTGCCGAACCCCATCGTCGTGCCGTCGACACCCGACGTCGCCGGCAGCTGCTTCACCCGCTCGAGGCCCTCCTTGAGACCGGCGCGGGTGAGATGGCCGGCACGCGCGATCGCCTCGCCCACGAGCCGGCCCATGTCGTACGCGGCGCACCCGATCGGGCCCGCCGCAGCCCGCTTCGACTTCTCGCGCAGGCGCGCCCGCATCTGGTTGTCGTCGGCGACGCCGTCGAGGTACTCCCAGCCCGCCCAGCCGTCGCGCCAGTCGGGACGCGCGTAGCCGAACATCAGCGAGCTGTTGGCGAACACGGGCACCGACCACTTCAGGTCGGCGAGCGCGACGGCGACGGCTCGTGATGCGACGCCCAGCCCGAGGTACACGAGCGAGTCGGGCCCGGTGTCACGCAGCCTCTGCACGACGGGCCGTAGATCGTCGGCGAGGGGCGAGATCGCCGCCACCCCGGTCGTCTCGATGCCCTCGATCGCGCGCGCCGCGTCGAACGCCTCGGCGTAGCCCAGGCCGACGGGCGACTGGTCGCGGATCACGGCCGCGCTGCGCAGGCCGCGCTGCGCCAGGCGGCGCGCCAGCAGCGGCGGCTCCTCCTCGAGCGAGCCGATCTGGTAGTGGAACATGAACTCGCTCCGGGTGCGCTCGCCGCCCGTGTAGTTGATGGACGGGATGCCGGCGGCGTCGGCGAGCGGCCTCGCGATCAGCCCGTTGTCACTGATCGAGGGGCCGATGATCAGCAGGACGCCGGCGTCGTCGAGCTCGCCGAACGCGGTGACGACGTCGTGCTCGGTGCCGAGCGGCAGACCTCGGGCGAGACGGGTCTCGAACTCCACCGCCCGGTCGAGGCGGCCGGTGGACGCGATCTCGTCGAGCCCGAGGCGGACGGCCTCCTCGAAGCCCTTGCCGCCGTCGCCCTGCGGGAAGTCGAACAGCAAGCCGATCAGGATCGGGGCAGGCGGTTCCTGCATGGCGGGGGAGTGTTCTGGGTGGGGTCGCCCGCCGTCAATACAGTGCCGGCATGACACTGCTGCCGGACGAGCTTCGATCCGTCGCGGCGCAGTACCCGGATCGCCTCGCCGTCGACGTCGTCGGGGGCGGCTCGATGACGTTCTCGGAGTGGGACGCGAGGTCGAACGCGTTGGCGCGGACCGTCGCCGGCTTCGGCGTCCAACCGGGCGATCGGGTGATGCTGCTGCTCCCGCCCGAGCTCGCAGACCGGTTCGCCGTCGCGTACGTGGCCGTGCACAAGGCGGGTGCCGTCGTCGTGCCGGTGAACCCGCGATACGCCGCCCGCGAGCTCGAGCACATCGCAGGGAGCGCAGGCCCGACGCTCCTCGTGACCGGCGGCGATCAGGACGAACGAGCTCGTTCGCTCGACGCCGGCCGGACCATCGGCGAAGCCGAATGGCCCGACGCCGCCGGCGGCGACGAGTCGGAGTTCCGGATCCCACGGGCGGCGACGGACCTCGCCGAGATCCTGTACACGTCGGGGACGACCGGGCTGCCCAAGGGCGTCACGTCGACGCACGACAGCGTGCTCGCCAACGAAGCGGCGCCGCTGGAGCCACTGCTGACGCTGCTGCACTCGGCACCGCTCCCCACCACGTTCGGGAGCCTCGGCGCGCTCATCATGCCGCTGCGCCTCGCGATGACGAGCATCGCGCTCCCGCGCTTCGACACGGAGCGGTTCGCATCGTTGATCGAGGAGCGGCGCCCGACCTGGCTGCTCATGGTGCCGGCGCAGATCCTGCTGCTGCTCGAGTCGGGCGCGCTCACCGGCCGCGACACGGCCTCGGTGCGCATGGTGATGTTCGGCAGTGCGCCGACGCCGCCGCATGCGCTCCCGGCGCTGGCCGAGGCATTCCCCCACGCTGCGCTCGTCAACGGCTACGGGCTGACCGAGGGAGGCGGCAGCACCTGCACGATGCCCCCGGGCGAGCTGCTGCGACGCCCGGGGTCGGTCGGGAAGCCCGTCGCGGGTGCGTCCGTCCGCATCGTCGGCGACGACGGGAACGAGCAACGGCAGGGCGAGGTCGGGGAGGTGACGATCCGGCTGGCGGCGGGGGAGCGGTCGTACTGGAACGATCCCGAGGCGAGTGCGCGCACCTGGCGCGACGGATGGGTCCACACGGGTGACCTCGGCTACTTCGACGACGACGGGTACCTCTACCTCGTCGACCGCAAGAAGGACATGATCAACCGGGGCGGGTACAACGTGTACTCGATCGAAGTCGAGAGCGCGCTGTACGAGCACCCCGACATCGCCGAGGCCGCGGTCGTCGGCGTGCCGCACGACGTGCTCGGCCAGGACGTGTGCGCGGTGGTGCGACTGCGAGACGGGGCGGGCACGATCGAGCTCGATTCGGTCCGTGCCTTCCTGGTCGACCGCCTCGCCGACTACAAGCTGCCGCGGCGACTCGTCGTGCGCGCCACACCGCTGCCGCGCTCGGGGATGCACAAGGTCGACAAGAAGGCGCTGCTGGCCGAGGTGGCCGGCGACGGGGTTACTTGTTGAGCCCGGTCCGCGTGTAGGCGACCACGTCCTCGATCTCGGTCGGGCTGAGGTCGCCGGCGAAGGACGGCATGCCGTCCCTCCCGCTGCGGACGAGCGCGATCTCGTCCTTGGCGTCGGGGAAGTCGCTCGTGACCTGGCTCGCCAGCTGTGGGCCGATGCCGCCCTGACCTTCCTGGCCGTGGCAACGGGCGCAGTTGGAGACGTAGATGTCGTAGCCCGGACCGCTCTTGGCGGTGTTCGCGGTTCCACCGCCCGGCTCGTTCGCGAAGAGGGCGACGACGAACACGAGCGCGGCGACGACGACGATCACCTCGACCACGTTCACGAACCGCTTGAAGCCCACGTCCGCCCTCAGAAGCTCGGGAAGCCGAACTCGCGCCAGAACCAGATGCTGCTCGTCAACCAGATGAGCACGAGCGTCGCGAACACGGTGCCGCCGACGATCGGGAGGAGCCAGTTCGGCAGCCCGTGCGTGCGGACGGCGAGGACCTTGATCGTGAACACGCCGAAGAAGAAGCAGCCGAGCAAAGAGTGGAGTAGCACTCGCGAATCGGTCGATTGGAAACCCAACGCCCAGAGGCACTGGTACGCGACCGGCAGGGTGAGCCCGAAGGTGACGGCCCCGGTGAGCCGGTGGGCGTCGCCCAGCCACGACGGCGCGGTCCGGGGGACGTGGATCTTGTCGTAGAGGCGCAGCGCGAGGAGGATCTGGACCGCGGCGAAGAACACCGCCGCGGTCGCGAACCACACCTTGAGGTTGATCGTGTCGGAGAAGAACAAGGTGTAGGGCTTCTCGCCGGTCGGGTCGTGCACCCGGCCGTAGACGCCGAGGGCAACGGAGACGGCCGCGCCCGCGAGCACGATCCCGAGCAGCTTCACGGGCACTGACGTCCGTGTGACCGGCTCCGCGGTCGATGCCGTCATGCCTGCCCCTTCGCGACGTGGGTGCCGATATCCTGACGTGCGCGTCAGCATCGAACAAGGGGGAGCGCGTGCGTCTCGACGACATGATCCTGGTGAGCGTGGACGACCATGCCGTCGAGCCGCCCCATATGTTCGAGGGTCGCCTCCCAACCGAGTACGCGGACGTCGCGCCCCGGGTCGTCAGAAAGGACGACGGGAGCGACGTCTGGGCGTACGAGGGCCGCGAGATTCCCAACATCGGGCTCAACGCGGTCGCCGGCCGGCCGCCGGAGGAGTACGGCATGGAGCCGACGTCCTTCGACGAGATCCGTGACGGCTGTTACGACATCCATCAGCGCATCCGCGACATGGACGCCAACGGTGTGCTCGGCTCGATGTGCTTCCCGTCGTTTCCCAACCTGTGCGGCCAGCTGTTCGCCCGCTCGAAGGACAAGGACGCCGCTCTCGCCATCCTGCGGGCGTACAACGACTGGCACATCGACGAGTGGTGCGGCACCTACCCCGGCCGCTTCATCCCGCTCGCGTTGCCGCCGCTATGGGACCCGCAGCTCATGGCCGACGAGGTGCACCGCGTCGCCGCCAAGGGCTGCCACGCCATCAGCTTCTCCGAGAACCCGGCCAAGCTGCGCATGCCGAGCTTCCACTCCGACCATTGGGACCCGTTCTGGTCGGCGTGCTGCGACGAGGACGCGATCGTCTGCATGCACATCGGCTCGTCGTCGACGCTGGTCGTGACGGCCGACGACGCGCCCATCGACGTGCTCATCAGCCTCCAGCCCGTCAACATCGTCCAGGCGGCCGCGGACCTGCTGTGGTCGCCGGTGCTGCGCAAGTTCCCCGACCTGCGCGTCGCGCTCTCCGAGGGCGGGATCGGATGGGTGCCGTACTTCCACGAACGCGTCGACTGGATCTACACCCGGCACCACCCGTGGACGGGCCAGGACTTCGGCGGCAAGCTCCCGAGCGAAGTATTCCGGGAGCGGGTCGTGAAGTGCTACATCGACGACCTCGCCGGCCTCGAGCAGCGCCATCGCATCGGCGTCGACAACATCTGCTGGGAGACCGACTACCCGCACTCCGACTCGACATGGCCGACGTCGCCCGAGTTCGCGATGCGGTCGTTCGAGGCCGCCGGCGTCCCCGACGGCGAGATCACCGCGATCACGTGCGAGAACGCGTTGCGCCACTTCCGCTTCGATCCGTTCGCGCTCCGGACGCCCGAGGAGTGCACGGTCGGCGCGCTGCGGGCGAGCGCCGCCGACGTCGACATCGCGCCGAAGAGCGTGGGCAAGCGGGCACAGAAGACGAAGGCCAGCGATCTCCTCACCGCGGGCCCGCGCCGCTCCTAGGGGTGGCGGAAGGAGAGCCTGCTCGCCCGGGTCCACGAGACGCTCGAGGGCTACTACGAGCTCGGCTGCGAGGTCCACGACGAGCCGCTGGCCCGGTTCGTGCGCGACGTCGACGCACCCCGCATCTACGACGTCAACTTTGCCGGCTCGGTGCGCGCCGGGACGGTCGCCGAGATCGAAGCCGTCCTCGATCGCGCCGACGAGGTCTTCGACGGCCTCGAGCACCGGGTCTTCCACCTCGACCCGTGGACGCCCCCGGCGTTCGAGGCGCGACTGATGCTCGACGGCTTCGAGTTCGAGGACGAGATCCAGCTCCTCCTGGAGGACGAGCTCGACGTACCGAGCCCGCCGCCCGCCGTCGAGACCCGGCTCGTGCAGTCGGACGAGGACTGGACGATTCTCCGGCGGTTGACGCGCCTCGACCACGAGGAACAGGCGCGCAGGGAGGTCCATCCCCTCTGGGACGAGGAGGTGACGACCGAGATGGTCGCGACCAAGCGCGCCAAGGCCCCCGACCTGCGCTTCTGGCTGGCGCGCGTGGACGGCACGGACTGCGCGTTCCTCTCGTCGTGGCCGGGGGTGAACAAGGTCGGCAAGGTCGAGGACCTCTTCACCCACCCGGACTTCCGGCACCGGGGGATCGGGACCGCGCTGATCGTGCACTGCGTCCGCGATGTGAGGGAACGCGGTGCCGGTCCGGTGCTGATCGGTGCGCTGCCGAACGACACACCGATGCGCATGTACGCCGGGATGGGGTTCCGGCCCTTCTGCGTGACCCATCGCGGTCGGAGAACCCGAGCCACGTAAGAGCCACGGGTCGGGTCGCTACAGTGCGGCGGGATGCGGGCAGGTCGACGGGGGACGGTCTTCGCTGCGCTGGTCGTGGTCGCGGCGCTCGCTGCGGGCGCGGTGGGAGCCGCCGCGCCGCGGGCGCGCCTGACGAACGAGGTGCAGCTCGATCCCGTCTACAACCAGGGGATCGCACGCGACAAGGGCGGGTGGGTGCTGTCGGGGACCCGCGTGCTCGCACGGACCGACGACCGCCTCCGGGACACGAACCGCGTGACCGATGCGATCGCGGGCGACTGGGCGGCGCGCGGCTACGACCACATCGGCGACGTCGACGTGGTCGGTCGCTACGTCTACGCACCGTACGAGCAGCCCGACTACGAGCGCGGAGAGCAGGCGATCGCGCGCTACGACTCCAAGACGCTGGCGTTCGTCGACGCCGTCACGGTGCCGCAGCACGAGGCGTCGTTCGTGACCGTCGACCCGAAGACGATGATCGCCTACTCGATGGACCGCTTCGGCGGCGACGCGCTGCTCCGCTACGACGTCCGGAAAGGCTGGAAGCAGCTGCCGCCGCTGCGCATGTCGCAGTTCGTCGACCGCGTCCAGGGCGGCGACGTCGCCGCCGGCGCGATGTGGCTGTCGACGGACGACGACGCCAACATGCTGTACCGCGTGGCGCTCCCTGGAGGGCGCGTGGAGGCACTCGGGAACGCCGGGCACGTCGACGGGGAAGGTGAAGGCATCGACGCGACGAAGCTCCGCAGCGGCCGCCTCCACGTCCTCACGGTCGACGTGATGTTCACGCCGGTGTGGCTCGGCAACCTGGCCGTCACCGACGCGGGCGGGAAGGCGTCGTAGGGCATGAAGCCCGGCCGCCAGCCCTGGCAGTACGGCCGCCGGCTCCGCGGCGGCGGGACCGCCACGCTCGCTCCGCGTGCCCGGGGGCGGAAGGTCACGTTGGGCGACCGCATCCGCTACCGGGTCGACAATGCGTTCTCACGCGGCACCAGGGTCGTCATCCTGTGGCTGGCCGCGATCACCGCCGCGATCATCCTGGCCGCCGCGATCGTCCTGATGGTCTTCCGCGCTGCCGTCAACGACGAGAAGCACGTCGGCGCTCTGGAAGCCTTCTGGCAGAGCCTGCTGCGCGTCATCGACCCGGGCACGATGGCGAGCGACAGCGGATGGTTGCTCCGCATCGTCGCCTTGTTCGTGACGCTGTCCGGCATCTTCATCGCCAGCACGCTCATCGGGATCATCGCGACGGGCTTCGACCAGAAGATCAACGAGTTGCGCAAGGGCCGGAGCTTCGTCGTCGAGGAGGGCCACACGCTCATCCTGGGCTGGTCACCGCGGCTGTTCGCGATCGTGAGCGAGATCGTCGAGGCCAACGCCAACCAGTCCCGGGCCTGCATCGCCGTCCTCGCCGCCAGGGACAAGGTGGAGATGGAGGACGAGCTGCGGGCCCGCGTCGGCCACTCCAAGAACACGCGCATCGTGTGCCGGCGCGGCGATCCCACGAACCCGCTCGATCTCGAGATCGTCAACGCGGGCGAGGCGCGGTCGGTGATCGTGCTCGGCGGCGCCGACGACGACGACGCCGAAGCCGTGAAGTCGGTGCTCGCCGTCATGGCGCGCGACCCGGAGCTCGAGCAGGCCCACGTCGTCGTCGAGTTGAACGACGACCGCAACGCCGAGGTCCTCCGCGAGAACAGCGGCGGGCGCGTGATCCCCGTGCAGTCGTCGGCGGTGATCGCCGGCGTCACCGCCCAGGCGTGCCGTCAGACGGGCCTGAGCGCCGTGTACCAGGAGCTGCTCGACTTCGAGGGCGACGAGATCTACTTCCAGCGCGTCCCGGAGCTCGAAGGCCACGCGTTCTCCGAGGCGCTGCTCGGATTCGAGAAGTCCGCCGTGCTCGGGTTGGCCACCTCCGGCGGCGGCATTCGCCTCAATCCGCCGATGGACACCGTCCTCGCGCCCGGTGACTCGGTGATCGCGATCTCCGAGGACGACGACACCGTGGTGTTCGGTGGCTTCCGCGACGCCGACGTCACCACGCCTGTGTCGCCCGACGGGGCCGAGAGTCGCGACGCCGAGGCGTTGCTCGTCGTGGGGTGGAACTCCCTGGGCCCCCGCGTGCTGCAGCAGCTCGACCAGTTCGTCGCCCTCGGGCTCGAGCGTCGAGGTCCTCGTCGACGACGAGCTGGTCGACGACGACCCCCTCGCCCCGGAAGGCCTCGTGGCAGTCGGCACCAGCAACCTGGGCGTGACGTTCACCCCGACGAAAGGCGATCCGGAGCTCGTCACGCGCACCGCCACGACTCGCGCGTTCGACCACATCATCCTGCTCGGCTACCGAAGCGGCGTGACTCCGGCCGAGGCCGACGCGCGCACGCTGCTCACGCTCCTCCAGCTGCACCGGTGTCTCGACCGCTCGAAGGGAGGACCGCGGATCGTGGCCGAGCTCCTCGACTCGAGAGACGTCGAGCTCGGGCGCGTCACCGCCGCCGACGACCTCATCGTCAGCGACGTCCTGTCGAGCCTCGCCATGGCACAGCTGTCGGAGCGGCCCGAGCTCGATGCCGTGTTCCACGACCTGTTCGACATCGAAGGATCGTCGATCATGCTGAAGCCTGCGACTGCGTACATCCGCGACGGACAACACCCGTTCGCGTCGTACGTCGCGGCGGCACGGGCCCGCGGCGAGATCGCGCTCGGCTACCGCCTTGCCTCCGGTGGCGGGTTGGCCGGCTCTGGGGTCGTGCTCAACCCGCTCAAGTCGCTGCCGATCGAGCTCGGATCCGACGGGCAGCTGGTCGTGTTGAGCACGCGCGCCTAGCGCCGCCACTACGCTCCCACGCGTGCTCGACGGACCGATCGACGCCATCCGGCGCCTCCTCGGCGACGCCGTGCAGGCAGGTTGGTCGTGGGCGATCGACGTCGGCACCATCCGTCCCGGTCACCGGCGCGCGCAGCGGTTCGCACGTTTCGGCGAGCGCAGCGCGATCTGCTTCCCGGTGGCGGCGATGTTCGGCGAGTCGTCGATCGAGATCGGCGATGGGTGCGTCATCGGGCCGTACGCGACCCTCTCGGCCGGTGTGTCGCCGGAGCAGGTGCTCGACGGGCCCGTCGTCACCATCGGCGATCGCTGCGTGATCGGGAAGGGGAGTGGCGTCGTCGGTCACCGGCGGATCGAGATCGGCGACGACGTGTGGACGGGTCACTATGTGTACGTCTCCGACGCCAACCACGGCTATGCGGACCCCGTCGCGCCCGTCGGCCGCCAGTTCGCGGCGCCGCGGCCGGTGCGTATCGGCTCGGGATCGTGGCTGGGCCACGGCGCGCTCGTGCTCGGCGGCGCCAACATCGGCGCCCACGTCGTGGTGGGCGCGGGCGCGGTGGTGACCGGCGACCTGCCCGACTACACGGTCGCGGTCGGCAACCCGGCGCGGGTCATCCGCCGCTATGTGGCCGGCGAGGGCTGGGCACGCGTCGACGACACGGATGGCGTCGACGCGCACCCAGCTGCTCGTCCTTATCCCGTTGCGGAGGGCGGCGGGTAGGACGGCGCCGCCGCGTCCGGTGGCAGGGCCGGGAACACGGTCACCGACGTGGCCGTGTCGAAGAGCCCACCCTGGCCCTGCTTCGGGAACTTGCCGAGCGTGTACCGCTTCCCGTTGGCGGCGTAGCGGTAGAGGCCGTTTCCGACGTGGCCGACCTCGTCCTCACCGCTGGCCGTCGGGTCCCACCAGAGCATGCCGGCGTCGTCCGAGCCCGCGTAGTCCACACCCGGCCAGAACCCGTGCTTGCCCCATGTCTGCTGCGGGTTCACCGAGTCGCCGCCCGACGGCGGGAGCCGGAAGAGCCCGTTCTGGAAGTTCTGGGGCGTGAGCTTCGGTCCCGCCAGCATGACGCCTCGTGCCAGCGCCGACACGCTGGGCGAGATCACGCCATACGTGTTGTTGGGCGGCGGGGAGCCGTGGAACCACTGGTACAGGTAGTAGGACGGGTTGTCCGACTGCGGTACACGACCCGGGACGAGCGCAGGACCGAACGCGTGCGACCACTGGTCCTGGTCGAAGGTCCGTCCGAAGATCGACGTGTCGGCGAGCACCGTCGGCCCGATGATCCACTCGGGGTGGTAGTCCTGCGCCGTCGCCTCCTTGGTGAGCGACGCGGGCGTGAGCGGGTCTCCCGTGTACACGATGGTCGTGACGCCGGCGCTCTTCATCTTCGTGATGATCGTGCGGGCGTTCTCCTGCGCCTTGGACGGGTCGAGGAAGAACGACTGCTCCGCCTTGGGCGTGATGCCGTTCTTCTTCAGACCCGACTCCAGCTGGTCGAACAGGCCCTTGTACTGACCGTCGGGCGTGTTGTAGTGCGCGATGCCGTAGACGCGGTTCTTGTTCTTCGTCGCGTCGTCGCCCGCGTACTGCGCCTTGCCCTTCCCGATCTGGTTGCCGATGAAGTCGGCCGTGAGCTGCGCCGCCTCTTCCGGCATCGGCGTGTCGGGGAAGATGTAGGGCTTGTTGTTCATGACGATGTTTTGCGGCACGGCCAGAGCGCACGTGCCGACGCACGTCACACCCCGGTGCGCGAGCTCGTCGGAGAAGACCGACGTCGACTGGGCGGGCCCGCCGACGACCGCGAACGGCTTCTTTTCAGCGATGGCGATGGCGTCCGCCTTGGCGGCGGTCGTGTCGGCCCCGCTTCCCGAGGCGTCGAAGAACTCGACGTCGAACTTGCGGCCGTAGAGCTCGAAGAGCTGGTTGTAGATGTCGAAGTAGCCCTGCCAGGTCGCCTTGATCGCGCCCGTGTCCAGGCTGGCGCCGGCGGCGGTGATCTGGGCGGCCAGGAGCGGGTCCTTCGCCGGGTCACCGACCCAGACGACGACCTTGATCGACTTGTCGGTCACGCCCGGCGATGTGGCCCCGCCGTTCTTCCCCGTGAACGGCTGGACGCACGGCGGCGCGTACACCGACGGGATCTTCACCCGTTCGGTGGTTGCGTCGCAGTTGGGGCCGAAGTCGACGTTCGTCTTGCCTTGGAGCTTCGCCTTCTCCGGCGTCATCGGCCCCGACTTCACGAGGGCCTGGTTCTTCTGCGCGTCCGCCGAATCGCTCTGGGGCGAGGCGACCGCGGCCGACGCGAGCAAGCCGACAGCAGCGCTCACCGCGACGATCGCGCTGAGGAACGACGTGCAGCGCCGAACAGCTCGAGATCGACGTGCAGGGTGCTTCACCATCTGTGCCTTCCTTTCCGGCAAGGGTCAATCGGGTCGCGGGTCGGTGAGCAAGGCGCTCTGTGCGCCTGAACGCGCGACGGTTGCTTCGGTCGTGCCCAGGTACGAGGCGATCACCGACGGGTGGCGGACGACGTCGGCGGGTGTTCCCTCGGCGATGACCTCACCGAGGTCGAGAGCGATCATCCGGTCCGCGATCGAGGTCAGGAGCGGGAGGTCGTGCTCGATGACGAGGAGCGTCGCGCCGAGCGAGTCGCGCACCCGGGTCAGCAGCGGCGCCAGCGCCTCCGCTTCGCGCTGCGCGATGCCGCTGGACGGCTCGTCGAGGAGCAGGACGGCGGGCTCGTGGGCGAGGACGCACGCGAGGTCGACGATCCGGCGGCTGCCGGTGGACAGCTCGTGCACGAACTTGTCGCGGAACGCCTCCAGGCCCACCATGGCGATGAGCTCGTCGACGCGCTCGCGGACGCGGCGTTCGGATCTTGCCACGGTCGGAAGGTGCAACGCGGCCGAGACGGGATTGCGCACCTTGACGTGCGTCTCCAACGCGACCGCGATCGTCTCCTGCACGGTGAGCGCGGGGAACAGCCGTCCGTCCTGGAACGAGCGTCCCAGGCCGAACCGGGCGCGCGCTTGCGCCGAGCGGCGCGTCAGGTCGTACGCACGGTCGCCCCGGTCGAGCCGGATCGTGCCGCCGTCGGCGGGGAGGAAGCCGCAGATGACGTCGAAGAGTGTCGTCTTGCCGGCACCGTTGGGCCCGATGAAGCCGAGGATCTCGGCCTGGGCGACGTCGAAGGACACGTCGTTGAGGGCGGTGACGCCGCCGAAGCGCTTCGAGACGTCCCGGACTTCGAGACTCGTGCGTCGACCGTCGCTCGCGGCGGCGACAAGCTCGGGCGCGCTCGGTTCGAGCGCGCTCTCGCCGTTGGGCGTGGGCTCGGCCGGCGCCGCGCTCGCCGCGCCTTCGAGGAACACCGAGCGCAGCACGTCGGGGCGCTCGAGGAGCTCGGCGGTGGGGCCGTGGAAGCGGATCTCGCCCTTCTCCATGAAGTACGCCTCGTCGGCGAGGGTGAGCGCGAGGTTCACGGACTGCTCGACGAGGATGATCGTCGTGCCCCGGTCGCGGAGCGCCTTCACGATCTCGAGGAGTTGCGTGATGACCGTCGGCGCGAGGCCGAGCGACAGCTCGTCGATCATCAGCAGCCGGGGACGGCCGATGAAGGCCATGCCGAGCGTGAGCATCTGCTGCTGGCCGCCCGACAGGTTGCCGGCGGGCTCGTGCAGCCGGTCGCCGAGGACGGGGAAGTAGCCGAGCACGCGGTCGGTCGCCCGCTTGACCTCGTCCTGGTCCCGGCGCTGCAGCCAGCCGGCGAGCCGCAGGTTCTCGGCCACGGTCAGCGACGGGAACACGCCTTGCCCGCCCGGCACCTGCGTCACGCCGCGTGCGGCGATCTCGTCGGGTGGGGTGTGGGTCATGTCGCGGCCGTCGAAGATGATGGCGCCGCCGCTCGCCTCGACGAGCCCGGAGATCGCGCGGAGGAGCGTCGACTTCCCGGCGCCGTTCGTGCCGAGCAGCGCGATGATCTCGCCCTCGTCCACCTCGAAGTCGACGCCGAACAGCACCTGCACGCTGTCGTAGTGGACGTCGACGCCCCGCAGGAGCAGGAGCTTGACTCGACCCTGCCGGCGCTCGTACACGACTTCGGACTGCGCCGCCTGGGCCGTCCATACCCGTTGAATGTCCCCCGTGACCTGCGATCCGGCGGAGGCGAGGATGAGCCCGCCGACCACGAACACGGGCGCGGCGAGGAGCAATCCCGTCCGGATGCCGTAGGTGTCGGCGAACCCGCCGATGACGGGGAGCAGCAGCAGCCCGGGCATGACCCACAGCGCCGCCACCGCGAATCCGAAGCCTCGAACCTTCGCCGGCACCGCCAACGACAACACGCTGAAGATGCCGGGCGCGAGCAGGCCGAGCGACGCGGAGATCACGAGGTTCATGCCGATCGCCACGGGGAGGTTCGGCGCCTGTGACAGCGCAACCCATGCGACCGCGATCACTCCGGTCACGACGGCGAGGAACTTGAGGACCAGGCCGGCGTCACGGGCGAGCAATCGGGTCGCGATCGGGATGCCGATGAAGAACCCGACGATCTGCATGGGCTCTGCGACCGCGGCGACGATGCCCCGCTGCACCTCGTTGAGTCCGAAGACCTCGTCGTAGAAGAGCGAGACGAGCGTCAGCAACCCGACGATCCCCAGTGCAAGGAACGGCAGTGCGGCGAAGATGCGGCGAAGCGTGCGGACCTGCCAGACGATGCGCCACGACTCCGCCCACGAGGGCGCCGCCTCTTCGGTCTGGGCGACCGCGTCCGTCGCGCCCATGTGCTTGCGCTCGTAGTGGCCGCGGATCGGCTCACGGAGCCGGAACGCGAGGATCACGAAGATCGCCGTCGGGATGGCGAAGAAGAAGAACGGCGCCCGCCATCCGAGGAAGTAGGCGATGATGCCGCCGAGCAGCGGGCCGAGGGCCTGGCCGATGGAGTTCGCCGATCGGTGCACCGCGTAGACCCGCGGTCGGACGCCGACGTCGTAGTAGTCGGGGATGAGCGAGTTGTGGACGGGGTCGTTCACGCCCCGGCCGAGCTCGGCGCCCGCACGCGCGATGGCGAGCATCACGATGGTGACGGCGAACGCGGTCAGGACCGTGAACGTGCCCAGCACGATGCCGGCGATGATGATGATGTGGATGCGGTTGAAGCGGTCAGCGAAGAAGCCGATCGGCAGCGCGAGGATGAGGCCGCCGACGAGGCCGAACGCGACGACGGTCAGGATTCCCTGCGTGCTGACGCCGAAGTCGTCGCGGATGTTGGGGAGCAGCACGCCGAACGCGTAGCGGCCGAGCTCGTCCACCGCGTTGAGCCCGAACAGCACGACGAGCGGGAACAGGGCCGCGCCGCCCGTCGTGCGGTCACACCACCGTGCGAACCAGTTGCCCGGTGCCGGCTGCGCGGTCGGAGCCGCGGTCGTCGTGTCCGGTGCGGGCCGTCATGGCACCTCTGCCGGGGCTCGTTCGGCGGCTTCCACGGCCTCCTCGAGCATCGGCTCGGGCACCGGTTCCTCGACGCGCACGTCGGCGACGAGGCTCGGGACGACGAGCTTGCGACGGTTCGCGACCTGGCGCAGCAGCCAGTCCCGGACGTCGTACAGCACGGCGCCGAGGCCGCCCGGCAGCACCATCAGGATGAGCAACAGCCCGGCTCCGGTCGCGAGGAACTGCCACTGCCCGGGCAGGAAGTACTGCGTGCCGTAGACGTACACGGCGCCGATCAACACGCCCGGGAGCGAGCCCAAGCCGCCGATGACGACCATCGAGAAGACGCGCAGGCTCTGTTCCGGGAGGTACAGGTTGCCCGAGCCGACTTGGAGCCCGGTCTGTTGGTGCACGAGCAGCACGCCGGCGACGGCGGCGATGAAGCCCGAGAGCGCGAAGCAGGCAACGTTGGTTCGGGTCGCGCTCACACCGAACGAACGCGCCGCCGAGTCGTTCTCGCGGATGGCGATGAGCACCCGCCCGGTGCGGCTTCTCCGGACGCCGCGCACCACGAGGATGAGGAGCCCGAGGACGACGAGGCAGAGGAAGTAGAAGCGCGTCTCGCTCTCGATGTCGATGCGACCGAAGAGCGGGTTCCGGTCGATGCGGAACCCGGGGAGCCACTGGCCGGGGAAGAACAGCGGCGCTTCGCCGTTCTCGCCGAAGAGCTCCTGGTTCAGCAGGAACGACGAGACGAACAACGCGAACGCGAGCGTGCTGACCGCGAGCGTGAGACCACGGCGCCGCAACGCCGGGTACCCCACGACGATCGCAGCCAGCGCGCCGGCGGCGCCGCCTGCGAGGAGCGCGATCGCCAGGTCCGATTCCGATGTAGTAGGTGACCCAGCCCCCGACTGCGGCGCCCACGCCCGCGAACCCCATTTGCCCGAGGCTCACCTGCCCGGCCCAGCCGGTGAGCACGACGAGCGAGACGCCGATCATCCCGAAGATCACGATCACGCTGACGAGGTTCATGCGGCTCTCGTCGAGCCACAGCGGCAGCGTCACGAGGAACGCGAGCACTCCGGCGGCGAGCGTCCACTTCGCGATGCGTACCTCGGGTAGTCCCTTGAGCTCACGGGGGATGGGCCGCACCTCGCGCGCCGCCTGCCAGGTCGAGACCTGATCGGCACCGACGCGGCCTCGGCTCGGGCGCCGCGTGATGAGCAGCGCGCCGAGGATGACGAGGAACAAGATCGCGTCGTTGAACGCGGGGTTGTTGTCGGGCTGGAACGTGATCGCCTTGTCGAGGACCCCGAGGCCGATCGCAGCGATGGCGATCACCGCGAACCGGTCCATGCGCCCGATCACGAACGCGGCGAGCGCCAGGAGCAGGAATGACGGGCCGAGCACCGTGCCGATCGGAAGCCCGACCGCGCCGGCGCGCAGCCACATCCCCAGGAACGCGAGCACGGTCGCCACGGTCCACACGATCGTGTGGAGGCGCCGCACGGGGATGCCCAGCGTCGACGCCGCGATCGGCCCGCTCGGCGCTCGCCCGTACCGCGACGCCGACGTTGCTGAGTCGCAGCCACGAAGCGAGGGCGATGAAAGCGACGGGAATCGCGATCATCGCGATCACGTCGTTGCCGTTGAAGATCGTGTTCCCGACCTCGAACTTCACCGTGAACGGCGCGTCGAGCCGGTTGGTCTCGAAGTCCTGCCCGAACGCCTGCGCGAGGAAGAGCCCGGCGCCGATCAGGACCTGGGAGAGCCCGATGGTGGCAACCGTGAGGATCAGGCGGGGGGCGCGGAAGAATCGGCGGATGATCAGCGTCTCGACCAGGACGCCGAGGATGACGGCGGCGACGAGCCCCGTCGTGAACGCCAGGAAATAATTGACACCCAACGAGATGACCAGCAGCGCCCCCAACGTCGCCGGGACCTGTCCGAGGTCGCCCTGGGCGAAGTTGACGATCCGGTTGGCGCGGTAGATCAGCGCGATCCCGAGCGCGATGAGCGCGATGCGGCCGCCGCCCGAGCGCGCCGTCGAGGATCACACCGTTGGGGGCGGGGAAGGGCCAGACCCGAACCGCGAACGCGAGGGCGCCCAGGGGCAGGACCCACCCGAGCAGACGCGGGAGCCAGTCGACATCCGCGAGGCGGGTGCGGACGGGCAGCGACGCGTCAGTCTTGTCACGCATGCCGAGCACCACGTCCCCCCTCTGCGCGCTGGCGTGCAACGTTACGTTTTGTCTGTCGGACGCGTACCGCGCCCGGCCGTCTTATCCGCTGCCCGGTGTTGCCTCGACGAAGTCGACGACCGCACGAGCCACCTGCTCGCCGCGATCTTCTTGCAGGAAGTGCCCGGCGCCCTCGATGGTCGTGTGCGCACGACCCTTCGACCCCGGGATGTCGCTCTGGAGCACCCGATCGCCACCTGCCGTGATCGGGTCCGAATCGCTGAACGCGGTCAGGAAGGGCTTTTCCCAGCGGTGCAGCACTTCCCACGCGCGCCGGTTCGCCTCCGACGCGGGGTCGTCGGGGCCGGTCGGCACGAGCACCGGGAACTGCCGGGCGCCTTCCTTGTACGTCTCGTCGGGGAACGGGGCGTCGTACGCCGCAATGACCTCCGGGGCGAGGTCGGTGGTGCAACCGCCGTTCACGATCGCGCCGACCGGGAACGTCTCCGTCTCCTGCGAGAACTTCTGCCAGGCCAGGAAGGCGTCACCCGGGTGGCGGTCGCCCGTCGGCAGGAACGTGTTGCCGGCGACGATGCGCGCGAAGCGATCCTCCTCTTCGGCGGCAAGGCGCAGACCGATGAGCCCGCCCCAGTCCTGGCCGAAGAGCGTGATCCTCGTCAAGCTGAGCTGCTCCACCACCGAGCGCTGCCAGTCGACGTGGCGTTGGTACGTGTAGTCGGCGCGCTTGGACGGCTTGTCGGAGCGACCGAATCCGACCAGGTCGGGCGCCACCGCCCGGAGCCCGGCGCCGGCGATGACCGGGACCATCTTCCGGTAGAGGAAGCTCCATGACGGCTCGCCGTGCAGGAGCAGCACCGGCTCGGCGTCCGGAGGCCCTTCATCGGCGTAGTGCACGCGGAGCGTGCCTCCCTCGCCGTCGGGAACGTCGACGTAGTGCGGTGCGAAGGGGTAGTCGGGCAGCGAGGTGAAGCGCTCGTCGGGTGTGCGGAGCGCTTCCATCACGCGTCGCGGAGGAACGCCCGGAGCATGTCGGTGACGGTCTCGCGTGCCGCGTCGGCCGAGAGCTCGTGCTGGAGGCGGAGCGCCTCCCACGTCGTCGCGTTCGAGACGACTTCGAGCTCGACCAGCAGGCGTTCCCGGCCGGTGCCGTCCCGGCGGGCGAGCTCCGGCGCGAAGACAAGCTCGATCTCGGCGCGTGAGAACGTTCGCCCCAGCGCCAGGACGTTCGCCAGGGCGGGCGAGAACGGCTCCTGGAGGACCGCGGCCCGCCGCACATGCGCCGACGCCTCGTGGACGCGCTCCCGTTGCCGGACGAACGCGTCGAGGCGCGTCTCGAGCGGGCCGTCTCCGGGGATGGCCTGCACCAGATCGCGGACGCGCTCGAAGTGGCTGTGGGCGGCCGCGCTGAACAGGTCCTCGAGGTCGTCGAAGTGGACGTACACCGACCGCAGCGACACGCCGGCACGTTCGGCGACCTGCCTCGCCGTCGGCCGGAAGTTCCCGTCGTCGAGCAGGGAAAGCAGTGCCTCGACGACGGCGTCGCGAGTACGTGCGGCACGTGCCGACCGCCCGTCGGTGAGACTGGTCGCCGCCACGGTCGTGCACGATATTGTTCTTTCACTAGGCGTGCAATACGTGCCAAACGGCACAGGGGGCACAGGGGGAAGACGCCAATGGCTCAGGGAACGTGGGAGCCGGGGTTCGACGAGGTCGTCGAGCTCCTCGACGCTCAGGTGGCGGAGTCCGACAGTGGCGGCGCGGTGAGCGTGTACCACCGGGGCCGGCCCGTCGTCGACGCGTGGAGCGGCGTGGCCGATCGGGCCGGGACGCCGTGGCAGTCGGACAGCCTCTCGGTGTCGTACTCGACGACCAAGGGTGTGACGTCCACTGCCTTGCACGTCTGCGCCGACCGCAACCTCGTCGACTACGACGACCGCGTCGCCGATCACTGGCCGGAGTTCGCGCAGCACGGGAAGGATGCGATCACCGTCCGCAACGTGCTCTGCCACGAGGCGGGTCTGTACGACGTGGCGTCGTTCCTCGAGCGCCCCGAGCAGATCCTCGACTGGGACGCGATGGTGGCGGGCCTCGAAGGGATGACCCCCGCGTTCGAACCCGGTGGGAGCAACGGCTACCACGCGGTGACGTACGGATTCATCGTCGGCGAGATCGTCCGGCGCGTCTCCGGGCTCGGGATCACGGACTTCGTGCGCACGCAGATCGCCGAGCCGCTCGCACTCGACGGCTGCTACGTGGGCCTCCCGCGCACGGAGCACGCACGTCTCGTCGAGACGATTACGTCACCCGACGCCGGCGAGCTCACGCGCGACCCCGCCGCCATGGTGCGGGTCGCCGAGCAGCTCGGTCTCACGATCCGCCCCGAGTTGATCGCGGCGGCGCTCCCGCCGGAGATCCTGACGGCCAACGGTGGCGACGACTGGGTCGAGCAGCCGATGCCGTCCGGCAACGGATGCTTCACGGCGCGTTCGCTGGCGCGCTTGTACGCCTGCTTGGCGGGCGGCGGCGAGCTGGACGGTGTCCACCTTGTGTCGGACAAGACCGTCGCCCGGGCCATCGAACCGCAGAACGACCGGCCCGATCTCATCCTCGGGTTCCCGATGCAGTGGCGCCTCGGCTACCACGGGGTGCTGACGTCGGCCGCGGCGCTGCCGCACGGCTTCGGCCACAACGGCTACGGCGGCTCGGGCGCCTGGGGCGATCCCGACCGCGAGCTCGCGGTCGCCTACACGCTGAACGCCCTGGGGAACGCCATCGCGGGTGACACGCGCTTCATGGACATCGGCGGCGCGGCGGTCCGTGCCGCCGAGGGCTGACGCACCGCGGGTGACCGCCGTCACGTCGCCGTCGCATCCGATGGGCGGCATGATGCGTAGATGGCGTCCGACCTAACGCTGCAGGCTCGACCCAACGCCGTCATCCGGGTGACGGCGCGTTCGGGCAGCGTGACCGTGACGGGAGAGGACCGCAGCGACGTCGCCGTCACCGGCGCCCGGGACGCCACGGTCAACGCCGACGGGTCGATCGAGGTCAAGTCCAAGTCGGGCTCGGTGTCGGTGCGCTGCCCCGAGGGCAGCGACGTGATCATCGGCGCCAACTCGGGGAGCGTCGAGCTGCACGGCCGGCTCGGCGACGCCCGGGTGACCGTCGGGAGCGGGAGCGTGGTCGTCGAGCACGTCGAGCGACTCGACGCGCGCACCGGGTCGGGATCGTTCGAGATCGCGGAGTGCGAGGGTGAGTGCCGGCTCAAGACCGGAAGCGGTGGCATCAAGGTGGCGCACGCAGGCGATGCCGACCTCGCCACCGGGTCGGGGACGGTCACGGCCGAACTCGTCGGAGCCGCCAAGGTGAAGGCGGGGAGCGGCAACGTCGACGTCGGCCTCGCCGGTCCCGGGCAGCTCGACGTCAAGGCGCTGTCCGGGTCGGTCACCGTGAGCGTGCCCTCGGGCGCGCAGCCGTCGACACGGCTGCGGACGCTCAGCGGCGCGGTGGACTGCGACTGCCCCGAGGGCGACGAGGGCGAGATCAAGGTGAAGACGCTCAGCGGGAACATCCGGGTCGTCGAACGGTGAGTGAGACCCCCGCGGGCGCGGTGGTCTTCACCGACATCGTCGGATTCACGGAGTTCACCGCGCAGCACGGCGACACCGAGGCGCTCGCGTTGCTCGACCGGCAGGAGAAGGTGGTGCGCAGCGCGCTACCCGACGACGCGCGAGTCGTCAAGGATCTCGGCGACGGCCTCATGCTCTGGTTCCCGGAGGCGGTCAGCGCTCTCGGTGCGTGCCTGGCGCTCACCGAACGGTTCGAAGAGGAGGCCGCGACCGACGTGCCTCTCTGGGTGCGGGTCGGCATGCACTGGGGATGCCCGACGCGGCGCGGCGACGACCTCGTCGGCCACGACGTGAACCTGGCGGCCCGCATCGCCGACGTGGCCGGCCCGGGCGAGGTGTTGCTCTCGGAACCCGTGCGTGAGTTGGTGCACGGTCGGGTGCAAGGGCTCCGACTCGACGAGCTCGGGCCGGTCGTCATGAAGGGCATCCCCGACGCGGTTCCGCTGTATCGGGCTGCTCTCGACTGACCCGCACGCGTATTCTCCCGGCCGTGCAACGGTCTCGAGGCCTTGCGTGCGTGCTCGTGTGCGCGGTCGCGGTCGTCGCCGCCGCCGCGTGCAGCGGCGGTTCGAACACTCTCGACAGCAAAGAGGTCGAGCGTTCGATCCGGAATCGGCTGCGCAAGGATTTCGCCGGCGCGCCCATCGGTGCGACGAAGTGCCCGGACGAGATCAAGAAGAAAACGGGGAAGCAGTTCAACTGCACGGCCACGGTCGAACACGAACCGGTGCCGATCACGGTCACGCAGACGAACCGGGACCCGGGCTTCCGCGCCCTGCGCGACGTGGCGGTGCTCGACGTCGCCAAGGTGCAGGACTTCGTGCAGATGCAGTACGACCAGCAGGTCGGAGTTCAGGTGACGGCCGCGTGCGCGCCGGGGAAGAACGTGCTCGTTGCGAAGCCGCAGACCACGATCCCGTGCACCGTCACCGACTCCCAGGGCACGACCGACACCGTGCAGGTCCTCGTCAGCGACACCGCCGGCAACATCAAGATTGCGACCATCTAATTCTCTGGTCGCCCTTGCTGGCGCAAGTGCTCCAGCCAACAGTCGTCTCGATCCGGGGCCGGGGGGACCCCGGCCCCTGCCGGAGGTGCCGTGCTAGTCGGTGACCAGCTTGGCGCCGCGGTCGCGTAGCTCGTATTTGAGCACCTTGCCCATCGCGTTGAGCGGCAGCTCGTCGACGAGCTCCACATAGCGCGGCACCTTGTAGTTCGCCATCTCGGCGCGGCTCCACTCGACGAGCTCGCCGGCGGTCGCGTCCATGCCGGGGCGCAGCACGACGAACGCCATGCCGACCTCGCCCATCCGGTCGTCGGGCACGCCCACCACCGCGACCTGGGCGACCTTGTCGTTGCGGAGGAAGAGGTTCTCGATCTCGGCGGGGTAGGCGTTGAACCCCCCGACGATGAACATGTCCTTGGTCCGGTCGGTGATCCGCAAATAGCCGCGCTCGTCCATGACGCCGACGTCGCCGGTGTGCAGCCAGCCGTCGCTGTCGACGGTCGCGGCGGTCTCCTCGGGCTCGTCCAGGTAGCCCCGCATGACGTTGTAGCCGCTGATCACCACTTCGCCGGGCTCGCCGCGCGCCGCTTCGCGACCGCCGTCGTCGACCACCTTCACGTCGACACCGGGAATGGCGCGCCCCGAGGTGTTCGCGATCGTCTCGGGATCGTCGTCGTAGCGACACATCGTCGCGATGCCACACGCCTCGGTCAGCCCGTAGCCGGTGATGATCGTCTCGAACGTCAGCTGCTCGCGCATGCGCACGATCAACTCGACCGGGATCGCCGCTGCGCCCGTCACCGCCAGGCGCAAGCTCGACAGGTCGTGGTCGCCCCGCGCGGGATGGTTGAGGATCGTCTGGTACAGCGTCGGCGGGCCGGGGAGCACCGTGACCCGGTCGCGCGGGATGCGCTCGAAGACCTGCTCCGGATCCAACACGGCCTGCGGGAGAACGGTCGCGCCCATCATCAGGGAGGCCAGCCAGCCCGCTTTGTAGCCGAACGCGTGGAAGAAAGGGTTGACGATCAGGTACCGGTCGTGCTCCTGCAGCCCGACGACGTCGCTCCAGTCGCGATACGCGCGCAGCGTCTGGGCGTGGGTGAGCATCGCGCCCTTGGGATTCCCGGTCGTCCCCGACGTGAACAGGATGTCGGAGAGGTCGCCGGGCTCGACCGCCTGCGCGCGGGCGTCGGCGAGCGCGGAATCGACGCCCGACCCGGCGGCCACGAACTCGCCCCACGACCGGGTGCCCGTCGGCGCGTCGCCTCGCAGGACCACGATCGCCTCGAGGTCGGGGAGCTCGGTGTCGACGTCGACCGCGTTCCGGAGCAGCGACACGTAGTCCGTGTCGAGGAAGCCGGTGATCGTCAGGAGCACCTTGGCCCGGGACTTCCCGAGGATGTACGCCGCCTCCCGCCCCTTGAACCGGGTGTTGAGCGGGACGAGCACCGCACCGGCCGAGTGGAGGCCGAGCGCGGCGACGACCCACTCCCACACGTTGGGTGCCCAGATCGCGATCCGGTCGCCGCGCTCGATCCCCATCGCCAGGAACGCGCGGGCGGCGTCGTGGGCGGCGGCGGCGAGACCCGAGAACGAGAGGGTCCTGCCGTCGCTCACGTCTACGATCGCCTCGCGTGCCGAGAAGCGCTCCGCGGAGCTGTGCAGCAGTCGGGGTGTCGTGCCCCATTCGAGGTCGCCGCGGACGCTCGTCTCGCTCACCGACGCTCACCTCCGCTCGACCTGACGGCCCGTCAGGCTATCGCCGCCGCGTCCTGCGAGAACAGTGAGCGACGGGATCCTGCTGCGAACGGCGCCCGCGGAGGGCGTCGTGACGCTGACGCTCAACCGGGCGGAGAAGAAGAACGCGTTGTCGATCGCACTCCGTGACGAGGTGTCGGACACCCTCGACGAGCTCGCCGATGACGAGGCGGTGAAGACGGTGGTCATCACGGGCGCCGGCGACGTCTTCAGCTCCGGCTTCGATCTGCGCGAGTTCCAGCAGCCCGAGCTGACAGATCAGCTGTGGGCGTCGAGCGACCGGTTCCACGCCACCGTGCTCCGGTTCCCACTCCCGCTCGTCGCCGCGGTCAACGGTCCGGCGATAGCGGGTGGCTTCGACCTCGCCGTGATGTCGGACATCCGCCTCGCCGCCGAGACGGCGCGCTTCTCGCACCCCGAGATCGAGTTCGGCGATGTCGTCTACGGCCCGCTGCACGACATCGTGGGCGGCGGAATCGCGCGTGAGCTGTGCTTCACCGGCCGCGTCGTCGACGCGCAGGAGGCGAAGTCGCTGGGTCTGGTCTCCGGCGTGGTGCCGATCGACAGGCTGACGGACGAGGTGGCGCGCTACACCGGGATGATCGGCCGGGCGCCCCGCGAGGTGATCCTGCGGACGAAGGCCAAGGCGGTCCGGCGCGCCGCCGTCGTGCGCGACAACACCCTGGACCTGTAAATCCCCGCGCCGCGGCGGCGCCACGGGTGAGGATGACGGCGATGGGCGACCTGGCGGCCGATACGGCGATCGAAGGGTCCGACGGGCGGTATCGCGCGCAGCTCTCCCGTGACTGGGAGATCTGGGGACCGAACGGCGGCTACCTGGCCGTGATCGCGCTCCGGGCCGCCGGCGCGCACACACCGCTCCGGCGTCCGGCGACGTTCTCGTGCCACTACCTCGGCGTCGCCGAGTTCGACGGCGTCGACCTGGATGTCCGGACGATCCGAGGGTCGAAGCGGGCGGCGTCGGTCGGCGTGTCGATGTCGCAGAGGGGAACGCCGATCCTCGAGGCCCAAGTGTGGATCGTCGGCGACATGGACGGTCTCGAGCACGACGCCGCGCCGATGCCTGACGTTGCACCGCCCGACGACCTTCCGAACGTCGCGGAGCTCGTCGCAGGCGAGGAGCGGGGGCCGTATCACGCGTTCTGGAGCAACTTCGAGGAGAGGCCCCTGTCGTGGCTCCCTCGGTCGGAGTGGGAGGCACGCGAGGCCGGCGATCCCAGCCTTCGTTCGTGGTACCGCTACGTGCCGCGCGACACGTTCGACGATCCGTTCGTCGACGCGGGACGCTCGCTGCTTCTCGTCGACACGTTGGGATGGCCCGCCGCGGTGCGCGCGTACACGAGTGACCTTCCCTTCTACGCGCCGAGCATCGACGTCACGGCCCGCTTCCATGCCGCCGCGCCCCGGACGGCCTGGCTCCTCGCGGAGTGTCGGTCGCCGGTCGCCCGGGACGGGCTCGTCGCGAGCGAGGCATCGGTTTGGTCGGCCGACGGGCGATTGCTGGCGACCGGCGGCCAGCAGATGCTGTGCCGCCCGATGAGCCTGCAGCAGGGATGACGCGGTGACGGCGAGCGGCACGCACGGCGCCGTGACGACCGTCGCTAGGCGAGGACGATCTCGTCGGCGTAGCACCACGACCAGTGCTCGCCGGGCTGGAGCGAGGCGACGATGGGATGGTGGACCTCGCGGTAGTGCGCGCTGGCGTGCTTGTTCTTCGACGAGTCGCAGCAGCCGACGTGCCCGCAGCTCCGGCACAACCGCAGATGGACCCAGGTGTCGCCCATCGCGAGACACTCTTCGCACCCGGTGCTGTGCGGCTCGACGTCGCGAATCTGGTCGAGGTGACTGCACTCGGGCACGGACGGTCCAACGAGCCCGGGTGCGGAATGTTTCCCGATCCCCGTTGCGCTCAAGGGATGTAGTGCTGGTGGATCACCCACCACGCGCACAGGGCTTGTCCCGCCACTGCCGACCCGAACGCGACGAACCGCACCCATCTGCGTGACCGGTGGAGCAGCTCGCCGGCGGCGACGAACGGCGGGAAGCACTCGTTGGCGTAGCGACCGAGCCCGACCATGCCGAGCCCGAGGGACGGCAAGAGATAGAGGACAGTGAAGACCGTCCAGGCGAACGGCAAGCGCTTGCGGACCAGCAGGAGGGCGCCCAGGGCAGCCAGCGCGAGGAAGATGTGCGGGAAGACGTAGTCGTACCGCCAGGGCGCGAGCGCGAACGCTTTCACGGTCACCTCGGGCCATCCCTCCTTGGACGACAGGAACACGAGCGGATCACCCGTCCAGTGGTAACAGGCGACGCACCAGAGCGCGACCGCGACGACGGACGGGGCGCACACCAGCAGCACGCGCCGCCACGAGCGCAGCACGAACACCAGCGCGACCGCGAGGACGATGCCGTTCGGCCTCACGAGCGCCGCGCCGGTGACGAGCACAGCGGCGGCGAGGTCGTGCCGCTCGTCCACGAAGATGAACGCCCAGACCGAGACGGCCAGCCAGATCGCCGACGGGTAGACCATCGAGAACACGAACGCGCCCGGGAACAGCGCCAGCGACCACACCGCGAGGCGAGCCGGCCCCGCGCGTCGTGTACTTGCGGGCGATGCGCCACACGCCGGCCAGCGCGATGAGGAAGATCAGCTGGTTCAGGATGACGACCGTGCCGCGATCGGGCAGGCCGACCTCGCGAATCGTGTGGATCACGCCCGGGAAGCCGGGGAAGAACGGCCAGCGTGTCTGCACACCCTCGACAGGTTCCGGCCCGTACCCGAACCGCGCGATCGCGAGATACCACTGGCCGTCCCACTTCGCGAACCCAGTGGCTCGTATGCCCCCGTTGCCGATCGACGCCGCGCCCACGATCAGCGCGACCGAGTAGACGCGGGACACGAGCCACGGGAGCACGACCTCGCGCCAAGGCAGGAGCGGCAGGCGTTCCGACGCGCGCGTCGCGTCGGTGGAGGTTCGGGTCGGAGCGTCCATCGGGGTGACGAGGGTACGCGAGGCTCGCGGCTACGGTCGGGACGCATGCGAAGCCGGTTGCTCGTCGCCGGGGCGGTCGTCGCACTCGCCGCCGCCGCATGCGGTGGTAACGACGACAAGGAGAAGTCGTCACCGACGACGACGGCGGGGGGGCCGACGACAACCGCCGCCGGTCCGTCCGGACTCGAAGTCGGCGACCGGGTCACCGCGACCGGGACGCAGCTCACGGCGCCGTCGAACCCGGACACGCGCCAGATCGACGCCGGGCAGGCGTGCCGCACATTCGTCGAGACGCCCGGGGGCCAGTGCGAGATCGTGATGATGGCCGGCGGCAACGCGCTGTGGACCGTCGACGCGCTCCCCGGCGGCGCGACCGGCGAGCAGGTCTGGCGCGTCCGCATCCGGACACGCTCGAAGACGATGCCCGACGGCGGCTGGGACGTGGCGCTCTCGCTCCCCGTCGACCAGGACCCGATGTTCGCCAACGCGGCGGTGAAGTCCGCCGACGTGACGGGCGACGGCCGTCCCGAGCTGCTCGTCGGCTACCGGTCGGGCGGGACGGGGCAGTTCGAGGCGTACGACGTGGTCACCTACGAGCAGGGGAAGCCGCTCGAGGTCGCCGCGCACCGTGAGGGGCTGCACAAGGGCTCGGTCGCGCTCGAAGGGACCACCATCGTCGACTACTCGGCCGACGAGGAGTCTCCGGAATGCTGCCCGACCAAGGCGCGCCGCACGGCGATCGCGTCCAGCGGCGGCGAGTTCCGCGTGACCGAGGTGGGCGACGTGCCGATCGACCGGCAGCCGCCGGACCTGTTCGCGTAGCGCCTAGTCGGGCGGAGGGTCGAGGCGCCGGCGGACTTCGTCCATCCGGTCGTCGACCTTCTTCACGCCATCGGTCCGCTCGGCCAGCTTGACCGCGACGTCACGCACTTCGGAGTCCACGATCCCCTTGAGCACCGCGACGCCGTCCCGGACCACGACCTCGAGACCGGGTGCGCGCCGGGTGCGGCGGTCGCCGTGGAGCGCGATGCGCAGTCGTGCCTCGGTGGCGACGTCGTCCGTGTTGCCGGACACGAGGCCCTGCGCCGAGCGCACGCCGAACGCGGCCCAGTCGATCACGTCGTCGCGGTTCCGCCACGCCCACAGCGCAATGGCGGAGCCGCTCAGCGGCAGGTAGCGCTTGAGCATGCCGGAGACGCCCACGGGCTCAGGGTACTCGGGACGTTCACCCCGGATGCGCGGCCACCTCGGCGATGAGAGCGTCGAGCGGCGCGGCGGCGGTCTGGGAGCGGTCTCCGTTGACGATCACCGAGAACACGAACGCGCGCCCGCCGATCGTCGATCCGTAGCCCGATAGCGCGATCCCGCCGATGATCGTCCCAGTCTTCGCCTGCACGGCGCCCTCGGCGGCGGTACCCCGGAAGCGCGACGCCAGCGTGCCGCTGCGACCCGCGACCGGCAGGGCAGCTTGCAACTGGGGCCACCACACTTCGGCGCGCGCTGCCTGGAGAAGCCGGCGCCATTCCCGAGCGGAGCGGCTGTCGGCGCGGCTGAGCCCCGAGCCGTCGTCGTCCGCGCCCGCGAGCGGTACGCACAGCGGCGCGAGTGCAGCGCGCGTCGCGCTCAAGCCACCGGAGGTGGAACCGGGCGCGCCAGTGGCGCGTCCCACTTCCTTCAGCAACTCCTCTGCGGCCATGTTGTCGCTCCGGAGAAGCGTGTCGGTCAGGAGCGCCGACGCCGGCGCAGAAGTCAGTGACGCGATGACGGTGCCGCCGGCCGGTGCGGTGCCGTGCACCGTCGGGCCGGCGACCATGACGCCGTGGGCCGCGAGCGAGCCGCGCAGGAGCTCGCCGTGCGCGAGCCCGGGGTCGGCGAGGAACGCCGCGTCGCGGCGAGAACGGTTCCGATCGACCATGAGCGCCGACAGAGGCCCCGCGTACGTCGGGAACTGCCAGTCCTGCCATCCGGCGGCACGGCGGACCGAGTCCTGCCGCGACTCGTCGACGACGAGGGCGCCCGGCACGGTCGTGATTCCCGCGGCGCGCACCTGCGCGGCGAGCGCGTCGACCGAGTGCGGGCCGCCCGCGGTGAGCGACGGGTCACCGCCCGCCACGACCACGAGGCTCCCGTCCGGTGCCGATCGCACCTCGGTCGTGAAGCGCGCGTCGGGACCGAGCACCGCCAGTACGCCCATGGCCGTGAGCAGCTTCTGGTTGGACGCCGGGAACAGCGGCGTGTCGGGTTCGTAAGCGCCGACCTCACCGAGGCCGTCGACCCAGATCGAGAGCCCGAAGCGGTTGGCGACGACTCCGGGATCGGTCGTGAAGCGTTGGACGGCGAGGGCGAGGTCGGGCGGGAGGGGCGCGGTCGGCGTGCCGGCGGTGGAGTCGGTGCACGGCGCGGTCGTCGCCGGCGGCCGGTCGGGGGTGGTTCCCGGCGATGTCGCCCGATCTCCCGGACGCGGGCGGCCCGTCTCGCGACTGCTCGAGCCCTGGCACGCCGCGACGGCAAAGACCAGAACCACGGTGAGCGCGGCTGCGCTCCTGCGTCGCATCCCCCGATAGCCTCACCGGTCACCATGCCACTCGACCTGCACCAACTGGTCGCGCCCGAGCACACCGCGCTCGTGCTGCAAGAGGTCCAGAACGGCGTGGTCGGGAAGGCGTCGGCGTTGCCCATGCTCGCGGCCGAGGCCGAGAAGGCCGGCGTCGTCGAGCACTGCGCCGAGCTCGCGCGGGCAGCGCGGACGGCCGGGGTGCCGGTCGTGCACTGCACGGCGGAGACCCGCGCCGACCGCAAGGGCGCCAACCGGAACGCCCGCTTGTTCATGGGCGCGCAGAAGTCGGCCATCGGGCTCACGCCGGGCTCGGCCGCGGTGCAGCCGCCGGACGAGATCGGCGTCGACCCTGCCGACCTCGTGCTGCCGCGGCACCACGGGCTCGGTCCGATGACGGGAACCGAGCTCGATCCGATCCTCCGCAACCTCGGCGTTGCGACCGTCGTCGGTGTGGGGGTGTCGGTGAACGTGGGGATGACGAACTTCGCGTTCGACGCCGTGAACCGCGGCTACCAGTTCGTGATGCCGCGCGACGCGGTCGCCGGGGTTCCCGCCGAGTACGCCGACGCGGTCATGGAGAACACCCTGAGCCTCGTCGCCACACTCACGACGACGGCTGAGGTCGCGGCGGCATGGGGTGCACGATGACCGACACCCCGTGGCCCGGCGACGCGTGCTCGCTGGTCGAGGCGTTCCGCTCCGGTGCGCGCTCGCCGCTCGAGGAGCTCGACGCCACGATCGCGGCGATCGAGGCGTCTGAGCTCAACGCGTTCTCGCATCTCGACCCGGATGCGGCGCGGACGGCCGCGGCACGTGCGGACGTGAACGCGCCGTTCGGTGGAGTCCCGGTGGGTGTGAAGGAGCTCGACTCCGTTGCCGGGTGGCCCTCCACGCAGGCGAGTGTTCCGCTGAAGGACGAGGTGGCGACCCACGACTCCACACTCGTTGCCCGGTTGCGCGAGGGAGGAGCGGTGCTCGTCGGCCTGACGACATCGAGCGAGTTCGGCGGCGTGAACCTCACGCGCACGAACCTCAACGGCGTCACCCGCAACCCGTGGGATCTCGCTCACACGCCGGGCGGGTCGACGGGCGGGGGAGCGGCGGCGGTCGCCGGCGGACTCGTGACCGTCGGCACCGGCGGCGACGGAGGCGGCTCGTTGCGCATCCCGGCCGGGTTCACCGGCCTCTTCGGGCTCAAATGCACCTACGGCCGCATCCCGAAGAGCCCGGAGATGCTGCTGGGCTCGGTGACCGCGGTCCTGGGCTGCGTGTCGCGCTCGGTGCGCGACACGGCTCGGTTCGTGGACGTGACGAACGGGTTCGATCATCGTGACCCGTACAGCCTGGCGGGCGTCGACGGCTGGGAAGCCGGTCTGGGCCAGCGCGACCTGCGGGGCAAGCGGGCCGTGATCGCCCCCGATCTCGGCATCGCCGTCGTGCACCCCGAGGTCGCCGAGATGGTCGTGACCCATGGTGAAGCGCTCGCGCGTGACGCGGGCCTCGAGCTCGTCGACGTGCCCGTGAAGCTGCCCGAGCTCGGCTACGAGTGGGCGCTGTCGGGGCTGTCCGAGATCCTCGCGTTGCTCGGCGACCGCTATCCCGACTGCGAGCCGGACCTCACCCTCGAGATCGGGTTCGGCCTCAAGCTCGCGACCCAGGTGTACAACCTCGAAGCGCGCGCCCGCATCGAGAACCGCCGCACCGCGATGAACGAGGCAATGGCGGAGATCCTCGACCAGGTCGACTTCGTCATCGCCGCCGCCAACCCGGACGTCGCCTTCGCGGCGGAAGGACCGCTGCCCACGCGAGTCGCCGATCAGCAGACGGAGCTCGGCAACAACGGCGCGTTGACGATCCCGGCCAACGTGTTCGGCAACCCGGCGTGCTCGATACCCGATCGGAACCACCCGCGGCCTCCCCGTCGGCCTCCAGGTGATCGGACGTCACTTCGAGGAGCCGCTCCTCCTCGACCTCGCGCTCACCGCCGAGCGCGAGCGCCCGTGGCCCCTCGTCGCGCCCGGCTCGCCCGTGTAGCTACCGGATGTACTCGCCGGCGTTCACGAGCAGGGACTGGCCGGTGACCATGCGGGCGCGATCGGAGGCGAAGAACACCACGACTTCGGCGACGTCGCCGTCGCTCGGGATCTCGCCCAGGGGCATGTTCTCGGTGATGCCGTCGACGATGGCGGACGGGTCGACGTTCTGCGCCTTCGAGGTCATGTCGACGTACATCTCGACCGGCGGGCCCCACATCCACGACGGCACGACGGTGTTGACTCGGATCCCGTAGGGCCCGAGCTCGCGGGCGAGGTGTGCGACCGCGCCGAGGATCGCGGACTTCGACGCCGCGTAGGCAGTCTGTGGCAGCTGCGACCAATACATCGCCTGGCTACCGATGAACACGATCGAGCCGCCCCGTTCCTTCATGGAGGGGATGACCGCCTGCGTCATCTGCATGGTGCCGAAGAGATTGATCTCGAGGGCTTGGCGCCAGCTGTCCCAATCGGCCTCTTCGAGCCCTCCGAACACGGCGTCGAGCGCGGCGCAGTTCACCAGGGCGTCGATGTGCCCGAAGCGGTCGACGGCCGTAGCGGCAAGTCGAGCGCAATGCTCCGGGTCGGTGATGTCGGTGACCTCCCACGCGACGCGCTCGCCGGACGGGTCGATCTCGGAGGCCGCCTTCTCCAGGTTCGCCTGCGTCCGCGCGCCGAGCGCGACGTTCGCACCGTCACGCGTGGCCGCGACCGCGATCTCTCGCCCGAGGCCGGAGCCGACACCGGAGACCACCACCGTCTTGCCCTCGAGGATCATCACTCGTCCTTTCCTTCCGGACTCGGACCGTACTCCGGCGTCCGGGGGTGACCGGGCGCTAAGTTCCGAGCGCAACCGCGACCGCAGGGGGGTCACGATGAGCACCACACCGCCCGAGCCCGCCGTCGTCGTCACCAGAGTCGACACCCGGCGGAGCTGGCCATGGGTGCTGGCACTCGGGATCGCAGCGCTCGTCGCCGGCGTCATCACCATCGTGTGGCCGGGCGTCACCGTGCTCGCGCTCGTGTTCGTGCTCGGCGTGTTCCTTCTCGTCGCCGGGGGAGCCGAGATCGCCTGGGCGATCACCGAACGTCACACCGAGGGGTGGGGGTTCATCCTGTTCCGGGGGATCGTCGACGTGATCGCGGGCATCGTCGTCCTGGCGTGGCCGGACGTGACCGCGCTCGTGCTCGCCCTCCTGCTGGCGGCATGGTTGTTCGTCTACGCGGCGATGTCGCTCTGGTACGCGTACCGGCATCGCGGCGACCGCCCGCACACCGGCCACTTCGTCGCCAAGGGCATTGCCGCCATCGTCGCCGCCGTGATCACCGTGGTGTGGCCCGGGATCACGATCCTCGTGGTGGCGCTCGTGATCGGCATCATGCTCCTGTTCTGGGGCGTGGTCCTGACCCGCTTCGCGTTCGTCCTGCGCCGACAACCGGCCGCGTGAGCCGGCGGGCGCTCGTCGCGCTGCTGCTCGTGGCAGCGGGCTTGTTGCTCCCGTTCGCTCTCGCCGGTCTCTGGACCCAGCAGGTGCTCCTGGATCGCGAGCGTTTCACCAACCTCTCGGACGACCTTCTCGATCGTGAAGCGGTGCGCCAGGGCATCGCCGACGCGGTGCTCACCAACACGACCCAACCCGTCCCGACCGCGGCGGAGCCGGCGATCAGGGCGGGCATCAGCGCGGCGCTGACCACACCCGCCTACCGAGCCGCGTTCAAGCAGTCTCTTGGAGACGTGCATGATCAGCTCACGTCGGGGAACGACACGATCACGCTCGACGTCACCCCGGGTGTGAACCTCGCTCGGTCGCAAGACCCGCAGGTCGCCGCCGCCCTCCGCGGCATCCAGGTGCAGCCCATCGTGATCGCCCGCCGCAGCCAGGTCCCGATCCTCTGGGGCGCCGTCGACGGCGCCCAGCGCATCGCGCTGCTCACACCGCTTGTCGTGCTCGCCCTGCTCGCCCTCGCGGTCGCCTTCTCCGAACGGCGGTGGCGCGCGCTCGGGATCGCGGGCGCGGTCGTGGCCGGCGTGTCGCTCCTGTTCCTCGGGATCATGGCGTTGTCCAAGCAGCTCGTGGGCCGCACCCTCGACCAGTTCGCCAGCCGCGACGCGTTCGATGCCGCGTGGGACGTCATCGCGCGCAGCCTCGCCAACAGCACCCTGATCATCGTGATCGGCGCGCTCGTCGTCGCCGCCGGCGGCTTCGTCGTCGACCAGATCCTCACGCGCCGCCCTGCGACCTGACGCCCCGTCAGGTCTAAGCTCGCCCCATGGCCGCGGCGACGGCGGCTTTGCCGACCGGCGCCGCAGGAGCCGGAGCTTGCGAGGGCGACCAGGAGGATTGATGTTCCCGAAGATCATCTCCGTCGACGACCACGTCGTGGAGCCGGCCGACGTGTGGCAGAAGCGGCTGCCCAAGAAGTACCTGGACGTCGGCCCGCGGGTCGTTCGAGCGCCGCTCGGGGAGATGACCTTCGTCGGCGGCAACTTCTCGTACGAGAAGGGCGAGGGCAACCCCTGCGACTGGTGGCACTACGAGGACAAGAAGATCCCGCAGACGCGCCTGAGCGCGGCGGTCGGCTTCGACCGCGACGAGGTCAAGATCACCGCGATCACCTACGAGGAGATGCGCCCCGGCTGCTACGACCCGAAGGCGCGCCTCGAGGACATGGACGTCAACTGGGTCGAGGCGTCGCTCTCGTTCCCGACGTTCCCGCGCTTCTGCGGGCAGACGTTCATGGAAGCCAAGGACATGGAGCTCGCCGACCTGTGCGTCAAGGCGTACAACGACTGGATGTTCGACGAGTGGTGCGCGGGCTCGGACGGCCGCCTGATCCCGTTGCCGATCATCCAGCTGTGGGACTCGCAGCTCGCCGGCGAGGAGATCAGGCGCAACGCGGCACGGGGCGGACACGCGGTGGCGTTCACGGAGATCCCGCCGTTCCTGGGCCTGCCCTCGGTCCACGACCCCGACGGCTACTGGGACCCGTTCTTCCAGGCGTGCGCGGAGACGGGCACGGTCGTGTGCATGCACATCGGCTCGTCGTCGAAGATGCCGTCGACGTCCAAGGACGCGCCGCCGGCCGTGGGCTCGACGCTCACGTACATGAACGCGGCGATGTCGCTCACCGACTACCTCATGTCAGGTGTATTCGAGAAGTTTCCCGACCTCGTGATCGCGTACTCCGAGGGGCAGATCGGGTGGATCCCGTACGTGCTCGAGCGGGCCGACGCCGTCTGGGACCACAACCGGGCGTGGGGCGGCGTCGCCGACAAGGTCAAGAAGCCACCGAGCCAGTACTACCGCGAGCACGTGTACGGCTGTTTCTTCGACGACCCGCACGGCCTGCGCTCGCTCGAGGACATGGGCGTCGACACGATCACGTTCGAGACCGACTACCCGCACAGCGACTCCACCTGGCCCAACAGCAAGGAAGTCGCCGAGCGGCAGATGAAGGACCTCGACGAGGATCAGATCCAGAAGATCGTGCGCGGCAACGCGATCCGGATGCTGCAGTTGGACTTGGCCGAGTAGCTGTTCCCTGCGTTGTCACAGAATCGCGGTCTATGGGTGCGTTTCTGTGACAACGGCGGGGTTATGTCTTCGGCGGCATCACGAGGACGGTCCCCTGCGCGAGGCACACCTGCCGGCCGTCGTTGTCGACCTCGATGCGCACGACCGCGGTGCGCTTCGTGAGCGACGCGATTTGCGCCGACACAGAGAGTGTGCCGCCGGTGACCGGCGCGAGGTAGTTGAGCTTGAACTCCGTCGTGGCCGCCCACGCGCCGGGCGGGATCACCGGGTAGCAGACCGTGCCGAGCACGTGGTCACACAACGCGGCGAGCACCCCGCCGTGCAGGTTGCCGAACTGGTTGAGCAGGTCCTCCCGGACGGCGATCTCGGCGCGCATGCCGCCCGGCCACGTCTCGGCGAGACGGATGCCGAGGTATCCGGGCAGACCCTCGTCCTTCTCGTGCGCGCGGACGAGAGCGTCCGCGACCCGCTGGTCGTACGTCTCGAACTCGGGCATGACGCGGACCCTAGAGCAACGCCGGCGCGAGCTCCCGCCAGTCGTCCATGGGGACGTCAGCGCGGCTCGGCTTGAGGACCTGCACCGCGACGTGGTCGGCGCCGGCGTCATGGTGCGCCTGGACCCGGGCACGGATCGCTTCGGCATCGCCCCACGCAACGACCATGTCGACCAGGCGATCGCTGCACCCGTCCGCAAGGTCGTCGTCCGTGATCCCGAAGCGGCGCAGGTTGTTCGTGTAGTTCGGGAGATCCCGGTAGATCGCGAAGTGCTCGCGTCCAATGCGGCGTGCTTCTGCCGGATCGGTTTCGAGGACGACCGCCTGCTCGGGCGCCAGCAGCTTGTCCGGGCCGAGGATCTCGCGGGCCTGCGCGGTGTGCTCGGGCGGGACGTTGTACGGGTGGGCGCCATCGGCACGCTCCGACGCCAGCGCCAGCATCTTCGGCCCCAACGCGGCCAGCACCCGACGCGGCGGTTCCGGCGGCTCGGGTGCGACGTACATGGACGCGTCCATCCCGTCGAGGTACTCGCGCATCGCCGTGAGCGGACGGGAGTAGCTCTGACCGCGCAGGCCTTCGACCATCGTCTGATGACTCACGCCCAGCCCGAGCACGAACCGGCCCGGTGACGCCTCGCTGACGGTCTTCCAGCCCGCGTTCATCGACATCGGGTCGCGGCCCCAGATCTGGGCGATGCCGGTGCCGACGGCGATGCGCTGCGTGCCGGCGAGGAGGAGCGCGGCGTGCACGAGCGGGTCGCGGCCGACGGCGTCGGGCACCCAGATCGAGCCGTATCCCAACTCCTCGAGCTCGGCCGCCAGCTCGCGGGCGCGCGCCGCAGGTTGGAGGTCGAGTGCGAACGTCCAGACGCCGACTCGGCCGAGGTCCATGGGTCACCGCCGTTGGACAGGAAATGAGAACGCGTTCTAGATTGGGAATCGTAGCGGGGAGAAGGGCATGAGCGTCACGACCGACGAACGGCTTCTGATCGGCGGCGACTGGGTCGACGGCGGTGACGGCGGCTACGACATCGTCAACCCGGCAACCGAAGCGGTTGTCGGCGTCGCGCCCGAAGCATCCGTGCAGCAGGCACACGACGCAGCCCGGGCCGCGCGCGACGCGTTCGAGTCGTGGTCGCGGACGACACCCGAGCATCGCGCCGAGCTCCTGTCTGCGGCCGCCGTGCGCGTGCGCGAGAAGCTCGAGGACCTCGTCCCGCTCGTGATCTCGGAGACGGGGTGCACGACCGCCGTCGGGCGCGCGATGCAGGTACCGGTGGCGGCGAGCCGCTTCGACCGGTACGCGCGCGGCGCCCTCGAGCCGAACGTCATCCCGCTGGCGCCGCAGGAGATGCCGGCGACACCGATGGCACCCGCGGGTCTGATGGGCGCGCTCGCCCGCCGCGCCCCGGTTGGCGTGGTCGCCTGCATCACGCCGTACAACTTCCCGATCGTCAACATGGCCGGCAAGATCGGCCCCGCGCTCGCGATGGGCAACACGGTGATCGTGCGACCGGCGCCGCAGGACCCGCTGGCGGTGATCGAGCTCGTACGCATCCTCGAGGAGGTCGGGTTCCCGCCCGGCGTCCTGAACGTCGTCACCGGATCGAGCCCGGCGACCGGCGAGGCGCTGGTCGAATCCCGTGACGTCGACATGATCAGCTTCACCGGCAGCACCGCCGTCGGCCTCCGCATCGCCGAAGCCGGGGGACGAACGATGAAGCGGTTGCTGCTCGAGCTGGGCGGCAAGGGCGCGGGCATCGTGCTCGACGACGCCGATCTCACGACGGCGATCACCGCCATCGGATCGGTGTGGACCTTCCATGCCGGGCAGATCTGCACCGCCCCGACGCGGGCGATCGTGCACCGGTCGCGCTACCAGGAGTTCGTCGAGGGCCTGGCCGAGATGGCCACGTTTCTCCCGGTCGGCGACCCGACCGACCCGAAGACCGTCGTGGGGCCGCTGATCACGGGCGCGCACCGCGAGCGTGTCGAGGGCTACATCCGCGTCGGCGCCGACGAGGGCGCGGAGGTCGTCACGGGCGGAGGGCGCCCCTCACATCTCGACCGGGGCTTCTACGTCGAACCGACCTTGCTCGCCGACGTCCGCGGCGACATGCGCGTCGCGCGCGAGGAGATCTTCGGCCCCGTGATCGTCGTGGAGACCTTCGACGAAGACGAGGAAGCCATCCACCTCGCGAACGACAGCGACTTCGGGCTCTACGACTACGTGTTCACCGGCGACTCGGCGCGCGGGATGCGCGTCGCTCGTCGCCTCCGGGCCGGCAACATCGGCATCAACACGATCCAGCGCAACCACGAGACCCCGTTCGGGGGCACGAAGCTCAGCGGGGTCGGCCGCGACGGCGGGTCGTTCGGCCTCCACGCGTACTCGGAGCTCCAGAGCGTCGTCTGGCCCGGGTGAGCACGGCGGATGAGCGAGCCGTGGTGAGCGACGACGTCGTCACGATCGTCCCGCCCGGGAAGCTCGTGTTCGGGATCCAGCTCCCGACCGTCGCGCTCAGCACGATGGTGGCGGCCCCGTGGGAGCGGGACAACGGCGCCGGTGTGCCCGAGCTGGTCCGAGCCGCGCAGGCCGCCGACGGCGCCGGGTTCTTCTACGTCGCAGTGTGCGACCACGTCGCGATCCCGCGCTCGCTCGCCCCGGCCATGTCGACGACCTGGTACGAGCCGATCTCCACGCTTGGGTTCCTCGCTGCGAACACGACGCGGACGCACCTCATGACCAATGTGTTCGTCGGCCCCTACCGGCACCCGCTCCAGACGGCCAAGGCGTTCGCGACGCTCGACACGCTGTCCGGCGGTCGGGTGATCCTCGGGATGGGCGCCGGGCACGTCGCGGGGGAGTTCGACGCGATGGGCCTGCCGTTCGCGGAGCGGGGGCGGATGCTCGACGATGCCGTCGACGGTGTGAAAGACGGCCTGGCGCGACGAGTTCACCGGCTCGGGCGACGACGCGGTCGGCATGCGGCCGCGGCCGGTTCAGCGGCCGCGCCCGCCGATCTGGATCGGTGGGTCGAGCCGTCCGGCACTGCGGCGGGTCGCGGCGCGCGGCGATGGCTGGATCCCGCAGGGGACACCGCGCAAGAAGATGCCGGACTCGATCGCGTACCTCCGCGCCCAACGGGACGAGGTGCGCCCCGGCGCCGAGCCCGAGATCGGCGTGATCACCGAGGCGATGTACGTCGGCGAGCCCGGCTGGGAGGTGGCGCGCGGCACGATCACCGGCCCGCCCGAAGAGCTCGCCGAATCGATGAACGAGTACGGCGCGATGGGCGTGTCGCACCTCCAGGTGCGCTTCCAGTCGCGCTCGATCGACGAGCTGTGCGACCAGATCGAGCGCTTCGGCGCCGAAGTCGGGCCGCACCTCACCCGCTGACCCTGGAGCCGCGCCATGGCGATGATCGGCCTCCGATACGACCTTCGTGCTCCGAGCTGGGGCTCGGCGACGCACGGCGAGCTGTACGCCGCGTGCCTCGACCAGGCGCGATGGGGTGACGAGCGCGGCATCGACTTCGTGGTGCTCTCCGAGCACCACGGCGCCGACGATGGGTACATCCCGGCGCCGGTGACGATGGCGGCGGCGATCGCCGGGCGCACGCGGCGCATCGGCATCAACATCGCCGCCGTTCTCGTGCCACTGCACGACCCCGTGCGCCTGGCGGAGGAGCTCGCGGTGCTCGACCTCGCCAGCGGGGGTCGGGTGAGCTTCGTCGCCGGAGTCGGCTACCGGTACGAGGAGTTCGAGATGGCAGGCGTCGACCGCAAGCAGCGCGGCAAGCTGCTCGAGGAGTACGTCGACGTCATGCGCAGGGCGTGGACCGGTGAGTCGTTCGAATGGCGTGGCCGGACCGTGCAGGTGACGCCGAAGCCGATGACGCAGCCGCACCCGATGATGATGATCGGCGGGTCCACCGAGGTCGCGGCGAGGCGCGCGGCGCGGCTGCGGCTCCCGATGTTCCCCGCCGTCGGTGATCCGAAGCTGGCCGAGATCTACGACGACGAGTGCGCCAAGGTCGGGTTCGACCAGGGGTTCATCAGCCTCCCCGCCGGTCCGGGGTTCGTGCACGTGGCCGAGGACCCGGAGGCGGCGTGGGTGAAGATCGGCCCGCACGCGTTGCACGAGGCCAACGTGTACGAGAGCTGGCAGACGCCGGGGCAGCGCTCGGCCGTCGACGTGCACGCCAAGGACGTCGACGACGTCCGGAAGAGCGGCGTCTACCGCGTCGTGACGCCGGACGAGTGCGTCGAGTTGGCCGAGGAGCTCGGCGACTTCGGCACGCTGGTCCTGCACCCGCTCATGGGCGGCATCCCGCCCGAGGTCGCCTGGGAGAGCCTCGAGCTGTTCGAGCGCAAGGTGCTCCCACGACTCAAGGGCGCCGCCGTCTCGTGATGCGTACCTCACCCGGAGCTCTTCCGGGTGAGCTACGCATCTACCGGAGCTCGTCGGTGTAGCGGTCGGTGCCGGGGACGGTGGCGAGGAAGGGCGAGACGAACAGGATGCGGCCGAGGCCGCTGGCGTCGAACTCCTTCCCGAGCCCGCCGAACCGGTCGTCGAACACCTCGAGCGGGTTCTCGTCGAGGAAGTAGAGCTGGAGGAAGCGGTCGGTTTCCTCGTTGCGGGGAACGTCGCTCGGCGCGTCCTGGAACAGGGGCACCGGCGTGAACGCGGTCATCACCTCGGCCGGGCATGGCCGCGCGCGGAACCACGCCACCACGTCGTCGTGCGTCTTCCCGTCTGCGACCTCGCCGATGACGGCGACGAGCCCGGGGAAGTGATGGTCGAGCGCGAGCTCGGCTGGGACGCCGTCCGGCCGAGCGCCTTGTTCGTCGAGGAACTTGTACATGAGCGTGTGGATGTGGTCGCGCTCGGTGAACATCCGATTGTTGGCGTGGAGCCAGTTCACCTGCTCGGTGCCCCACTTCATCCATTCCCCGAACCGGCCGGCGAGGATCCAGTACAGCGCGAGGAACGAGCCGATCATCGGGTCGGGCGTGATCGGTGAATCGGACGGGTACCGCTTCTCCTTGCACGCGCGCGTCGCCACGTAGCGGGCCCCCGAGACCGTCCACGCTCCGATCATGCAGCCGGCGTAGAAGTGGTCACGTTCGTACCAGCGGTTGTACGCGACCTCGTGCCCGGGATGGGGTTCCACCATCGTGAACAGCGCGCCACCGAGCTTGATCGGCTTCTCGCTGGTGTCGCCGCTGCCGACGGGCTGGATCACATACTCCGTGGTCATTTCCCCTCCGTTGTCCGCGCGACCAGCGCGCGCTTGTCGACCTTGAGCATCGAGGTGAGCGGCAGCTCGTCGACCACCTCGACGCGATCTGGCGCCTTGTAATCCGCGAGGCGGTCGCGGCACCACGACCGCAGTGCGTCGCGGGTTGGCGGCGTTGATCCGGGGGCCGCCACGACGAACGCGGCGCCCACCTCGCCGAGGACGGGGTCGGGTGCGCCGACGACGGCGGCACGGGCCACCGATGGATGCTCGGCGAGCACCGCCTCGACCTCCGCCGGGTACACGTTGTACCCGCCGCGGATGTACATCTCCTTCAGGCGTCCGACGATGCGGAGGTTGCCGTCGGCGCCGACGAAGCCGAGGTCGCCCGTGTGCAGCCATCCGTCGGCGTCGATCGTCTCGGCGGTGCGGTCGGGGTCGCGCCAGTAGCCCCGCATCATGGCCGCCGATCGGCAACGCACCTCGCCGACATCGCCGGCGGGCTGCCCGCTCTCGTCGGCGGGATCGACGATGCGCAGCTCCACCTCGGGTGCCGGGCGTCCGACGGTGGTTGCGACGACGGCGGCGTCGTCGTCCACGAGCGTGCTCGTGCACACGCCCGCCTCGGTACTCGTGTAGCGGGTGATCACCGGGCAGCCGAGCACCTTGCGGATCTGGCGCACCAGGTCGGGCGCGATCGAGGCGCCGCCGAGCGCGCCGCACGCGCAGCCCGGAGAAGTCGGTCCGCTCCACGTCCGGGTGCGCGAGCACGAGCGACCATTGCGTGGGGACGCCGGTGGCCATCGTGATGCCCTCCTCGCGGATGAGCCGCAGCGACTCCTCCGCCGACCACGGCTCGCCCACGAGCACCAATGTCGTGCCGTTCGCGAGCTCGTCCCACATGCGGGTCATGTACCCGACGTGCGGGAACGGCAGGGCCAGGAGACGGCGGTCACCGGGGCGTGTGAGCTCGCCGATGTTGCGCGAGATGACTTCCATCGCGGCGTGGTCGTACACCGCGCCCTTCGGCTGACCGGTCGTCCCGCTCGTCCACACGATGCAGGCGGCGTCGGTCGGGGCCAGATCGGGCACCGACTGCGGCGGATCGGCGCCGAACGCGTGGCCGAGCTCGGACACGTGGATCCGGGTCCCGGCGCCGACGCCGTCGGGGAGCTCGACGCCGTCGCCGACGATCGTGACGGCCGGCTCCGTGCGCTCGAGGATGCTCGCCTTCTCGCCCGGGCCGAGCCGCAGGTTGATCGCCGACGTGATCGCGCCGGCGCGCAGCGCGCCCAGGTAGCAGGTCGCGAACTTGATCGACGACGGCAGGAGCAGGCACATGACGTCGCCCGGGCCGACACCCTGGTCGAGGAGGGTGGCGGCGAACCCGTCGGCGGCCCGGTCGAGCCAGGCGTACGTGACCCGCTTCTCTCCGTGGACGTATGCCTCGCGATCGGGGTGCGCGGCCGCTGCGGCGCGCAGCAGGTCCGCCGTCGTGCGCGGGCTGGTCCCCACGGATGCCACGGGCCGGACCGTACCCGACTCCTGACGCCGGTCTGACGGGGCGTTAGATTCTGCGCGGGGCCCGGCGGCGGGCCCAGGAGGGGGCACATGGCGCGCTTCACGGACCACATCGCGGTCGTCACCGGGGCCGGCTCGGGCCTCGGGCGCGCCACCGCCCACCGTTTCGGCGACGAGGGCGCCGGGGTCGCCGTGCTCGACCTCGACGCCGACGCCGCCGAGAAGACGGCCGCGGAGATCGGGGAGCGGGGCGGCGACGCACGGGCGTACCGCGTCGACGTCACGAATCCCGTCGCGGTGAGGGAGACCGTCGACGGCATCGCGGCCGACCTCGGCCGGCCGCGGGTCCTCGTGAACTCGGCGGGGATCGGGAGCTTCGCGCACACCGTGGACGAGACGTACGAGCGCTGGTCGGCGATCATCGGCGTGAACCTCACCGGCACCTTCCTGATGTGCCAGGCGACCCTGTCGTACCTGCTCGATGGCGGGGGCGTGATCGTGAACGTGGCCTCGAACGCCGGGCTCATGGGCCAGCCGTACTCGGCGGCGTACTGCGCGTCGAAGGGCGGTGTCGTGAACCTCACGCGCGCGCTGGCAGTCGAGTACCTACGACGCAACGTGCGCGTCAACGCCGTCGCGCCCGGAGGGATGAACACTCCGATGATCGCCGGGTTCACGATGCCCGAGGGCGTGAACATGAAGGAGTTCGCCCGGGTGACCTCCCCCCTCGGAGCCGCCGAGCCCGAGGAGGTCGCGGGGATGGTCGCGTACATCGCCTCGGACGACGGTCGCTACATGACGGGCAGCATCGTGTCGTTCGACGGCGGGATCACGGCGTGATCGGCCCCAGATCGTGGAAACGATGATCGACGACGCCAGGAGCCTCTGGGAGCTGATCGAAAGGCGAGAAGCCGCGACACCGGGTGCGCCCCTTGGAATCGACGAAGACGGGCGGGCGATGACGTTCGGCGAGTACCGCGCCGCTTCGGAGCGCGCAGCAGCCGGGCTGTCCGAGTTGGGCGTGGGGAAGGGCACGCCCGTGTCGTGGCAGCTGCCGACGTGGTTGGAGTCGATCGTCCTGGTCGGCGCACTTTCGCGGCTCGGCGCGGTGCAGAACCCGATCCTGCCGATCTACCGCGAACGCGAGGTCGGATTCGTCACCAAGCAGACCGGCGCCCGGATGCTGATCGTGCCGTCGCAATGGAAAGGCTTCGACTACGAGGCGATGGCGCGTACGATCGCCGAAGGCCAGCCCGGCCTCGCCGTGCTCGTCGCCGACCGCAAGCTGCCCGACGGCGATCCCGACGCGCTGGCGCCCGCGGCGCCGCCGCCCGACGACCCGTCGGAGCTTCCCGTGCGCTGGGCCTTCTACACGTCCGGCACGACGGCGGACCCCAAGGGCGCCAAGCACACGGATCGGACGATCATGGCGTCCGCCTACGGCATGGCGGTCGCGCTCGAGCTCACCGCTGCCGACATCGGCGCGCTGGCCTTCCCCTTCACGCACATCGGCGGGATCGGATTGCTGTGCGCAACGCTGATGAGCGGCTCCCGCGCGATCGTGATCGAAGCGTTCGACCCGCCGACGACCATCCCGCTGCTCCAGCGCGAGGGCGTCACGCTCGCCGGATCGGGAACGCCGTTCCACATGGCGTACCTCGCGGCCCAGCGTGAGCAGCCCGACACGCCGCTGTTCCCGAACGTCCGCGCGTTCCCCGGCGGCGCCGCGCCCAAGCCGCCCCAGTTGCACTACGACATCGTCTCGGAGATGGGTGGCGTCGGGGTCGTGTCCGGCTACGGGCTCACCGAGTGCCCGATCATCACGATGGGTGCCGTGCGCGACACCGATCAGCACCTCGCCGACACCGAGGGGGCCGCGACGCCGGGTGTCCAGATCAAGGTCGTGACTCTCGACGGGAAGGTCGCGGGACCGGACGAGGAGGGCGAGATCCGGGCGAAAGGCCCGCAGTTGTTCCGCGGCTACCTCGACTCGACGCTCGACGCCGACGCGTACGACGAGGAGGGCTTCTTCCGCACCGGGCGACCTCGGAAAGCTCGACGCCGAGGGCTACATCACGATCACGGGCCGGCTCAAGGACGTCATCATCCGCAAGGGCGAGAACATCAGTGCCAAAGAGGTCGAGGACCTCCTGTTCACCAGCCCCGCCATCGCCGACGTCGCCGTGATCGGGTTGCCCGACGACCGGTCCGGTGAGCGCGCGTGCGCGATCGTCGTCCCCGCCGACAAGGAAGCCCCGCCCAATCTGAAGGACATCTTCGACTTCTGCGAGGCAGCCGGGCTCATGACCCAGAAGATCCCCGAGCAGCTGGAGATCGTCGACGTCCTGCCGCGCAACGCCACCGGCAAGGTGCTCAAACACGAGCTCCGCAAGCAGTACACCGCGAAGTAGCGAGGCGCTCACTTGCCCCTGCCGGACGAGCTGAAGGCGCTCGCGGAGCGGGTCTCGAACTGGGGCCGCTGGGGCGATGACGACCAGCGCGGGACGCTCAACTTCATCACGCCCGACGCGGTGCGACGCGGCGTCGCGGCGGTCCGGCAGGGCGTGACGTTCTCACTGTCGATCCCGTTCGACGAACAGCGGGCCGCAAACGGGCGTGATCCCCGGGCGGATCAATCCGAAGCAGACGATGATCATGGCCAACGCGCCGTTCACGGGGGACCCGAGCGACTTCACGACGAGCGACGACCTCGTCGAGATGGGGATTCAGGCGGCGACGCACTGGGACGGGCTCGCGGACGTCGGCTACGAGGGGCTGCTCTACAACAACACGCCGGACTCGGTGGTCACACAGGACGGGGGCGCCGGCCGGCTCGGTATCGAGCAGTACGGGCCGATCGTGACGCGCGGCGTCCTTCTCGACATCGCCCGCCTCCGCGGCGTCGAGTTCTTCGACGACAACTACGCCATCTCCGGCGACGATCTCGCCGCTGCCGAGCGCATGGCCGGGCTGACCATCGAGTCCGGCGACGTGCTGCTCGTGCGCACGGGTCAGATGGAATGGCTGCGTCGCGGTGACCGGGCGCGCTTCGGCGATCCCAGCCCGGGGCTCGGCGTCGGCGCGATCGACTACCTGCACGGCAAGGAGGTCGCCGCCGTCGCGACCGACACGCTCGTGTTCGAGGTCTGGCCGTGTGAGGATCCCGCCGCGCTGCTGCCGGTCCACATGATCGACTTGCGTGACATGGGTCTCGTGCAGGGCCAGCTGTGGTTCCTGGACGATCTCGCGGCCGACTGCGCGGACGACGGCGTCTACGAGTTCCTCCTCGCCGCGACCCCGCTGCCCATCACGCACGCCGTCGGAGGACCGGTCGCGCCCACGGCGACGAAGTAGTCGGAAATCCGCACGTTCCATCTCACGAAACTCCGTCCCCGGACGTTGAAGAGAGTGTGAGCCGACCCCCGTTCCAGACCTTCCTCGAGCACCACCGGGACGCCGTCTACCGCTTCCTCGTGTTCTCGGTCGGCCCCGACGCCGCCGACGACTGTCTGCAGGAGACGTTCATCGCCGCGCTGCGCGCATACCCGCGGCTGGAGGATGGCTCGAACCTGCGGGCATGGGTGTTGACGATTGCGCACCGCAAGGCGATCGACGCCCACCGCGGACGGGCGCGGCGTCCGGTGCCTGCCGCCGAGCTCCCCGAGCGGCCTGCGCCGGCGCCCACGTTGCCCGATCCAGGGTTGTGGAAAGCGGTCGGCGAGCTGCCACCGAAACAGCGAGCCTCGATCGTTCTGCGGTTCGTGTCCGACCTCTCGTTCCGGGACGTCGGGCGCATCCTCGACATCTCCGAGCCGGCTGCGCGCCAGAACGTGCGCGAAGGGCTGGAGCACCTGCGAAAGGAGTACACCGATGACGAACACCGAATTGTCTGATCTCGAAGCTTCTCTGCGCCGCGGCGCTGCCGTCGACGTCGATGCCGCCGCCGCGGCCGCCGCCATCTCCACCGTCGTCGCCGCCGACCGTGAGGGCCTCGTCGACGTGGCCGTCTCCATGGTCGAGTCGCCGGTCGGGGACCTCCTCGTGGCAGTGACGCCACAGGGCCTGGTGCGCCTGGCGTTCGACCCCGAGCGCGTGCTCGACGAGCTCGCCGAGCGGATCTCGCCGCGCGTGATGGATGTCCCCGCCCGACTCGACCCGGTTCGCCGTGAGCTCGACGAGTACTTCGCCGGCCGACGCCGCGTGTTCGACATCGCCGTCGACTGGTCGCTCACGAGCGGGTTTCGGCGCCGCGTCCTCGAGGCCACGGCGCGCATCCCAACCGGCGAGGTGACCACGTACGGCGCGCTCGCCAAGCAGGTCGGCAAGCCGACCGCGGCCCGCGCGGTCGGGGGCGCGGTCGGCTCCAACCCCGTCGCGATCGTCGTGCCGTGCCACCGTGTCCTGCCCGCCTCGGGCGGTGTCGGCAACTACGGCGGCGGCCCCGAGCGCAAGGAGTTCCTGCTCGAGCTCGAGCACGCCGACACGACCGTGAAGGGACACCGATAGCCTCCGCGGCCGTGTCGGAGCGAACAGCGCGCGCGTTGGTGCTCGAGAAGGCGCGGACGCTCGTCACGCGCGAGCTGCCCGTCCCGGAGCATGGTGACGATGACGCCGTGCTCCGGGTAGAAGCGTGCGGGCTGTGCGGTACCGATCACGAGCAGTACTCCGGCCACTTGCCCGCCGGGTTCGCGTTCGTGCCCGGGCACGAGACGGTAGGTGTGATCGAGGGCATCGGCGACGCCGCTGCCGACCGCTGGGGTGTCGCGGCGGGCGATCGGATCGCCGTCGAGGTGTTCCAGTCGTGTCGCGTCTGCGCTGCGTGTCGCGCCGGCGCGTACCAACGGTGCGAGCGACACGGCTTGCGAGACATGTACGGGTACATCCCGGTGGACACGCCTCCCGGACTGTGGGGCGGCTACGCCGAGTCGCAGTACCTCGGGCCCGACGCCATCGTGCATCGCGTGCCCGACGTGCTCGATCCGGTCGTCGCCACGCTGTTCAACCCGCTCGGTGCAGGGGTGCGCTGGGCAGTCACGGTGCCCGGCACCCGTCGGGGCGACGTCGTGGCCGTGCTCGGCCCGGGAGTGCGCGGCCTCTCCGCGTCCGCCGCGGCCAAGGACGCCGGCGCGGAGCTCGTCATGATCACCGGCCTCGGCCCCCGCGACGCGGGACGGTTGGCCGTCGCAGGTGAGTTCGGCGCCGACCTCGCGGTCGACGTCGCGACCACCGATCCGGTGCGCGCATTGCGCGACGCGACCGGTGGGCTGGCCGACGTCGTCGTCGACGTCACCGCCAAAGCGCCGGACGCGCTGAAGCAGGCCGTCGCCCTCGCCCGCCCGGGCGGCACGATCGTGGTGGCCGGCACCCGGGGTGGGCCGGTGCCGGAGTTCGAGCCCGACCTCGTCGTGTTCAAGGAGCTCCGGATCGTCGGCGCCCTCGGCGTCGACTCGGCCGCGTACCAGTCGGCGCTGGCCTTGCTCGCCGGCGTGCGATACCCGTTCGCCGACCTGCCTCGGCGCGTCGCCGGGTTCGACGACGCCGAGGATCTCATCCGGTCGCTTGCCGGCGAGGGCGAGGTCCCGCCGCCGGTGCACGGCGTGATCTCGCCGACGTGACCCGTGCGGTCAGCCGGCCGCCGCCTCACGCACGAACTCGTCGAACAGCCGTTGCTGCGCAGGGTCGTCGGCGGCGGTGTCCTCGGGGTGCCATTGGGCTCCGACGATCCAGCCGTCGCCGTCGTGCTCGATCCCCTCGATCACGCCGTCGGGCGCGCGGGCAGTCACGCGCAATCTCTTGCCGGTGCGGTCGACCGCCTGGTGGTGGTGCGACGAGCACGACGCATGCGTGACGCCCATCGCCTCCGCGAGGCGGGATCCGGGCTCGATCTCGATGTCGTGCACGGTCGATCCGCCCGGGACACCGGGCTTGCCGTGGGGGAGGACGCCGTCACGGTCGGTGATGTGTTGGTCGAGCGAGCCGTCCAACGCGACGTTCAGGACCTGGTGGCCGCGACAGATCGCCAGCGTCGGGACACCGCGATCGACGGCGGTGCGTGCGAGCACGAGCTCGAAGCGGTCCCGGTGCGGAATGACGCCGTACACCTCGTCGCGCCGCTCCTGTCCGTACTGCTCGGGGTGGAGGTCGCCGCCGCCCATCAGCAGGAGCCCGTCGAACCGTTCGAGCACGTCAGCGGCGGCGTCGTCGTCGATCGGGACCGGCATGAGGATCGCCTCGAGCGCGCCGGCCCGCTGCAGGGCCTCCACGTACGGCGTCGGCGCCGCCACGCCCGGCTTCTCCCAGCCCTGCACCCGGCCTGCCTTCACCGGGTAGGCGGGCACCGCGATCAACGGGCGCCGGCGCACGAAGTCGCTCAAAATTGCTCGAAGTTGCGGCGGCGTTCCCAGTCGGTGACGACGCGGTTGAAGCCGGCCCACTCCTGGCGGGCGGTGTTCACCAGATGCTCGTGCACGTCGGAACCGAACGCCTTGACCGCGACTTCGCTCTGCTCGAGCTCGCCGATGGCGTCCACCAGGGTCTCGGGCACACGCTCGAGGTCGGCGCCTGCGTAGGCGTTCCCCTCGTACGGCGCGCCCGGGTCGAGGTCGTGCTCGATGCCGTGGAGCCCGCCGGCGATCGTCGCCGCGAACGCGAGGTACGGGTTCACGTCGGCGCCCGGCAGTCGCGACTCGACCCGGTAGGAGCCGCCGTGGCCGACGACGCGGAAGCCGCACGTCCGGTTGTCGCGGCCCCACGCCAGCGCGGTCGGCGCCCACGACTCGGGCTGATAGCGCTTGTACGAGTTGACGCTCGGCGCGAACAGCCACGCCAGCTCGCGACCGGTCGCGAGCAGGCCGCCGAGCCAGCCCCGGAACACGGCGGAGAGATGGTGCGGCCCGTCCTCTGCCCACATGAGCGACGTCGCGCCGTCGCCGTCCCACAGGCTCGAGTGCACGTGGCAGGACGAGCCGACCTCGTCCATCGAGTACTTCGCCATGAACGTGATCGACCGCCCCGCGAGCGAGGCGATCTCCTTGGCGCCGTTCTTGTAGATGACGTGTCGGTCGGCCATCTCGAGCGCGTCGGCGTACTCGAGGTTGATCTCGTGCTGACCCTTGCCCGCTTCGCCCTTCGAGAACTCGACCGGGACCGCCGACGCGTCCATCGCGTTCCGGATCGCGCGGATGAGGTACTCGTCCCGCGTCGTCTGGAGCACGTGGTAGTCCTCGATGACGGGTGAGTGCGGCTCCAGCCCGGCGTACCCCTTGGCGGCGGCCTCCTCGTACGAGTCGCGAAAGAGGAAGAACTCGAGCTCCGACGCGCACTTGACCGTGTAACCGGCGGCCGCCGCCCGCTCGACCTGGCGTTGGAGAATGCGCCGTGGCGAGACCTCGACGGGCGTGGATGTCTCGTCGTCGACGAGGTCGCACAGCACGATCGCCGTCTTCTCGAGCCAGGGGACGGGGCGCAGGGTCGCGAGGTCGGGGACGGCCTTCATGTCGCCGTAGCCCTCCTCCCAGTTGGCGAACCGGTAACCGGGCACGGGCGTCATCTCCACGTCCACGGCGAGCAGGTAGTTGCACGCCTCGATGCCCTCGCCGTCGACGACGTGGTCGAGGAAGTAGTGGCCCGTCACGCGTTTGCCCATGAGACGGCCCTGGAGATCGGGGAACGCGACGAGGACGGTGTCGACGTCGCCGGTGCCGATGCGCTCCCGAAGCTCGTCGAGCTGCAGACGGCTGCTCATCGCGCTCCCTGCCTATTCCGGTGTCACGTACGCGGCGGTGATGCCGCCGTCGACGACGAGCGTCGTCCCGGTCATGAACGAGGAATCGTCGCAGGCCAGGAACAGGGCGGCACGCGCGATCTCCGGCGCCTGCCCGGGGCGACCCATCGGGATGTGGACGAGCCGGCGCGCCGCCCACTCGGGGTCGCCCATCAACTCGGCCATCAGCGGGGTCTCGATCGGTCCGGGGCACAGGACGTTCGCGCGGATCCCGCGGCGAGCGTGCTCGACTGCGATCTCGCGCGTCATCGCCAGGACCCCGCCCTTGCTGGCGGTGTACGCGATCTGCGGCACGGCCGATCCCATGAGGGCGACGAGAGACGACACGTTCACGATCGACCCACCGCCCGAGTCGAGGAGGGCGGGGATCCCGTACTTGCAGCCGAGCCACACGCCTTTGAGGTTCACGGCCATCACTCGGTCCCACGTCGACTCCGGCGTGTCGAGCGTGCCGGCGTCGTCGGGCGGGAGGATGCCGGCGTTGTTGTAGAGGACGTGCAGGCCACCGAACGTGTCGAGCGCGAACCGGACCATCGCGTCGGCTTGCTCGGGATCCGAGACGTCGGCCGGCACGAAGGCCGCCTGCCCGCCCGCGTCGCCGATCGCGTCGACCGTCGCCTTCCCGTCACGCTCGACCACGTCGGCGACGACGACCTGAGCTCCCTCGCCGGCGAACAGCTCCGCCGCGACTCGCCCGATCCCGCCGGCCGCCCCGGTGATCAGCGCCACCTTTCCGTCGAGACGTCCCATTCGGTCTCATCATCCCGCATGTGCCGGTATCGGGCACGCTCGATCGCCGACGTGGGCGCGGCTTCGGATGAGCAGTCCGGCCATAAGCTCCGCCTTCGTGCACCCCCGCCGCGCGCTTTCGGTCGCGCTCTGCGTCGCGATCGCATCGCTCGGTGCCGCCGCGGCCGCACCTGTCGCGAGCGCCGCACCGCAGTTGCGCCGCGACGGCATCGGTGCCCAAGCTCGACTGGAAGGGGTGCGGCGGCGAGGACGAGTGCGCCAAGCTCACCGTGCCGCTCGACTACGACCACCCCGGTAACGGCAAGACCATCAAGGTCGCGCTCTTGCGCGTGCGCGCCACCAACCAGAAGAAGCGGATCGGCTCGCTGCTGCTGAACCCGGGTGGGCCCGGCGCCCCGGGCACCGACTTCGCGCGCGACTTCGCCAGCGTTCTCCCCGACGAGCTGCGGGAGCGCTTCGACATCGTCGGCTTCGACCCGAGGGGCAGCGGTCACACCGCCCCGGTGAAGTGTGAGAGCAATCTGGACGGCGTCTTCTCCGCCGATTACTCGCCCGAGACGCAGGCCGAGCGCTCGGACCTCGCCAACCGCCTCCAGCAGCTCGCGCAGTCGTGCGAGCAGCGCAGCGGCGACCTGTTGCCCTACGTCTCGAGCGAGAGCACCGTCCGCGACATGGACCGCATCCGCCAAGCCGTCGGCGACGAGAAGCTCACGTACGTCGGCTACTCGTACGGAACGTATCTCGGCACGCTGTACGCCAAGCTGTTCCCCAAGAAGGTGCGTGCACTCGTGCTCGACGGCGCGATCGATCCCAACCTCAGCGCGGTCGAGATCGGCTCCGAGCAGGCCGGCGGTTTCGAGCACTCACTCGACGCGTTTCTCGCCCAGTGCGCGCAGAACCGGCGCTGTCCCTTCTACAACGCCGGCGACCCGGCGGGAGCGTTTCGATCATCTCGCGGCGCAGGTCGACGCCCAGCCGATCCCTGCGGGCGGCGGCCGGACCCTCGGCGGGGGCGAGTTCGACCTCGGCGTCGCGCAGGCTCTCTATTCGGGCGAGGAGGGCTACACGCGGCTCGAGCAGGCGCTCGCGGCCGCGGCGCGCGGGGACGGGGAACGGTTGATGGCGCTGTCGGACGAATACACCGGTCGCCACGACGACGGCACGTACGACTCCTCGCAGCCGGCGTTCTGGGCGATCGGATGTCGCGACGGACCGGCGGTGGGGGGACCCGACGCGTTCCAGGCCGCCGAGCCGCAGTTCGCCGCCGCCGCGCCACGCGTCGGGGTCGCGCTGCTCAATGCCGGGCTCGTGTGCGCGTACTGGCCGGTGCCGCCGGTCCAGGGCGTGGCGCCGATCCAGGTCGACGGCACGCCGCCGATCCTCGTCATCGGCACGACGAACGACCCGGCGACGCCGCTGAAGTGGGCCCAGGGTCTGGCTCGGGAGCTGTCGTCGGCCGTGCTTCTCACCGCCGAGGGCACGCAACACACGGCCTTCGTGACCGCGTTCAACCGGTGCGTCGACGACCACGTCGTGAAGTACCTCGTCGACCTCCAGCCGCCGCCCGACGGCACGAAGTGCGACTGACCACGGGGGACCCTGCCGCAGGTAGGATCTGACGACCCGTCAGGTCATCCAGGACGGAGGAGCGAGTGGCGGACGAGTTCCCGAAGATCGTCAGCGTCGACGATCACGTGGTCGAGCCACCCCATGTGTGGGAGACGTGGCTCCCGGCGAAGCACCGGGAGAAGGCCCCCCGGGTCGAGCGGCGCGGCATCGGCACCATGCGCCACGTCGGCGGCGGCACCTACGAGCAGACCTTCGATCCCGAGGGCCCGCAGGCCGACTGCTGGGTCTACGAGGACCTCGTCTACATCCACAAGCGGCACGTCGCCGCCGTCGGCTACGACCGCGACGAGATGACGATGACTCCGATGACCTACGAGGAGATGCGCCCCGGGTGCTACGAGCCCAAAGCGCGCGTCGACGACATGGAGCTGAACTGGGTCGAGGCGTCGTTGTCGTTTCCCACGTTCCCGCGCTTCTGCGGCCAGACGTTCCTGGAGGCGAAGGACCGCGAGCTCGCCGAGGCGTGCGTCTACGCGTACAACGACTGGATGGTCGACGAGTGGTGCGGCGACAGCGGAGGTCGCCTGATCCCGCTGCCGATCATCCCCCTCTGGGACGCCGAGCTCGCCGCGTCCGAGGTACGCCGCAACGCCGCACGCGGCGCCCGCGCCGTGTGCTTCAGCGAGATCCCGCCCGCCCTCGGGCTGCCGAGCATCCACAGCGGCGGATGGGATCCGTTCTTCGCCGCCTGCGCTGAGACGTCAACGGTCGTGTGCATGCACATCGGGTCCTCGTCCAGGATGCCGGCGACGTCCGCCGACGCGCCGGTCGCCGTGGCGGCCACGCTGAGCTTCGGCAACGCCATGTCGTCGCTGACGGACTTCCTGTTCTCGGGCGTGCTCGTGCGCTTCCCGACCCTGAAGCTCGCGTACAGCGAAGGTCAGATCGGCTGGATCCCGTACATCCTCGAACGGGCCGACGACGTGTGGCTCGAGCACCGCGCCTGGGGCGGTGTGCGCGACATCGTGCCCGAGCCGCCGTCCACCTACTACTACCGGCAGGTGTTCGGCTGCTTCTTCCGCGACCGGCACGGCATCGAGTCGTTGCGGACGGTCGGAGTCGACAACACGACCTTCGAGACGGACTATCCGCACACGGACTCGACCTGGCCGCACACGAAGAAGGTCGCCCAGGAGCTGATGGCGGGGTTGCCGGACGACGTGGTCCACAAGCTCGTACGCGGCAACGCCATCCGCATGCTCGAGCTCGACCTCTGAGCACGACGCATCACGTCGCGCTCGAGGGTCCCGCCAACTTCAGGGACCTGGGGGGCTACGCCGCCGCGGACGGGCGCGTCGTTCGCGAGGGTCGTGTGTTCCGCAGCGATTCGCTCGCGTCCGTGAGCGACACCGACGTCCGCTACATCGTCGACACGCTCGCGCTCCGCACGGCAGTCGATCTTCGCGCCGGCCACGAGGTCGACGATCATCCCCACCGGCCTCTCGTCGACGCCGGCGTCGCGGTGCACCACCGGCCGATCGTCGACGAGACCCGCCGCCGGCCCGACGACGCTCCGATGCCGGAGCGCGGGCTCGACGAGATCTACGTGCTCATGCTCGACCGCTTCGGCGATCGGTTTGCGACCGTCGTGGAGCTCGTGGCCGACTCGACCGGGCATCCCGTCGTGTTCTTCTGCGCCGGCGGCAAGGACCGGACGGGGCTCGTCGCCGCGCTCGTCCTCGGCGCGCTCGGCGTCGACGACGAGACGATCGCCGCCGACTACGCGCTCACGGCCGGTGTTCTGCCGGTGCTGCTCGAGCGCAACCGCGCCCGCGCCGCGGCCCGCGGGGTGGATCCCGAAGTGGCGGACCACGCCCTCCTCCTCGCCGAGGAGGCGACGATGCTCGCGGTCCTGGAGCGGCTCCACGCCGAGCACGGCTCAGTCGGGGCGTATCTCGAGAGCCACGGGCTGAATCCCGCGGCCGTCGAGTCACTCCGCGCCGGTCTGCTGGCCTGACGGCCCGTCAGATCCACCTCGTACACTGCCCGCCACATGGACCTGCGCTACTCCGAGTCGGACGAGGCGTTCCGCGCCGAGCTGCGGGCCTGGCTCGAGCAGAGCCTGCCGCAGCTGCCGGACCGGCCGAGCTGGGACGACTGGGCGGGTCGCCGTCGGTTCGACACCGACTGGCAGCGCCGCCTGTTCGACGCCGGGTACGCCGGCATCAACTGGCCGCGTGAGTACGGCGGTCGGGACGCCTCACCGTCGGAGCAGCTCGTCTTCCTCGAGGAGACGACCCGGGCCCGGGCGCCGTACGTCGGCGTGAACTTCGTGGGCTCGTTGCACGCAGGCCCGACGATCATGACGGAGGGCAGCGAGGAGCAGAAGGCGCGCTATCTGCCGCCGGTGCTGCGCGGCGACGAGGTGTGGTGCCAGGGGTTCTCGGAGCCCGGTGCGGGCTCCGACCTCGCTGCGCTGCGAACGAGTGCCGTGCGCGACGGCGACCATTACGTCGTGAACGGGCAGAAGATCTGGTGCTCGTTCGGGCACATCGCCGACTACGGCGAGCTGCTGGTGCGCACCGATCCCGACGCACCCAAGCACCGGGGGATCAGCTGGCTGATCCTGCCCATGGACACGCCCGGCATCGACGTGCGTCCGATCGACACCGTGCTGGGGTCTTCAGAGTTCTGTGAGGTGTTCCTCGACGACGTACGCGTGCCGGTGACGAACCGCGTCGGCGCCGAGAACGACGGCTGGCGTATCACGCAGGTCACGTTCGCGTTCGAGCGTGGGCACTGCGTTCGTGAGCGAGCTCGTCGAGGCGCGCCGCATGGCCGAGGACCTCGCCGCGCTCACCCGGGACCCGGCGCACCGGCACGAGCTCGGGCATGTCGTCGCGGAGCTGGACGCGGTGTGGGCGCTGACGAAGCGGAACGTCTCGCGGGCGGCGCGCGACGGCTCGCCGGGCGACGGTGCGTTGATGGTGAAGCTCGCCTACTCGGAGAGTCGCCAGAAGCTGGGCGACCTCTCGGTGCGGGTGCTCGACCGGAGCGCGCTCGACATCGACGACGAGTTCGTCGTCGAACGGCTGCGCACGCTCGCCCTCACGATCGCGGCCGGCACGTCCCAGATCCAGCGCAACATCATCTCGGAGCGCCTGCTCGGGCTCCCGCGGGAGCAGCTGTGGACTTCGAACTGAGCGGCGACCAGGTCTCGCTGCGCGACGGGATTCGCAGCTTGTGCGAGGGCCGGTTCCCGATCAAGCGCGTGCGCGCCGGTTTCGACGGCCCGGCGCACGCCGAGCTCGCCGACGCCGGTGTGTTCTCGCTGCGGTCCGACGGCTTCGGCGTCGCCGACGCCACCGTCGTGTTCGAGGAGCTGGGGCGGGCGGTCGTGCCCGGGCCGCTCGTCTGGCTGTACCTCGCCCACGGCCTCGTCGGTGGGATCGCCGGTGGACTCGAGGTCGCGAACCGTGAACCACCCTGGATGATCGAGCACCTCGACGTGCTCGACACGTTGCTGGTCGTCGATGACGACAGCGTGCGCGCCGTGGCGGCGCGTGAGATCGCGGGTGCAGTCCCGGTGACGCGCCCTCTCGACCCGTTGACGCCCGTGCATCGCGTCGAACAGCTGCCCACCGGCTCAGCCGTCGGCGACGCCGAGCTCGTCGCGCACTGGCGCCGCGAAGGTGCAGTCGTGACGGGGGCGTTCCTCGTCGGCATCGCGCAGGCCTGCACCGATCTCTCGGTCGCCTACGCGAAGGAGCGCAAGCAGTTCGACCGGCCGATCGGGTCGTTCCAGGCGGTCAAGCACCTGCTCGCCGACATGCTGGTCCGTACGGAGGTCGCGCGCGCCGCGGTCCACGCGGCGGCGTGCACGCTCGACGACCCGGATATCGGCGACGTCGCCCGTGCCGTTGCGGGCGCCAAGATGCTCGCCGGTGAGGCCGCGATCTCGAACGGCAAGACGGCGACCCAGGTCCACGGCGGCATGGGGTTCACCTGGGAAGTCGACGTGCACCTCTACCTGAAGCGGGCATGGGTGCTCGACACCGTGCTCGGCTCGGTCGACGAGCACGCCGACGCGGTGGCTGCGACCCTGGCGGAATGAGCGACTGGGACGACCTACTCGAGGATCTCCAGGAGCGCCGCGACACGGCTCGGGCCATGGGCGGCAACGACCGGCTCGAGCAGCACCGGCGCGGCGGCAGGCTCGACGCCCGGGCGCGCGTCGAGCGTCTGCTCGATCCGGGCTCGTTCGTCGAGCTCGGCACGCTCGTGGGATCGGTGCACCGCGGCGTGGTGCCACCGGTCCCTGCCGACGGATTGATCGCCGGGCACGGCCTGGTCGACGGGCGGCCCGTGCTCGTCGGTGCCGAGGACTTCACGGTGATGGGCGGCTCGATCGGCCTGGGCACGACGGCGAAGCGCCAGCGGCTCGCCGAGCTGGCGGGGCAGGAGCGGGTCCCGCTCGTCATGCTGCTCGAGGGAGCGGGGGAGCGGGCGCAGAACGCGTTCGAGCGGAGGGGCCGGGCGCCCAACGACCTCCAGACCCTGGCGCATCTCTCGGGCCTGGTCCCGACGGTCGCGGTCGTCATGGGGCCGTCGGCGGGCCACGGCGCGCTCACCGCGCCGCTCATGGACTTCGTCGTCATGGTGGAGGGCGCCGCGCTCTTCTCGGCCGGGCCGCCGCTCGTGAAGGAAGCGACGGGCGAGGACGTCGGCAAGGACGAGCTCGGCGGCACCGCCGTGCACACGACGGTGAGCGGGGTCGCGCACAACGCTGCTCGCGACGACGGTGAGGCGCTCGATCTCGTCCGCCGGTACCTCCCGTACTTTCCGTCGAACGCGTGGCAGCACCCGCCCGCGCCGGCGAGCGCCGGCGACACTGCGCCGCGCGAAACCGGCGAGCTCGCCGAGCTGATCCCGGCGGAACCGCGCCGCGGCTACGACGTCCGGCCCGTCGTCGAGCTGATCGCCGACCGCGGGTCCGTGCTCGAGATCGAGCCCGCGTTCGGGCGCCCGATCGTCACTGCACTCGCCCGCCTCGGCGGCGACTCCGTTGCGGTGGTGGCGAACCAGCCGGCGGCGAAGGCCGGAGCCATCGACAGCGAGGCGAGCAACAAGGCCGCGCACTTCATCGACGTCGCCGACGCGTTCCACCTGCCGCTGGTGTTCCTCGCCGACAACCCAGGTGTATTGGCCGGGACGGCCGCCGAGCGCAGCGGTGTCCTGCGCCATGCCGCCCGCATGTTCGCCGCCCAGGCCCGGGTCAGTTCCCCGAAGATGCACGTCACATTGCGCAAGGCGTACGGCTTCGGCAGTTCGTTGATGGGCATGAACCCGTTCGACGGTCAGACGGTCACGCTCGCTTTGCCGGGTGCGCGGCTCGGAGCGATGCCGGCCGCGGGCGGTGGCGCCGCCGCCGGCGTCGACGACGACGCCCAACACGTCCTCGACAACGCAGAGCTCGGCGGCGCGTACTCGTCCGCCGACACCATGAGCTACGACGAGGTGATCGAGCCGGACGAGCTTCGCAATTCGCTGCTCGCCGCGCTCCGCCTTTCCGCCGCCCGCCGTTCACGAGCCCCGGAGCCGGCACGCCACCACGGCATCAGCCCGTAACGATCGCGGGCTCGATCACCACCTCGGTCTTCAGGCTGTTGGCGATGAAGCACTCGCGATGTGCCACCTCGACGAGGTGGCGGACCCGGTCGTCGTCCACCTCACCCCGGATCGTGATGCGCGGTCGTAGCGTGATGCGCGTGATCCGCACCGGCCGGTCGTCCTCGGGCATCTCGCCGACGGCGGCGTCCTGGTAGTCGACGACGTCGATCCGGGCCCGGGCGGCGACGGCGAGGAACGACAGCAGCTGGCATGAAGCCGCTGCCATCACGAGCAGCTGCTCGGGGTTGAGTCGGGCCGGGTCGCCACGGAAGGCGGGGTCACTCGAGAGCGCGAGCGTCGTCTCGGCCGGAGGCGCGTCGATGTCGTGCGTCCGGTCGTACGCGTCGTACCCCTCGCCCGTGGAGCCGCGCCATCGGCAGGTCACGGTGTACCGGTGGACGTCTGACGCCATACGCGAGGCAGCTTACGAACGGCTTGCTCGGCGCGGCGGACGTGACGCTAATGTCAGATTCATGGCTGAGCGGCCGCAGACGACCGTGCTCGACGCGCTCGCACGCCGGTTGGCCGCCGACCCCGACGGTCCGTACCTCGACTTCGAGGGTGACGAGTACAGCGCCCGACGAATGGACGCCGAGAGCAACCGGCTCGCGCGCGCGCTCGGCGAGCTCGGCGTGAGCAAGGGCGACCGCGTCGCCACGCTGTTGGAGAACACACCCGCGCAAGTCGTCAGCTTCTTCGCCGCGTTGAAGCTCGGCGCCGTGCAGGTGCCGGTGAACACCGCGTACAAGGGTGACTTCCTCCGCCACCAGCTGGCGGACTCCGGGTCGAAGGTGATCGTCGTGCAGGGCGACTTCGCCGGTCGCGTGACGCCGATCGCCGGCGACGAGATTCCGGAGTTGGACGCGGCAGTCGTCGTCGGCCCCCCCGACGAGGTGATCGACGCCGTTCCCACCCATGACTGGGATCAGCTGCTCGCGTCGTCGTCGGACGAACCCGTATCCGACGCCGGGGTGCGTCCCTCCGATCTCGCGTGCTTCATCTACACCGCGGGGACGACGGGTCCGTCGAAGGGGTGCATGCTCCCGCACAACTACATCGTTGCACTGGCCGACCAGATCGCTCGTGCCTGGCAGCGTCGACCCGACGACGTCGTTATCACGCCATTGCCCCTCTTCCACTTCAACGCCATCTCCGTGTGCGTGGTCGGGACGCTCGTCGTAGGCGGCAAGTCCGCCATCGCGCGCCGGTTCTCGGTGTCGCGTTTCTGGCCCGAGGTGCGCCGCACCGGCGCGACGATCGCGTCGATGCTCGGTTCGCTGGCCATCCTCGTGGCCGACGCCGAGGATCACCCCGACCAGCAGGGGCACCGGCTGCGGCTGTGCGCGGCGGCGCCGATGCCGCCCGACATCGACCGCATCTGGAACGAGCGGTTCGGCTGCAAGACGTTCAGCGCCGGCTACGGGCTGACCGAGGCGTCGCTGATCTCGATGTTGCCCGCGGGCGAGCCGAACCGGCCCGGTGCCGCCGGGAAGCGGAACACTGTCGACTTCGACGTTCGGCTGGTGGACGACGACGACGTCGAGGTGCCGATGGGGGAGATCGGCGAGATCGTGTGCCGCCCGACGGGACCGAACCTCATGTTCGCCGGTTACTGGCGCCGCCCCGAGGAGACGCTGGCGGTGCTCCGCAACCTCTGGTTCCACACGGGCGACCTCGCGCGCCTCGACGACGACGGTTTCCTGTACTTCGTCGACCGCAAGAAGGACTACCTGCGCCGCCGGGGGGAGAACATCTCGAGCTTCGAGATGGAGCGCACGTACCACGGGCACCCGGCGATCAAGGACGTCGCCGTGCACTCCGTGGCCAGCGACGTGGGCGAGGACGACGTGAAGGTCACCGCCGTGCTCCAACCCGACGCCGAGGTGACCGAGGCCGAGCTCTGTGAGTGGAGCGTCGAGCGCGTCCCGTACTTCGCCGTACCCCGCTACATCGAGTTCCGGGACGATCTGCCGCGCAACCCGGTCGGCCGGGTGCTCAAGTACCAGCTGCGCGACGACGGTGTGACCGACGCAACATGGGACCGAGAGGCCGCGGGGTACACGTTCGAACGTCGGTGACGGGCTCGGCGGCGTCGCGCCCGGTCAATTGCTACTCGGGCCAGTCGAGCTGGGACTCCGGGACACCTACTGAGCGCCCGTGCTCCTCGACCTCCCTACGCCGGTCGGCGTCGCCGCGCGGGTAGCGGAAGACGCGCCCGGAGAACACAACGAACGTCTCGGTCAGTGACCGGAAGTCGCAGTACCAGCCCAAGCGCTCGTCCAGGACCCGGCTGAGCGTGTCGGCCAGGCGGTCGGCGTCAGCGGCGGCCGCGGCGAACTCGATGAACGTCCACGTCCGGGGTTGCCCGGCATCGGTGTCCCCCGCCTCTTCCCGGGCGATCCGCGTCACCGTGAGGGTGACGCCTTCGAGCGAGGCTCCGTTCCGGAGGCTCTCAGCGATGAGCGCACCTGTGACGTTCATTCGTGTGACTTCCTCCCGACCTCCGTGCCAGGCTCTCGGACCATGCAGGCCGAACGCGGGGAACTCGCCGACGTCCGGCCCGAGGAGTTTGTCGCTGCCCGGGACGCCGCCGCCAAGAGGCTGAAATCCGAGGGCAAGGCGGCCGAGGCGGCGGAGGTCAAGAAGCTCCGGAAGCCGACGGTGACGCGCTGGGTTGCGGATCAGGTGCTCCGGCACCATGCCCGGGAGGTCGACGCGCTGCGGGCGGCCTTGACCGGAGTCGCGGGGGCACAAGAAGCTGCGATCACACGCGGCGACCGCGAGGCACTTGCCGACGCCACTGCGCAGCGGCGCGACGCGATGACGGCGCTGGGTCGCGCAGTGGACGACGTCCTCGCCCGCGACGAGCGACCAGCCCACCATCACGACGAGGTGCTCGGCTCGATCGAGGCGGACGTCACCGCCGAGGTCGCATCCGGCGGCACCTTCGGCGTGCGCGACGACCTCGCGCTGCCCGACCTGCCGGCGAAGAGGCCGGCGCGGCGTGATCGCGTCGCAGAACGGCGCGAGGCGCAGTCGCAAAAGGCGATCGAGGCGGCAGAAGCCCGCGTCGCCCGGGCCCGCGAGGAGCTGGCGAACGCGGAGGCCGCGCTCGCGGCGCTGCGGGAGCGGCACGGGACTTGACCCCACCGGTGGCGGCGGTGATGACGTGCCATGTCGCCGGTAGGACCGGCGGCGCCCCGGCGTACGACGGCTGGTCGACCATGTTCGACAAGCTCGCGGAGTCGTTGGCTCGATGATCGAAGTGTTTCTCGACTGGTTCCCGACACGGAGGTACCCATGGGAAAGATCGTGGTCACGGAGTTCATCTCGATGGACGGCATCATCGAAGACCCCGGCGGCTCCGAGGACTACGAGCACGGCGGCTGGAGCTTCCAGATCGACAGGGGTGAAGAGGGAAACAAGTTCAAGGTCGACGAGACCATGGCGACCGACGCACTGCTCCTCGGGCGCGTGACGTATGAAGGCTTCGCAGACGCTTGGCCGTCGAGGGACGGCGAGTTCGCCGACAAGTTCAACAACATGCCCAAGTTCGTCGTGTCGACGACGTTGGACAAACCCGAATGGAACAACTCGACCGTGATCAAGGGTGATGTCGCGGCGGAGGTCGGCAAGGTCAAGGAGCAGTTCGCCAACGACGTCGCCGTTCACGGCAGCGCGCAGCTCGTGAACACGCTGAAGGAAGACGATCTCGTCGACGAGTACCGGTTGATGGTGTTCCCGGTCGTCCTGGGGAAGGGGAAGCGGCTGTTCAGCGACGGGGGCGATCTCACCCCCCTGAAGCTCTCGGAGGCGAAGCAGGTCGGAAGCGACGGCGTCATCATCCTCACGTATCAGCGGGCACCGAAGTAGCTCGCGTCAGGTGCGGCGGCCCCAGAAGAGGATGCGCTTGAACGTATAGAGGTACGGCTGCTTCTCGCCGATCTCGTCGAGGAGCCGTCGGCGATAGCGGTCGACGTAGAGGTCGTAGAGCTCGTCGCTGAGCCGCGCCCGGAAGTACGTGAGATGCGTCCCCTTGACCCACTCGAGGACGTCCTCCGAGGACGCGAGGTGGTGGACGTACACCTGCAGCCGGACGTGCTGCTCGCCGAACCCGAGCTCGTCGAGGAGCTCGGCGTAGGACTCGGGGGCGAGGACGCGTTCCGCAGGATCCGGCGGCGGGTCGGCCGCGAACACGTCGGCGAACGGCGCCTCGGAGGCGACGGCCATGCCCACCGTGTGCGACGGATGGTCGCCGTTGGCGGGAACCTGCACTGCGATCTGGCCCCGCGGCGGGATCTCGCTGGTCAGACGGGCGAGCAGCCGGCGGTGGTCGGGCAGCCAGTGCAACGCCGCGTTCGAGAAGACGACGTCGTACGGGATGGGTTCCCACGTGGCGATGTCACCCTGCTCGAAGCGCACGCCGTCGCCCGCGAACGCGTTCGCCCGTTCCAACATCGCCGATGAGTTGTCGATGCCGATCGTCTCCGAAGCATGGAGGAGTTGGTGCAGCTCCCGGGTGAGCTCGCCGGTGCCGCAGCCGAGATCGACGACCCGGCCGCCAGGACAGGGCTGCACGAGGGCCGCGAGGTCCCAGAACGGCTTGGCGCGCTCGGCCCGGAACCGCTCGTACTGGTCCGGATCCCACGGTGCCGCGCCGGTCGTCGTCAATCGTTCACCCTGCCCTTTCGTGGAAGCATGCAGCCATGGGCATCCTGCCTGATTCGGGACGAGCCGCGGAGCGACTCGCCAGCGAGACGATGGGCTGGCTCACCACGGTCACGGCGAGCGGCCGTCCGCAGACGTCGCCGGTCTGGTTCGTCGTCCATGACGACGCCATCTACCTCCAGAGCCAGCCCGACGCGGCCAAGCTGGCCAACATCCGGGCGAACGGCAAGGTGAGCTTCCATCTCGACGGCGACGGTGAAGGCGGCGACATCGTCACGATCGACGCCGACGCGGAGCTCCTCGACGCCGCACCGCCGGGATTGGCCGACGTCTTTCTGGCGAAGTACGAGCCCGTGATTCGGCAGCGCATTCGGTCCACGCCCGACGCCATGATCGCCGAGTACAGCACGACCGTGCGCCTCACCCCCCGCCGCGCGCGAGCCTGGTAGAGCCCTACGCACGATCGCTGGCGGCGAGGACGAACCGCGACCGTGTACTCCAGCGGTGTTCGTCGTCCTCCATCATCAGCCACGCCTCGCGAGCGACGCACTGGATAGGGAGGTGACGCTCGATCTCTGCGAGGTCGTCGAAGGGAGCGTCCTGTGTCTGCGCGACCGTCAGGTGGGGGATCACCTCGGCGTGCACGCCGGCGTAGGGCGGATACTCCGGGAAGCGCTCGGCGATCGCCATCGTGAGCCGGCGGAACGGCTCGGCCGGGTCGGGTGCGAGATAGCAGGCCCCTTCAGGGAAGCGCTCGAGGCGCGTCAGCCTGAACGGGAACGCCGAGAACTCCGCGATGACGTCGCGAACCGCGTCGGGCGTCGCCTCGGTCATCGCGCCCGGCGGCACGAACGGGAAGAGCACCGTGATGTGCGCGGGAACGCCGCGGAGCGCGACGGAGTCGTAGCGAAAGCGATGGCGCTGCACGTACGGTTCGGCTTCCGGGACCGGCACGAGCAGCGCGCTCTCGAACGGTTCTGGCTCGGTCACCTGCCCTTGCGAACCTTCCAGATCTGCTCGGCCGGCCAGCGGCGGGCCCATTCGTGCGGGACGAAGTCGTCGTACGTCGTCGTCGCGTCCTCGCCCGGGCACAACTCGATGAGGTCTTCGACCACGAACCCGTGTTCACGGTACAGGCGGAACCATTCACCGTGGGGGATCTGGAAGTCGATGGTGCCGTCGCCGAGATCGAGTCGTCCGAGGCCGAAGTACGAGCGGTGCAGCCGCGTGTCCTGACGCTCCCGGCGCTCGTCCCACGTGAGGTACACGAACGGCGCCGCGTGGCAGAACGCGAGGAGCCCGCCGGGTCGCAGCAGGCGCTCGACCTCCGGCACCGTGACCGCAGGATCACAGAAGCTCATCGCGCCGTGATCGCAGAAGACGACGTCGAACGAGCCGTCGCGGAACGGCACCGCCTCGGCGCTCGCGGCGATCAACGGCAGCGCGAGGCGCGCCGAGTTGACGGCCGCGTGCTTCAGCTGCACCACGGATTGGTCCAGAGCGACGATCCGGGCGCCGTCGGCGGCGAGCGCGATCGACCACTGCCCCGCACCGCAGCCGAGCTCGAGCACGTCGAGCCCGCGGACGTCGCCCAGGATGCCGAGCTCAGATTCGGGGATCCGCCACGCGCCCCAGGCCCTCGCCCGCGCCGTGAGGTCGCCGCCGTGCACCGCCTGGTAGTCGTCGGCGTCGGCGTCCCAGAACTCGCGGTTGCGCTCTTGGTGATCGCGCCACTCGCTCACGCAGAGTCGATGAGCTTCTCGCGCGCCTCTCGCTGTTTCTTCCATTCGTCGAGGAACGCCTTGTGTCCTGCCTTCGCCGCCGAGCCCGCCGACTTGAGGTTGGCGTCGATCTCGTCGGCGAGCGTCGAGAACGCGTCGCCGACGCCGTCGACCGCCTCCTCCATCTGCTTGGCCGCGTTCTTCCATGCGTCGCCGGTGGCGTCGGCGGCCTGGTCGAGCTTGACGCGCGTCTCGGCTTGACGCTTGCGGAGCGCGTCGATCGCCTTCTCGAACCGGTCGCGGGCCTCGGCGCCGGCCAGGTTCGCCTGGACCTTCAGCTCGTCGATCTGCTGCTGCAGCTTCTCGAGCGCCTCCTGAGCCTTCGCGCGGTACTCGTCCTGGTTGGCCATGGCTGCTCCCTCCTGCCGAACCCGCGTCGTGCGCCACACGCTACGCGGTGCGCGCCGGGAGCGGTACCGTGCATCCGCAGAGCACCGAGGAGGGGCGATGGCCGTCACGGATGCGCGAATCGATCTTCAGTTCGTCGACGCCGACGGCCACGTCCTCGAGCACCCGAACAAGATGCTCGACTACGCGCCCGAGGCGTACCGCGACCGGATCTGGCACATCGAGACCGACCAGGACGGCAAGGAGTGGGTCGTCTGGGACGGCAGCCGGGACCCCGCGAACTACTTCGCGCTGGCGGGCGCGGGTGGGTTGAGCACGGAGGAGCAGGCGAAGATCGCCGCCGGCGAGCGCAAGTACACCGAGCTCCGCCCGGGAGCGTTCGAACCCGAGCCTCGCATCGCCGACCTCGACACCGAGCGCATCAGCCAGACCGTTCTCTACCCGACGACGCTCCTCGGCATCGCCGGCGTGAAGGACCTGGACGTCGCCGTCGCGCAGTGCCGTGCGTACAACGACTGGCTCACAGACTTCTGCAGCCACGCGCCGGACCGCCTGTTCGGCATCGCGATCATCCCGCAGCAGGACGTCGAGGCGGCGGCGGAGGAGATTCGGCGTGCGTCGAAATCGCCGAACCTCGTCGGCACGTTCATCCGGCCGAACCCGGTAGTCGAATGGCGGCACTTCCACGACCCCGTCTACGACCCGATGTGGCGGGCGGCCTCCGATGCGGGCTGGCCCATCGGGCTGCACCCGTACCTCGCTGCCGACGTGCCGGGCGCAGTCGAGGGTCTCCACTTGAACGAGGTGCAGTCGGAGGCGTCGATCCTCCGCTACCAGTCGCGTATGAACATCCGGAACATCTTCTACACGCAGGCGATCGGCAACCCGGTCGACATGATGACGAGCCTGGCGTTCCTGCTCGCCGGCGGCGTGTGCGAGCGGTTCCCCGATCTGCGCTTCATCGTGCTCGAGACCAACGGCGGTTGGATCACCCCGTGGATGGAGCGTCTCGACCACAACGCCAAGACGTTCCCGTGGGACGTGCCCGACTGCAAGTTGTCGCCGTCCGAGTACTTCCGCCGGCAGTGCTACATCAGCTTCGACGCGGACGAGGAGACGCTGGCGATCGCAGCCGAGTCACCGTACGTGGGTGCCGACCGCATCATCTGGGCGTCCGACTACCCGCACCCGGACGCCAAGTTCCCGGGCACCGTCGACGAGCTGCTCGAGAACATCGGAGACCTCGACGTCGAAGCCCAGCAGGACATCGCCTGGCGCAACGCCCAACGTCTCTACCGCCTGCCGTAGCCCGTCGTTTTGGCGTCAAGGGTGTGCCTATAGGGCACGTAGATGACGCCAAAACAGCGGCGCTCATCCCTTCGGGAGAACGACGAACGCGATGGCAGCGAAGTGCAGGACCAGCGCCACCAGCACGCACACGTGGAAGAGCTCGTGGTACCCGAACACCTCCGGCCACGGGTCCGGCCGCCGGGCGGCGTGGATCACCGCGCCGACCGTGTAGGAGACGCCGCCGAAGAAGATCAGGAGGAAGCCGGCCACGCCGAGCGACGTCCAGAGCTGGGGAATCCCGATGACCGCCACCCATCCGAGCGTGATGTAGACGGCGGTCACCCAACCCTTCGGCGGCCGGTACCAGACCCATTCGAGTGCGATGCCGACGAGCGCACCGAGCCATACCGCCGCGAAGACGACCGCGCGCAGCACGCCCGACATCGCGAGGAGCGAGATCGGCGTGTAGCTCCCGGCGATGAGCAGGTAGATACCGGTGTGGTCGACCTTGGTGAGCACGCGGGCCTGCTCGGCGGTCCACGTGCCGCGGTGCAGGAGCGCGCTCGCACCGAGCATCCCCGACACCGAGAGCGCGTAGACCGCGGCCGTCCAGGTTGCGAGACCCCGCGGCGCGGTCGCGACGAGGACGGCGCCGGCGACCAGAGAGACGTAGAGGCCGTAGTAGTGCGACAAGCCGCGATAGCGGGGTTTGACCGCGATGGCCTCGGCCACGGAAGCGTCGCGCACTGCGACTACTGAGATTCTGGCGTCGTCGTGTCGGCGGAGCGCTCAGCTCTCCGGGCGAGGCCGCGTGCCTCGAGGCTCCGGGTCCACGGGGCGAGGAAGACGCCGGCGATCACGGCTGCGATCGCGACGGTGATCAGCGCGGCGCCGAGGAAGATCGCCACGACCACCGTCAACAGGAACGCCACGGCGGAGTCGATCGCCCAGTGGACGAAGAGCGGCCGAGGCTCCCGGGGCGGGAGCTGGCGCGGCGCGTCGCCGTCGGCCAACGCGGGCCTACGCGGTGGGCGAGAAGTCGGTCATCTTGACCGGCCCCTCGCGCTCGCTCTTCGGCCGCCGGGCGGACGAGCGCGGCTCGATGTCGACGCCGATGGCCTCCGCCCGGAGCGCGCCGACCGTGGACTGTTCCCGCGGGCGGTGCCGGAACGGGTCGTACGAGAACTCCCGCATGGCGTTGAGGTGCGTCATGGCGTCGATCTCGCCGTCGGTGAGGTCCGTGCCCGCGAAGTCGCTCATGAGCCGTTCGGGCGCCCGCGGCCACGTCGTGTCCGAGTGCGGGTAGTCGATCTCGACCGTGATGCGGTCGACACCGATCTCGCGGGCGAGCCGGGATCCGACCGCGTCGGAGATGAAGCACAGCACGACGTGCTCCATGAACACCTCACTGGGCATCTTCGAGCCGAAGTCGGCGCCCGTCCACGCCTTGTGGACGCGGTAGCTGTGGTCGAGACGCTCGAGGAAGTACGGGATCCAGCCGATCCCACCCTCGGAGAGCGCCACCGTGACGTCGGGGAACTTCTTGAACACCGGCGAGTGGATGAGGTCGGCGGCGGCCTGCACGATGTTCATGGGCTGCAGGACGATCATCACGTCGATCGGGGCGTCGGCCGCCGTCGTCACGAGCTTGGAGGACGAGCCGATGTGCATGCAGACGATCGTGCCCTCGTCGGCGCACGCGGCCCAGAACGGGTCCCAGTGGTCCGAATGGAGGCTCGGCAGCCCGAGTGGTTCCGGGTTCTCGGGGAACGTGACGGCGTGGCAACCCTTCTTGGCGACGCGGTGGATCTCGCCGGCCAGCGTCTCGGGATCCCAGATCGTCGGCACCGCCAGGGGGATGAACCGGCCGGGGTACGTCCCGCACCACTCGTCGATGTGCCAGTCGTTGTACGCCTGCGCGAGCGCGAGCGCGGCGTCCTTGTCGTCGAGAGCGGCGAACAGCCGGCCGGCGAAGCCGGGCAGCGACGGGAAGTTGAGCGAGCCGAGGACACCGTTGGCGTTCATGTCGAGGATCCGCTTCTCGATGTCGAAGCAGCCGTCGCGGATCTCGTCGAAGCTGGTCGGGTCGATCCCGTACTCCTCGGGCGGCCGGCCGGCCACTGCGTTGAGCCCGATGTTCGGCACCTCGAACTCGAGGAATTGCCAGACGTCGGTGCCGTCGTCCTTGTGGATGACCCTGGGCGCGACGTCGCGGTACTTGGCGGGGAGATGGCGCTCGAACAGGTCGGGCGGCTCCACCACGTGGTCGTCGACGCTGACGATGATCATGTCCTCGGTCTTCATGGGACGATCTTCTCCTGTCGCCGTCGCCGCGAGCGTACCGTCACGGCGAGAAGGGTCGTATGGCCCACGAGATGAGTGCAGAGGAGCGCCTCCGGTGCCTGCTCGATGGCCAAGGACGGGGAAGCCCGCGACCATGCACCGGATGCCGGAGACGGTGGTCCTCGACGTCCGGGGCATGTTGCGGGCGAGCGAGAAGAGCGTCGTCGACGTCGTGCTCGGCCGCCGCCCCGGCGTACTGAGCGTCGAGGCGAATCCGGTCGCGCAGGCCGCGACCGTCAGGTTCGACCCCTCGCAGACCTCGGTCGAGGAGCTGCGCAACTGGGTCCGCGACTGCGGCTACCACTGCGCCGGCCGGTCGGTGCCGCAACACGTGTGCGACCCGCAGGCGGTCGCAGACGACGCTCACGACGCCCACGACGACACGTCGATGGCCTCGATGGTCGCCGACATGCGCAACCGCTTCCTCGTGGCGGCCGTGTTCTCGGTGCCGATCCTGCTGTGGTCGCCGATCGGCCGCGACGTCCTCAACTTCTCGGCCGCGGCGCCGTTCGGGCTGCGGGACGACGTGTGGTCGCTCCTGCTCAGCCTGCCCGTGATCTTCTACTCGTGCTCGATCTTCTTCGTCGGTGCCGTCCGCGCCTTGCGAGCGCGCACGCTCGACATGATGGTCCTGGTCGCGGTGGCCGTCGGCGCCGGTTGGCTCTACTCGGTGGTCGTCACGCTCACCGGCGGCGGAGACGTGTTCTACGAGGCGGCCGCCGTGCTCGCCGCCTTCGTGCTGCTCGGCCACTGGTTCGAGATGCGGGCGCGAGGTGGGGCGAACGACGCCATCCGCACGCTGCTCGACCTCGCGCCGCCGACCGCGCTCGTGTTGCGCGACGGCGAGCCCGTCGAGGTCCCGACGGCCGACGTCGTCGTCGGCGACCTGCTGCTGGTGCGACCGGGCTCGAAGATCGCGGTCGACGGCGTCGTCGAGGACGGCGACAGCGAAGTCGACGAGTCGATGGTCACGGGCGAGAGCCTCCCCGTCCACAAGGAGCCCGGCGCGACCGTCATCGGCGCCACCATCAACAAGAACGGGTCGCTGCGTGTGCGCGCCACGAAGGTCGGCGCCGACACCGCGTTGGCGCAGATCGTCGCGCTGGTCCAGGAGGCGCAGAACTCGAAGGCGCCGGGCCAGAAGCTCGCCGACCGGGCTGCGTTCTGGCTCGTCCTCGTGGCGCTCGTCGGCGGTGCGCTCACCTTCCTGGCGTGGTTCCTGCTCAGCGACCGCCCCACCGAGGATGCCGTCCTGTTCGCCATCACCGTCGTCGTCATCACGTGCCCCGACGCCCTCGGGCTCGCCACGCCCACCGCGATCATGGTGGGCACGGGCCTCGGTGCGAAACGCGGCGTGCTGTTCAAGAACGCGCTCGCGCTCGAGACCGCCGCTCGGATCCAGGTCGTGGTCATGGACAAGACCGGGACGCTGACCAAGGGCGAGCCCGAGGTGACCGACGTGCTCGTCGACGGCGTCGACGAACGGGAGCTGCTCGGGCTGGCCGCCGCCGTCGAGCGACAGTCCGAGCATCCACTCGCCGACGCCATCGTCCATCGCGCCGACGGCGACGGCGTGCCTCATGTCCCCGTCGAGTCGTTCGAGAACGTGCCCGGGCACGGCGCGCTGGCCACCGTGGGCGGACGCCGGGTCGCGATCGGCAACCTCCGCCTCATGGAGCAGGAGAAGATCGACCTCGGCGACTTCGGCGCACGTCGGGCCGAGCTCGCCGACGGCGGGCGGACCGCCGTGCTCGTCGCCGTCGACGGGCGCGCCGCCGGCGTGATCGGCATCGCCGACGCGCCCCGCCCTACGGCGGCGCAGGCCGTGCGGGCACTGCACGACGCCGGAGTGGAGGTCGTGATGCTCACCGGCGACAACCGGGCCACGGCCGGCCGCATCGCCGAGCAGCTCGGCATCGACACCGTGGTCGCGGAGGTCCTTCCCGGCGACAAGTCGGCCGAGGTGCGCCGGCTGCAGCAGGGAGGCCGGAGGGTGGCGATGGTCGGGGACGGCGTCAACGACGCGCCGGCGCTCGCGCAGGCGGACCTCGGCATCGCGATCGGCGCCGGGACCGACGTGGCGATCGAGACGGCCGACGTCGTGCTCATGCGATCGGACCCGCTCGACGTGGCGATCGTGCTGACGATCGGCCGGGGCACGTTGCGCAAGATGCGCCAGAACCTCGGGTGGGCGATCGGGTACAACGCGATCGCGCTGCCGATCGCGGCCGGTCTCTTCGACCCTGCCTTCGGTCTCGTGCTGCGGCCGGAGATCGCGGCGCTGTCGATGTCGGGCTCGAGCTTCATCGTGGCCCTCAACGCGGTGATGTTGAAGCGCCTGCGACTGCCGATGTCGCCCATTGACGAGGCCGCGGTACGTCGCCCGGATACCGTTGAAGTGCATGGCGCGTCAATCGGGCCCGAACGCGAGCCGGGGTGACTGGGAGCACTTCGCGCGCTGGTGCGTCGCTCGCGGCGACACCGCGATCCCGGCCACGCCGGCGTCGGTCGTCGACTACATCCAACAGCTGGCCGCGAGCGACGAGGCGGTGACCGTGCCGCGCCGCGTCGCTGCCATCCGGGAATGGCACCGGGCGTCGGGCCTGCGGGCACCGACCGACGACGACCGTGTGCGGCTCGCGCTCACGCGCGCGGAATGGCACCTTCGTCGGGCCCCGACGCACACCGTGCCGATCGATGCCGCCGAGCTGGCGACGATCCTCACGGCGACTCCGAGCACGCTGATCGGACTACGTGACCGCGCGTTGCTTCTCGTCGGTTACGCAGCCGGTCTGCGGCCGTCCGAGCTCGTCTCGCTCGATGTGTCCGACCTCACGGTGGTCGACGACGGCCTGGCGGTCCGCCTGATGCGCGATCGCATCGTGATCCCGTACGGCGTCGAACCGGACTTGTGCCCCGTGCTCGCCTGGGAGGACTGGGAGGCGGCTGCCGGGCTGACGGCGGGGCCGGCGTTCCGGTCCGTCGACCGCGACGGCCGGCTGGGCCTCACGCGCCTCGGCGAGAAGGCGATCACTCGGATGGTGCAGCGAGCCGCCGAACGCGCCGGGCTCGACGAGTCTCGCTACACGGCGTTGTCGCTGCGCCTCGGCATGCTCGCGTCGGCGCGGTCGGGCTGAACCTATTTCCTGACGGGGAGCCCGCCCCATGCCACCACGGGGCCGGCGGCGTCGACCAGCTTGCGCGTGAGCGAGAGGTCGACGGGGGCGTCGACGATCGTGACGCCGGGATCCGCCGCGGCCACGCGCAGCTGCTCGACATGATCCTCGGCGCGCCGGACGGGCCCGCCCGTACCCCACACGTCGACGACGAGCCCGACGCCGAGCTCGGTCGCGAGCTTCAGCACCGCGAGCGTCGACGGATCGATCGGCTCCGTCGTCACCGCGAACGCAGGCACACCGTGGAGGGCGGCGACGAGCGCCAACACCGACGCGATCCCGCGCTTCGCGATCGCGGGCACGAGCACGGTGCCGGGATCGGTCGTGGGGAACGCGCGCGCCACCCAGACACCGGCCGGCCCGGGGTCGGCGGTGACGACGCCGCCCGCCGGAAGGACGGCGCGAACGTCGGCGACGGCACGCGCCGGATGGAGCGGCACCCGATCGTCGATGTATCCCGGCTGCGCGACCTTCGCCAGGCGCGTGTAGAGATCGTTCGGCCGGATCTCGCCGGTCGCCGTCTCGACGCGTTGAGCCAGCCGGCCGAGCTCGCGGGCCGGGACGTCGACCACCGGGGCGAGCGCGAACCGCTCGCGGGGTGACTCGGCCGGGTCGATGCCGGTGGCGACGATCGTGTCGTAGCTGTCGAAGCCCAGGAGCTCGAAGTCGCGCGCTTGGAGCCCGCACGTGCCCATGTGGTGGGGGCTGTCCCACCGGAGCACGCCTTTGGCGCCCCACGTGTTGGCGACGGGGACGTTGGCGGCGGCCGCGAAGGCGCGCAGCCCGTCGACGCTGCCCGTTCCCACGACGCCCGGCCCCGCCAGCACGACCAGGTCACCCGCCGGCACGTCGGGCGTCGCACCAGCGCGTTCCGCTTGCGGTGCGAGCCGCAGCGTGTGGACCAGCCCTGCCGGGACGGGGGAGGAGTCGAACACGCCGGCCACCGCGTCGAGGTCGGCGTCTGGCGCCGCGCCGCGCAACAACGTGCCCACCGTGTCCGGTTCGCGACCAGCCATCGGCGGCAATCGTCGCACGGGAGTAGCGGCGGGCGGCGGGTACAGTCCGTGCCCCATGCCGGGGCGCAACCTCTACCTGCACGAGCTGATCGACATCGTGGGCGAGGGCGCCATGCGCTACATGGAGCACACGGCCGGGTTCGACGCCGACGCCGCCGCCGATCGCGGGCTCGCCCTGGTCGGCACCTGGTACACGATGGGCTCTACCGGGCGTTGGCCCCAGGTCGTGAACCTGTGGGAGACCGTCGACGGGTGGTCGGGATGGCGGCGACTCATGGAAGCGACGAACCTCCGCCGCACACAGAATCCCGAGCTCGTCGAGTGGTGGCAAGAGGCGCTCAAGTCGCGTACCGGCGGGTTCGATCGCCTGCTCGGCGCCGCGCCGGGCTGCCCCTCGCTCGCTGACCTACGCGACGGTGGCGTCACCGGGTCGGTGTTCGTACACGAGATCTCCGAGGTGCGGCCGGGCGCCGCGCTCGACTACCTCGGTGCCGTGCGCGAGACGAGGGCCCCGCTGCTCGCCGACCACGGACACATCCTCGTCGGCCTGTACGAGGCGCTCCTCACCGACGTCGAGGTCGTCACGATCTGGGCCACCGACCCCGCCGGCCACGAGGCGCTCATGCGCGCCGCCGACAGCGGCGCCGACGACCGCATCACCGAGTGGCACGAACAGGCGCGGGCGGCCGGGCGCACGCGCTGGCGCGAGGAGCTCATGACCCCGTATCCCGACACTGTGCTGTCACGAGGAGATTCGCTGTGAGCCCGGCGCCGGCGTCCGGACCGCTCACGGGCGTACGCGTCGTCGAGAGCTCGCTGCTCGGCCCGGGCGAGCTCACGTCGTTCCTTGCCGACCTCGGCGCCGACGTCGTCAAGGTCGAGCCGCCGCAGGGCGACTACGTGCGCGAGATGACGTGGCCGATCGTCGAGGGCGAGTCGCTCATGCACCTCCACATCCACCGGGGGAAGCGGAGCGTCACGCTCGACCTGCGCAACCCCGAAGCCGTCGACGTGTACAAGGATCTCGTCGGGCGCGCCGACGCCGTCGTCGAGGCGATGCGGCCGGGCGCGCTCGAGCGGCGCGGGCTCGGGTACGAGCAGCTCAAGGAAGTGAACCCGCAGATCGTGTTCTGCACGCTGTCGGGGTACGGCATGACCGGACCGTACCGTGACCTTCCTGCGCACGGGATCGCGTTCGACACGTGGGCCGGCGTCGTGTCGCCCGACTACGAGGACGACGGGACGTGTTACATGCCCGAGCACCCGTCGATCGGAATCCACGCCGGTCCGTTGCTCGGCGCGTTCGCGCTGCTCGCCGGCGTGACGCGCGCCCGTGCGACGGGGGAGGGGTGCCAGATCGAGGTGGCGCAGTCGGACGCCGCCGCGTACATGGACTGGTACCGGATCGAGACGTGGAAGGCGTACGAGCGGCCCGGAGTCGGAGGTGACCGGGAACGCCAGCGACGACTACGAGCGCCGCGCGCCCGGCACCGCCGGGATGCGGGAAGGCGTCCGCTATCAGATCTACGAATCGGCGGACGGCCACGTGCTGTTCATGGCGTCGGAGCAGGCGTTCTGGCGGAACTTCTGTGAAGGCGTCGGTCGCATGGACCTGTTCGAGCGGTGGCCGGGCAAGAAGTACGCCGACCACGCCCGCAACAACCGCGAGATGCAGCGCGAGCTCCGCGACATCTTCAAGACGAGGACGTCGGCCGAGTGGATCGACTTCGGCAACGAGGTCAACACGCCGATCGCTCCGGTGAACACGCCGCAGACGATCGCCGACGACCCGCAGTTCCGCGAACGGTTCCCGTGGATCCCGGCGTCACGGCTCGGTGCCGACGAGATCCCGCTGCCCGTGCACGTGCTCGGAGAAGAGCTCCCGGTGCCGACGCGAGCTCCGAAGGTCGGCGAGCACACCGACGAGGTCCTCGCCGAGGTGCTCGGCTACGAGCCCGCCCGCGTCGCGCAGTTGCACGAGTCCGGAGCGCTCGGATGACGACCGCCCGGTGGCCGGAGCACCTGCCGGTCGGGGCCCTCCGCGTCGTCCGTGCGAGCGCCAACTACGACGCGACGATCGAGTTCTACCGGGACGTGGTCGGGCTGCCCGTCGTCGACGAGTTCCACGGGAGCTACGGCGAGGACGGGACGATCTTCGGCATGCCGGGAACCGAGACGCACCTCGAGGTCGTGCGCGCGCAGCCGCCGGGGCCGTCGGTCGACGCGTTCGACCAACTCGTCTTCTACCTGCCCGACCGGGCCGCGGTCGACGCGGCCACGAAGAACCTGCTCGCCGCAGGCGTGCGACCCGAAGCCGACCAGCATCCGTACTGGGAAGAGAACGGGGGCACCACGTTCCGCGATCCCGACGGGCGCGCCGTCATCTACGTCTCCTGGGTGTTCGGGCACGACCCGCAGCCATCGGATGCGGTGAACGACGGGCCGACGAGTTCCTGACGACCAGTCAGATCGGCACCGGGTCGACAGCTAGCCTGATCGGCCGTGCCCTCCTCACCTGCGACGACGGTCGAGGCCGCGGTCGCGCTCGACGGCCGGCCCCTGGGCAAGCGGGGGGCCGCCACCCGCCGCCGTCTCCTGGATGCGACGGCGCGGCTGCTCGAAAGCGTCGGCGTCCGGGACCTGCGCGTCGTCGACATCGCCCGCGAGGTCGGCACGTCGCCGGCGACCTTCTATCAATACTTCCGTGACGTCGAGGAGGCGGTGCTGGCGCTGACCGCCGAGGTGGGGGAGGAGCTCGCCCCCGTCGACGAGCTGCTGAGCCGGTCGTGGACCGGCCCGTCGGGCCTCGACACCGCCCGCGAGATGGTCGACGCGTTCATCCGCTACTGGGACGGCCACCGAGCGGTGCTCCGCACCCGCAACCTCGCCGCCCAGGAAGGCGACTTGCGGTTCCGCCAGGTCCGGAACAACTCCCTTCGGCCGATCACCGACCATCTCGCCACGACCGTCACCGAGTCGCAGGCCGACAGTCGCGTGAGCACCGAGATCTCGCCGATGGCGGCGGCGGCCGCGCTCGTCGCCCTGCTCGAGCGCATGGCCGCGTTCCACGGCGACCTCGAAGCTCTCGGCATCACGAGGGCCGACGTCGTGGAGACGACGGCCCGGATCGTCCACCAGACCGTCACCGGCGCGGAGGCGTGACGATCGCCGAGCCGCTCAACGTCGTGTTCCTCTGCACAGGCAACGCCGCCCGCTCGGTCATGGCCGGCGCACTGCTCGAGGACCGCGCGCCCGACCTTCGAATCACGACCGCCGGGACGCACGTCGTCGAGGGCATGCCGATGAGCTGGCGCACCCGCGACGCCATCGCCGAGCTGGGCGTGGAACGGTCGATGCACCGCAGCCATCAGCTCACCGACTTCGACGTCGACGCCGCCGACGTGGTGGTGTGCCTCGCCGCCGAGCACGTCGCCTACATGCGTCGCACGCACCGCGACGCCGCCGGCAAGACCGTGACGCTCAAGCGGCTCGTGCGCGATCTCCCGGGCGCGACAGGCGGGTCGTTCACCGACCGGCTCGCCGCCCTCCACCTCGTCGACGTCGAGCTCGCATCGTGGGAGGACGTCGAGGACCCCGCCGGCGGCGACCTCCCGATCTTCCGCGACTGCGCCCGCGAGATCAGCGAGCTGATCGACCAGCTCGTGCCGGAGCTCGACGCCGGCGACGCACCCGACGAGGAGATCGCCTAGACAGTCGGCGCGGGCTCAGGACGCCGCCAGCGCCGCCTGCGAGCCGGACGGGTGGCAGGTCACCTCGAGCTCGCGCCGGAAGACCTTCTCGAACAGCTCCCGCTTCCGTCGGGTGCCCCACTGCTCGAGCTCGGCGTCGCGGTTCCTCGTGAGGCGGATCATGACGAGCGACGGGCCGACCCGCACGTCGATGGCGTCGACGGCCTGGCTGCGGCTCCGGTCGAGGCCGTCGGCGATGCGCAGCAGGGCGGTGAGCTTCCGGAGGCGTTCCTCGCCGCCCGAGCCGAGCGGGCCGAGCTCCTCGGTCGAGCGCGGATCGCCGCGCCGGTGCCAGCGCGCGAGGCCCGCGAGGAGCGCGACCTCCTCGGGCGCGAAGCCGCGCAATCCGCCGTGCTGGACGAGGTACGCGGCGTGGCGGTGATGCCCGTCGTGCGCGACGTGCTCGCCGATGTCGTGGAGGAGCGCGGCGTACTCGAGCAGCTCGCGGTCGTGCGCATCGAGCTCGTGCAGCTCGGCCGTCTGGTCGAAGAGCTCGAGCGCAAGTCGGGCCACCTGACGCGAATGGGCCTCGGGATAGCTGCACCGCCGGGCGAGGCCCTGCACGGACGCCCGCCGGATCGCCCGGGGATCGTCGGTCCAGTCGGCCGGGTCGTGATGCCCGATGACGTCGAGCAGGATGCCTTCGCGCAACGCCCATTCGCTGATGGTCATCTCGTCGAACTCGAAGACGTCCATCGCCGTCGCCAGGAACATCGAACCGGCGACGATCAGGTCGACGCGGCGGGGCTCGAGCCCGACCATCCGTCGACGGTCGGACGCTTTGGAGGCGAGGATCTCGTCGTGCAGTGGGAGAAACTCGTCGCGCGTGAACGTCATCTGATTGAGCGAGACGGGCACCTGCGAGCCGCGCCGGGCCGCGACCATGGCGGCGAGATCCTCCAAGGTGCCGCTGCTCCCGACGACGAGCTCGGGCTCGAACCGGCGCGTCTCGCGCTCGATCCGGCGCAGCGCCGTCGTCAGGTGCGCACGCAGCGCACGCCGGTCCGACTTCGAGATCGGGTCCGAGTCGACGAAGTCGGCGGTCAGCCGGGCGACACCGAGGTTCTCGCTCGTCGCCCACTCCATGCCGGAGGCGGTGCCGACCATCACCTCGACGCTGCCGCCGCCGAGGTCGAAGCACAGCGCGGGCGCCGGCTCGAGCAGGATGCTCGCCCGGATGGCACCGAAGATCAGGCGGGCCTCCGTGAGGCCGTTGATCACCTCGACCTCGACGCCCGTCTCGCGCTCGATGCGGTCGACGAGCTCGTCACCGTTCGCAGCCAGGCGGATCGCGCTCGTCGCACAGGCCACGATCTCCGTCGCGTCGGCCGCCTCGGCGAGCAGCTTCATGCGCCGCACCGTGGCCACGGCGAGGTCGGCCGCCGTGGGCGGGATGCGGCCCTCGCGGCTCACGCTGTCGCCCAGGCGCAGCATCTCCTTCTCGCGGGCGAGCGGCGTGAAGCTGCCGTCGGGATGCACGTCCGCGATCAGCAGGTGGAACGAGTTCGTCCCGAGGTCCAGCGCCGCGATGCGCATCGAGCCCGACTGTAACGGCGCCTCCCTCGCCGGAGAGTCACCCGCGCACGCGGCTGCATCCCTGACGCCGCCGTCAGGCTGACGGGGCCTCAGGTACGATCGGCGCCGGTCGACGGAACGGGGAGGAGCCGGACATGAGTGAGCTGGCAGCCGAGCCGCGGATGCTGATCGACGGCAAGCTCGTCGACGCGGCGTCGGGCGCGACGTACGGGAACGTCAACCCGGCCACCGAGGAGGTCGCGGGCGAGGTCGCCGACGCCGGCGCCGACGACATGGACCGGGCGATCGAGGCGGCGCGTCGAGCCTTCGACGACACCGACTGGTCGACGAACCCCGCGTTCCGGAAGCGGTGCCTCCAGCAGCTCAAGGACGCGCTCGACAAAGAGAAGGAGACACTGCGGCCTCAGATCGTGACCGAGGTGGGCGCGCCGATCATGCTCACGTATGCGGTCCAGCAGGACTCGTGCATCGAGGACATGCAGTGGGAGATCGACCTCATCGACCGGTACGAATGGGATCGGGAGCTGCCGCCGCACGAGTTCATGGGGATGAAGAGCGCGCGCAAGGTCGTGCACGAGCCGGTCGGAGTCGTCGGTGCGATCACACCGTGGAACTTCCCCTTCATGCTGAACCTCTCGAAGATCACGCCCGCGCTCGCGGCGGGCAACACAGTGGTGCTCAAGCCCGCCCCCGATACGCCCTGGAGCGCGACGTTCATCGGCCGCCTGGCGGCGGAGCAGACCGACATCCCGCCGGGCGTGCTGAACATCGTGACGTCGGGCGGATCCGGCGACGGTCGGCGAGATGCTCACGACCGACCCGCGGGTCGAGATGATCAGCTTCACCGGCTCGACCGCGACCGGCCGACGCATCATGGCGAACGGCGCGGAGACGCTGAAGAAGGTCTTCCTCGAGCTCGGCGGGAAGTCCGCCAACGTGATCCTGGACGATGCCGACTTCGCGACGGCAGTCCCGTCGGGGTCGATGATCTGCATGCACGGCGGCCAGGGCTGCGCGATCACGACGCGCATGCTGCTGCCGAAGTCGCACTACGACGAAGCGGTCGAGGTGCTCAAGGCCGCGTTCGAGGGCGTCCCGTACGGTGATCCGACGGACCCGGGCAACATCATGGGCCCACTCGTCAACGCCCGGCAGCGCGACCGCGTGCTCGGCTACATCGAGAAGGGCAAGGCCGAAGGGGCGAAGTTGCTCGTCGGCGGCCGTCGTCCGGCGCACCTCGACAAGGGGTACTACGTCGAGCCGACGCTGTTCGTCGACGTCGACCCGGACGCGACGATCGCCCAGGAGGAGATCTTCGGCCCGGTGCTGTGCGTGCTGAAGTACGACGGGGACGACGACGCCGTGCGCATCGCCAACAACTCGATGTACGGGCTGTCCGGATCGGTGACGAGCGCGTCGCTCGAACGGGCCGAGGCGGTCGCGCGGCGCATCCGCACCGGGACGGTGTCGGTCAACGGCGGGATGTGGTTCGGGCCGGATTCGCCGTTCGGCGGCTACCGCCAGAGCGGCACCGGACGCGAGCACGGCGTCGAGGGATTCGAGGAGTACCTCGAGACGAAGACGCTCGGTCTCCCGGCACACGCGTAGGAGGAACCCATGTCGAGCAAGGACGACACCCAGGCGCTCGTGCGAGCAGCGAACTACCTGCCGAAGTTCGACACGGTGGAAGAGGAGCGGCTGCACCGCAAGCAGCGGCTCGCGGCCGCGTACCGCCTCTTCGGCAAGTTCGGGTTCGACGAGGGCGTCGCCGGCCACATCACCGCCCGCGACCCCGAACGGCTCGACCACTTCTGGGTGAACCCGTTCGGGATGAGCTTCAGCCACATCCGCGTCTCCGACCTGATCCTCGTCAATGACAAGGGTGAGGTCGTCGAGGGCGACTACGGCGTCAACACCGCTGCGTTCGTCATCCACTCACAGGTCCATGCCGCCCGCCCCGACGTGATCGCCGCCGCCCACGCGCACTCCATCTACGGCAAGTCGTGGTCGGCGCTCGGCCGGTTGCTCGACCCGATCACGCAGGACGTGTGCGCGTTCCACGAGGACCACGCGTTGTTCGACGACTACACCGGCGTCGTCCTCGACCTCGAGGAGGGGAAGCGTCTCGCCCACACGCTGGGCGACCACAAGGCTGTGATCCTGCGGAACCACGGTCTCCTGACGGTCGGCCACTCGGTCGACGAGGCGGCGTGGTGGTTCATCACGATGGAGCGGTCGTGCCAGGCCCAGCTGCTGGCGTCGGCCGCCGGCGAGCCGGTGCTGATCGATCCCGACATGGCGAAGCTCACGGCGAAGCAGGTCGGCTCGCACGCCTCCGGCTACGTGAGCTTCCAGCCTCTGTACGAGAAGATCGTGCGGGAGCAGCCCGACCTGCTCGACTGAGTCGCGTCGTGCGGCAGGTCCTCGCTCTCGTCGGCGTCCTGGCGCTCGCGGCTGCCCTCCTCGTCGCGTGCGGCGGCGGCAGCGCCGACACCGAGGAGGTCGGCGCCCGCAAGGCCGCGTGCAACAACGCTCCCGATTTTGCTTTGAGATCTGCAGGAGCGAGCCCGGTCTGGTCGCGTTCCGACCCGGTGCGCTGCCGCCCGAACCGGTCGCGGACCTCCTCCCGAAGGCGAGGTTGGTGATCCAGGCGAACGTGGCGCGGGTGCTGTACCAGGGGGAGAAGCCCGATCGAGATACGCACCAGAACGTGGCCGGGCCGATCCCTCCGGACCGGTGCCAGGTCGTGCAGCTCGATGTGACGCGCGTGATCTCCGGCGTCGACCCGGGTTCGTCGGTGACGGTCGTGAAGCCGCTCGCGCCGTATCTCCTGAAGGCCGGCCAACCGACGAGCGACGTCGCATTCATCGTCGAAGCAGGCGACCCGTTTCCGATCATCCTCGGCCGCTACGGTCCCTATCCGGTCGCCGAGGTAGAGGCCGCGTTGGGAACCGGCCAGTAGGCTCCGCGGTCGTGGGCAGGCGGGACTACGAGATGGAAGCCGCGGTGCAATCCGTGGAAGGCCGTGTCCCCGAGCAGATCGTGCGGGCGCTGATCGTGGGCTCGGCCGGCAGCCAGGACGGCACGCTCGGCGGTGTGTTCAAGCAGTTCTTCAACCGATCGCGGCGCAAGACGGGGCTGCGCTCGAAGAACGTGCTCGTCCTGACGGCGGAATCGATCCACGTGTTCACGTGCAAGGGCGGAAACGACTGGCCGCCGCCCGCCGACGACGAGATCGGCGTGTGGCCCGTCCACACGGTCAACGTGGCGGCAGAGGCGGCCGAGAAGTGGTCGGCGTTCTCCGCCAGTCACAGCGGCTCGGTCACGAACCGCTTCTACAACATCTCGCTCACGGTGCCTGCCTCGGAGGAGCCCTTCGTCGTCGCGTGTCCCCGGACCGACTCGGCGCGCACGACGATCCAGGCCCTCGAGGACGCGACCGGCAGCAAGCCGTCTCGCATCACGGCCCGGCGTCGCAAGAAGCAACGGCGCGAGCGCGAAGTGGCTGCGGAGGCCGAGGAAGCGGAGAGCGCCGAGCCCGCCGACGCCGCCGATTAGGTCGCGGCGCGCCGGCTGCGCAGGTACTCGATCGTGCCCTGCTGGAACCCGTCAGGGTCGGCGATCTTGCCGGCGACGATCTCCTGGAACCACTCCGGCACGTAGATCTCGAACGTGCCCGAGTCGAGCTGGTCGACGACGGGCTGCACGATCGCGTCGACGGGCAACGCCATGCTCATGTCGGCGATCGGCTCGTCGTTGTCGGGGAGCCGGAACAGCTCGGTGTCGATGATGGCCGGGTTGACGACGTGCACCTTGACGTCCGTGTCGGCGAGATCGATCGCCATCGCCTCGGACCACGCCGTCAGCGCCGCCTTCGACGCCGCGTACGCAGCCTCCGTGCCGGGCCCGAGGCGCGCCGCGATCGAGGAGATGTTCACGATGCGCCCGCCCCGGTCGATGAGACCGGGCAGCAAGGCCAACGTCAGGCGCACGGGCGACGAGTAGTTGAGCCCCATCACCGCGTCGACCACGTCCGGTGACAGCTCGGTCACCGCGCGCCGCTTGGGGATGCCGGCGTTGTTCACGAGCACGTCGATGCCACCGAGCTCATCGTCGGCGCGGCGGGCGAACGACTCGACCGCGTCGAGCTGGGAGAGGTCGACGACCCACGAACGACGATTCGGGTGAGTGCTTACGCAGCCGTTCCAACACCTCGCGGAGGCGGTCTTCGCGCCGCGCGCAGATGCCGACGACTGCGCCGCGCTCCGCGAATCCCTCGGCGAGCGCGGCGCCGATCCCGGACGACGCTCCCGTGACCAACACCTTCCGACCGGCAAGTGAGTAGCCCATGCCGGTCAGCCTAGGGGGGCGGTAGCCTCCGCGGCCGTGCCACTCGACCCGTCTGCCGCGCTCTTGACGGATCGGGTCGCAGTGGTGACGGGCGCGGCGGTCGGAATCGGTGAGGCGATCGCGCTGGCGTTCGCCAACTTCGGCGCCGACCTCGCGATCTGCGACCGCGACGTCGCCAATCTCGACGGCACCGCCGGCGCCATCGAGGCCGCCGGCCGCCGGGTCGTCGCGGCGGAGATCGACGTGCGCGAGTCGGACCAGGTGGAAGGATTCCTGGACGTCGTGCGCGAGCAGTTCGATCACGTCGACGTGCTCGTGAACAACGCCGGCGGCGGCTTCTCCTCCTCATTCCTCGCCGTGAACGCCAAGGGACAGGATTCGCTCGTGCGCGAGAACTTCGTGAGCGTCACCCACTTCGTTCGCGGCGTCGTCCCACTGGTCCCAGGCACCGGCGGGTCGATCGTGAACCTCACGTCGATCGAGGCCCACCGCGCCGCGCCCGGATACGCGGTGTACTCGGCCATGAAGGCGGCCGTCGCGAACCTGACGAAGAGCCTGGCGCTGGAGCTGGGGGACCGCATGATCCGCGTCAACTGCATAGCGCCCGACGTGATCCCTACGCCCGGCATCGGTGGGGAGCTCCCCATGCACACGCCGCTGACGCGCCGGGGCCACGTCGACGACGTCGCCGCCGCAGCCGTCTACCTCGCCAGCGACCTCGGCCGGTTCGTGACCGGGACCACCATCCACGTCGACGGCGGAAACCTCGCCGCCGGGGGGTGGCATCGCAACGACGATGGGAGCTTTGCGACGTGAAGTTCGGGGTCGCGCTCGGCGCGCTCAACGCGCACTTCCACGTCGATGCGACCGACGCCGCCGAGCGCCTCGGCTACGAGTCGGTTTGGCTCCCGGAGCACCTCGTGCTCCCGGTGCGGATGAGCCGGTCGCCGCACCCGGGCGACGACCACCCGCCCGTGCCTCCGACGACGCCCGTGTTCGATGCGTTCGCGTACCTCGGGTTCCTCGCCGGCCGGACACGCCACGTGCGGCTCGGTACCCACGTGTACAACCTCGGGCTGCGTCACCCGTTCACGGCCGCCCGGGCGGTGCAGACCCTCGACGTCGTCTCAGGGGGAAGAGTCGAGTTCGGCGTCGGCGCCAGCTGGCTCGAGGAGGAGTGGCGAGCCGTCGGCCTCGACTTCGACTCGCGCGGCCGGCGCGTCGACGAGGCGATCGAGGTCTGCAAGCGGTTGTGGACCGAGCCGGAGATCGAGCACGAGGGGGAGTTCTTCCGGTTCGACCCCGTCGCCTTCGAGCCCAAGCCCGTGCAGCAGCCGTGGCCGCCGATCTTGATCGGCGGCGAGAGCGGGGCGGCGCTCCGACGGGCGGCGCGTGCCGGTGACGGTTGGATCGGCATGGGTCACACCCTCGAGACGGCCGCGGGACCGATCGCGCGCCTGCACGAGCTGCGCCGCGAGTACGACCGCGAGACCGGGCCGTTCCAGATCTGCCTGGGCGGCCCCGTGACGAGCTCGGACGACGTGCGTCGCTGGGAGGAGCTCGGCGTCACCCGGCTCGTGGTGTCGCCGTGGCGGCGATCGCCGGACGCCGTCGACGGCATGCACCGATTCGCCGATCTCGTCGGCCTCGAGGCGCGCCCCACGCCGTGACGGGCACGGCGGTGTGACGGTTCGTCCCGGAGTCTGAAGAAGGGACCCGTCTTCCCGCTGGGGTGTCGATTCTGCGCCCGCCGTTCGTCGTTGGGGTAGTGGCGGGGCCCGGTCCCCCAACCGGGGTCGAGGAGTCCGCCGTTCGAGAGGCGGGTAGATCCCACACGCGCCCCCCAACGTGACAAGGAGGTTTCCCATGAAGGCCATTCGTCTCCATGAACCGAAGGGCTTCGAGGGCATCGAGGGCCTCGTCTTCGAGGACGCCCCGGATCCGCAGCCTGCGATCGGCGACGCGCTCGTACAGGTGCGCGCCGCGAGCTTCACCCCGACCGAGTTGATGTGGCCGCTCGGGACCGATCGAAACGGACACGACCGGGGGCCACGGATCCCGGCCCACGAGGGGTCGGGCATCGTCGTCGCGCTCGGCTTTGGGGCGGCCGGCGTGTCGGTGGGCGACGAGGTGTACGGCCTCATCGACGGGCTCCGCGACGGCTGGGCCGCGGAGTGCGTGGCAATTGAGGCTCGCAGCTTGGCGGCCAAGCCGACGACGGTCGATTTCGTCGAAGCCGCGGCGATCCCGCAGGCTGCGCTCACGTCGTGGCAGGCGCTGTTCGACCACGGCCACCTCGAGTCCGGCCAGACGGTCGTCATTCACGGCGCCGCCGGTGGCGTCGGGACGATGGCGGTGCGCCTCGCCCGCTGGGCCGGGGCCCATGTCATCGGCACCGGTCGAGCGAACGCGCGCCAACGCGTGCTCGACGTGGGTGCCGATGAGTTCGTCGACGTCGAACAGGATGGCTGGGAGACGACCGTCGGCCCGGTCGACCTCGTCTACGACATCATCGGCGGCGACGTGCTCGCTCGTTCGGCGGCGCTCGTCAAGCCCGGTGGAGCGCTCGTATCGATCATGGCTCCGCCGCCAACCGATCGAAGCGACATTCGTACGGTTGGCTTCGTTCGGGACCCGAGCGGTGCCCAACTCCGGGACATTGCTCGACTCGTCGACGACGGGACACTTCGCCCCGACGTCAGTGCGGTCTACTCGCTGCCGAACGCGCGGGAGGCCTTCATGGCCAAGTCCACCGAGCACATTCCGGGCAAGGTCGTGCTGACTCCCTGACACCGGCGTATAGCACCGCCGCGAGACGTCGTGCGCGGCGAGCGGCGGAGCTATCCGTCAGGACGTTGCTGTTGGGTTTCGTCGGTGGAGACGCCAACGAGCAGCAACCACGATCCCGAGATCATGAAGTAGAAGTTGACGACGATCGCAACTGCCGCAACGTAGAGCCCCGAAACAGAGCCGGCGATCAGGATCGCGCCACCCACGATCTGAGCGAGCCAGCAGATCTGGCTGCCGACCGTGCGGTTGAGGGTGCTCCGCGGAACGCTGGTGCCGGACTTCACGACCTGGGTGAAGCTACGGATGGCTCCGCCCGCCACGACGACGGAGACGATCAGCAGTTCGAGTCCCACGGCTCGGTGATCCTGGCCGCCCATCAACACCAGGGCGGAGGCCATGAAAGCTGCTGCCAGCCCTGCCAGCGTGTTCATGGCCCGATGCCGCAGAACCCAGTCCCTGACGATCACTTCGACGTGGAGCGACATGGCCACGACGGCCAAGCCGGTCAACGCGGCCGCGCCCGTTCCAACGACGAGAAAGAAGTTGTGCCACTGGTCCGGTCGATAGACGTCAGCCGCCATCATCTGTTGATCAACCCTCTCTCGACGCGGTCAGCGAATCGTGCCGACTCCCGGGATCAGTGGCAGGTCGAGTGCGGTGACCCACCCGGGCGGCAGGTCGTTGACGGCGGGAACCGCATTGAGCGCGCGGAGCCCGGTCGCCAGGCAACCGGCGGCCGCCGCGTCGCGTCCGCTGCCGTCGGTGAAGCGGAAGGCAGTCTCCTGGGTGATCGACGGCGTCCCCTCGATCTCGACCCGGTAGACGTCGTCCTGCGTGCCGCGCGACCAGTCGGGAGCGGCGCGGGCGCCCACGCGGTTGACGTGTTCAAGCTGGATGCGCGTCTCGCCCTTGTAGACGCCGTTGATGGTGAAGTTGATGGCGGCCACCTCGCCCGGGTTGATCACGCCCTTCGCCGTTTGGATCTCCTCGTCGGCGATCCACTTGTCCCACGTCGTGGTGATCTCGTCGAGCTCGATACCGACGGCGTGCGCAATCATCGGCACCGTCGCGCCCCACGCCATGACGAGGATGTCGGGATGCTCGAGCATTGCCTGGAACTCCGGGGGCCGTCCGATCCCCATCTCGTTCTCGTAATCCCCCTCGTAGTTGCCGTAGTCGAGGATCTCGAGCGCGCGCACGACGCGTACCTCGGCGCAGAGCCCCATGAGCGTCATGGGGAAGAGGTCGTTGGCGAAGCCGGGATCGATGCCGGTCGTGAAGCAGGATGCGCCGCCCGCTTCGCACGCTTCGGTGATCGGTGCGATCCAGTCCGGCGGGTTGAGGGTCATCGTGGGCCAGACCCACGGCGTCATGGCCGTCGAGCACACGTCGATGCCCGTGCGCAGGAAGGCGCCGATGTCGCGGATGTTGTCGAGCGGGTGCGCCGCCGTCGGGCCGTAATGGACCAGGGCGTCGGGCTCGAGAGCGAGGAGGGCTTGGATGTCGTCGGTCGCGGCCACGCCGATGGGATCGACCCCGCAGATCTCTCCCGCGTCCCGGCCGACCTTCGCCGGGTTGCTGACGCCGACCCCGACGAGGTCGAACGCCGGATGGCGGACGATCTCGGGGATCACGAGCCTGCCGACGAAGCCGGTGCCCCAGACCACGACGCGCTTGGCCATGCGGTTCCTCTCCTCTCGGGCCGCCGGCGGCCCATTCCAGACCGTCCGGCTCGGGAATGAAAGACCGGTCCGGCAGTGTTTTCAACGGGTAATCCTGTAATTCCAGGCCCCCCCAGGAGGCCCCCGTGAACGAGATCGACGAGCGCCTGACCCTGCCCCTGCTGCCGCTGGCCACGGGTGTGGTGCTCCCGCAGATGGTCGTCACCCTCGCCCTGGAGACCGACGAGGCACAGGCCGCCGCCGACGCCGGCGCCGCCGGCGACGGGCAGCTGCTCCTCGTGCCGCGGGTCGACGGGCGCTACGCGAAGGTCGGGACGATCGCCCGCATCGAGAGCGCGGGTGATCTGCCGAACGGCGTGCGAGCTCTCGTGCTGCGTGGCGTCCAGCGTGCGGTGGTCGGCGTCGGCGTGGCCGGCACCGGCGCCGCGCTGTGGGTCGAGGCGGAGCCCGTCGACGACCCCGGCGAGCCGACCGAGCGCGCACGCGAGCTGGCCCGCGACTACCGGGCCATCGTGAGCGCCATCGCCGAGCGCCGCGGCGCCGGACGCCTCAGCGAAGCGCTCAGCGGCGTGACCGATCCGGGTGCGCTGGCCGACACGGCCGGCTGGTGGCCCGACCTGGAAGCCGAGCGCAAGGTCGAGTTGCTCGAGACGCTCGACGCCGAGGAGCGGCTGGAGAAGGTCGTCGCCTGGGCGCGCGACGCGCTCGCCGAGCTCGACGTCGCCGAGAAGATCCGCTCCGAGGTCACCGACGGCATGGAGCGTCAACAGCGTGAGTTCCTGCTCCGCCAGCAGCTCAGCGCGATCAAGAAGGAGCTGGGCGAGGACGGCGGCGACGACGTGGTCGAAGAGTTCCGGCGTCGCATCGCGGAAGGCGGCCTCCCCGAGGCCGTGCGCGAATCTGCGACCCAGGAGGTCGACCGGCTCGAGCGCACCAGTGAGCAGAGCCCGGAGCACGGGTGGATCCGTACCTGGCTGGACTCGCTGCTCGACATCCCGTGGGGTGAGCGCTCCGAGGACAACCTCGACGTGAACGACGCCCGCCGCGTCCTCGACGAGGACCACACCGGGCTGTCCGACGTGAAGGACCGCATCGTCGAGATGCTCGCGGTGCGCAAGCTGCGTGCCGAGCGTGGTCTCGATGAGACGGACGGTCGTCGCGGCGCGGGCGCGATCCTCGCGCTCGTCGGCCCGCCCGGCGTCGGCAAGACGTCGCTCGGCGAGTCGGTCGCCCGCGCGCTCGGGCCGGAAGTTCACACGCGTCTCGTTGGGCGGCATCCACGACGAGGCCGAGATCCGCGGCCACCGCCGCACGTACGTCGGGGCCCGCCCCGGCCGGGTCGTGCGCGCCCTCACCGAGGCCGGCACGATGAACCCCGTCGTGCTCCTCGACGAGATCGACAAGGTCGGCGCCGACTGGCGCGGCGACCCGTCGAGCGCGCTGCTCGAGGTGCTCGACCCGGCGCAGAACCACACGTTCCGTGACCACTACCTCGAGGTCGACCTCGACTTGTCGGACGTGCTGTTCCTCGCGACCGCCAATGTGGCCGAGACGATCCCCGGACCGCTCCTCGACCGTCTCGAGGTGATCCGCCTCGACGGCTACACCGAGGACGAGAAGGTCGCGATCGCGCGTGATCATCTGCTCACGCGTCAGCGCGACCGAAGCGGGCTGCGGGGCGACGACGTCGCAGTGGACGACGACGCGCTGCGACTCATCGTCACCGACTACACGCGTGAAGCGGGCGTGCGGAACCTCGAGCGGGAGATCGGCAAGCTGCTGCGCAAGGTCGCGGCACGACTCGTGAGCGGCGACGCGCATGCGCCCGTCGACGTCGACGAGACCGTCGTGCGCGACGCGCTCGGGCGTGCCAAGTTCTTCAACGAGGTCGCCGACCGGATCAACGCTGCCGGCGTGGCGACGGGCCTCGCCGTCACCGGTGCCGGCGGCGACGTGCTGTTCATCGAGGCGTCCGTGATGGACGGCGAGCCCGGGCTCACATTGACCGGGCAGCTCGGCGACGTCATGAAGGAGTCGGCGCAGATCGCGCTGTCGTACGTGCAAGCACATGCCGAGGAGCTCGGCATCGCACCCGCCGCGCTCAACCGGCGCTTCCACCTCCACGTGCCCGCGGGCGCGGTGCCCAAGGACGGCCCGTCGGCCGGCGTCACGATGACGACCGCGCTGGCGAGCCTGCTGAGTGGCCGGGCGGTGCGCAACAACGTCGGGATGACGGGCGAGGTCACGCTCCAGGGTCGGGTGTTGCCCATCGGCGGCGTGAAGCAGAAGGTGCTCGCGGCCCAACGGGCGGGGCTCACCGAGGTGATCCTGCCCGCCCGCAACGGTCCGGACCTCGATGACGTGCCCGAAGCGACACGCGACGCCGTGTCGTTCCACCTGGCCGACGACGTCCGCGACGTGCTCACGGTCGCGCTCGAGCCGGAGGCGTTGCCGAGGGCGGCCTGAGCGGCTCGGCGCGGTTTGGGGACGCCTGACTCGTTATGTGCTTCGCGGACGCCGCGTAGCGAGCGGCGCTGCGTCGAGATCCAGCTGATGCATCGCCCGGAGGTACGCGATCCGGCTGTCGTGCTCGATGGCCACAGCCGGGTGTGCGCGTAACTCGCCGGACGCGTCCTGGACTACGAGCCCCTGGTGATTGACGAGCGCGCGCGCCTGCTGACATCGGTCCCACGCGAAGGCTGCTTCCGACAGCGTTCGTACGTGATGCGGTTCGAGCTCGAACTCTTCGACGGTCGCCCGCCACCAAGCCGCCGCCGCTCCCGACAGACCCAACGGAGGCGATGTCGCCGAGGGCTCGTCCGGCGCCAGCGCTGCCCCGTCCGGCGGCAATGCGGCCCAGTCCGGCGCCATCGCTGCCCCGTCCGACACCCACGGGGGAGGCAGCGGCTCCTCCGGCGCCGGTGACACATCGTCCAGAGTTCGCATATCCGGCATGTCGTGTCTTCTGGCCATGGGAACCCTCTCGGAGCCCTCTCGGCGTTCATGGACTCAGTTGCAGTGCCTAGACACGCAGTGGGCGTCTCTCCATGTTGTCCTCTCGCCGACTTGTAGGAAAACCTGAGGCGTCCTCGCATCCATCCGCACTCTGCGCGCGAACGACCGCCCGGGAGTGCGCCCGGCGCACTCCAGGAGAACGCTCGGAGAGCCCGCCGCGTTACGCACTCCGGCGCCAGTTCTGCGCTTGGCTCCATTGCGGACTGACGTGTTGTTGTGTGCCGGCGCCGCGACGAGCACGGCGACTCTTGCATTGCGATGACCGAGTCCGTACCGTTCTTGCGACGAGCTGGTTCAGCCCCTGCCGGCGGCGTTTTCGACGCGATGAGCGCAACATGCCGACCCCGGAGGGGCGGGTGGCTACATGACCAGGGTGTTCGTCCTCGACGACCACGACGTGGTCCGACGCGGCCTCAAGGAACTTCTGGAAGACAGCGGCGACATCGAGGTCGTCGGCGAAGCCGGCACCGCCGCCGAGGCGTTGTTGCGAATTCCGCTGGTCGAACCGGATGTCGCGGTCCTCGATGTCCGGTTGTCCGACGGCAACGGCGTAGAGGTCTGCCGTGAGATTCGCCTACTGCATCCCGAGATTCAATGCGTCATGTTCAGCGCGTTCGACGACGAGGTCACGATCGTCGAGTCGATCCTGGCGGGCGCGGCCGGCTTCGTGCTCAAGCAGATCAAGGGCGGCGACATCGTCAATGCCGTGCGGATGGTCGCGAGAGGCGAGTCGCTGTTCGAACCCGCACTCAGAGGGTCGGGTACTCGACAATGTCCCCGAGGACGGCCACAGCGCGTAGGTAAACGTTCGTGCGCTCTTTCCTGTTAGCGCTCTGCGACCGGTCCGAGTACGGGCTTCATGTCGAGGACGGGCGTCCGGTCGAGCGCCTCGAGGTTGCGCACGCGGATGCGGGTCCCGTCGATGGCGAGGATCTCGCACGGTGTGCAGCCCGATCGGGTTGGGCCGATCCTGGGATCGAGTGCTGAACACGCCGAGCGGCGCACGATCCTGTTCACCGCGTGGATGTACGACCAGCACGTCGCGCTCGCCGCGATCGAGCCACGTCAGCACGATCACCTCGGAACCGATCCTCCAGGTCACGCATCGCCGGCTGCATGGCCGGGTCCAACGCCACCCATGCGTCCGGTGCCCCTTCGTCTCCTTGACGAGGCGCCGTGTCGCGATCGACGAGCGGCGATTCGACCCACCCGATGGGGCGTACGACGTAGCCGGCCTCGGGCGCGGGATCGCCCGTCATTCGTCGACCAACGTGAGATCGAGGGCGTCGATGCGTTCCGGGAGCGGCGAGCATGTCGATGTGCACGACCTTTCCGTCGACGATCGTGAAGTCCCACACGACCTTCGGGTCGTCCGCCCACCGCCCACACGATGCCGGCGGCACCGTCGACCAGTGCGGCGCGCGCCGCGAGCGCGCGGCCCGAGAACGTCCTCGCGACGGCGGACGCCCCGCGGACCTCCTCCGGCGAGCCCATCTGCACGGCGGCGGCGTCGGCGACGAGCACCACGTCGGGGTCGAGCAGCGCGACCAGGGCGTCGAACTCACCGTTGCGCGACGCGGCGAGGAAGGCATCGACGACCTGTCGCTGACGGGCGGGGTCGGCGTCGGGAACCGGGCCTGCTCCCTGGACGCGGCGGCGAGCTCGGCTGGCGAGCTGGCGCGCCGCATCCGGTGAGCGACCGACGACGGGCGCGATGTCATCGAACGGAACGGCGAACATGTCGTGCAGCACGAACGACACCCGTTCGGCCGGCGTCAGCGTCTCGAGCACGACGAGCAGCGCGAGGCCGATCGAGTCGCCCAGCAGAGCCTCCTGTTCGGGATCGATGCCGCCGTCGCGGCCGGCGACGCCGTCGCGCCCGGGCGCGTCCAGAGGCTCTTCACGCCGCGCCGTGCGGGAGCGGAGCATGTCCAGGCACACCCGGGAGACGACGGTGGTCAGCCATCCGCCGAGATTGTCGACGCCACTCGTGTCGGATCGGCTGAGGCGGAGCCACGTCTCCTGGACGGCGTCGTCGGCTTCGCCCGTCGAGCCGAGCATCCTGTACGCCACCGCCCGCAGATGGGGTCGGTTGGCCTCGAACTCTCCTGCCAGCCAGTCGCCGTCGTGCATCGTCACATTCCCTCGTTCGGTTCCGTCATAGCACTGACGTTCGAAACCAAGTCGCTGTGACAAGGAGACAGGACGATGAACCCGCACGTCAGTGTGATCACGCTCGGAGTCCGGGATCTCGACCGGGCCAAGCAGTTCTACAGCGAGGGCCTCGGGTGGCCGGTCGAGCAGGACTATCCGGCGTGGACGTCCTTCCGCCTCGGCGACGGCTCCACCTGGCTCGGGCTCCAGCCGCGCGACGCGCTCGCGGGTGACGCCGGCGTCGCGCCCGAAGGCAGCGGGTTCGGCGGGATCACGCTCTCGTACATCGTCCGGTCCGAGGACCGCGTCGCCGAAGTGCTGGCCGAGGCCGAGCGCGCCGGTGGCATGATCACCAAGCCCGCCGAGCAGCAGCAGTGGGGCGGTACCAGCGGTTACTTCACCGATCCGGACGGCTACCTGTGGAAGGTCGCGGCCGGCGAGGGCGAGCAGCCGTACGCCGAATGAGCAGGTTGCGGCCTGCGCCGATGTCACGCCCGGGCTTCGATTCCCTCTTGAGTCCGCACCTCGAGCACGTGCTCCCGGCTCGGCACTCGCAGCGCGATGTACGCGATCCCGATCGCGCCGAAGGCCGCCACCGGGAGGCGCAGCCGCCAGCTGCCGATGAACACCACGACACTGAGCGACACGAACACGACGATCATGGCGATGGCGACCACCTTGGTGCGCCGGGGCATGCCGAGCCCGCTTCGGTAGTCGCGCACGAGCGGACCCACGTACGGCAGGTTCAGCAACCAGCGCTCGAGGCGAGGGCTGGAGCGCGAGAAGCACCACGCCGCAACGACGAAGAACACGGTCGCCGGCATGCCGGGCATGACGATGCCGATGCCGCCCAGCGCCACGGCGAGCAGCCCGACGAGCACCCACCCCGCGCGCGATCGGGCGTCGGCGGGGGAGTGCGGGCTGCTCGACGCTCACGACACGAGCTCGCTCACGTCGAGAGCCACGAGGACTATCAGGAACACGATGACGACGCTGTTGAGGGTCATGAGCGGGACGCGCCACGCGTGCCCGCTCGCCCCCCACCGGCGAATGCTGAGCAGGTTGAAGGCGATCGCGACCACACCGACGATGACGCCGACGACCGGTCCGACTCCGCCTGCGATGCCCAACAGCGGCAGGACCCAGGGGAAGACGATGTAGGTCAGCAGGCAGCGGGTCCCCGAGATCACGATCGAGAGGCTGAAGAGGCGGGCGGCCTCGTTCTGGTCGCCGGCCGGTGTTGTGGCGGGGGCCGCCGGAGCGGGCGTCGTGACGTGCGTGGGGTTGCTCACGAGCCCCCAGACTGCCTCACCCGGCTACGAGTGCGCGCATCAGGGGTGTCAGGCGACCGTCCCCCGGCACACGATGTTGCCCGAGGGGTCGAGGAGCGCGACCGCAACCGGGTGGTCGAGTGCCGGCGCCCGGCCGGTCCAGGTGCCGCGGCCGCCGGAGACCTCGAGCGTCCCCACCGGCACCGAGTCGCCCCGGCGGTCCAACGCAGCGAGCTGGTACCGGCCGTCGGCGACCAAGTAGTCGACGCTGACCGCGAGCTTCGGCGGCCGCTCCCCGGTCGAGACGACCCGACCGACGGTGACGTCGCCGGCGCCCACCATCGGCGCCGAGCGCAGCGCTTGCGTCGCGGTGGTGCCGCTCTCGCTGCCGCCGCCGCGCACGAGTGCCACAGTGAGACCCGTCGCGGCGGTGATCGCCAGTGCGGCCGCGGCGACGAGCGCCGCGACTCGACGACGTCGCGGACGCCGGCGACGGAGGTGGGGCTGCTGTATCGCTGCCAGCACGGGCACGGATAGCTCGGCGGCGGGCTCGACCTCCGGGACCAGCTCGAGCAGCGCGTCGGCGACGGAGGCGTACTCGCCGACGACGGTCTGGCACGCCGGGCAGCGGTCGAGGTGCGCGACGACTTCGGCTCGCTCCGGCCCGGTCAGCGCGCCGAGGGCGAGGTCGGGCGCGCGCTCGCGGACACGAGTGCAATTCGGCGTGCTCATCGCGCCGCCTCCACGTCGGCCCGGGCCTGACGGAGCTTGTCCATCGCGAGCCGGATCCTCGACTTGGCGGTTCCCAACGGGATGCCCTCGTACTCGGCGACGTCCTGCGCCGTGAACCCGAGGATGCCCGCGAGCACCACTGCTCGTCCTTGCTCGTCGGGCACGTCGTCGAGCGCGCGGCGCAACCAGTCGACATCGCTCGCTCGGACGGTCGCGTCGGCGGGGTCGGCCTCACGCGCCGGAGGCGACAGCCATTCGAGCTCGTCGGGATCCACGAAGTCGGCACGAGGGTGGGTCCGCATCGCGTCGACCGCGAGGTTCCGGGTGATGACGATCAACCAGGTCGCAACGCTCCCTCGGCGGGGATCGAACGTCTCGGCGTGACGCCACGCGCGCAGGAACGCCTCCTGCGCGACGTCCTCGGCGAGGCGCGCATCCCGCGTGATCGTCAGAGCGATGCCGTACACGCGCCGTCGGAACCGCTCGATGAACGTCTCGGCTGCACCGGCGTCGCCGACAGCAAACCCCGCGAGGAGGGCCTCGTCGGTGAGTCTCCACACGTAGGGGATACGAAGAATCCCGCCGCCGGGATCACCGGAGCGACATCTGTCACCCGGGTGATCTCACGCCGGCGTCTGCCGGTAGTTGTAGGCATGAGTGGCCGGCAATGGGCCTGGTTGTCAGCGAGGGTGCTCGGGGCGTTCTCGCTCCTCGCCGTAGGTGCGGTGCACCTCCAGCAGCACAACGAGCTGTACTCGGAGATCCCGACGATCGGGACGCTCTTCCTGCTCAATTTCGTCGCCGCGACTGTGCTGGGCGTCGGGCTGCTCGTGCCCTTGGAGCGGCTCTGGCGGCGCGGGGGCACCTGGATCGAGGCGACCCTCGCTCTCGGCGGTGTCGGCGTCGCCGCGGTGGCCTATGTGTTCCTGCTCATCGCCGAACGCCGGCCGCTGTTCGGGTTCATGGAGCCGGGTTACAACCCGGACGCCATTCTCACCTCGCAGGTCAGCGAAATCGCGACGGTCGCGCTGCTCGGCGCGTACTTGGTCGTCCGCCACGTCCCAATCGGGTCTCGGGGCGGGCGGTCCGCACGTCACGCAGTTTCCACTCAGGAGGTCAGGACATGAAACGGTTGTTTGCGCTCGCCGCGACGGTGTTTGCCGTTGCGATATTCCTCGCCGCGTGCGGCGGCGGTGGTGGCAGCGACTCCTCGAAGGGATCGAGCTCGTCGCGCGGCACCGCGATGACGGTCGCGACGAAGCGCATCGACGGCAAGAACGTGCTGGTGGACGCAGAGGGCAAGGCGCTCTACGTCTCGAACCAGGAGGCCGGGGGAGCGGTTCGCTGCACCGGTGGGTGCCTGAAGTTCTGGGAGCCGCTCACGATCCAGGGCGCGCAGCCGACGGGCACCGTGACCGGCGGTGCACTGGGTGCGCTCACCCGTCCCGACGGCAAGACGCAGGTGACGTTCAACGGCGGCCCGGTCTACCGGTTCGTGGAGGACCAGTCCGGCAGCGTGAACGGCGACGGGCTCGACGACGCATTCGACGGCCAGCAGTTCACGTGGCACGTCGTCACGACCGGCGCTGCACCGCAGACGCCCGCGACCTCGAGCGGGTCGAGCGGACGGATCCCCGGCTACTGATCGCGTAAGAGAGCGTCCGGATGACGTGCGAAGTCGCGGATGCTGCCCCGGTTGCGGAACGCAACCGGCGTGACCGACGGCTGCATCGTGTAACACACCGGGCCCATCACCGGGCCGAGCTCGTCGGCCGAGTCGAACGCCTCGAGATCCATCCCCCGGCCCATCCCGATCTCGCAGGCGCGGCGCAGCACGATCGCGGCTTCCGCGTCGTCCGGGCCGAGGTGCTCGTCGGCCCAGCGGAAGAAGCCCCCGCGCCACGGCGCCTCGTCGAACGGGGGAGACGCGACGAGCCGGCGGCGGCCTCCCTTCGCGGAGAGCGTCCATTCGAGCACCGGGTCGCCGTCACGCCACAAGCGCGGTTCGGTGAGGCCATCGATCCATGGCGGGACCTCGACGTCGTATTGGCGGCGTTCGGCGCCGCGGGCGGCGTGGCTCACGCACAGTCCGGCGAGATCGAACTGGTGGGTGCAATTCATCCGTGGATCGGCGACGGCGGCGACCGCCGTGCACCGAGGGGACAGCGGCATGCCCATGAGTGGGCGTAGGTGCGTGGCGGCATCGGGGCACGTTGCCCACGGCCAGCGACGCGACCGCACTTCGACGCCCGTCACGCGCTCGCCGTCGTGACGCAACGTGACCTCGAAGTGATGGAAGTCGTCCTCGAGCGCGCCCTCGACCACGCCGGGATCGACGGCCACGGTGCGGATCCGCCGCCGGTACGGGCCGTCGGCGTCGCCGATGCGGACGACCGGTGCACCGTCGCTCACGCGCTCCGGTTCCTCCCGCCCGGGTAGCCGCCCCCGCCGAACTGCTCGTCGAGGGCGGCGTAGTCGACCGCGAAGCCCTCGCGGGGCAGTTTCTCGACGAACTCGACGGTCCGCGGCTTCTTGTACGAGGCGATGTGGCTCCGGCAGTGCTCGATGATCTCGTCGCCGGTCGCGCTCGCGCCCTGCTGCAGCACGACGATCGCCTTCACGCTCTGGGTCCACTGCGTGTCGGGGACGCCGATGACGGCGCACTCGGCGACCGCGGGGTGGCGAGCCACGCATCCCTCGACCTCGGCCGGGTAGATGTTCTCGGCCGCCGACTTGATCATGCGCGTCGCCGGCCCGATGAACGTGATCGTCCCGTCGGACTCGCGGCGACCGAGATCGTTCGTGTGGTGCCAGCCGCCGCGCCGGCGGTGCGCGTTCTCGTCGGGCCGGTTCCAATAGCCGTTCATGACCGTCGGCCCGCGCGCGACGATCTCGCCCGTCTCGCCGACGCCGACCTCCTGGCCGTCGGGATCGACGATGCGGACCTGCGACCACGGGGGAGGGGCGGCCGTGCGTGCCGATCGGTGCGTCGGCGAGCGTGTTGAAGGTGAGCATGCCCATGACCTCGGTCTGGCCGTAGCCGCCGGGATGGCGGGCCCACGGGCTCGTGTCGACCGTGATCATCTCGTTCCATTCCGGCTTCGCCCGGAACGCCCGCAGGCTCTTCAGGTCGTACCGGTGGCCCTTGTTGACCTCGAGGATCTGTTGCAGCGTCGGTCCGACGATGAAGGCGCCCGTGCACCGCTCCGACTCGATGAGCCGGCAGAGCTCCTCGGCGTCGACGCGCCGCGTGAACACGTTCGTCCCTCCGGCAACGTACGTCGCCAGCGTCGTCATCAACGTGGCGATGTGGAACAACGGCCCGCAGTTCAGATAGACGTAGTCGGCGTTGATGTCGGCAAGTCGCCCCATCACGATTCCCTGTGTGATGAGCGCGGTGTGGCTGAGCATGGCGCCGTTCGGTCGTCCCGAGAAGGCGGCCGTGTACATCAGGAGGAGCTCGGACGACGCGTCGACGTCCGCACCCGGGTCGGCGTTCGACGCGCCGCCGAGGAACGCCTCGTAGCTGCCGTCGCCGTCGGCGTCGTGCCGGAGCCACCGCGCCGAGGAGCCGGCGAGCTCGCGGGCGGCGCGCACGGTGTCGCCGATCTCCTCGTCCTGCCAGACGACGACCTTGGCGTCGACGTCGTCGAGGACGAACGCCATCTCGTCGGCGCTCTGTCGCCAGTTCGCCGGGCAGAACATCGCGCCGAGCTTCGCCGTCGCCGCCAGCGTCTCGACGACCCGGAACGAGTTCTGTCCCAGCCAGAGGACCCGATCTCCCCGGCCGACCCCGGCGTCGGCGAGCGCGTTGGCGAGCCGGTTCACACGCTCGTCGAGCTGGGGGTAGGTGAGCCGCACGTCGCGACCGGAGTCGGCGTCGATCACGGCGAGCTGCCCGGACCGGCTGCGGCGGTGCTCGCAATGGCAGCACGCTCGGCGAAGTCTGCAGACCGTGGTCGCCGTCGCAGGCTCGTCCACCGCGCGAAGTCTCGCGCGCAGTGAACTGACATCGGCGTCAGTCGCGGGCGGGCGCGAGTATCCTGCGGCCGCGTGGGGGCGACCGGCGTGATCGACTGCGACCAGCACCTCTACGAGTCGCGGACACTCTGGAGCGACTACGCCGACCCGAGCCGCCGCGCCGACGCGCTCGGGATCGTCGACGACGCGGCCGGCAACGCGTGGCTCGAATGGCACGGGCGGCGGATGGTGCTCGCCGACGTGACCGTGCCGGGCGAGACGGAGGAGGTCGGCGCCCGGCTCCAGCGTGCACTCGCCGGGCAGCCACCCGAGCGGCCGTACGACGAGGCGCTGCCCGCCGCGTACTGGCAACCGGCGGCGCGCGTGGCCGAGCTCGACCGGCTCGGGCTCGACGAGGCGTTCCTGTTCCCGAACTACGGCCTGGTGTGGGAGCACAACCTGGTCGCCGACCTCGAGGCGACCAAGACGAACATGGGCGCGTGGAACCGCTGGGCCCTCGAAGTCGCCGCCGAGGGCAAGGAGCGCCTCCACCCGGTCGCCCACCTGACCCTGCGCGACCTCGACTGGCTCGACGAGCAGTTGGGTCGACTGGCCGCCGGTGGCATCCGCCTGGCGATGATCGCGCCCGCGCTCGTCAACGGCCGCCCGCTGTCGCACCCGGATCTCGACCGCGCGTGGGCGTCGTTCGTCGACCACGACGTCGCGCCCGTGTTCCACGTCGCGAACCAGCAACGACCATTCGACGAGGCGTGGTACGCCTCGGACCCTGAGCCGACGAACCCGGTGCTGTCGTCGGTGTTCCTCTGGGTGCCCGCCGCGCTCGCGATCTCCGACCTGGTCGTCAACGGCGTGCTCGAGCGGCGGCCGGAGCTTCGCCTCGGCGTGATCGAGCTGTCGGCGGTGTGGCTGCCGATGTTCCTCATGTACCTGGACGGCGGCGTGCGTTTCGTGAGCCGGCTGCACGGCGCGTCCGTCGCCGATCTCGCGTTGGCGCCCAGCGAGTACGTGCGCCGGCAGGTGCGCGTGGCGGCGTTCTCGTACGAGCGCCCGGAGCGCCTCATGAAGCGGGTCGGTGACCTGTTCATGTGCTGCAGCGACTACCCCCACTCCGAGGGGACCGCGCAGCCGCTCGCCGACTACCGCGCGCTCGACGACACGACCTCCGACCCCGCGAGCGCACCAGGGCTGTACCACGACAACGCAGCGTGGCTGCTCGGCGGGAGCAACGGCGCGTGAGCGTCGCCGACGACGAGTTCGAGTTCCTCGCACCCCGGCACGACGTTCCTGCCGGCGGGCGCAGCGGGTTCCTGGTCGTCGACGGGCGCCAGGTGCACTACCTCGAATGGGGCCGGAGCTCCGCGCCGCCCGTCGTCTGCCTTCACGGCGGCGGCCAGACCGCGTACATGTGGGAGGAGCTCGGTGCCGCGCTCGCGCCGACGCACCACGTCTTCGCGCCCGACCTTCCCGGCCACGGCGACACCGATCCCGTCGACGAGATCGACCGCCGCACGCTGGCGGCGACGATCCCTCCGCTGCTGGACGCGTTCGGGATCGAGCGCGCCGCCTTCGTCGGCGCGTCGCTGGGCGGGATCGTGAGCCTGACGCTGGCGGCCGACCGGCCCGATCTCGTCGCCGCCATCGCCCTCATCGACATCGGCCACCGGCTCGAGGACGAAGGCGTCAACCGCATCATCGACTTCATGACGAAGCACGAATCGTTCGCTTCGCCAGAGGCGGCCGCGGTCGAGGTGGCCGAATACCTCCCGCACCGGCGACAGGTCAACGCCGACAACCTGCGCCGCAACCTGCGCCGGCTCCCAGACGGGCGGTGGGTTTGGAAGCACGTGTTCGCCCGCCGGCTCCGGGGCGGGCAGGCGCCCGTGGGAGGCTGGCGCGAGCTCCTCGCCGGCATGGACCAAGAGGCGGCCAACCTCACGTGTCCGGTGCTCGTCCTGCGGGGGGCGGCGAGCGACGTCCTCTCGAGCGAAGGCGCCGAGGAGATCGCGTCTCTCATTCCGGACGCCCGCCTCGCGACCGTCGGGAGCGCCGGTCACCACGCCGCCGGCGACAATCCCGAGACGACGGTGGACCTCGTGCGCGACTTCCTCGCCGAGACGGGATCCTGACCCGGCCCGCGGGCCACGTTGACGCAGGTCGGAGGGGTCGTAAGACTCCAACGCTGTGGAAAACCCGCAGGGTGCGGTGGGCAAGGACGAGGCCTCCGTCGAGATCCCCGAGGACGTCGAGCCCAGTCCGAACGGCTCCGCGTCACACGACAACGGCGCCGCGCCCGCCGCCGACGGCACCGAGTGGCTCGAGCGGCTGGAAGGCCTCGAACGAACAGAGTTGCAGGACGGCGAGGAGGCCCGTGCCCGCGCCGCCGAAGAGCGACGCGCGCGCTGGAAGACCGAATATCAGCGTGCCGAGAAGGCGGCCGCGGAGCGGTTGGCCCGGGAGGCCACAGAGCGGCAGGAGCGCTGGCACGCCGAGGACGAGCGCCTGGCGCGGGAGGCCAAGCAGCGCCGGGACCGGTGGCTGACGGAGTACGAGCGCGCCGAGCGCGACGCGCATGCGCGGGCCGTGCGCGAGGCCGAGCAGCGGAAGACGCACTGGGAAGCCGAGTACGAGCGTGCTGAGGCCGAGGTGCACGAGCGCGCCGTCGCGGAACGCGATCAGCGTCGAGCGCGCTGGCAGGTCGAACACGAGCGAGCCGTGCGCGAGAGCTTGGACCGCCGCGCCCGGTGGAGCCGTGCCTACGAGCACGCATTGGCCGAGGCGCGGGCGCGCCTCGAACGCGAGACGCAACGGCGGCTCGAACGCTGGGAAACCGAGTTCGAGCGCGCCGAGAACGAAGGCCTGGAGCGCGCCGAGCAGGATGCCGTCGCGCGGCGGGCCCAGCTCGATGCGGACTGCGAGCGGGCGCTGCGCGAAGCGCGGGCGCGTGCCCAGCAGGAGAGCCACTTCGCACGGGAGCGTTGGGAAGTCGACTTCGGACGCACGCAGCGCGAGTCCGAGGAACGTGCCTTGCAGGCGGCGGAGGCCCGCCGGGAACGCTTCGAGGTCGAGTTCCAGCGTGCGGAGGAGGAAGCCCAGCAGCGCCGAGAGCGCGCTGCCCACGAGCTCCGCCGGCAATGGGAGGCCGAGTACCGGCGCGTCGAAGCCGAAGCAGAGAAAGAGCGCCAGAAGGGCCTCGAGGGCGTTCGTTCGCAGCAGGCCGAGTGGGTGCGGGCTCGCCTCGGCACCGACGAGAAGGCGGTCGACAAGGAGCTCACCCGTCTACGCGAGCGGTGGGCGAAGGACGACCGGGAGGCGCAGCGGGAGCGGCAGCGGCAGCGGGAGCCCGAGTTCCGGGCGCGACAGCAGCGCTGGGACGAAGACGAGAGGCGAGCGCTGCAAGAGGCGCGCGACGGGAGGACGGAAGCGGCGGACACGCTGCGCCGTCGCTGGGAGGTCGAGTACGAGCGGGCCGAGCAGCAGGCGAGGGAGCGGGCCGCCGCGGAGACGGAGAAGCTGCGCCGCCGCTGGGAGACCGAATACGACCAGGCGCAACGCGAGGCGCAGATCCGTGTGACCGAAGAGGCGGCCGAGCTCCGCCGCCACTTGGAGGACGAAGCGGATCGGCAGGAGCAGGAATCCCGACGGCGACGGGCGCGGGAGATCCAGGAACGCCGCCAGCGCTGGGCAGCCGACGACGAGCGGTACCTGCGTGACTACGAGACCCGGGCCGCGCGGGAGCTCCGAGAGCTACGCGAGCGCTGGCTCTCGGAGGAAGAGCGTGCGCTCCGCGAAGCCGAAGAGCGAGCCGCCCGGGAAGCGTTGGAGCTCCGCGAGTGGTGGGAATCCGAGGACGAGCGCGGGATGCGGGAGGCCCTGGCGCGGACCAAGCGCGAAGCGGAGGCGCTGCGTACGTGGTGGGAGGCCGAAGACCGGCGGTTTGCCCAGGAGGCGATCGAACGCGCCGAGGAGGAATCCGAGGAGCAGCGCACGCACGAGGAGGCACAGCGCGCCGCTCGCGCCGCCCAAGCTCAGATCCTGCTGCGGGAGAGCGCGGACCGCGTGGCCGCCGAAGCCAAAGAGCGACGCGAGACATGGGAAGCGGAGGATCACCGCACCGTGGACGACGCGGAGCACCTCACCGAGCGCGAAGCGCAAGTCCGCAGGCAACGCTGGGAGGCCGAGTACCAGCAGGCGGTCAAGGCCCGCTACGCGGAAGAGCTGAAGGAGACGCGACGGCTCTGCGACGAGCTCGAAGCCAACTTCCGGGATGTGCTCCAGGAGTCGCAGGCGCTTGCCGCCCGACACGGCGAGGAGCTCCGCGAGTGGCACTCGGACGACCGGCTGACGTCGGGCCCGGTCGACGTGGTGGTCGAGCCCGACGTCGAGGACCCCGAGGACGCGCCGTAGGCCCTTCTCAGAGTGACGCCCGAAGGCGGGCGACGTCGCGTAGGTGGTGCGACGGGTCGTGGACGGCGTGCCGGGCGATCCAGTGCAGGTCGAGCTCCTCGCCGCCCATGACCACATGCGACGCCCACGCGTCTGCGGGCGCCGTCGCGAGCCTGTCGCTGAGCTGATCGGCCTCGCGCTCGAGTCCCGCCAGCGCCGCTTCGATGTCGATCACACGCGGCTCGGCTTGGAAGACGGGATCCGGAGGCGCTCCGATCTCCGCCCCCGGGCTCTGGAGCGCAGTGTCGAGGAGGAAGCGCATCCCGAAGAGGACCTCGCGCACGTGGTCGACGTATTCCGCGATCGACCACATCGTCGGGATCGGTCGCCAATGCATGTCGGCGTCCGCGAGACCCGCGACTGCGTCGGAATAGCTCCTCGGAAGGCTGGGGATGGTCCTCACCGCGTCGGCGTCCGTCCACGCCCGCCCGTCGAACCCACACTCGTCGCATGTTTCTACGGGGCTCGTCACGGCTCTGAATGCTACGGCCCACGCCCGAGCCGGCGGTGCAGACTGTGACGATGCCTGACGCCCCGCGCGACGTGGTCCGCCGTGGTTACGACGAGGTCGCAGATCGATATCTCGCCGCCCGCGCGTCAGGCGGAGACGTCGCGCTCCTCGCCGAGCTCGTCGCACGGTTGGAAGTGGGCAATGCCGTGCTCGATGCCGGCTGTGGCGCGGGCGTGCCCGTGATGCAAGAGCTTGCGCGCGCAGGGCTCTCGGTCGTCGGTATCGACTTGTCGAGCGCGCAGCTCCAACTCGCGCGAGCACACAATCCGAGCACCCATCTCGCGCAAGCGGACTTCGTGACGCTCCCGTTCCGGGACGGAGGCTTCGACGGGCTCGTCTCTTACTACGCCGTCATCCATGTGCCCCGTTCCGACCACCACGCGGTGTTCGCCGAGTTCCGCCGGGTGCTGCGGCGCGGTGGTGTCGCGCTCGTCTGCCTCGGCGCCCGCGACCTTCCCGAGGATGATGATGCGGAGAGCTGGTTGGGCACGCACATGTTCTGGAGCCACTTCGACGCCCGGACGAACCTCGACATGCTGCGTGCCTCCGGGTTCGACGTTCTGCTCGACGAGATCGTCTCCGACCCGATGGACCACGGACAGCACCTGTTCGCGCTCGTGGCGGCGCGATGACCCAGGCGAGAGAAATGGAGGAGCGATGACTGCTGTGGACGAGCGGCAGACGAAGGCGATCCGCGAGTTGGTTCCGTTTGCGGCTGCCATGGCTGTCGAGGTCCTTACGAGCACTCCGGACGAGGTTCGGGCGCGCGTCGAGTGGCGACCCGACTTCTGCACGACCGGCGGAGTGCTGCACGGCGGCGTCATCATGAGCCTCGCGGACACGACCGGCGCGACGTGCGCCTTCCAGAACCTGCCCGAAGGCGCGGCCGGGACGACGACGATCGAGAGCAAGACCAACTTCCTGCGGGCGGTGCGCGACGGGTACGCCGAAGCCGTGTCGCGTCCACTTCATGCCGGCCGCACGGTCGTGGTGATCGAGACCGACGTCACCGACGCCGGAGGGCGACGGGTGGCCAAGGTCCTCCAGACCCAGGCGGTGCTGCAGGGGTCTTGACAATGCGAACATCTGTTCGTAGAGTGAACGCACTTCCCTCGACTTCCCCCGAAGTGCAGATGGCCCGGAGGAAGCCGTGTTCGAGCGAGTTCGCCGCGCAGTCGATGCCCTGAGGGAGACGGCACGCGGCCTCGATCCGTTGTGTGTGGACGGCCCCGACGCGGCGGCGCTGCTCGAGGTCGTCGGCGAGGGCGAGCCTGTGTGCGCGGCCATGAAGGCACTGATGGCGCGGCGTGTCGACGAGACGGGCGTATGGCGCAAGGACGGACATCGCAGCGCCGCCCACTGGGTCGCGGACGCGACCGGGGAGACTGTCGGTTCCGCGGCGCGCACGCTCGAGACCGCGCGGGCCCTCGACCAGCTTCCCCACACCGATGCCGCGTTCCGTGCCGGCCGACTGTCGGACGTCCAGGCCGCCGAGATCGTGGCGACCGCAACGGCCGATCCGCTCGCGGAGGGCGCGTTGCTGCAGGCCGCAGCCGAGACGAGCGTGAAGGGCCTGCGCGATCGATGCCGGGAGGTGCGGGCCGGCGCCGAGGTGGACGACTCCGAGTGGGCGCGCCGCCTGCATGAGAAGAGGCGGGCGCACAAGTGGACCGAGCCCGACGGCACGTACCGCCTCGAGGGGCGATTGGCCCCCGACGCCGGCGCGCGCTTCGACGCCGCCTGGGAAGGACACATCGATCGCATCTTCCGCGAGGCTCGCCGCGCCGGGCCGCACGAGCCGCGTACCGCCTACGCGGCCGACGCGCTTGTCGCATTGGCGAGCGAAGGGCCATGGAAGCCGGTCGAAGTGCGAGTGACGGTCGACAGCGCCGCACTCGCACGCGGACATACCCGGACGGGAGAGAAGTGTGAGCTCGATCGCGTCGGGCCGGTGCCGGTGACCACCGCGCGGGCGCTGCTGGACGACGCTTCGGTCGCGGTACTGGTGCGCGACGGCGACGACATCACCGCGGTGTCGTCGCCGAAGCGGACGATCCCGATCAAGCTTCGGCGGGTGCTCGAGGCCCAGTATCCGACGTGCGGCGTGAAGGGCTGCGCGAACGATCTGTTCCTCGAGATCGACCACGTGGTCCCGCTCGCAGACGGCGGCCGGACCGAGCTCGCGAACACGTGGCGGATCTGCTCCCACCACCACGCGCTCAAGACGTATTTCGCCTGGCGGGCTGTCGGCGACGCCGGGAATTGGGATCTCGTGGCTCCCGATGATCCAGACCCGCCGTGACGGCGCGGTCAGCTCGGGGGGCGGATGTTGATCACCAAGGTGAAGATCGACTTCACGACCGGTTCGCCGGATGTGGCGTCCTTCCAGTCGGTCTCGGTGACGTAGAACTCGAGCTTGCCGCCGTTGGAGCGTTCCTTCTCGTACACATCGGTGATCACCGTCGTGCCTTCGAGGATGTCGCCGACCTTCGGCCAGCGCTGGTACTCGAAGGCTTGTTCGCCGTGCAGGATGGCGCGGCCGGGACCGCGGAGGCGGTCGATCGGGAGGCCGGCGGCGCCACCGCTGCCGAGCGAGCCCCAGTAGGACATCACGAACGGGAACGTCGGTGGGACGAGCGCGTCATCCCCTCCGTACACGTCGTCGGTGTCGCCGAGCGCCTGGGCGAAGACGCGCACGGGGCCGCGCTCGATGACGACCTTCTGTGACCCGGTTTCCTGGCCCTTGAGTTCCGTGAGTGCCATGGAGGACGGACCCTATAGGCCCAGTCGCTCGTTGGCCTCCTCGAAGAACCGGGCCGGGGACTTCGCCTCCGGCTGCGGCTCGAGTGTCTCGGGGTTCCATTGCGACATGACGCGGTTGAAGAAGTCGCCGCCGTACACGTGGATGGCGCCCGTGCACGTGCCGAGCGGATTGTGCACGGCGTGGATCGCGTCGTCGCCGAGGAGCACGACCTGGTTGGTCGAGAGCTCGCGCGTGCGCCGCGGCTCGAGACTGCCGTCGACGCGACGGAAGAACGTGTTGTCCTCCCGCCCCGCGTAGATGCCGATGGCCGCCCACATCTGGTGGTCGTGCGGCCAGATGGACATCCCCGGTGCCCACACGACCTTCAGCACCGTCATCTCGGGCGAGTGGTGCAAGGTCGTGAGCTCGGCCCGTCGCGCGGGGAGTGCCTCCTCCACCGGCGACGGCTCGCTCACGGTTCGTTCCAGCAGGTCGGCCACCGCGAGCCGGGGCTCCGCATCCGCCAGACCCGCCCGACACTCCGCCACGAACTGCTCGATGTCGAGCATTTCTCTCCTGTCGCCGTCGCAAGCTCCGGCTCGATAACTCTGACGCGGTCGCAAGCTCCCGCTCTGCAACGGCAGTCGGCAAAGCCGCTGCCGTTGCGGGCGCCGGTCGGCACAGCCGCCGTCGCCGTCTCCCACGTTAGGGCGAATTCGCTCCGGGCGTCCCGCTCGACGCGCCGCCGAGCACGTGCTTCATCACCTTGCCGGTCGCGTTGCGCGGGAGCTCGTCGACGAACGTGACCTGCCGCGGGCGCTTGTAGTCCGCGAGATGATCGGCGCAGAACGCTTGCAGCTCGTCACCACCGACGGCGGCGTCGGGCTTGCGGACCACGAAGGCGGCGATGTCCTCGCCCAAGACGTCGTGCGGGACACCGACGACGGCTGCCTCGCGCACCGCCGGGTGCTCCAGGATCACGCTCTCGATGTCGGTCGGGTACACGTTGTGCCCGCCCCGCACGATGAGATCCTTCTTGCGGCCGACGAGATACAGGAAGCCGTCGTCGTCGAGGTAGCCGAGATCGCCGCTGCGCAACCAGCCGTCGTCCGTCCACGTGCTCGCGGTCGCGTCGGCGTCCTTGTAGTACTCGCGTTGCCTTCCCTGCAGTCGCATGAGGAGCTCGCCGACCTCGTTCGACGGACGGTCGTTGTCGTCGTCGTCGACGATCTTGATCTCCATCGGCGGGAAGGGCTTGCCGACCGACCCGATCCGTTTCGACACCTCTTCCGCGGGCATCACGATGAACGCGGGCCCCGCCTCGGTCATCCCGTAGGAATTCGCGACACTCGCCTGCGGCAGCCGCTCGACCAACTCGAGCAGCGTGTTCGGGGCAAGGGGCGCACTGCCGACCGAGACCGCCTGCAGGCTGCTCAGGTCGGCGGTCGCGAACTCGGCATGGGCAACGAGCAGCTCGGCCATCGCCGGCACGAGGAACGCCATCGTCGGCCGCTCGCGCGCGACGATCCGCAGCCACTCGCCGGCGTCGAACTTCGGGAGGTACAACCCGACCATTCCCATCTTCATCGGGTTGTAGATGAACGAGATGCCCGCGAACGTGAACAGCGGCGCACCGTGCAGCCAGCCCCCGCCGGTCCATTGCGGCTCGTGGTTCGGGATCATCGCTACGTTCCGGTGCCGCACGGCGACGCCCTTGGGCAGGCCGGTCGTTCCCGACGTGTACATGATGTCGGCGAGGTCGTCGAGCTCCACGTCGACCTGCATGTCGCTGTCGTCGGCGTCGAACGCCTCCTCCCATTCGACTTCGCCCATCTCTCCGGGACTGGCGCCCGTGCTCACCAGGAGATCCAGCGAGGGGAGCGCGCGCCGCACATCTCGCGCGGCGGGCAGAAGCTCCGAGCAGGTCAGTAGGGCGCGCGCTTCGCCGTGGCCGAGGATCGTGATCAGCTCCCGGACGGACAGTCGCGTGTTGGTCGGCACGGCCACCGCCCCCGCCTTGTGGACGGCGGCATAGGCGACGAGGAACCGCAGGCACTCCTCGCTCGGCAGGTAGATCGACACCCGATCGCCCGGCTCGACGCCGCGGCTCACGAGCCCTCGCGCCAGCGCGTTCGATCGACGGTCCCATTCCTGGAACGTGAGCGCGCCCCCGGAGCCGAGGTCGCGGTACGCCACCTCGCCGCCGTCGCGCCGCGCCATGAAGCGCAGCTGGTCGACGAGCAGCTCCCCCCAGTCGGGCATGGCTCACCTTCCCCGAAGGGGTGCGTTCTCCTCGAAGAGGCGGCTCACATCGAGAACGCCATGCTCGGGATGGCGCTGCCGTTCTCGACTGGTGCGAAGAGCTCGGCCTTGTGCGCGATCAGGTCCTCGACGGTCCAGCGCTGCCCGCCCGCGGCGAGCTCGTTGGCGAGCGACCAGCCCCGCATCAGGTAGACGCTGTCGCCCCACATGACGAAGACCTGGCCGCTCACGTCGGCGGCCGCGTCGCTGGCGAGGAAGCCGATCAGCGGCGCCATGTTGTCGGGGTGCCAGGCGTCGAACTCGCCCTCCTTCGCCGCCATCAGCTGGTCGGCGCCGGCGACCGTGTCGGTCAGGCGAGTGCGAGCACGCGGCGCGATCGCGTTCACGGTCACGCCGTACTTCTGGAGCTCGCGGGCGAGCACGATCGTCATCGACGCGATCCCGGCCTTCGCCGCTGCGTAGTTCGATTGACCGGCGTTGCCGAACAGACCGGACTCGCTCGACGTGTTGATGATCCGGCCCGCGACCGGCTCGCCGGCCTTCGACTGCTCGCGCCAGTACACCGCCGCGAACCGGCTCGGTGCGAAGTGCCCCTTGAGGTGAACCCGGATGACGTTGTCCCAGTCCTCCTCGGAGAGGTTGAAGCTCATGCCGTCGCGCAGGATGCCCGCGTTGTTCACCAGGATGTCGAGGCGTCCGAACGCGTCGACCGCCTGACCGATGAGCGCTTCGGCGCCGGGCCAGGACGCGACGTCGTCGTAGTTGGCCACGGCCTCGCCGCCGGCCTTGATGATCTCGTCCGCCACCTCTTGCGCGGGCGTCTTGTCCGAGCCCTCGCCCTCGCGCGCACCGCCGAGGTCGTTGACGACGACGTTGGCGCCCTCGCTCGCCAGGAGCAACGCCTCACCCCGGCCGATCCCGCGGCCGGCGCCCGTGACGATCGCGACCTTCCCGTCGAGCGCACCCATTTTTTGGCCCTTTCCTTCTTCCGCTAAGGCGGAGAGAACCTTACTGACTCGTACGTCAGGTACGCTGACCCGGCTACCGACCCGGAGGAAAACAGATCATGCCGGATGCCGTCATCGTGTCCGCCGCCCGCACGGCTATCGGGACGGCGCGCAAGGGCTCGCTCGCAGACATCGACGTGTTCGAGCTCGCCAAGGCGTCGATCGGCGAGGCGCTCAAGCGCTCGAGCGTCCCGGCCGAGGACGTCGACGACATCATCATGGGGGAGTCGCTCCAGGGCGGCGGGTGCGTCGCCCGTTACGCCGCCGTCGACCTCGGCTTGACCGACATCCCGGGTCTGGCCCACAACCGCCACTGCGCGTCGGGCATGGCCCCGATCCAGACGGCCGCCGGGAGCATCCGGGCCGGCATGGACCGCGTCGTGATCGCCGGCGGCGCCGAGAGCATCACCCAGAGCCCGAGCGTGATGAGGAAGCTGCCGGGGCCCTACGCGGGAGTCGAGCCGTGGCTGTCTCCCAGCCACCCGGCGACACCGGATGCGCCCACGATGGACATGTCCATCACCGTCGGCTGGAACACGGCGGTGAAGGCCGGCGTGAGCCGCGAGGAGCAGGATCACTGGGCGTACCACTCGCACATGCGTGCGGTCGCCGCCACCGACGAAGGTCGGCTCCGCGACGAGATCTTCGCCATGGAGGTGCCCGTCCGGGGCAAGCGCGGTGAGACGCGCACCTTCGACGTCGACGAGCATCCCCGCCGCGACACGACACCCGAGAAGCTCGGCAAGCTTCCGCCGCTCCATCCGGAGATCGAAGGGTTCAGCATCACCGCCGGCAACTCGTCGGGCCTCAACGACGCCGCGTGCGCGGTGGTCGTCGCCGACCGTGACTACGCCGACGAGCACGGGCTCGAGCCGCTGGCGATCGTCCGGTCCTGGGCGTCGGTCGGGGTGCCGCCGCGCGACACCGGGCTCGCGCCCACGCTCGCCATCCCGAAGGCGGCCGAGCGCGCCGGCATCGCCGTCTCGGATCTCGATCTGGTCGAGATCAACGAGGCGTTCGCGTCGATGGCGGTGGCGTCGTCGCGCATCCTTGGTCTCCCGCACGAGATCGTGAACGTGAATGGCAGCGGCTGCAGCCTCGGCCATCCGGTCGCCGCGACGGGCGCTCGCATGGTCGCCACGACGATCTACGAGCTGCGGCGGCGGGGCGGTGGGCTGGGGTGCGTGAGCATGTGCGCCGGCGGCGGCATGGGCTCGGCCACCGTGCTCGAGGTGCCGCCCCCGTCGTAGGTTTCCAGCTCCCTATAGCGTCTCGAAACATCGAGTCCGATCTCACCTTCGCTCTCGAGCTCGCGGACGCCGCCGACGAGACCACGATGCCGCGCTTTCGCGCGCGCGACCTCGTCGTCGAGACCAAGCCCGACCTGACGCCGGTCTCCGAAGCCGACCGCGCGGCAGAGAGCGTGCTGCGCGCTCGCATCGAAGCCGAGCATCCGGGCGACGGTGTCGTGGGCGAGGAGTACGGCGAGACGGAAGGGTCGGGCGGGCGACGGTGGATCCTCGATCCCATCGACGGGACGAAGAGCTACGTGCGCGGCATCCCCGCGTGGGGGACCCTGATCGCGCTCGAGCGTGACGACGAGATCGTCGTCGGCGTGGTGTCCGCGCCCGCGCTCCGCCGCCGGTGGTGGGCGTCGCGCGGCGCAGGCGCGTTCGCCGACGGTGAACCGATCCGTGTGTCGGGCGTCCGCTCGCTCGAGGACGCGCTGTTCTGTTACACGTCCATGCCCCCGTTCGCGGAACACGGACTGGGCGACCAGTTCGACGCGCTCGCCAGTCGATGCTGGGAGGCGCGTGGGTTCGGCGACTACTGGGCGCACGTGCTCGTGGCGGAGGGCAGCGCCGACCTCGCCGTCGAGCCGATCATGAATCTCTGGGACAACGCCGCCCTCCAGGTCATCGTCGAGGAGGCAGGCGGGCGCTTCACGGACCTCGAGGGTCGTCCGCGCTCTGACGGCGGGAACGCGGTGACGACGAACGGGTTGCTCCACGACGCCGTCCTCGCGGCACTCGGGCGGCGGGGCGCCGGATGAGCGAGGTCACGGTCGGCATCGACATCGGCACGTCCTCCGTGAAGGCGATCGCGGCGGACGCCGACGGCGCCGTGGTCGCGTCGGCGCGCATCCCGCATCTCTTCCATGTGCCGACGCCGGGGCGGTTCGAGCACGACGCCGACGAGGCGTGGCGGCGCGGCCCGCTGGCGGCGTTGCGCGAGCTCGCCGGCACTCGGCCCGCGGGCGTGAGCGTGGCGGCGATGGTCCCGTCGCTGACGGCCGTCGACGGCGGCGGCGTACCGCTCACCCCGGGCTTGCTCTACGGCGACGAACGCGGGCGCCACGGGCAGCGCGCCGGCCATCCCGGCGAGAGCGGCGAGCTCCTCGCCTTCCTGCGCTGGACCGTGGGCGCGGCGCCCGATGCGGCCGGCTACTGGCCTGCACAGGCGGTCGCGAACCACGCCCTCGCGGGTGAGCCGGTGCTCGACACGACCACCGCCGCCACCGCCTACCCGCTCTTCGACTGGAAGGGATGGGATACGGCGATCGCCGCCGAGGTCGGTGTGCGCGCCGAGCAGCTGCCGAAGCTGGCGCCGACGGGGCTCGCATGCGGGCGCGTCGGCGGAGCGGAGGGCCCCGCGCTCGGGTCTGGTTGCATCGACGCGTTCGCCGAGCAGCTGGTTGCGGGCGCCGACGACGACGGCGACGTCCTGGTCATCCTCGGCACGACGTTGATCGTCTGGGCGGTGACGTCGAGCGAGGAGCCCGTGCCCGACCAGTCCTCCGTTCCCGGTCATTACGTCATCCCGCACAGCGCGCCGGGCAAGGTGCTCGTCGGCGGGCCGAGCAACGCCGGCGGCTTGTTCCTCAACTGGGTGACGAGCTTTCTCGGCGACGGTGATCCCCCCGACGATCCCGGGCGCGTCCCCGTCTGGGCACCGTTCCCGCGTGGCGAGCGCGTGCCGCTGAACGATCCCGAGCGGCGCGCCGTTCTTGCCGGGCTCGATCTCACACACGGCCCGGGCGCGGTGCGACGCGCCGCGTTCGAGGCATCGGGGTTCGTGACCCGCCGCATGCTCGAGGCGTCGAAGGTCGACGCGCGCCGCATCGTGGCAACCGGAGGCGGCACGCGTGTCGACGAGTGGGTGCACGCGCTCGCCGATGCCACCGGCGTGCCCGTCGATTGCGTCGCGGTGCCGGAAGGCGGTGCTCTCGGTTCGGCATGGCTGGCTCGCATCGCGGCCGGGCTCGAGGAGCCGGCAGCGTTGACGGAAGGGCGCCGCTGGGCTCGCACCGGCCGACGCGTCGAGCCCGACGCGCGCTGGTCGCCCGCGGTCGACGCGCGCTACGAAGAGTTCCTCGAGCTCACCGGCTTGGGGCGTCCTTAACCGCCTGCGCGCGGGTCGATCGGGGTGATCGTTCCGAGCGCGCGCTCGACCTCCCACGCCGCGGTGAGGCACACGTCCTCGCGGTAGCGCGGGCCGACGATCTGCACGCCGAGTGGAAGGCTCTGCTCGACGCCGGCCGGAACCGCAACCGCGGGCAGGCCGAGGCAGTTGCACAGGAGCGTGAGGTCGAGGCTCCGGCGGATGCGGTCGACGTGCTGAGCCCCGCCGAGGTCGGCGCCGACCACGAACGGAAGCCGGGTGCAGACCGGCCCGACCACGAGCGGAATGTCGGCCTGGAACTTCGTCCACGTCCTGGCGACGCCTTGGCGCGTCATGAACGCGACCGCGTACGCCTCTTGTGCGAGCGGCTCGCCGAGCTCGAGCGCAGCCGCGAGGAACGTTCGGGCGTCGTCGGAGACGATCGACTCGAACAGCGCCCACATCATGCGGATCTCGGCGAGGATGAGCGTGAGCCACAGGTCTGATGCCTCGGTCACGAGCGGGAGCTCGACCTCTTCGACCGAGTACCCGGCGTCGGCGAGCGCGCCGGCGACGCGCCGCACGCCGTCGGCGACCGCCGCGTCCACGCCGTGTCCCGAGGGATCGGCGGCGACGGCGACTCGGATGGGGTTGGAGAGCGCGGCGCCCGAGAACGGAACGGGCGTGTACCACGGGTCGCGATCGCTCGGCCGGCTCATGATCTCGAAGGCGATGCGCAGGTCGAGCATTCCGCGCGCCATCGGCCCTTGCACGGCCATGAGCTGCATCGTGAGCGGCGCGTCCGCCGGTTCGAGCGACGTCGCGGTGGGAATGCGCCCGAGGGTCGGTCGTAGCGCTGCCGTCCCGCAGCACGCCGACGGCCAGCGCAGCGAGCCGCCGAGGTCGGAGCCGACGCCGAGCGGTGTCATGCCGGTCGCGAGCGCGGCGGCTTCGCCACCGCTCGAGCCACCGGGTGTGCGCGTCGCGTCCCACGGGTTGCGCGTCGGCCCGTGGAGCGCGTTGTCCGTGTGCCAGCGCAGCCCGAGGTCGGGTGCGCTCGTGCGCGCGAACGGGATCGCACCGGCGGCGCGCAGGTTCGCGACTGCAGGCGCGTCGAGGGGCGGGATCGCGTCGGCGAGCGCGGTGAGGCCCTGCGTCGTTGCCGACCCCGGCGAGGTCGATCGATTCCTTGACCGTGATCGGCACCCCGTGGAAGGGGCTCGTCGGCTCACCGCGCGCCATGACGCGTCGGCGTCGTCGGCGGCCGCAAGCGCCTCGTCGGCGAGCGTCGTCGTCACCGCGTTGACGGCGGGATTGACGGACTCGATGCGAGCGAGGTGCGCTTCGACGACCTCGCGGCTCGAGACCACGCCGTCCCGGATCGAGGTGCCCAGCTCGAACGCGCCGAGCTCCCAGAGCTCGCTCATGTTGCGCGCCTGGTGGGCGTCAGCGCCGGAGCCCGGCCGCGTGCGGGCTGCCGGGGGACGGCAACGGGTGGCGGAACAGGGCCGCCGCGTTCTCGTGGCTGATCATCGCGATCTCGTCCGCAGGCAGGCCGCCGTAGAACTTCTCGAACACAGCCTGCGAGTCGGGCCACGTGCCGTCGCCGTGCGGGTAGTCCGTCTCGAACATGATGTGGTCGACACCGACGGTGTCACGCGTGCAGATCGTCGACGGGTCGTCGATGGTGCAGAACCAGAAGTTCCGGTGCAGCGCCTCGGCCGGGCGCAGGTCGCCCGAGAAGTAGTCGCCGTACCCCGAGCGGTCGACGATGTTCTCGAGCCGGTCGTGCAGCATGGCCACCCAGCCGATGCCGCCTTCCGACATCGCGATCTTGAGGTCCGGGTGCCTCACCGGGTATCCCGACCACAGCCACTCGGCGCACGCGGCGAGGGACAGCTGGCCGAACAAGGTCGCCCCGAGCGGGACCATCGGTGACCCCGGCGGCATGTCGGCGACCCCGGTCGATCCGACGTGCAAGCAGATCGTGGTGCCCGTCTCCGCGCAGGCGGCGATGATCGGGTCCCACCACCCCTGGAAGAGGTTCGGCATGTCGACCCGGTGCGGCTGCTCGGGGAGCGTGACGGCGACGAAGCCGCGCTCGGCGTTGCGGCGGATCTCGTCTGCGCCTTGTTCCGGGTCGCCGAGGTAGGTGATACCCATCGGGACGATGCGCTCGGGGTACGGCGCGTACCACTCCTCGGCGAACCAGTCGTTCCACGCTTGCGTGACCGCGAGCCCGAGCTCGGGGTCGGAGCACTGCGAGAACACGCGGCCGCAGAACCCGGTGATCTGCGACGGGAAGTTCACGGACGCCCAGACGCCGTTGATGTCCATGTCCTTGACGCGGGCGTCGATGTCGTAGCAGCCGGCGCGCATCTCCTCGAAGCGGGTCGGCTCGACCTTCCAGTCTTCGCGCTTGCGACCGACGACGGCGTTCAAGCCGACCTGGAAGTACAGCTGCCCGTCGAACTCCCAGACCTCGTGACCCTCGACCGTCTCGATGACCTTCGGCGCGAGGTCCTGGAAACGACGCAGCAAGCGGCCCTCGAACATCGTCGGCGGCTCGACGAGGTGGTCGTCGACGGAGATGATCGTGTGCTTGATCTCGCGAGGCTCGGGATCGGGGAGCAGCCCGTGCGTCTCGCTCTTCTTCCAGTGCAGCTTCGGCTTCTCCGTGGTGGTCACGCCCGTTACCCTACGAGCCGTGGCGCTGGAGATCGAGATCAACCGCGACGCCTGCATGGGCTCGGGGAACTGCTCGTTCTGGGCGCCGGGTGTGTTCGACCTCGACGACGACGGCGTCGCCGTCGTGCTCGATCCCGCCGCGCAGCCCGAGGAGAAGGTGATCCTCGCCGGCCAGGGGTGTCCGACGCAGGCGATCACGATCGTCAAGGACGGCGAGAAGATCGTCTGAGGCATGCCTGCCCAATCTGGATCGGCACCGCTCGTCTTCGTGCACGGGGGCGCGCACGGCGCGTGGTGCTGGGAGCCGTTGCTCCGGTTCGTCGACCGCGACTCGCTCGCGATCGATCTTCCCCCGAAGTCGGTTCGAGGTGGCCCGGGACGGCTCGAGAGCCTGCCCGAGCTGCGCACGCTCACCATCGGGGACTTCGCCGACTCGCTGGTGCAGGACGTCGACGCCGCCGGCTTCGAGCGGTTCGTGCTCGTCGGTCACTCGATGGGAGGCCTCACCATCTCGGAGGTTGCCCGCCTGGTGCCCGACCGCGTCGAGCACCTGGTCTACGTGTCGTGCATGGTGCCGCCCGAGGGCGCGTCGGCGATCGAGGCGCTGCCCGAGGACCTGCAGGCGATGACGCGCGACGCGGTCGAAGAGGCGCGGCGTGGCGGCGCCAACCCGATCGGCGGGCTGGACGAGGAGACAACCCGGCTGATGTTCTGCAACGACATGGACGAGGAGCAGACGCGCTTCGTCCTCGACCGAACCGGGACCGAAGTCGGCGGTCGTCCTCGCCGAGCCGGTGACCCGCAGCGGCGTGCCGCCCGAGCTTCCCAAGACGTTCGTGAAGCTCCTCCGGGACCAGTCGCTCCCGCCCGACCATCAGGACGTGCTGGTCCAGAATCTGCGTGACTCGCCAGGCGGGGACGTCGACGTCGTGGCGATCGACGCCGGCCACGACGTGATGATCAGCCGCCCCAAGGAGCTCGCCGACGTGCTGAACCGGCTCTAGCCGGTGAAGACCGGCACGCTCACGACCGCGACCGCCGGTTCGGCTGCCGCAGGAGTGGGCGTGGCGAGGCGCCGGCTCCCCGAACGTGTTCGTCACCGTGAAGTCGACCTCGTTGGAGAGGTTCGTGGGCGAGTCGAAGGTGACGGAGTCGCCCGACGGCGAGCAGCTCGCGTTCACGCCGTCGTCCTGACAGCTGATGCTCACGCTGGTCGCGCCGCCGGTGCCGGGCTCGGTGATCGTGCAGGTCGTGCCGAGGACAGCCGTCGTTGAAGAAGTTATTGTCCGCCGGCACGGCGTTGCCCGTGGCGTCGAACGTCGAGGTCCCCGTCGGGGCCGTCGCCGCTGCAGTCGAAGTGGACGGTGAACGTCGTGCCCGGTGGAGCGTGTGCCTACGACGACCTTGTCGCACTTCGACGTGCATGTTCGTGCCCGCCGACGCCGGGGCGGCGAGCGCGAGCAGCGCGGCGGCGGTGATTCCCACGGCGGCAATGAGCTTCTGAGGCGGCGTTCTCCCACGCATGATCACTGGACTCTAGAGCGTCGCGCCCTGCGGCGTCAGTCTTTCGGCGTTCGTCACTTGCAGCACTCCGCCCCGGCCATCGCGTCTCGACGTCGTGTTCGCGCAGCCGCCGTCGGCGTGGGACTGGTAGTTCACCCCGAGGGCGACCGGGGTGATGCGGTCGCCGCGGTCGGTCACGACCTCGAAGTCCGACCACCGCACGGTCACCGACGGATCGTCGCAGCGGGCGAACACCTCCGACCACACCATCGCGTCGCCGAGGAACGGCGCGGCGGCAACGAGGTCGCGCACTGTCGCGGTGTCGCCGGTGGCGACGTCGGTGACCTCGCCCCGCCACACGCCCTCCTCGGCTCGGCGCACGCCGAGCCGGTACGCGCGGCCCGGCTCCCACGCGTAGTCGCGTGTGTTCGGATCGGCCGGTGTGCTCCGGAGAGCCGACTCGGTCCCGCCGAGCAGGGACCCGTCCGCGGCGTAGCCACCCCAGTTCACGGCGCCGAACCCCGGATGCCGATCGTTCCATTGCAGCCCGAGGTGCGCGGCGCCCGCGCCGGGGAACCCGACCTGGAGCGCCCAGAAGTAGAGGCGGTCGACGGCGGGCGGCGTGGTCACTTCGAGCGTGACGCCGGCCTCGACGAGGTGTCCCGCGCTGGCGGGCAACCGCCAGAAGAGATGGAAGGAGGACGCGCCGTTCCCCGACGGCGGAAAGCCCCGCGTTCGGGGGCGACGCCAGAGGGACACCGCTGTGAGCCTACGAGCGAAACCTGACGCTCGTGTCACCGCGCCTAGGATTCTGGCGCCATGCCGATCGGGATCAGCGAGGAGCACGAGGCACTCCGCCAGGCCGCGCGCGGGTGGGTCGAGCGCCACTGCCGGCCGGACGTCCCCCGGTTGTTGCTCGACGCGGAGACCGAGTCGCTCCCGCCGTTCTGGGTCGACCTCGCCGCGCAGGGCTGGCTGGGCGTGCACGTCGACGAGGCGCTCGGCGGAGAGGGCTACGGGCTGCCCGAGCTGGCGGTGGTCCTCGAGGAGCTGGGCCGAGCGTGCGCCCCCGGCCCCTTCCTTCCCACGGTGCTCGCCGCCGCCGTCGTCCAGGCGGCGGGGAAGGAGACGGCGGCCGACATCGTGCCCGGGCTCGCGTCGGGTGAAGCCGTCGGGACGGTCGCGCTGGCGGGCCAACTCGACGCCGAACCGGCCGGGGACGGCACTCGCGTGCGCGGCGCCGTTCGAGGGGTGCTCTCGGGTCACCTCGCCGGCGTGCTCGTCGTGCGGGCCGGCGACGACTGGTACGCGCTCACCGCCGGTGAGTTCACGGCCGCGGAGCTCCCGAGCCTCGACCCGACCCGGCGCGTCGCCGAGGTGCGCGTCGACGACGCCGTCGTGCCGAGCGCGCGACGGCTCGACGGCGTGGACACGGCGCGCGTTCGGGACCTGGCGGCCGTGGTCTTCGCCGCGGAGAGCGTGGGTGTGGGGCAGTGGTGCGTGGAGACTGCGTCGGAGTACGCCAAGGTGCGCGAGCAGTTCGGCCGGCCGATCGGCCAGTTCCAGGGCGTGAAGCACAAGTGCGCCGACATGCTCGCCGAGACCGAGCTCGCCCGGGCGGCAGCGTGGGATGCGGCCCGCGCCGCCGACGAGGCGGACGTCGCCCCACTCACCGCGGCCGCCGCCGCGAGCCTCGCCGTCGACGCCGCGTACCGTGCCGCCAAGGACTGCATCCAGGTGCACGGCGGCATCGGCTTCACGTGGGAGCACGACGCGCACCTGTACCTCAAGCGGGCGACGACCACGCGCCAGGTGCTCGGCCCGACGTCGTCGTGGCGGGTGCGCGCCGCCGAGGCCGCACGCGGAGGCGCCCGCCGCCGCCTCGCCGTCGACCTCCCGCCCGAGGCCGAGGCGCTACGCGACGAGGTGGGCGCATTCGTCGCCGAGGTCAAGGGCCTCGACGCCGTCGAGCAGCGCCGCCGCCTCGCCGACGCCGGGTACCTCGCCCCGCAGTGGCCGACGCCGTGGGGGCGCGACGCCAGCGCGCTGGAGCAGCTCGTCATCGACGATGAGTTCCGCAGGGCGAAGGTGAGGCGTCCCAACCTGAGCGTGGGGGCGTGGGCGCTGCCGCCGTTGATGGTCTACGGGTCGGACGAGCAGCAGCAGCGCTGGATCCCGGCGACGCTGCGCGGCGAGATCGCATGGTGCCAGCTGTTCAGCGAGCCGGGCGCCGGATCTGACCTCGCGGCGCTGACGACGCGCGCCACGCGTGACGACGGCGGCTGGGTCGTCAACGGGCAGAAGGTTTGGACGTCGATGGCGCAGGACGCCGACTGGGGCATCCTGATCGCACGGACCGACCCGGACGCGCCGAAGCACGACGGCATCAGCTACTTCATGCTCGACATGAAGACACCCGGGATCGACGTCCGCCCACTGCGCGAGCTCACCGGCGAAGCGTGGTTCAACGAGGTGTTCTTCAATGACGTGTTCGTGCCCGACGACTGTCTCGTCGGCGACGCCCACGACGGATGGCGCGCCGCCCGCACGACCCTCGCGAACGAGCGCGTCTACATGGGCAGCGGCTCGTCGATCGGCTACGGCGTGCAGGGTGTGCTGAGCCTCCTCGACGCGGCGGGCCTCGCCTCCGACCCGATCGCCCTGGACGAAGCCGGCGGGCTGGTCGCCGAGGAGCACGCGCTGAGCGTGCTCGGGTTCCGCCTCACCCTGCAGGCGCTCGGCGGCGCCGACCCCAGCGGGTCGGAAGCTGCGGTACGGAAGCTGCTGGGCGTCGAGCACGACCAGCGCGTCCAGGAAGTGGGCCTGGAGCTGCTCGGCGGGGAGGGTGCGGTCACGGACGGCGACGCCGCGATGTGGGTGCGCGGCTTCTTGTTCAACCGGTGCCTGACGATCGCGGGCGGTACGAGCGAGGTGCAGCGCAACGTGATCGCCGAACGGCTGCTCGGGCTGCCTCGCGATCCCTAGGCCGGACGGTCAGAGCGGAGGCAGGTCGATGATCTCGCCGGGGTAGACGAGACTCGGGTTGCCGGAGCGCAACCCACCTCGATTGCGCTCGACGACCCGCGCCCAGTACGGCGTGATGTCGGTGGCGCCGAGGTCGCCCGCTGCCCGACTGGTCGCGGCCGCGACGTGTGCCGCGGCGATCGACCACAGGTGCTCGCCGCGCAGCACGGTGTGCGTGCTCACCGCCGCCGGCTCTGCCGGTCGAGGGGCCGGTGCAGGCGGGCTCGGCGGGGGAGCAATGCTGGGCAAAGGAAGTGAGAGCGGCGGAACGCTCAGTGGCGTGCGCGTCGGTGGGTTCGCCCGGTCGCGGTGATCGGCGTCGATGACCACCGGCGCCGATCCGCGGATCGTCGTGGTCGGGGGTGGATCGGCGGCGGCGGGGCGCGCCGTGCCGAACGCGCTCGCGGCGACGATCGACACGGCGGCGGCGCGATCCACCCATCGCCGGACTGCCGGGAGGGTCGCCCAGCCGAGCGCGCGGGCAGCGCCGTGCAGGCGGGCGACGCGACTGCCGGCGTAGAGCAGGGTGCTGCCGAGCAGCCACCACGCGGCGACGAGCGCGGCGAGCCGGACACCGGCGAGCACGACGTCCTCACTCGGAGACTGCTGGAGCCACCGGCCGAGGTCGTGGCGGGGGATCGCGAACCCGTCTGACGCCGCCGAGGCGCTGCAGCGCGACCACGGCGAATGCCTCGCCGACGACGAGCACGGCGAGCACCCGGCGTGCTCGCGGGCCCTCCTCCATGGCCGCACCGTATGACACGCCTGATGGCGTGTCAATGCGTCAAATGATGTCAGAGTGTCTCGCTAGAAGTCGGGCGGGTCGTAGTAGTGCTCGGGTCCGGCGGCCTTGATGTCGCTCAACCAGTCGCCGTCGTAGAAGTCGGTCGGGCCCTGGATGCCGGGGGAGACGAGCTCCCAGGCGTTGCGCTTGTACGTCCAGTTCTCGGGCTGCAGGCGGTGGGCGGCGCGGAAGTGGGCCCGGGCGTCCTCGACGTGACCGGCGTGGTGCAGGTACTGACCGAGGTCGAACTCGGCCGCCGCCTCCGCCACCGCGCACGAGCGCGGCGCCGACCTCTCCACGACCTCGGTGGGCGTGAGCGCGTAGCGAGCTCGCCGCCCCGTTCTTCACCCAGTCCCGTAACGCCTCGACGTAGTGGTCGGCGTCGAAGCGCGGGATCCGCTTGACCTGCTCGAGCATGTCCCGGATGTGGGCGTCGAGGTCGTCGGGGAGCCCCTCGGGCGCCTTCAACTTGCTGAAGTCGTACCGTTCGACGGCGGCGGCGTGCGGGGGCCGCACGATCATGCCGTCCTCGTCGACCCACAGGGCGGTCGGGACGTTGACGACGCCGAGCAGCTCGTCGAGCTTGTGCGCGGTGTCGACGAGCTGGGGATGCTCGGCACCCGAACGCTCGATCCACGAGCGGGCGGCGTCGACCTCGAGGTCGAGCGCGACGGTGACGATCTCGAGGCCCTTCGGGTGGAGCTCAGTCCGCAGTTGCCGCCACACGGGCAGCGCCATGCGGCACCCTCACCACGACGCCCACGCCGCGATCAGCACCTTCTCGCCCCGGAGCGAGGCGAGGTCGAACGGCCTCCCGTCGACGTCCGTGAGCACGATCGGTGGCAGCTCGGCCGATGCGAGTATCCGGTCGCCGGACTCGGGCCCGAGTGCCCAGACCCCGTAGCGATCGTCGTGGAGGAGCGGCATGCCGAGCCGCTCTGCGACCACCGCGGCGTCGAGTCTGCCCGTCGGTCCGGGCACCCGCCGGGAGGGGGACGCAGCGCTCTTCCTTGCAGAGCCCCTCGGGCTTGAGCTCCCATCCGGTCGCTTGCTCGAGGTCCGCAGGGGTGACGTCGAGCTCCGTGAGGATCATGTCTGTCCTTGCCGCCGTCTCCGCGTGCACGCTAGCTCGCCGTGCTACGTTCCCCGGCGTTCACGACGAGGGGGGTTCGGCATGGTCCTGGGATCGGCTCTCGACATCTTCTCCCGGTCGGGGTTCTCGTACCTGTCCCGATGGACACACGTCTTCGTCGGGATCACGTGGATCGGCCTCCTGTACTTCTTCAACTTCGTTCAGGTGCCCGCCTACGCCGAGATGGAACCGGCGGCGCGGACCAACGCCATCGACAAGCTCACGTCCCGGGCGCTGTGGTGGTTCCGCTGGGCGGCGGCGGCGACGCTTGTCAGCGGAATCGCGATTCTGCTCATCGACCCGAAGGAGATCTACGAGAGCGATTACGTCAAGTCGGCGCCAGGTGTGGCGATCTACGCGGGCATCCTGCTGGCTGTGACGATGTTCCTGAACGTGTGGCTCGTGATCTGGCCCCTTCAGAAGAAGGTGATCGCCAACGCCCGCAACGTGCAGGCGGGTGGTGAGGCCGATCCGGCGGCGGCACCGGCCGCCCGCAAAGCATTGCTGGCCTCGCGAATGAACACGATCTACTCGCTCCCGATGCTGATTTTCATGGTCGGTACATCGCATTTCCCTTATGACTTCTTCCTCACGACCGGGAGTTCGCGCGCGGCGTTCTGGGTCATCTGGATCGTGATCTGGGGAGTGCTTGAGCTGAACGCGCTCGGCGTGCTCGGCGGGACGTCTCCAGGTGGCTTACGCATCATTTACGACAGTCACCGCAATGCAATCATCACGTCGTTTGTCTACTCGTTGGGAACCCTGATCCTCTTCGCGTTCGTTCTGCAGCAATGAGCGGAGTGGCTACAGTCCGATGAGATCGGCGACGCGCGCGCGATGCTGCGCAGCGTTCCCGAAGAGCAGCGAGCTCGAGCGCACACGCCGCACGTACAGATGCATGTCGTGCTCCCACGTGTACCCGATGCCGCCGTGGATCTGGATGCCTTCCTTGGCGAGCAGCGCCGCGCAATCTCCGGCCGCTGCCTTGGCCATGGATGCGGCGAGCGCGCGCCGTTCGTCGTCCTCGGCGATGGTAAGTGCGGCGAAGTAGCTCGTGGCGCGGGCGCGCTCGAGCGCCACGAGCATGTCGGCGAACTTGTGCTTGATGGCCTGGAACGACCCGATCGGTGCACCGAACTGCTCGCGCTGCTTGGCGTACGCGAGCGTGATGTCGAAGATCGCCTGCGCGGCGCCGACGGTCTCGACCGCCAGCGCGGTGACAGCCATCTCGACGGCGCGACCGACCGCCGTCGCCGTGGCCGGTCCCGGCTCGCCGAGCACGCGGTCGGCCGTGACCCGCACCCTGCTGAGCGTGACCCTGCCCAACGGCCGGCTGGGGTCGAGCGGCTCCACCGGCTCGACGCCGACGTCGGCGCGGGGGACGACGAACGCGCCGACACCGTCGGCGCCGGAGGTGCCGGGTGTCCGGGCGACCACCACGATCTCGTCCGCCGTCGGCGCGTCCACCACCATCGCCTTCGTGCCTTCGAGCACGAAGCCGTGCCCGTCGCGCGTGGCAAGTGGCGGCGACACGTCCGACGTCGATGCTGCCGTTCGCCTCGACGAGAGCGAGCGTGCCCGTGATCTCACCGGCGGCGACACCGCCGAGGAATCGCTCTTGCTGGTCGGGCGAACCGGCCTCGGTCGACGACCGGCGCGAACTGCGTCACGGTCGCGACGAAGGGGCCGGGCGCGAGGACGCGGCCGAGCTCCTCGACGACGACGGCCAGCTCGACCGCGCCCATCCCGAGCCCGCCGGCGGCCTCGGGGACGGTGAGGGCGGGCCATCCCAGCTCCACCATCTGGGCCCAGAGGGCATCGGGAGTGGTGCCCTTCTCGACGGCCTCCCGCACCAAGCTGATCGGGCATTCGCGAGTGAGCATTGCCCGGACGCCGTCGCGCAACTCGTCCTGCTCGGCTGTGAACTCCAGGTGCACGGCGACCGCGCTCTCTCAGAAACCTGACGGGCGTGTCACGGTATCGGGCCGGCCGGAATCCGTCACAACCTCGCGCAGCGCGCGCCGATCCACCTTCTCCATGGCTGTGAGCGGCAGCGTGTCCACGACTCGGAGGCCCTCCGGGAGCTTGTACGCCGCGACATGCGGAGCGGCGAACTCGCGGAGCTGCGTCAACGAGGGCGGCGCAGCAGCGTCGCGCGGCACGACGACGGCGACGCCGATCTCACCCATGACCGGGTCGGCGATGGGAGTGATCGCAACCGCCGCCACCGCGGGATGGGTCGAGAGCACCGCCTCGACCTCGACCGGGAACACGTTGTAGCCGCCGCGGACGTACATCTCCTTCGTGCGGCCGACGAGCCGGAGGCGGCCGCGGTCGTCGACCCAGCCGAGATCGCCGGTGCGGACGAACCCGGCCGCCGTGAAAGCGGCCCGGGTGGCCTCGGTGTCGCGCCAGTAACCGCGCATGACGGCCGGTGAGCGCAGGCACACCTGGCCGATGTCGCCCGCCGTCACGGCCCCGTCGTCGTCGTCGAGCACGGCGAGCTCGATGGAGGGGTGAGGACGGCCGACGCTGACGATCGCATCCTCCTCGGGATCGTCGAACGCGGTGCCGAGGCCGATCCCGGCTTCGGTGCACGAATAGCGCGTGGCGAGCGCGGCGTGGAAGCGGGTGCGCGCCTCGCGCGCCAGCCCCGGCGTGATCGGGCCACCGCCGGCGACGAGGAAGCGCACGCTGTCGAGGTCGTAAGCGTCGAAGTCGGGCGCCCGGAGCATCAGCGCCAGTTGCGTCGGGACACCGGCGATCGTCGTCATGTGTTGCTCGGCGGCGAGGCGGAGCGCATCGCCGGCATGCCAGCGCCGCATGATGAAGCTCGTGCCGCCTCGCTGGAGGTTGCCCGGGAGCTTCGTCATGAACCCGAGGTGCGCCATCGGGGTGCCGACCGCGCCTCGCCCACCGCTGCCCCAGGCGTCGCCGACGTCGGTCGCGGTGATGAACGCGAGTTGCCGGTTGCAGTAGAGCGCGCCCTTCGGCACTCCTGTCGTGCCCGACGTGAACACGATGGCGACCGGTCGATCCGGATCGTCGGGGAGAGACGGCGGTGCTTCACCATCGGCGCGCAGGTTGCGCAGCATGCTCTCGGGACCGTCCGCAGGGTCGACGACCTCGACGTTCGGCGCTCCGCCGGCGTCGAGGCCGGGCGCTGCGAGCGTCAAGCGCGGGCTCGCCGTCTCGAGCACTGCACTCTGCTCGACCGCGGTCAGGCGATTGTTGACGCCGGTGGTGATCGCTCCGAGCTTGGCGGCCGCGAGGTATGCGACGGGGTACTCGGGTGAGGGCGATAGCACGAGCGCGAGGACGTCGCCGGTGGCGAGGCCGCGGCACGCGAGCCCGACCGCGAGCTCGTCGGAGACCCGATCGAGGTCGTGATACGTCAGCGCCCAGCCGTCGGGCGCGACGTAGGCGATACGATCACCGAATCTTCGGGCAGATTCGCGTGTGGTCGCGGGGAGCATCGTGGCGAGATCGTACAAGTCGTCGGACGAGATCCGGCCCAACCCCGACCGGCGGGGATCGTCCGGGACCCCCGCACAGCAACGCGAGCTGCGCGCGCAAGGGCGTCGCACGATGCGCAAGCTGTTCGACGCCGGGATGCGGGTGTTCGCCGAGCGCGGGTATCACGCCGCTCGCGTCGACGACATCGTCCGAGCCGCCCGAACCTCGCACGGGACGTTCTACCTCTACTTCGCCAACAAGGAGGATCTGCTGCGCGCGCTGGCGATCGACTGCGCGGACGACCTCGCCAAGCTCGCCGACGGCATCGGGACCATCACGCCCGACGAGCAGGGGTTCGGGGAGCTTCGTGCCTTCCTCGCCCAGTTCGTCGCGACGTACCGTCGCTACGGGCCGGTGATCCGGGCCTGGATGGAGGACCAGGTCGCCGACCCCGAGATCGACCGCCTCGGCGTCAAGGCGTTCACGACGATCGGTGCGCGGTTGGGCGAGCGCATGCGGGAGGTCGACGCCGTCGGCGCCGACAACGAGCCTGCAGCCGTCGGCGCGCTCATGGCGATGCTGGAGCGGTTCAACTACGCGCTGGCTTCACGCCGGCTGATCCTCGACGACGACGCCGTGCTCGACACCCTCGCCCACATCATCCATCGGGGGTTCTTCGGGGCGCCGGCGCGCTGACACCCGCGCCGCGCGACTACTGCGCCGGCTGATCGGGCCGGTACTTGAGCCGGTGGGACACGATCGGCGCCTTGCCGCCGGGGACGAGCACCTTGACGTCGGCGTTGACCTTCCGGTCGTCGTCGTCGTTCTCCTTGACGACCACGATCGGCTCGTCCTCGGTCAGGGTGTCCACCGGCTCGTGCTCGCCTTCCTTCGGAGGCGGGGTGAACACGAGCACCGTGATCTGCCGCGGTCCTTCGCAGATGTAGACCTGGAATCGGTTCTCGTTCGCGCAGATCCAGAGCGATTCGAGTGGCTTCTTGGCCGCCTTCGCCTGCTCGATCGCCTGCTTGTAGCCCGCGCGCAGCACCTCCTCGACGCGCTTCCCTCGCCACCAGTCACTCAGCCAGTGCTTTCGGAAGTGCTTGGCGTCCCCTTCCTTGAGGTCTGCTCGCACTCCGGAGTTGCGCTTGGTGTGGTTCTCGGCGAGATCACCGAGCGGTTGGTCGATGCGGCTCAACGCCGCGTCGTAGGCCGCCATGTATTCGGCTTCGCTTCCGCCGAACTGTTGGTCGAGCATCAGGAACTGGTAGCCCTTCCCGACGAAATATCCGGGCATCGACGGCATGGGTGGCTCCTCTCTCAGGCTGTGCGCTCGGTGACTTGCACCGCGAACACGTGATGGGGGTCGCTGACCCCCTTGAACTGGTGCAGACCTCGGTCGACGAACTGCACCGACGTTGCCGTGCGAGCAAGGCTCCGCACCGTATCCGACACGAGTGTTTCGCCCGGCGGCGCGGCGTCGCACACGCGGGCGGCAATGTTCACGGCGCCGCCGTGCACCGCCGACCCGGTCCGGAGCACATCACCGGCGTGAATGCCGACATGAAGACGGAACTCGGCGTCTCGCGCGCATTCGTGCGCGCGGGTCGCGCATTCGATGGCCTGAGTCCCGGACGAGAACACGGCGAGCACGCCGTCTCCGAGTGTGACGCCCTCGATGTCCTCACCGTTGCAGTCTCGTACCGTCGTCCGCAGCGTCCGTTCGAACGCGCTCGCCTTGGCGACGTACGCCGCGTCGCCGAGCCGCTCCGTGAGCGCAGTCGAGTCGGCGATGTCGGTGAACAGGATCACCGCCGTCTCGGCGCCGACGGTCGGCGGCGCCGGCGCCGCTCCGCCGCCGAGGCGAGTCATGAGCTCGGCCGCTTGCTGCTCGAAGGCAGGCATGTCGAGCTCGTCGAACAGGGCGCGAGCGAGCTGGGCGAGCACGTTCGCCTCGCTCGTGTCGGCGCGTCCCGGACCGGACAGCAGTCGTGCCAGATCGAGGTAGAGCCGCCCCAGCTCGGGTCGCAGCCCCAGCTCCGAAGCCCGGGACATCCCGGCGCGGAGCAACTGCTCCGCCTCGTCGACGCGTCCGAGACGACGGGCGACGATCGCCCGGACCCGGTCGAGGAGCAGCACCGGGCCGTCCGACAGCACCATCCCGCGCTCGGCGGCGCGTGCCAGCGCGGAATCCACCCGATCGAGCGAGAGGTCGACATCGATCAGGTCGGCGATCTCGGCCAGAGCCGCGAAGCGGCCGACCGTCCCGAGCGCGACCGGCCAGTGCCCGGTGACACGTTCGGGCCGCGCGAACACGGCCTGGCGGACCTCGTCGCGCTGCCCGGCGTGCGCGCGCACGTGCTGGCGGTGCAGCCACGTGCCCTCGGCGTAGAGCTCGGCGTCGTTGTCCTCGACGAGCTTCTCGACGGCCGATTCGGCGAGCCCGTAGGCCCCGCGCAGCATGCGTCCGTTCGCCAGCGCGGGGAGGAACAGCGAAGCGCTGTACCCGTAGCGCGACACCCGGGACGCCAACCACGCCTCGTCTGCCGCCCGTTCCGCACCGCGGAAATCGCCGCGGACGACACACAGGGCCACCTGGACGGCGAGGCCCAGGCTCCGCTCGGCGATGTCGCCGCTCGCTTGCGCACGCTCGTCCGCGCACAGCGCGTCCCGGGCTGAGCCCTCGATGTCGCCGAGCCAGAGCCGCGTGAGTGCGATGCGGGGGAGGGGGAGCGCTTCGAGCCACGCGTCGTTCGCTGCCTGGGTGTGCTCGAGGGCACGCTCGAGGTGGCCGAGGGCGTCCGTGAGACGGAGCCCGAACCAGTCGATCACTGCGAGCGCATCGAGCGCGCGGATGCACGCTTCGTGCTCGCGGACCGACGTGCCGATGGAGACCGCGCGTTCGGCGAATTCGCGGCCCCGCTCGACGTCGCCCTGCAACCAGAGCGCGTCGGCGATCTGGGCGAGAAGGCGAGCCTGCAGGCCGGGGTCGTCGAGCTCCGCGAGTGCCGTCTCGAGGGGCTCCAGCGGCACCCGGGTGCCGAAGTGGCCGGCGGTGAGCTCGGCCCGGGTGCGATCGGTGAGCGCGCGAGCCACCCCGCCCGGATCGGAAGCCGCGCGGTATTCCGACACCGCCCGCTCCAGGTAGGTGCGGCTCGGCACGGGATCGCTGTTGCGGTAATGCGCGATGCCGGTCCGGTACGCGAGCTCGGCGACCTCGCCCGCCGGTGCCTGATTGCGGTCGGCGGCAAGTGTCGCCGCCTCGAAGCAGCGAGCCGCCTCGTCCCAGGCCAGGAGCGCCCATGCGCGTTCCCCACCGATGCGCGACCACCGCAGCACGACGGCGGGATCGGCGCGGTCGCCTGCCTCGGCCAGGTGTCTGGCAATCTCGATGGCGTGATGCTCGGGCTCGGGCCTCGCCTCCAGAGCAGTCGCCACGTCGTGGTGAAGCTGCTGACGGCGCTCTGGCGCGGCGCGCCGGTACGCCGCCCGTGCGTACAGCGGGTGGGCGAACCAGAACGTGTCGTCGTCGCGCTCGAGGACGCCCCGGTCCGTCGCGCTCTCGAGGTGGTCGAGGACGGTGTCCGGGGGAAGGTTCCCGGCCGCGGCGACTGCGGACGGCTCGAACCGGTCACCGATCACGCTGGCGATCGTGAGTGTGTCCTGTGCCGTTCCCGGGAGCTCGGCGAGGCGCTCGGCGACTGCGTCGGTGATCTCGCGGGGCCCCGCAGTCTCGAGCGCGGCGATCGCCCTCGGTTGAAGGTGCCGTTCGTCGCTCCGCGCCAGCTGATGGACGACGTTCTCGATGAACAGCGGGTTGCCGCCGGCCACCCTGTACACCGTGTCCTCGAGCTGGCGCGTCGATGCCGAGAGCCCGAGAGAGCGCACCATCTCTCCGGTTTCGTCGGCGGGGAGGGGCTGCAGCGACAGCGGGCGGCAGATCTCCTCGCGCTGGAGGCGCTCGAGCTCGTCGGCGAACCGGGGGTCGGCGTCATGACGGTACGTCGCCGCAAGCATCACGGGTACCGGCTCGCTCATGGCGGTGTCGGCGATCTCGAGTGCCAGGTGCGTGAACAGGTCGAGCGAGGAGCGGTCGGCCCAATGCAGGTCGTCGACGACGAGGAGGAGTGGTCGGCGCTCGGCGAGCCGAATCATCGCGGCTGCGACCGCGACGAACACCCGCGTCTGCTCGTGCTCGGCTCGCGGGTCGGTCGACGACGCCACGCTGGTGTCGTCCTCGAGCAGGCGCTCGATGACCGGCGCGTGCCGGGCGAGGGCCGGATCCTCGCGAGCCAGAAGCTGCAGGCGTGGGAGGAGAGACGCCGCGAACGGCAGATACGGGAGGTCGAGATGCTCTCGGCAGCGGCCCGAGCACACCTCCACGCCGCGGCTCGTCGCCGTGCGCTGCACTTCGCGCACGAGGCGCGACTTGCCGATGCCGGGCTCGCCCGAGATCAGGACGAGCTGCGGGTTTCCGGCGCGGGCGTCGTCCAGGCGTTCCTCGAGCCACTCGCGCTCGTGGTGTCGATCGACGAACGGGCGAACCCCCGTCGTCTCCTGCCGAACCAACCGCAACCCCCGACTCGCACGGCCTCGCGGGAAGGGTAAGGCATCCGGCGGCGGCGCACCCTCACTGTTCGCGTCGGATACTCCACGTACCGCGCAGCTCGAAGACGAGACGGTCGGGCAGCTCGGCGATCCGAAGGGCGACGTCGTCGCAATTCGGACAACGGAGCACGATGCCGGCGCCGTCGTATCGGCGATGCGCACCGGCCGGATTCTCGTCGCCGCACGACTGGCACGTGCGTTCCATGGTGGTGAACTCGACGACGAAGACGTCCCGGAGAAGCCCGGCGATCGCGTTGCCGTCCGTGTGCATGTCAGCCGCCTCCATGGTCAACCTCCCGTCGGTCCGAAGCGCTCGGTCTTGATCGTGTGCGGGTCGTGGCCCAGCTGCACGAGCAGGTCGGCGACGTGCTCGACGAAACCGGTCGGGCCGCAGACGAACACCCGCTGCGTTCCGGGGCGGTCGGCGCCGACTTCGCGGAGCTTGTCCGTGTTCACGCGTCCCGACCACCCGGCCCAGCCGGACGGTTGCTCGCGGGTGAGCGTGTAGCGAACCGTGAGGCCATCGTCGTCGAGCCCCGAGAGCTCGTCGCGATACAGGACGTCGTCCCAGGCGCGCGCGGACACGAGCACGGTCGCCGCCACGGTGCTCGTCACCGCGGCCCGGTGACGCAGCATCGCCATGAGCGGAACCAGCCCCGAGCCGCCCGCCAGGAGCAGGAGCGGGCCGCCGTCAGGGGTGTCCCACGTGAAGTAGCCGCCGATCGGCCCCCGCAGCTCGAGTTGGTCGCCGGAGCGGAGCTCGTCGGTCAGGTACGGCGAGACCTCGCCGTCTTCGATGCGCTCGACCGTGAGTGACAGGTGTGGGTCCTCCGGCGCCGACGCGATCGAGTACGACCGCTCCGCCTGGTAGCCGTCATCGGCGGTGAGGCGCACGTCGACATGCTGACCGGCGAGGTGCCCGGGCCAGTCGGGGACGTCGAGCACCAGCGTGGTCGCGTTGGGCGTCTCGGCTCGCTTCTCGGCGACGGTCGCGACGCGCCAGATCAGAGGCGCTAGTCGCTCCAATACCGCTGTTCCTTCCATGGGTCCCCGCGGTTGTGGTAGCCGTTGGTCTCCCAGAACCCTGGCTCGTCGTGGTCGAGGAGCTGGAGCCCGCGAACCCACTTCGCGCTCTTCCAGAAGTAGAGGTGCGGGACGAGGAGGCGGGCCGGGCCGCCGTGCACCGGTTCGAGGGGCTGGGCGTCGTACTCGTACGCAACCCATGCCTGACCGTCGGTGACGTCGGCGAGCGGAAGGTTGGTCGTGTACCCGCCGTCGCAGACCGCCAACACGAAGTCGGCGGCGGTGTCGACGCCCTCCAGCAGCGCGTCGACGGAAACGCCGCGCCACGCGGTGTCGAGCTTGGACCACTTGGTGACGCAGTGGATGTCGGTCCGGAATTCCTCACTCGGCAGCGCGACGAACTCGTCCCACGACCACGAGGCCGGCTCGTCGACCGCCCCGGTGATCGAGAACGTCCACGTGTCGAGGGACACGGACGGCGTCGGACCGGCCGACAACACGGGGAAGTCGTCGACGACGTACTGGCCGGGCGGGACCCGGGCGGGGTCGACGTCACGTCGCCGCCGCCCGCCGAACCCGCGGGAGATCAACGGACTCATCGTTCAAACCTCCCCGACGACATGCGAGCTGTTCACGGTGACGCGGTACCCGTCGGGATCGCGCATGGTGAACGCGGCGTGAATGCGTCCGCGTTCGATCGGTGACGGGTCGAGCCCACGCGCCGTCCAATCGGCGTGGGTCGCGTCGAGGTCCTCGACCATGAGGTCGAACGGAGCGTCGGTGTCCTTACCCGGGGTGCCCGGCACGAGCACGAGGTGCGTGCCGCCGCGAAGCTCGAGCACGGCGACATGCTCGTTGCGTTCCACTTCGCGCATGCCGAGGCCCTGCCAGTAGTCGGCCGACCGGTCGACATCGGCGACGTTCAGTACCGCGTGCCCGATCCAGACCGATGGCCGTCCTGCCATGACACCATTCCTACTCCACGCCGAGGATCGCCGTGCCGGCCGAGGAGAACCACCCGCCGGTGCCGTTCACGCACGCCAGCCGGGCGTCGGGCACCTGCCCGCCGGTCGCCTGGCCGCGCAGCTGACGCACGGCTTCGACGAGCAGGAAGATTCCCCGCATCCCGGGATGGCAGGCCGACAGGCCGCCGCCGTCGGTGTTCGTGGGCAGGGACCCGTCGACCCGCAAGGTGCCGCCCTCGACGAACGGCCCGCCCTCGCCCTTCTTGCAGAAGCCGAGCGCCTCGAGGCTGAGGAGCACCATCGGTGTGAACGCGTCGTAGATCTCGCACACGTCGATCTCCTCGGGCGTCACGCCGGCCCGCTCGAACGCCAGGCTGCCGGAACGCACCGCGGGTGACTCGGTGAAGTCGTCCCACTCGCTCATCGTCGTGTGGGACACGGCCTCGCCCGTGCCGAGCACCCAGACCGGGCGCGTAGCGAGGTCGCGGGCGCGCTCCTCCGACGTGAGCACCACCGACCCGCCGCCGTCGGAGCGGAGGCAGCAATGGAGCGTCGTGAGCGGGTCGGCGATCAGCGGCGACGTGTTCACGTCCTCGATCGTGATCGGATCCCGGTAATACGCGTCCGGGTTGAGCGAAGCGTTCTGGCGCGTCGAGACGGCGATCTCGGCCAGCTGCTCGATCGTCGTCCCGAACTCGTGCATGTGCCGGCGGGCGACCATCGCGTACTTGGCGATCAGGGTGTGACCGAACGGCGCGTCGAACTGCACCGGGCCCCGGCTCCCGAACGAGAGATTCGCCCGGCGGTCCGCGCCGCTTCAGGTCGGCCCGCGCCGTCGAGCCGTACGCGAGCACGACGACCTCGGCGTGACCCTCGGCGATGGCCGCCGTCGCGTGCTCGACCATGAACTCCCACGTGGCGCCGCCGACGCCGGTGCCGTCGACCCAGTTCGGCCGGAGACCGAGGTACTCGGCGAGCTCGATCGGTGCGAGCAGGCCGGTGCCGCACGAGGCGAACCCGTCGACGTCGCCCTTCTCGAGCCCGGCGTCGGCGAGAGCGCGGCTGGCGGCCTGATAGTGGAGCTCGAACGGCGACTTGTCGTCGACGCGGCCGCAATCCGACAGTTCGGCCCCGACGATCGCGACGCGCCGGCCCATGCTGCGCGTTATCTCGAACGCCAGTCGATGCGCGTGCCCGACTCGAACAGCTTCTGGCCGGCGGCGATGGAGTCCTGGTTCGTCCCGAGGCCGACGTAGGCGTAACCCAACCGCAGCGCCTGTCGGTGGCCGAGCTCGCGCGCGCCCCAGATCGCGCGCACGGTGCCCTCGATCGCCAGCGGCGGTTGCGACGCGATGGCGCTCGCCGCCCACGCCGCGCGGTCGAACAGCTCCTCTTTGGGCGCGATCTCGGACACGAGCCCGATCTCATACGCACGCTTTGCGGACAGGCGCTCGTAGTTGCCGAGCAACGAGAGCCGCATGATCTCCCCGAACGGCATGATCCCCGACATGTGGATCGGCTCGAACGCGGCGGTCATCCCATACGTCACGTGCGGGTCGAAGAATGTTGCGTGATCGGCGGCGATGATGAACTCGACCTCGCCGAGCATGTAGAAGGCCCCGCCGCAGGCGATGCCGTTGACGGCCGCGATGACCGGCTTCCAGAGGTCGGAGCTCTTCGGGCCGATGTTGTCGCCGGGGTCGTTGAACATGAACGGCGTGCTACCGGATCCCACGACGTCGGGATCGGTGGTCTCATCACCCTCGTCGCCCATCTGCTCCATGCGGTCGATGCCGGTGCAGAACGCCTTCTCGCCCGCGCCGGTGAGCACGATGCAGTGCACGTCGTCGTGGCGTCGAAGTCCCCGCCACAGGGCGTGCAGCTCGCGCTGCATGAGCGAGTTGAACGCGTTGAGGCGATCCGGCCGGTTGAGCGTGACCCAGGCGACGCCGTCACGCTCCTCGTAGAGGAGCGTCTCGAAGTCCGTGTCCACTTGTCGAGGCTAACGCTTCTGTTGTGCGGCGATACCCGGGTTGACCGTGTGGAACACGTACTTGTTCAGGATGTTGCCGACGTCGCCGGCGTCCCAGCGAGCCGGGTTGCCCTCAGGATCGGTGGCGAAGAACTCCTCGCCCATCTGCCACGGCTGGTACACGCACAGCGAGTTCCCGACCATGCGCAGCACCTGTCCGGTCGTCGGCTTCGACTCGTCCGACGCGAGCCACGCCACCGCCGGCGCCGAGTTTCCCGGGTTCATGCCGTCGAACTCCGTGTACTCCTCGGGGTTCTTGATCGTGATGTCCTGGCGGGCCTGCCCGACCATGCGGGTGAAGCCGCCGGGCCCGATGCAGTTGGCGCGGACGCCGTAGCGAGTGAGCTCGAGACCGGCGATGATCGTCATCGCCGCGATGCCGGCCTTCGCCGCCCCGTAGTTCGACTGGCTGGCCTGGCCCTGGAGACCGGCACTCGAGACCGTGTTGACGATCGACGCGCTCGGCTGACGGCCCTCCTTGGACTCGGCACGCCAGTACGCCGAGGCGTGGTGCATCGTGCTCCACGTGCCCTTGAGGTGCACCCGGATGACCGAGTCGAAGTCCTCCTCGGCCATCGTGAACAGCATCTTGTCCCGGAGGATCCCGGCGTTGTTCACGAGCACGTCGAGCTTCCCGAACGCGTCGACGGCGGTGCCGATGATGTTCTTGGCGCCGTTGAAGTCGGCGACGTCGTCGTAGTTGGCGACCGCCTCGCCGCCCCGGCCCTTGATGACGTCGACGACCTCGTCGGCGGTGCGCTTGTCGGCACCCTCGCCCGTCACCGAGACCCCGAGGTCGTTCACGACCACCTTGGCACCCTGGTCGGCCAGCTCGATGGCCTCACCTCGCCCGACGCCGTTGCCCGCGCCGGTGACGATGGCGACCTTGCCGTCCAACAACCCCATTTCCGCGTCCTTCTCCCCGCGTTGAAAACTGACGTCGGCGTCACGGTATCGCGGTCGTTCACGCGCCCGTCAAAACAGCGCGGGAGCGCGCCGAAGGAATGGAAAGGGAGGCATGGCTCTCGACACGAGCTTCATCGGGAAGACGACAGGTGCGCACCGCGTCGTCGTCGAGCGCGGTCCGGTCTCGAACTTCGCCAGCGCGATCAAGGACGAGAACGCCGTCTACCACGACCCGGCCGCGGCACAGGCCGCCGGCTTCGGCGACATCCCGGCCCCGCCGACGTGGTCGTTCGCGATGCAGTACTGGGGACGGTTCGCCGAGGCGCAGCCCGACGACCCGACCGGCGGCGAGAACCCGATGCACAAGATCATGGGGGAGCTGTTCGCCAAGGGTGGGCTCGTGCTCCACGGTGAGGAGGAGTTCCAGTACCACCGACCGATCGTGGTCGGCGACGTGCTGCTCGGGGAGGGTCGCGTCGTCGACCTCTACGAGAAGGAGAGCAAGGGCCGCACGATGACGTTCGTCGTCACCGAGACCGTCTGGCGTGAAGAGAAGAGCGGCGAACCGGCGGTGACCGAACGCTTCAACCTCATCCACCGCTCGTAGCTCCGGACATGGGCCGACTCGACGACAGGGTCGCGATCATCACCGGCGCCGGGCAGGGCATAGGTCTGGCGTACGCCAAGCGGTTCCTCGAAGAGGGCGCCAAGGTCGTCCTCGCCGAGATCAACGAGGACCGCGCGAAGTCGGCGATGGAACAGCTCGAGAAGCTCGGCGACGTCGCGTTCGTGCAGACCGACATCTCCGACGAGCAGTCCTCCCAAGGCTGCGCGGCGAAGGCGAAGGACCAGTTCGGGGGGATCGACATCCTCGTGAACAACGCCGCGCTCTACTACGACATCGACAACGAGCGAAACGACTACGACTACCTGCAGCAGGTCTTCAACGTGAACCTGCACGGGGCGTGGCTCATGGCGAAGGCCTGCGCTCCGACCATGGTCGAGCAGAGCTGGGGCCGAATCATCAACCAGTCGTCGGGCGCCGCGTACCTCTACAACGTCGCACCTGTGGCGGAGTTCCAGGAGGTTGGCGCGTTCACGTACAGCCAGACCAAGTGGGGAGTCGTCGGGCTGACGAAGTTCCTCGCCGGTCAGCTCGGTCAATACAACATCACCGTGAACTGCATCGCGCCCGGCGTGACCATGACCGAGGCCACGAAGAAGATCGTCCCGGAGAGCATCATCGACCTGCTCCCGGCGATGAGCGCCATGAAGCGCAAGCTCGAGCCCGAGGACCTCGCCGGCACCGCCGTGTTCTTCGCGAGCGACGACGCCGCGCTCGTGACCGGTCAGGTGCTGTGCGTGGACGGCGGCTCGATCATGCCCGCCTAGCGCGGCACAGCGGGAGCGGAGCGATGCACCTCGGCGTGACGATGTTCTCGACGGACGGCGCGATGCCACCCGGCGATCTCGCACGCGCGGCCGAGGAACGCGGGTTCGCCTCCCTGTACGTTCCCGAGCACACGCACATCCCTGTCAGCCAGAGCACTCCGACGCCGACGGGCGACGGCGTCCTGCCCGACTACTACAAGCGATCGCTCGATCCGTTCGTCGCGCTGACGATGGCGGCGGCAGCGACGGAACGGTTGCGCGTGGGAACGGGGATCTGCCTCGTGGCGCAGCGCGACCCGATCGTCACGGCGAAGTCGGTCGCGAGCCTCGACCACCTCTCGGGCGGACGGTTCGTCTTCGGGATCGGTTTCGGGTGGAATGCCGACGAGATCGAAGACCACGGCGTCGACATGCGCGGGCGTCGCGACGTCGCCCGCGAGCACGTGTTGACCATGCAGCGGATCTGGGAGGACGACGTGGCGAGCTTCGACGGCGAGTTCGTCCAGCTGCCGCCGAGCTGGTCGTGGCCCAAGCCGGTACAGCAGCCGTGGCCACCCGTTCTCGTCGGAGGCGCGGCGGGGCCGAAGCTCTTCGCGCACATCGCCGAGTACGCCGACGGCTGGATCCCGATCGGGGGCGCCGGCGTGCGGGAGGTGCTCCCCGACCTCCAGCGTGCGGTCGAGGCCGCCGCTCGCGATCCGGCAACGGTGGGCATCGTTCCCTTCGGGACGATCCCCGACCCCGGCAAACTCGACTATTACCAGTCGATCGGCGTCGAGGAGGTCGTGTTGCGCGTCCCGATCGGCGGCCCCGACATCGTGCTCCCGGTGCTCGACGACTACGCCAAGTTGGTGGACGCATGACCTCAGATGAACGGGTTCGCATCGGCACGCTGGGCGCGGCGCGCATCACACCGGGCGCGTTGATCAAGCCGGCGCGGCAGGTCGGCGACGCCGAGGTGGTCGCGGTCGCCGCCCGTGACCCGGCGCGAGCGGAGAAGTTTGCACGCAAGCACAAGATCCCGAAGGTGTACGCCACGTACGAGGAGGTCATCGCGGATCCCGACGTGGACGCGATCTACAACCCCCTGCCCAACGGCTTGCACGCCGAGTGGACGCTGAAGGCGATCGCGGCCGGCAAGCACGTCCTGTGCGAGAAGCCGTTCACGTCCAACGCCGCCGAGGCCGAGCAGGTAGCCGCGGCGGCCGACGGCAGCGGGCTCGTGGTGATGGAGGCGTTCCACTACCGGTACCACCCGCTGGCGCAGCGGATGCACGAGGTCGTCACCGGCGGCGAGATGGGCAAGGTCGAGCGCGTCGAGACGACGATGTGCATCCCACTCCCGATGTTCAAGGACATCCGCTACCAGTACGACCTCGGCGGCGGGGCCGCCATGGACGTCGGCTCGTACACGGTGCACCAGCTCCGCCTGCTCGGCGGTGACGAGCCGAAGGTCATCAGCGCGCACGCCCGCCTCCAGTCGCCCAAAGTGGATCGTTGGATGCAGGCCGACGTGCGGTGGCCGGAGGGGCACACCGGGCGTATGACCTGCTCGATGTGGTCGAGCACGCCGCTGAAGCTGTCGATCCGGGTGTGGGCAGAGCGGGGCGAGCTGCGCGTGTTCAACCAGACCGGTCCGCAGTTCTTCCACCGATTCACCGTGCTGAGCGACGGCAAGAAGCACCGCGAGAAGTTCCCGCGCAAGTCCACCTACGGGTACCAGCTGGAGGCGTTCACGAACGCGGTCCTGCGTGGCGGCCCTGTGCTCACGCCGCCCGCCGACTCGGTGCAGAACATGCGCGTCATCGACGCCGTGTACCGCGCCGCGGGGCTCCCGCTCCGAGGGGAACCGGACCAGATCAGCCCAAGCGCTCGAGGATCGTGACGTTCGCCTGGCCGCCGCCCTCGCACATCGTCTGGAGGCCCCAGCGGCCGCCCGTGCGCTCGAGCTCGTGCAGCAACGTCGTCATCAACCGGGCGCCGGTCGCGCCGAGCGGGTGGCCGAGCGCGATGGCGCCGCCGTTCACGTTCACCTTGCCGAGGTCGGCGCCCGTCTCCTGCTGCCACGCCAGCACGACCGACGCGAACGCCTCGTTGATCTCGACCAGGTCGATGTCGTCGAGCGACATGCCGGTGCGCTCGAGCGCGTACGCCGTCGCCGGGATCGGAGCCGTGAGCATGTAGATCGGGTCCGCGCCCCGCACGCTGAGGTGGTGGATGCGAGCCCGGGGGGTCAAGCCGTGCTCCTGCAGCCCGCGTTCGGACACGACGAGCAACGCGGCGGCAGCGTCGGAGATCTGGCTCGATGCGGCCGCGGTGACACGGCCGCCCTCGGTCAGCGGGGGCAGCGAGGCCATGCGATCGAGCGACGTCTCGCGCCGCGGCCCTTGGTCAGTCGTCACGTCGCCGTAGGGGAGAATCTCCCGCTCGAAGCGCCCCTCGTCGATCGCTGTGACGGCGCGGCGGTGGCTCTCGAGCGCGAACGCCTCCATGTCCTCGCGGGACACGCCCCACTTCTCGGCGATCATCTCCGCGCTGCGGAACTGCGAGACCTCCTGCGTTCCGTACCGGGCGCGCCATCCTTCTGAACCGGTGAACGGATCGTCGAAGCCCATCGGCTGCGCGACGGTCATCGCGGACGCGATCGGGATCATGCTCATGTTCTGCACGCCACCGGTGACGATCACGTCGTTCGTGCCGCTGAGGACGGCCTGGGCGGCGAAGTGCACCGCCTGCTGTGACGAGCCGCACTGCCGGTCGACGGTCGTGCCCGGCACGTCGTCGGGGAGGCCGGCGGCGAGCCAGCAGGTCCGGGCGATGTCGCCGGCCTGGGGGCCGATCGTGTCGACGCACCCGAAGATCACGTCCTCGACCGCGGCCGGGTCGATCCCGGTGCGCTCGACGAGCCCGGTGATCACGTGGGCGCCGAGATCGGCAGGGTGCACGGCGGCGAGCCCGCCGCCCTTCTTGCCCACCGGCGTCCGCACCGCGTCGACGATGTAGGCCTCGGCCATCACTGCTCCTCGAGAGTCGTGTCGGCGTCCAGGATCGCGCGTCCCACGCGGTCGTCGTGCCAGGCGGCGTCGCCCCACGCGGCGGCCAGAGCCCACGCCCGCTTCATCCAGAGGTGCAGGTCGTACTCGGTCGTATAGCCGATGGCGCCGTGGACTTGGAGCGCGACCCGCCCGGCCAGCAAGGCGGCCTTCGACGCGCGTGCCTTGGCCATGGAGACGTGCACTGACCGCGCGTCGTCATCGTGCGTGATCGACCACGCGGCTCGGTACACGAGTGGGCGGGCGAACTCCAACGCCAGTGCGACGTTCGCGAGGTGGTGCTTGACGGCCTGGAACGAGCCGATCGGCACGCCGAACTGGTGGCGTTCCTTCGCGTACTCAACCGTCATGGTCAGCATGCGGTCGGCCAGGCCGATCAGCTGTGCGGCGACGCCGAGCGCGGCGCGATCCAGGCTCGCGACGTCGATCGAGATGGGTGGCGCGGCAGTCTCGTAGAGGCGCCGGGAGCCATCGACCGACTCGTGCGGCTGGAGCGAGAGCGCGCTCGGCTCGACGAAGGCGTCGTCGAACAGCACGAGGTCGGCGTGGCCGCCGTAGGGCACGAGGCCGGATGGCGGCGCGACCGTGACCGTGAGATCCCCGGCGGCCGCCGCCGAGACACGTCCGTCGTCGATGAGCGGAAGCGCGACGGCGGCGTGCTCGACGATCGGCTCGGGCAGCGCGGCACGGCCCGTCTCCTCGAGCACCAGCACGAGATCGAGCTCGTGACCGCCGAACCCGCCCTGTGCCTCGGGCACGAGCAACCCGAGCACGCCCATCTCGCCGAGGCGCTGCCACAGGCCCGAGCGACCGCTGTCGTTCGTCCACGCGTCGCGCACGACTTTCGGCGGGCACTCGTTGTCGAGGAAGGCGCGCACGGCGTCGCGCAACGCCAGCTGCTCCTCGCTGAAGGCGAATCTCACGCGATCACCGCCGAGGGAGGCCGAGCACCCGCTCGGCGACCACGTTGCGCTGGATCTCGTTCGTTCCCGCGTAGATCGGTCCGGACAAGGAGAACTGCCAACCCTTCATCCACCCGGCACCGTCGCCGTCGACGAGCTCTGCACGCGAGCCGAGCAAAGCGAGCGCGGTCTCGTGTAGGCGCACGTCCAGCTCCGACCAGAAGATCTTCACCAGGCTCGCCTCGGGACCGGTGCGACCGCCGTCCATCAGCCGCGTCACCGTCCAATACGTCTGCCATCGGTAGGCATCCGCGTCGATCCATGCGCGCACGACGGCGTCACGCACCGTCGGGTCGGCATGGTCGGCGTGCGCGCGGTAGAGGTCGGCGAGCCGCGCCGCCGCCGCCGTGAACCGGCCGGGGCTACGCAGCGTCAAGCCGCGCTCCGACCCCGCCGTCGCCATCGCGACCCGCCAGCCGTCGTGCACGGCGCCGAGGACGTCGCGGTCGGGGACGAACACGTCCTCCAGGAACACCTCGGCGAAGCCCTCGTCGCCGTCGAGGCGCTCGACCGGCCGCACCGTGACGCCGTCGCCGTGCAGGTCGACGAGGAAGTACGTGAGCCCGCGATGTCGTTCGGCTTCGGGGTCGGTGCGGAACAGCCCGAACAGCCGGTCGCAGAACGCGCCGCGTGTCGTCCACGTCTTCTGGCCCGACAGGCGCCAGCCGCCATTCGCCTCGTCACGCACCGCGCGGGACTTGATGCCCGCAAGGTCGCTGCCCGCGTTCGGCTCCGACCAACCTTGGCACCAGGTCTCCTCCGCCGACGCCATCTTCCGCAGGATCCGGTCCTGCTGCTCGTCGGTGCCGAGCTCGAACAGCGTCGGCGCGAGCAGGAAGATGCCGTTCTGCGTGACGCGTTGGGGACCACCGGCGCGGTAGTACTCCTCCTCGAAGATCAGCCACTCCATGAGCGTCGCGTCGCGCCCGCCGTACTCCTGTGGCCACGACACAACTGCCCAGCGCGCATCGAACAGGGCGCGCTCCCACTCCTTGTGCAGCGCGAAGCCTTCGCGTGTGTCGCCCGAAGGCAATGCCGGGCGGGGCACGTTCGCCTCCAGCCACGTGCGTGCCTCGGCGCGGAACGCCTGCTCCTCGTCGGTGAAGGTGAGATCCACGGGCGCGTCAGCGGACGAGGATGACCGACGAGCCGTGGCCGAACAGGCCCTGGTTCACCGTGAGCCCGACCTTGGCCCCGTCCACTTGCCGGTCGCCCGCCTCGCTCCGCAGCTGCCAGGCGATCTCGCACACCTGCGCCAGCGCCTGGGCGGGAACGGCCTCACCGAAGCAGGCCAGACCGCCGCTCGGGTTCACCGGGATGCGACCGCCGATCGTGGTCGCACCGTCGTGGACGAGCTTCTCGGCCTCGCCCGGCCCGCACAGCCCGATGTTCTCGTACCAGTCGAGCTCGAGCGCGGTCGACAGGTCGTACACCTCGGCGACGTCGAGGTCGTCGGGACCGAGTCCGGCCTCGGCGTACGCGCCGTGCGCGATGGCGTCACGGAACGTCACGGGCCCCACGGGCACTGCGGCCGCGGAATCGGTGGCGAACTCGGGCATCTCGATCACCGAGTTCGGGTACGACGGCGTCACCGTCGAGACAGCGGCGACGCGCACTGCATCCTTCACTTTCCGGCTCTGCGCGTACTCGAGGCTCGACACGACGACGGCAGCGGCGCCGTCGCTCGTCGCGCAGATGTCGAGCAGACGCAGCGGCTCGGCGACGATGGGCGAGGCCATCACCTCGTCCTCGGTCACGGCCTTGCGATAGCGCGCGTTCGGGTTCGCGAGGCCGTGGGCGGCGTTCTTCACCTTGACCTTCGCGAAGTCGGCCGGCGTCGCGCCGAACAGCTCCATGCGCCGGCGGGCGTACAACGCGAAGTAGGTCGGGTTCGTCGCACCGAGCAGCCGGAACCGGAGCCAGTCCGGATCGTCACCACGCTCGCCCGCCGTGGGCGCGAGGAAGCCCTTCGGCGTCGTGTCGGCCCCGACGACGAGGGCCACGTCGCACAAACCGGCGAGGATCTGCGCCCGGGCCGTGTTCAAAGCCGTCGCACCCGACGCGCAGGCGGAGTAGCTGCTCGCCACCGGCGCGCCCTGCCAGCCGAGCGCCTGGGCGAACGTGGCGCCCGAGACATAGCCGGGGTATCCGTTGCGGATCGTGTCGGCGCCGGAGACGAACTGGATGTCGCCCCATTCGAGCCCGGCGTCCTCGAGCGCCGCGCGGGCGGCGACCATGCCGTACTCGACGAAGTTCCGGCCCCACTTGCCCCACGGGTGCATGCCCACGCCGAGGACGGCGACGTCGTGATCACCCATCGGAGGTTCCTTCCTCGATCGGCTTCCACTTCCAGACGACGTACTCGTGGTCGTCGTCCTCGAACAGGGTGCCGAGCACCAACTCGACCCGGCCGCCGACTCGCAGCGCGTGCGGATCGACGCCGTCTGCGACCTGCCCCAACACCACCATCTTCTCCTCGGGTAGCTCGACGGCCGCGACGGAGAACGGCTCGAACGGGTCGGCGGCGACGTACGGCGCCGGCGGTGCGTAGTGGTTCGTCGTGAACGACCACACGGTGCCCCGGTTCGACAGCGGCGTCTCCTCGAAGTCGGTGCCGTCGCAGCCCGGGTTGCGGCAGAAGCCCGACGCCTTCGGGAAGAAGTAGCTGCCGCACTTGGTGCATCGGTTGCCAAGCAGCCGCGGGTCGGCGTCGTCGAGCGTGAACCAGCCGTCGACGGCGGCAACGCGCTCCTTCGTGCTCATGCGTCCCCCTTCTCCGTTCCCTTCTCGAGGCGCGTCAGCGTCTGCTCCGCTTCGTCCACGATCCTGGCGACGAGCTCGGCGACGGTCGGGAGCTCGTCGATCACGCCGACGCCCTGGCCCGTCGGGAGGATGCCGGTCTCGAGCCGCCCGTCCACCATGGCCGCCTTCGTGAGCATCGGGGCGTTGGCGGCCATCGCCACCTGCGACCACGCCAAGCCTTCCCTGCGCTTCATCGCCCGGCCCTCGCGGAGGAGCGCGCGCAGGGACGTGCCGGTGAGCTTCCGGAACGCGAGTGCGTTGCGCAGCGCGCGGGGAGCGCGGTGATCCGTCCCGAGTGCTCGAGGTGGTCGACCACGTCGGTTCGGATGACGCGCTGCGGGTACCCGTCGATGCGCTTCGTCACCACGGTGCCCGAGACGGCCGTGCCGAGGTACACGTCCTTCACCGTGTCGGGCACGGTGCTCTCCTTCGTGAGCAGGAACCGCGTCCCCATCGCCACGCCCGCCGCGCCCCACGCGAGCGCAGCCGTCAGGCCGCGCCCGTCGGTGAACCCGCCGGCGGCGAGGACGGGCACGCCGACGGCGTCCACCACCTGCGGGAGAAGGAGCGACGTGGGGATCGTGCCGGTGTGGCCGCCACCCTCGGCGCCTTGGGCGATCACCGCGTCGACGCCCCACGCCGCGACCTTCTCGGCGTGACGGGGGGCGCCCACCGTCGGCATCGTCACGACTCCGGCGTCGCGCAGGAGCTTCACGAGCCGTTCCCCCGGCGCCTGGGCGAAGCTCGCGACGCGCACGCTGCTCACGGATGAGCAGATCGATGCGCCGGTCGATGTCGTCCTGGTCGGCGCGCAGGTTCACGCCGAACGGCCGGTCGGTGCGGCCTTGCACCTCGTGCACGGCGTCGGCGAGCTGGTCGAAGGTCATGGTCGCCGACGCGAGGATGCCGAGGCCGCCCGCTGCGCTCGTCGCCGACGTGAGCCTGGCCCCGGCGACCCAACCCATGCCCGTCTGCACGATCGGGTACTCCACGCCGAACAGGTCGCACGCCGCGGTGTGGAGCGCCGCGTGCGTCACGCCGGGACCTCTTGGCTGCGCAGGTCGGTCGGGTCGATCACCTCGCGGACGAGACGGAGCTCCTCGCCGGTGGGGAGCCGGGACTCCGCAACGTCGTCCGGGACCACGAGCTCGAAGCCGGTGGCGGCGGCGACCTCGTCGACGGTGACGCCGGGGTGGACGGAGCGCAGCCGCATCCGCTGGTCGGGGCTCTCGAAGTCGAGCACGCCGAGGTTGGTGACGACGCGCTTCAGGTGGTGGAACCGGCGCTCGGCGGCGCCGAGCCTCCGCGCCCGGTCGTACCCGACGCCGCACACGACGTCGACCTGCTCGACGAACACCTTGGGCGAGTGGTTCGGGATCCAGTAGCTCGTGGTGTCGTTGATCGTGTTGCCCGGCGCGCCCCGAAGCCCGAGGAGTTGCGCCTTGGGTCTCGCGGCATCACCGATGAGTGCGAAGTTCTGGTTGCCGTAGGCGTCGATCTGGCTCGCGCCCATGATGACGTGGCGCCGGCCCGACCACACGACGTCGAACATGGCCCGGTACGGGTTCCACGACTCGACCACCGTCGGCGCGTCGTCGACGCCGACCGGCAGCACGTTCCCGACCAACAGCGCCTCGCCGTCGGTCATCACGAGGTCGGGCTCGAACGCCGCCCGGGCGAGCCGTCCGCCGATCATCGGGACGTTGCCGATCGGGTTGGCGAGGATCTCGCCGTCGCCGCGGAACGCCTCGGCGATCGCGACCACGCAGACCTCGGCCCGGCTGGCGTCGGTCATCGCCTGCTCACAGCCCGACCGCCTTGCGGTAGTCGTCGTGGCCGCCGACGTCGACGTAGCGGCGGCGGAATGCGTCCCACGCGTCGTCGTCACGCGCGGTGGCCGCGTACTCGCGCTGGAACGTCTCGTCGCGCTCGTAGTCGGGCGCGCACGACGTGAAGTGCGCGCCGAACGGCGCCTCGACCACGCCGTCGACCATGAGGCGGTTGATCCGGAGCGTCTGCACCGGGCCCTGCGCGGCGAGGTCTTCGGTCGGCAGCAGTCGCTCGACCGACATGAAACGGCGCTCGGCCGCCATGCAGAACAGATCGTCGAAGTACGGGTCGACGCCCAGGTACTGGCCGTTACCGCCCGAGTCTCCACGATTCATGTGCACGAGCGCGACGTCGAGCTCGAGCGCGGGGACGGCCACGAGCTCCTCGCCCTCGCCGTCCGGGCCGCGATACGGCGATTGCACGGTGCGCAACTCGGGGTACAGGCGGAACACGTCGGAGCCGAGGCCGGCCCGCGTCGGCAGGAAGGGCACGCGCCACGCAGCCGCCTGGAGGCCGAGGAGGAACATCCCCTCGTCGAGCTCGCGCGTCTCGACCTGCCCGGCTTGGCGGGCGGCGCGGAAGTGCGGCTCCAACGGGATCGTGTCGAGCGACACGAACGCGAAGACGACCCGCTTGACCTTGCCCGTGCGGCACAGCAGTCCGACGTCGGGCCCGCCGTAGCTCACCAGCGTGAGGTCGGTGACCGGTGAGCGGGCGATGGCGCGGATCAGCGACATCGGCTTGCGCCGGGATCCCCAGCCGCCGATGCCCACGGTCATGCCGTCGCGCAGCTCTGCCGCGACCTCGTCCTCGGACATCCGCTTGTCCGCCACGGATGCTCCCGGCTACTCGGTGAACCCGGGATCGCGCTTGTCGACGAAAGCGTCGCGCGCCTCGTCGGCGACCCCCGACAGATTGAGCTCGAACGTGTAGCCCTGCTCGTACCGGTACGACCGCTTGACGTCGACAGGGTCGATGCCGTTCAGCGACTCCTTGGCGGCGCGGATCACCACCGGGCTCTTCTCGGCGATCCGCCGCGCGAGCGCGAACGCCGCGTCGCGGAGCCGGTCGGGCTCGACGACGGCGAGCACGGAGCCGTAGTGGTGCAGCTCCTGGGCCGTCGCCGTTGCCGACGTGTACACCATCTCGCGCATCCGGTGCTGTGGCACGAGGCGCGCCAGGTGCGTGGCGGCGCCTAATGCGCCCCGGTCGACCTCGGGAAGCCCGAAGGTGGCGTCGTTGGTCGCGAGGACGATGTCGGCGTTGCCGGCCAGTCCGACGCCGCCGCCGAGGCAGTAGCCGTGTACGGCGGCGATGACCGGGACCGCGCACTCGTAGACGGCCGCGAAGGCGGCGAAGCAGCCCCTGTTCGCGCCGACGAGCGCGTGGAAGCCCTCGGTGCGCTGCATCTCCTTGATGTCGACCCCGGCGTTGAAGCCTTTGCCCTCTGCTCGCAGGATCACGACCCGGACGCGCGGGTCCTCGCCGAGGCCGCGCAGGGTGTCGGCGAGCTCGAACCATCCGGCGACGGTGAGCGCGTTGACCGGCGGATTGTCCATCACGACCTCGGCGATGCCGTCGCCGTCGACCGCGTGCGTGATGCCCATCGCGTCCTTGCTCTGATGCGTGATCTGATGACCCGTCAGATGTGACGGCTACCTTATCCGCATGGCCGATCCGCTCGACCTGTCGGGCAACGCCGTCATCGTCACCGGGGGATGCCGCGGCATCGGACGCGGGATCGCGCAGCGCTTCCTCGACGCCGGCGCCGACGTCGTCGTCTGCTGCCGCCACGAGCCCGAGTCCCTGCCGCGTGCCGGAGAACGCGAAGCGGCGTTCGTCGCGGCCGACGTACGCGAGCCCGAGGAGATCGACAAGGTCGTCGGGTTCGCGACGAACCGGTTCGGCCGGATCGACGTGCTCGTCAACAACGCCGGCGGATCGCCACCCGCCGACTCGGCCACCGCGTCGCCGAAGTTCTCGACCGCGATCATCACGCTGAACCTCGTCGCGCCCCTCGTGTTCGCGCAGAAGGCGAACGCCGTGATGCAGGAGCAGCCCGAAGGTGGTGTCGTCATCAACATCGCGAGCGTCAGCGGGCTCCGGCCGTCGCCCGGCACCGCCGCCTACGGCGCGGCCAAGGCCGGGCTCCTGAACCTCACGCAGACGCTGGCAATGGACTACGCGCCGAAGGTGCGCGTGAACGCGGTGACCGCGGGCCTCGTGAAAACAGAGCAGTCGCACCTCTTCTACGGCGACGAGGAGGGCATCGCTGCCGTCGGCGCCACGGTGCCGCTGGGACGGATGGCCGAGCCCTCGGATGTCGCCGACGTGTGCCTGTTCCTCGCCTCGCCGCTCGCCCGCTACGTCAGCGGCGAGAGCATCGTCGTGCACGGCGGCGGCGAGCGCCCCGCGTACCTCGACGCCGCCAAGAACACACGCGGGTCGTGATCGTCAGGGGTGCTGGCTGCTGACGGAGACGACCTCGCCGGTCATGTAGGCCGAGTAGTCGCTGGCGAGGAACACGATCACGTTGGCGACCTCCCACGGCTCGGCCGAGCGGCCGAATGCCTCCCTGGTGACGAGCTCGTCGATCGCCTCCTGGGGCATGACCTTGGCGAGGTGCTCGTGCACGACGAGGCTCGGAGCCACCGCGTTCACGCGTACGTTGGCGGCGGCGGCCTCGATCGCGGCGCATCGCGTCAACGCCATCACCCCTGCCTTCGCCGCCGCGTAGTGCGCCTGGCCCTCCTGGGCACGCCAACCGAGCACGGACGCGTTGTTCACGACGGCGCCGAGCCCGCGCGGCAGCATGTGCTGCAACGCGGCGCGCGTGCACCGGAACGTGCCGTTCAGCGTCACGTCCAGCACTCGCGCCCACTCGTCGTCGGTCATGTCGACGAGATGGACGGTGCCCCCGAGACCGGCGTTGTTGATCACCACGTCGATGCCGCCCGTCGCCGCGATCGCGGCGTCGAACATCGCGTCCACCTGATCCTGGTCGGTGACGTCGCAGACCGCGGTCGCGGGCCGTTCGCCGGTGACCTCCGCGAGCTGCTCGGCGGCCTCGCCGAGGCGCCGCTCGTGCTGGTCGCTCAGGACCACGACCGCGCCCTCTTCGGCGCAGCGTTTGGCGGTCGCGAACCCGATCCCCGTGCCCGCCGCCGCGGTCACGAGCACCGACTTGCCGTCGAGGAGCGCGTGGCTGCTCGGACGCGGCGGCGTCGCCTCTGTCACGCCGTCACCTTCGGCTCGGCCGGGAGCCCGAGGGCGCGTTCGCCGATGACGTTGCGCTGGATCTGGTTCGACCCGCCGTAGATGGTGTCGGCACGGGTGTACAGGAAGAGCCGCTGCGCCGGGCTCAGCTCGTACGGCGCCGACGGCGCGACCTCGGCGTCCGGTCCCAGCACGGCGACGGCGAGCTCACCGAGCGCCCGGTGGAAGTTCGCCCAGTAGAGCTTGTGGATCGCGGTCTCGGGTGTGATGTCGCCGCCCGCCATCGAGGTGAGGCTCCGCAGCGCGTTGTACCGCATGATGCGCAGCCCGATCCACGCGTCCGCGAGGCGCTGGCGGACGACGGGATCGGTCGAGCGCCCGGTCTTCCGGGCGGTCTCGGTGATCTCGACCAGCTCGTTCTCGAACGCGAGCTGCTGTCCCAGCGTCGACGCGCCCCGTTCGAACGCGAGCGTGCCCATCGCCACCTTCCACCCCCCGTTGACCTCGCCCACGACGTCGCCGACCGCGGTGCGGGCGCCGTCGAAGAACACCTCGTTGAACTCGGAGGTGCCGGTCAGCTGCACGATCGGCCGGATCTCGACGCCGGCCTGGCGCATCGGGACCAAGACGTACGTGATGCCGCGGTGGCGGGGGGCGTCCCGGTCGGTGCGGCACAGCACGAAGCACCAGTCGGCCCAGTGCGCCAGCGACGTCCAGATCTTCTGGCCGGTGATCACCCACTCGTCGCCGTCGCGTTCGGCGCGTGTCTGCACGTTGGCGAGGTCCGAGCCGGCATCGGGCTCCGAGTAACCCTGGCACCAGATGTCCTCACCGGACGCGATGCGCGGGAGGAACCGGCGCTTCTGCTCGTCGGTCCCGAAGTGCAGGATCGTCGGGCCGATGAGCCCCTCGCCGATGATGCCGACACGACCGGGGCCGCCCGCGCGCGCGTACTCCTCGTAGAAGATCACTTGCTGGAGCAGTGTCGCGTCGCGACCGCCGTACTCGTGCGGGAACGAGAGGCAGGTCCAGCGGCCGGCGCCGAGGGCGCGCTCCCACGCGAGACGCTCGTCGAACAAGGAATGCTCGTCACCCGGGCCGCCTCGGCCCCGGACGGTCGCGAACTCACCGGTGAGCTGCTCGGTCAGCCAGTCGCGCGCGGCGCGCCGAAATGCATCGTCCTCGGCCGAATATCCCAGGTCCACGCGGGCAAAACCTAGCCTGCCGATCTGCTAAGACCATCCGGTGATGCTCATGCGCCCATTTCGTTTTCTCGCGTCCCACTCATGCTGCTCGCAGCCGGATCGATGTTCCTCGGTGTGGTTCCCGCCGAGGCCGGCGACGCCGACGTGTGCAAGCTCGTCACCCGAAAGGAGGCGAGCGACCTGCTCGGCGCCAAGGTCGTCAAGACCACGACGAAGACGAGCGCGACGAACGATGCCGAGGAGTGCACGTATCGCACCAACAAGAGGGGCTACCGCAAGCTGAAGCTGCAGCTCGAGCTCACGACGCAGCCTCTGACGGACCAGCTGCGATCCAAGCTCCAGAACGTTCCCTTCGACGACGGCAGCCGCCTGCAGGATCTCGGCGACGAGGCGTACGTCGACAAGTTCGACACCGTCATCGCGGTTTCCGGGAACACCGCCGTGCAGGCGAAGCTCCAGAACTACCAGGGCGCGTCGAGCAGGTTCCGCAGCGTCTCCGAAGGTGCGGTGCGGGCCGCGCTCCCGCGGCTCACCGAGACCACGCCACCGAGCAGCTAGGTACTGCCGTTGAAAGGGGCACCTCCGGCAAGGGGCCGGGGTTTCCCCGGCCCCGGATCGAGACGATGGTTGGCTGGAGCTCTTGCGCAAGCAAGAGCGACCAGAGAAGTCAGTCGAGCGCGCCGTCGGACTCGAGGCGCTTGCGCTCCTCGGGCGAGAACCCGAGCAGGTCGCCGAGGACCCAGTCGTTGTCCTGACCGAGCGTCGGGCCCGACCGGTCGTAACCATGGGGGGTGTCGCCGACGCGGGTACCGGTGCGCTCGTACAGCCCGTCGCCCATGTACGGGTGGGTGAGCGGGACGAAGTGCTCGCGGTACACGACCTGCGGGTCGTCGTGGACGTCGCCGAAGTCCTGCACCGCCACCGCTTCGATCCCGGCCGCCTGGAGCAGGTCGGCGGCTTCTTCGCGCGTGCGCGTCTGGGTCCACGCCTCGACCGCGGCCTCGACCTCGTCGATCCGCTCGAGACGCGCGTCGAGCGTGGCCAGTGACCGGTCGTCATAGCCGAGAATGCCGGTGAGGCGCGCCCACTCGTCGTCGGTCCAGCACGCGATCGCGACCCACCGGTCGTCGCCGAGGCACGCGAACGCACCGTGGGGCACGGCGCGCGGTGAGCGATTGCCCATGCGGGTGCCAACGACGCCGTCGATCTCGTAGTCGAGCAGCCACGGGCTCAATGAGTAGCTGCCGGCTTCCACCTGCGCGACGTCCAGGTAGACGCCCCGACCGGTCCGCCGGCGGTGCAGCAGGCCGGCGGCGAGCGCGGACGCGACGAACCTCGGCGCCAGCGAGTCGGTGATCGTCGCGTACGGGCCGACCGGCTCGCGGTCGGGCCAACCCGTCAGCCAGTTGAACCCGGCGAGCGCCGCTCCCTGGCTGCCGAACCCGGGGTAGTTCCGGTGGGGCCCGGTCTGCCCCTGCAGGCACGAGCTGATCATCACCAGGTCGTCCTTGCTCGAGCGCAGTGTCTCGTAGTCGAGCCCGAAGGCGCGCATGGCGCGAGGAGCGAAGTTCTCGACGACGGCATCCGCCCACTCGGTGACGAGTCGCTTCGCGGATCGCGACGCCCTCTTCATGCTTGAGGTCGAGCGTGACGCTGCGCTTGCTGACGTTGAGACCGTCGAACATCGGCGCGCCCTCGAGACCGTGCGGGTTGCCGGGGCCGAGCCCGTACACGCGGAGGAAGTCGGGTCGGCTGTGCGACTCGACGCGCAACACCGTCGCGCCGTGCTCCACGAAATACCGCGTCGCGATCGGCCCGGCCGCGCCCGACCCGAACTCGAGGATGTTCGTGCCCTCCCAGGCCGCGTCCCCGCCGCGTCGGGGCTCGCCATCGGACGCACGCGCGGGCTTCCGACCCGACGCCGCGACGGCGCTGGCGTCGGCGGAGCCCAGCTCGGGTGCGGGGCCGGGCGGGCGTGCCCGCAGCGCCTCGCCGTCGGGGCCGGTGACGATCACGAACGAGAGCGGGAACCGGGCGACGTCGCCGACTGGGCCGAAGAACTCACGAGCCGCGAGCTGGGCGCTGGCGTAGATCTCCCGGGGCGAGTTGCACGGGGCGAGCATGAGGTTCGTCTCGCACGCGACCTCGTACAGGTCCTGCATCGTGTGACGGGAGAAGTATTCGGCGACGGGCTGCTCGATCGCCTTGAGCTCGTCGTCCGTGGCGGTCGTGTGCAGGAAGTCGTTCCAGTCGCGCTCGGTGAGCGCATGGGCGTCGATGTCGCCTTCCTCGACGACGAGCCGGGTCAGTGTCGTCAGGCTCGGAACCCTCGCCTTGCCGCCGCGCAGCCCGAAGGAGACCCAACCGTCCTTGCAGGGCCAGATCTCGCGGGTGCGGCCGATGTTGGCGCCGCCGCGGGCACCGCGATGGCCGGTCTTCGGGAACGATGCCAGCCCGACCATGTTGGCGACGAAGATGACCTCCTGCATCGAGATGTCGATGCGCACGGGGGAGCCCGACGCCAGCCCGGTCAGCGCGGCGAACGCCGTCTCGGAGCCGACGTGCGCGTACCCGGACGGCTCGGTGCACCGCACCGGCGGGCGGTCGGGATCGCCGGTTGCGTACATGTTCCCGCTCGCCGCCATCACGCCGAGGTCGGACGCCCGCCAACCGGACCGCGGCCCGGCGAGGCCGAACGGCGTGACGCTCACCCAGACGGCGCCGGGTGCGCGGGCCGGGTCGAGCGCGAGCGCGTCCGGGAAACCTGGCGTGTCGATGACGGCGTCGGCGGTCGCGAGGAGCTCGTCGAGCGTCGGATCGTCGGCACCGTCGACGACGACGCTGGTCTTGCCCGCGCCCCAGGCGAGGAAGCGATGGGGGACTGCGCGCAGCGGGTGCCCGCCCGACGGCTCGACGAGGATCACCTCGGCGCCGAGGTCGGCGAGGATGCGTCCCGCCATCGCGGCCGGCTCGCCGGCGAGATCGACGACGCGCGTGCCGGCGAGAAGTGCTTCGGTCATCGTCCTCCCGTCGACCTGACGCTCGTGTCAGGCTAGCCTGATCGCAATCTTCCCGAGCCGAGCCCCGCACCGGAGGCACCCGGTATGACCAAGTACCGCATCGTCGACGCCGACTGCCACATCTTGGAGCCGCCCGACATCTGGCAGAACTGGCTCCCCGAGAAGTATCAGGACAAGGCCCCCAAGCTCGTCAAGGACGCAGACGGCGGCGACGCGTGGCTGACGGCGGTCGGCGGCGACCCCGACCCGATCGGCCTGACCGCGACGCCCGGGATGCCGTTCGACAAGTTCCGTTGGCTGGGCGTGACCTACGACGAGGCGCGCAAGGGTTGCTACAACGGCGCCGCCCGCCTCGAGGACATGGACATCGACGGCGTGGACGCCGAGGTGCTGTTCCCGCCCCAGCGCACCATGAGCCACTTCCTCGGCGACGAGGATCCCGACTTCGTGCTCGCCGGCGTCGAGGCGTACAACAACTTCCTGTTCGAGGAGTTCTGCGCGCCCGATCCCACGCGGCTGATCGGCATGGCGCAGATGCCCTCGCTCGGCATCGACTCCGCGGTCGACGGGCTCCGCAAGGCGAAGGCGCGCGGCGCCAACGGTGTCGTGATCTCGAACTGGCCGTCGGGTGGAGAGAGCGTGTCGACCGCCGACGACCCGTTCTGGGCCGCCGCCGTCGACGAGGGCATGCCGGTCACCGTGCACATCAACATCGTCAGCCGCGAGCAGCGCATGCGGCAGCGCCAGGCGGCCGCCAAGTCCGGCAACAAGATGTACGGGGGCGGCAAGGGCGAGGCGGTGAAGGCGAAGGCCGTCGGCAGCCTGAGCCACGTGTTCTCGATGTCGGCCGGCAACATCTCGCAGATGATCTTCACCGGCGTGTTCGACCGGTTCCCCGAGCTGCAACTGCCGTGGATCGAGATCGGCGTCGGGTGGCTGCCGCACTTCATCGAGATGCTCGACGACAAGTTCTGGCGCAACCGGTCGTGGGGCGAGCTCCCGATCAGCCAGCCGCCGTCGTTCTACTGGAAGCGCAACAACAGCGCGACGTTCATCACCGACCGTTCCGGGATCGAGCTGCGTGAGCGTGTCGGCGTCGACACGATCATGTGGTCGAGCGACTATCCGCACCACGGCAACGACTGGCCGTACTCGCGCAAGGTCATCGAGGACACGATGGGCAACATCGCCGCCGACGAGCGTGACCGGATGATCGGCGGGAACGCGGTGCGCATCTTCAACCTCGGCGACTGAACTGCGCGCGCTCCGCCGTTTCCTGCGCGCGTACTGCGCGCGTCGGACGTCCCCGAAGGTAGTGTGCAAATGGGTCCCCGGGTTCGGGGCTCTGTCTTCCTTCTGGGACGGAAACCCCGGCCCGGGGCCCATGTGCGCCGCGCGGGCGCGCGTGCAGTACAACGACGGCGCCGTGGCGCGCGTTACGGAAACCTCCTGAGCCCTCCCGGCCGGCGACCGGACACCGGCCGAAAGGGAATCAGGAGTGTCGTGGGTCGTCCGGGTCAGGGTCGGTGGCTCTGACCGTTGCTCCCGTGGGTCGGCCGGAGGTCCGTGCGCGTCGCTCGCCGGGTTGGCGTGCTCGGCCCCGTTGCCGTTGGCGTTCGCGGCGCCGCCCGTCGACGCCGGCGGGGTGCCTTCTCCGTGTGGTGCGTTGCCACCCGGGGTCGCGTTCGCGCAGTAGGCGGAGATGTTGCCGGGGCCGCCGGCGCGCGGTCGCGAGCGCTTGGAAGGCGACCGAGTCGGCCTTGCCGCCGTTGGTCGTGCCTTGACCAGACGTGTATGCGTTGCAGAGCCCGAACCTTGCCGCGCCGCTGGCGTCCGGGCCCTGGCCGTTCGGGGCGGACGACGCGGCATCCGACGCCGGCGCAGCGGGTGACGGCGTCCCGGTCGTCTCGAGCGCCGGGAGCGTGCGCGGCGGCGGACACGGCCGTCGGGTTCGCGCCGTCATCACGGCCGCCGGCGATGGGCAGTGTGCCCGTCGAGGCCGCGACCGCAACGCCGCCGACGAGTCCGAGTGAATGCCATTGCGAATCCAGCGACCGCGGTGCGGCGATGCCAGCGCATACAGACCTCCGTGGTCCGAGTCCGGCGGGTATCGACCGAAAAGAACGTTCGGGGAGGCTGCTGCGTTACAGGCGGTTAACGGCTCTTGCCGTTGCCCTTTCCGACGCCGGCCGGCGGCGAGCCGTTGGGCATGTGGTCCGAGCCGCGACCGTTCGCGGTGCTCGGGGGAGTCCCGTGGGCCGGCGTGCCATTGCCGTTGCCGGGCGCGGCAGGGCTGGAGGCTGCCGGCGAGGCGCCGGTGCTGGGAGCGGGTGGGCCCGGCTCGGGCGGGACCGGGTTGCTGGCGGCCGGAGCCGGAGGAGTCGTGGTGGCCGGTGGTTCATCGACACCGGAAGGCTCGTCGCTCCCCGACGGGACAGAGATCCCAACCGTGCCGAGCACCGTGGACGCTGCGTTCTGTGCCGGCTCGGGCAGTGATCCAGCGGACGCGAGTCCCCCGGTCACGCACACCGCAGCCGCGACAGCGACCGCGGCTGCGAGCCGAACCGCCCGCGACGAGGACCGCTGCGTTCGTCGTGCCCGCGGTGTCCGCTGTGGGCGCTGGACGACCACGGCAGCGGCGATCTGCTCGACCGCCTCCCGCTCGCCGGCCCATTCCGTGCTGTCGGGCGCTGAGCGCAAGGCGTGCAGGGTGAACGCGACGCCCCGGTACTCGGGCGGCGCGTCGCCGACGTCCACCGCGCCGGTCACGAGACGCTCGACAGTGCCGGCGTCGAGCTCGAAGGGATCCATTCCTGATGAGAGACCGACGGGAGGCGTCATGGTGTTACACCCCGGCTCTCGGGCGCCTCGGCGGACATCCGCTCGGCCAGCCGCCGCAGACCGCGGTGCTGGAGGACGCGCACGTTCCCGGGCCGCTTTCCCACGATCGCCGCGACCTCGTCGACGCCGAGACCGCCGACGACTCGAAGCAGGATCACCTCGGCTTGGTCCGGCGGTAGGGACGACCTCACGAGCGCGACCGCGGCGTCGGCTGCTGAGCGCGTCGACCGCGGTCACCGCGGGATCGTCGTCGGCGGGGTGCTCGCCGAAAGCCTCAGGTGGGATGGCGACGCTCGGCCGACGCGCTTCTCGCCGTCGCGCGTCGATCAGACGGTTCCTCGCGATCGTGAACATCCACGCGCGGAACTGTTGCTCATCGCCACGGAACGATCCGAGGTCCCGCGCCGCGACGAGCCATGTCTCGGCCTCGACGTCTTCCGCCTGTGCCGCATCGAGCCCGCGCAGGAACCGCAGGAGCCGGGGATGGACCTCGCGCCACAAGACCGCGATCGCCCACTGCGCGCCTTCCTGCGCGGCGGCGAGCACGGGACCGAACTCGGTCGTCGCCACGTCAGCCGATGACTGGTGCTGCCGAAGGTTCGTGGGTGAGTGCGCTCATGTCGTCGAAGACACGCGTGGAGCAAAGGCCACACATCTGTGAGCGGAACATACCCACGAACGTCGTGCGTCGCACCTGCCTCGAGCGGCGGCGAATTTGGGGAGGATGCACGACTCCGCGATGCTTTGTCGCGAATGCGTGGTTGACAGCGGCAGCCTGGCTACCAGACTCGTGCAAAAGCACTCAGGCCGCAGATGTCGCGGCCTGAGTTCATCGTCGACACCAAGCCTCGATTTCTCCAGCAAAGGGGAAGTCCCAGAAGGGGGGACTGGTGGGACTCCGATCTCATCCGTTCGGGCGCGTGCCGCTCTGCCTGCGAGGGGAGCGTTCTGCCCTCCTCGCCGTTGTCGTCCTCGTCACCGGATTCATCGTCTTCAACGCGGTTCCGTCATCCGCTGTCCAGCAGATCAGCGCGAAGGCGCTCACGGACCACGAGTGCAACTCGGACGAGTGGCACTTCGTCATCACCCAGATCGACATGGAGTCGAACGCTCCGGCGTCGATTCACGTGACGTGGGCAAATGGTCAGGAGGCCGACGTAGCGCGCGGTGCGTTCACGGGTGGCGTCGCGACTACACGACGACCGCGAACTTGAACAGCACTGTCACAGTCTGCGACCGCGACGATTTACGACAGCTGGTCGGGCCAGTTCAACTTGTCCCACGGCCCATGCGGTCCGCCTGAGACGACCACGACGACCACGACGACGACCACAACGACGACCACGACAACTACGACGATTCCGCCGACGACGACCACCAAGCCGCCGGTGACGACGACTCCGCCGACGACGACGCCGCGACCACCACGCCCCAGACCACGAGTCCGCCGACGACCGTGCCGCCGACGACTGCGGCCGCCGACGACCGCCGAGGTGCTCCAGCTGCTCCGGGCTGTTCCAGCCGTCGCTGTGCCGGTGACGCCGCGTCCGACCGGCTGACGAGGAGACCGAGGGACGAGTGCGCACGGTGCGTAGTCGTCGCGCGCCGAAGTGAGACCAATGGCGGAGGTTTGACGGGACGACGTTTTGCGCAGGCTGTTCCTCGCGTCTACTTGCGCACCGATCTGCGTCAATCGAGGCGAAGTGCCTCGACTACAGAAGGGGCCAGATTTGATGAGGCGAGTTCTTGCACTAGTCGTGGTCGCGCTCGGCGTCGGCAGTTTCGTCTGCTTGAACGCGCTCCCGGCGTCGGCAGTGCAACAGATCAGCGCCAAGGCGCTGACAGACCACGAGTGCAACTCCGACGAGTGGCATTTCGTCATCAACCAGATCGACATGGAGTCGAACGCTCCCGCGTCGATTCACGTGACCTGGGCGAACGGTCAGGAGGCTGACGTTGCGCGGGGGAACTTCACGGGCGGCGTCGCTCACTACACGACGACCGCGAACCTGAACAGCACGGTCACGTCGGCCACCGCGACGATCTACGACAGCTGGTCGGGACAGTTCAACCTGTCGCACGGCCCGTGCAACACGCCGCCGACGACGACCACGCCGACGACGACTACGCCGACGACGACGACGCCGTCGACCACGACGCCGTCGACGACCACGCCGTCAGGTGGCGGTGCCGTCACGCCGCCACAGCCGCAGGCTGCGGTCGCCGTGGTCTCGGTGCCCGGCTTCACGGGCTGATCCGAAGCGTTTCAGGTCTTCATCCAGCGGGGGAGGACAACGTCCTCCACCCGCTGGAAGACCACGCGCACGGAATCGCCGATGGTGATCGTCGCGGGGTCGATCTCGTTGATCTCGCCGTCGGGGCCGGTGACGAGGTTTCCCACGAACCGCAGTGTCGGGTCCTCCTCGAGCGCGACGATGATCACGTTGTAGGGCGCGAGCTCCTGGTAGGCGGGGAGCAGCGGCGGATGCGGGACGATGAACGACCAGATCGTCCCGCGCCCCGAGGTCGGGTCCCAGCGGAGCTCGAGCGAGCGGCACCGTGGGCACATCGGCCGGGGAGGCATCCGGCGCAGCCCGCAGCTCTTGCACGTCTGGACGAGGAGCTCGCCGCGCGCGCAGCCGGCCCAGAACTCCGCCGCGTCCGGGTCCTCGACGTCGGGCAGCAGGAACTGCGCTTCCATCGCTCTATCTCCGCAGCAGGAGCGCGCTCGTCGGCACGCCCTCGCCGCTCGTGACGAGGCACGTCTCCGCCCCGTCGACCTGACTCGTCGAGGTGCCGCGCATCTGGCGGACCCCCTCGAGCACGAGGTTCAAGCCGTGCACGTACGCCTCCGACATCCCGCCGCCCGCGGTGTTGGTGGGCAGGCGGCCGTCGGGCCACTCGAGCGCGCCGTCGTCCGTGAACGCGGCGCCCTCGCCGCGGGCGCAGAAGCCGTACCCCTCGAGCGAGAGCGGGATGAGCGGGCTGAACGCGTCGTAGATCTGCGCGACGGGCACGTCGGCCGGCGTCACGTCGGCGTGCGCCCAGAGCCGCTCGGCGCACGCGTAGGACGGGCCGAGCAGCGGGTCGTCGTTGAAGTAGTTCGTCATCACCTGGTGCTGCCGGGGGAGGCTCTGCGCGAACGTGTGCACGAACGCCGGTGGCTGCGGGAGGTCCTTCGCCCGCTCGGCGGAGACGATCACCGCCGCGAGAGCGCCGTCGGTCTCGAGGCAGTTGTCGAACAGGCACAGCGGCTCGGAGATCCAGCGCGCGTCCATGTATTGCTCGCGGGTCAATGGTTTCTCGTACATCGTCGCGGCGGGGTTGCGGTTGGCGTGCTTGCGGAACGCGAGGGCGACGTTCGCGAGATGGTCACGGGTAGCGCCGAACTCGTGCATGTACCGGCGCGTCGAGGAGCGCGATCTCGTCGACCGGCCGCACGACGCCGAACGGACGGCTCCACTGCCAGTGACCGGTGATGCGCCGGTTGACCTGCGACCAGGGCCGGCTCCCCTTGGCGGCGCGTTTGCGGGCCCGCCACGCCACCGCCACGTTGCACTGGCCGGTAGCGACGGCCATGGCCGCGTGGCCGACGGTTCCGCAGCCCGCACCGCCGCCGTAGCCGACTTCGGAGAAGAACGTGATGTCGCCGAGCCCGACGTTACGGGCGACGTCGACCTCGCGGCCGTCCTCCATCGAGAACATGGCTAGTCCGTCGACCTCACTCGGCGCGATGGCGGCGTCGTCGAGCGCGGCCGAGATCGCCTGACACGCGAGCGACAGCTCCGAGTCCGGCAGACCCTTGGCGAACGGCGTCTGCCCGATGCCGACGATTGCCGTGCGGTCGGTCAGCGGTCCGGCCATTCGGTTACCAGCCCTTGAACTCGGGCGGCCGGCGCTCGACGAAGCTCGCTCGGCCCTCCTGCATGTCTTCCGTGCGGGTGAGGAGCTCCTGGGCGTACGCCTCGTCCCAGAACGACCCGTCGCGGTCGGTGTCGAGGGCGCGGTTCGTGAGCCTCTTCGCGAACGCGATTGCGCGCGTCGGCATCTTGGCGAGACGCCCGGCCCACTCGCCGAGCTCCTTTTCGAGCTCCGCCCGCGGCACGACTTTGTTTGCGAGGCCGATGCTCTCGGCCTCGGCCGCCGGCACGTCGTCGCCGAAGAAGAACAACTCCTTGGCCTTCTGTGGGCCGACAAGACGCGTGAGCAGGTAGGGGCCACCGGCGTCCGGCAGGATGGCGCGCCGGATGAACACCGAGATGAAGCGGGCCTCCTCGGCCATGATCACGAGGTCGCTGGCGAGCGCGAGGTGCATGCCCCCGCCGGCGGCGGTGCCGTTCACGCCGGCGATCACCGGCTTCTCGCAGTCGAGGATCGACGTGATCAGCCGCTGGAACCCGCGCTGGATCGTGCGAGCCGCGTCCCCGACGATCATGCCGGGCGCGCCCGTGGGCCGCTCCAACGGTGGGCGCGCCTCGCGCAGGTCGGCGCCGGTGCAGAAGCCCTTCTCACCGCGGCCGGTGAGGACGACCGCACGCACCGAGGCGTCAATGGACGCGTGCTCGAGCCACTCGATGATCTGATTCCGCATCGCGACGGTCATGGCATTGCCGGCGTCGGGTCGGTTCAGCGTGATCCAGAGCACGCCGTCCTCCAGCCGGCGCTGGACGTCCTCGATCGTCTCGCTCGTCTCGCTCATGTCCGCACCACCAGGGCATCGAGGGCGACCGCACCCCGCGGCCGCACGATCAACGGGTTGACGTCGAGCTCACGCACCTCGCCGGCGAGGTCCATCGCCAGGCGCTGCACGTTCATGATGACGTCGATCAGGGCGCCGGTGTCGGCCGGCTTCCGGCTCCGCGCGCCTTCGAGCAACGGGTAGCCCTGCAGCTCGCGAAGCATGCGCTGCGCTTCGTCGCGATCGAACGGCGGGACGCGGAAGGACACGTCCCGCAGCACCTCGACGAACACCCCGCCGAGGCCGACCATCACCACCGGGCCGAACAGGGGATCACGCGAGACGCCGACGACGGTCTCGACGCCGTCGCGCACGGTCTCGCACACGAGCACCCCGTCGATGTGGCCCCGCTTTCCGGCCGCGCGCCGTGCCTTGCGCATGAGCTCGTCGTACGCGGCGCGGACCTCGCGTGCGGAGCCCACACCGAGCCGCACCAGCCCGAGGTCGCTCTTGTGCGTGAGCTCGGGCGACGAGACCTTCATCACGACCGGGTACCCGATCCGCTTCGCCGCCTCGACCGCCTGCGCCGCGCTCTCGCACAGCACGTCGCGACTCGACCGCACGCCGTACGCCTTCAGCACCTGCTTCGACGCGTGCTCCGAGAGCGCGTCGCCCGCCCCGGCAGCGGCGAGCACTCGGCGCGCCTTCGCAGCCGCCGGCGACGGTTCGGTGGGTGCGTCGCCGAACGGTGAGCGGTAGCGGGCCGCGAAGTCCCAATAGTCGACGTAGGCGCGCACGGCCTTGACGCAGTTGGCGAAGGTGCGGAAGACGGGCAGACCGCCGTCGAGCAGGCGGAAGTAGAAGGTGTCGTCGGTGCCGGCCGGTGCGCCCCACACCACGAAGATCGGCTTGTCGGTGCTCTTCGCCACGTCAACGAGGTCACGCGTGAACGGCTCGCTGAACAGCTCGACCGCGCCCGTGATCGGCACCACGAGCACGTCGACGTTCGGGTCGGCGAGGAGCAGGTCGAGGATCTTGCGGCCGCGGGCGTCGGCGACGGGCGGGCCGCCGCAGTCGACCGGGTTCGACACGCGCAGATAATCGGGGATCAGGCCGTCGTGCAGGGCCCGCTGCGTCTCCTTCGTGAGCGCAGGGATCCGCAGGCCGGCGTCGGCGATCATGTCGGCCATGTGCGCACCGGTGCCGCCGGACACGGCATAGATCCCGACGCCGTCCCCTCGCGCGCGCTTCGTGCGCGCGAACGCGGCCGCCGTGTCCAGGAGGTCGTCGAGGCCCTCGGCGCGGGTGATCCCGAACTGGCGGAAGACGGCCGAGGTCACGGCGTCGGAGCCGGTGAGGTGGCCGGTGTGCGCCATGGCCATCGACTCGCCCGCGTCGGTGCGCCCGACCTTCACGATCACCATCGGCTTCCGCAGCCGGGCAGCGTGGTCGGCGGCGAGCATGAGGGTGCGCCCGTCCTTGAAGCCCTCGATGTACGCGGCGATGACACCGACCTCGGGCTGGTCGGCGAAGTAGCGCGCGAAGTCGGCGAACTCCAGGTCGACCTCATTGCCGGTCGGCGCCCAGTGTGTGAGCCGGATGCCGATCTCCTGGCCCTGGAACACGGGCGTCCCTGGTGGCCGCTCTGGGTGATGAGCGCGATCGACGGCCCGGTGAGGTCGTCGCGGAAGTCCTCGAACGCGTTGAGGTTCGTGTTGGGGCCGAGGAGGTGCACCTCGCCCTCGCGCACCAGCTCGTCGAGGCGGGACTGGAGCTTCTCGCCGTCCTCGCCGGCCTCGGCGAAGCCGGCGGCGAAGATGACCGCGAACGCGGCCTTGCGCTGCAGCACCTCCTCGAACGTGTCGACGGCCTTGCCGGTGAGGATGACGGCGAGGTCGAGATCGCCGGGAACGTCGAACACCTTGGCGTAGCAACGCTCGCCGAGCACCGTCTCGTGGGTCGGGTGGACCGGGTAGAAGGTCGCGCCGTGGGCGTCCGCCCACCCCTTGATCTTGCGCGTCATGGCCGTGTTCGGCTTTCGGGGCGTCTCGGAAGCGCCGATGACCGCGACGGTCCTCGGATGCAGAAAGCGATCGAGGTCGACGTCGCGCAGCGCGAGGGCGCGGCCACTCACATCGACGTGTGGAGAAGGAGACAAGCAGGCTCCGATTGCCGGCGGTCATCAAGTATGACGTGCGAGTCAGGTTTGCTGCGACTTCATGACCGGCGGTAGCGTCCCGGCGTCGTGGCCCCGCAGCGCACGATCGTCATCGTCGGCGCTTCTCTCGCCGGGCTCCGCGCCGCCGAGACCCTGCGCCGTGAGGGCTACGACGATCGAGTCGTGCTCGTGGGCGCCGAGTCGCACCTGCCGTACGACCGTCCGCCGCTGTCGAAGGAGCTGTTGGCGGGGGAGTGGGAGCCGGATCAGGTCGCGTTGCGCAAGCAGCCGTACGACGACCTCGAGCTGGACCTGCAGCTCGGGCGGCGCGCCACCCGCCTCGACGTCACGGAGGGCGTCGTCGAGCTCGACGCCGGCGAGCCGGTCGCGTTCGACGGGCTCGTCATCGCCACCGGCTCGCGTCCGCGCACACTCCGCGGTGCTCCTGCTCTCGACGGCATCTTCGTGCTCCGGACCCTCGACGACTGCCTCGCGATCCGCTCCCGCCTCGACGCCGGCCCGCGTGTGGTCGTGATCGGCGCCGGGTTCATCGGCTCCGAGGTGGCGGCAACGTGCCGCGGACGTGGCCTCGACATCACGGTGCTCGAGATGCTCGCGACGCCGTTGGAGCGCGCGGTGGGTCCCGTCGTCGGCGACGCCTGCGGAAAGCTGCACCGAGACCACGGCGTGGACCTGCGGTGCGGTGTGACCGTCGCGGGGTTCGAGGGGAGCGACCGGGTCGAGCGGGTGCGGCTCGCCGACGGCGACGCGGTCGAGGCCGACCTGGTCGTGGTCGGCGTCGGCGTCACTCCGGAGACCGGATGGCTCGAGGGCAGCGCCCTCACACTCGACGACGGCGTCGTGTGCGACGCGACGTGCCTCGCCGCGCCGCGAATCGTGGCTGCCGGAGACGTCGCCCGCTGGCCCAACCCGCTGTTCGACGGCGAGAGCATGCGCGTCGAGCACTGGACGAACGCGACCGAGCAGGGCGTGGCCGCGGCGCGCCGGCTGCTCGTCGACGACGAGAGCGCCGAGGAGTTCGCACCGGTGCCGTTCGTGTGGTCGGACCAGTACGACGTGAAGATCCAGGTCGTCGGCTCGATCCGCGGCGACGACGAGGTCGCCGTCGTGGACGGCTCGCTCGACGAGCACCGTTTCGTGGCGCTGTTCGGGCGGGACGGCCGTCTCGTCGGCGCACTCGGGTTCAGCCGCCCGCGCCTCGTCATGCAGTACCGCCGGCTCATCGCCGGCCGGGCGTCCTGGGACGACGCCTTGGCGCACGCGGCCGGCGGATAGCCGGTGGCGCCGCTCCACGCCGGGCGGCGAGCATGTCCCGATGGCCGCCCGTGAACGCCTGCTGACGCCGCGCTTCCTGCTCGTCGTGGCGTCCGGCCTCAGCTACTTCATGGCCGTCGGCATGTTGATCCCCGTCGTCCCGCAGTACGTGAAGGGCCCGCTCGGCGGCGGCAACGTGGGTGTAGGCGTCGCGGTGGGCTCACTGTTCGTGGGCGCGGTCCTCCTGCGGCCGTACGCAGGGCGCGTCGGCGACCGCTTCGGGCGGCGGGTCCTGATCATCGGCGGCGCGCTGATCGTCGCGATCACGACCGCCTTCTACGGCGCCGTGGACGCGCTCCCGTACCTGGTGTTGATCCGACTGCTCAGCGGCATCGGGGAAGCTGCGTTCTTCGTCGGCGCGGCCACGATGATCACCGACCTGGCGCCCGAAGACCGGCGGGGCGAGGCGGTCAGCTACTGGTCGGTCGCGGTGTACGGCGGGCTCGCGTTCGGTCCCGCCGTCGGTGAGACCGTCCTCGGTGACGACCGGTTCATCGCAGCCTGGGCGGTCTCGGCATCGTTGGCGTTGCTCGCAGCCGTGCTCGGGACGATCACGGTCGAGACCGCCCGCCGCGTCCCTTCCGGTCCGCCCGGCAAGCTGCTGCACCGCGCTGCGATAGCTCCGGGCACGGTCCTCTTCCTCGGACTCATCGGCCTCGCCGGGTTCACGGCGTTCGTCCCGCTCTACGTGCGCGAGCTCGGCCTCGGTGGCGCCGACGGGCTCTTCCTCGTCTACGGCGGGCTGATCCTGTGCGTGCGCATCTTCGGGGCTCGGCTGCCCGATCTCCTCGGTGGGCGCGTGGCCGCGACGATCGCGCTCTCGTGCGGCGCAGTGGGTCTCGCGCTGATGGCGGGATGGCAAAGCGTGCCCGGGCTCGTCGTCGGCACCGCCGTGTTCGCGGCGGGCATGTCGCTGCTGTATCCGGCGCTCATGTTGCTCGCGCTCACCGCGGTGCCGGAGCAGGAGCGCGGTTCGGTGGTCGGGACCTTCAGCAGCTTCTTCGACCTCTCGCAGGGCCTGGGCGCGTTGATCCTGGGCGGGGTCGCCGCGCTCAGCGGGTACCGAGGCGCGTTCGCCGGCGGCGCGATCGCCGCCACCGCGGGCGTCGTGGTCCTCCAGCTCGGGAGCAGCCTCAAGTCCCGCGCACGCGACCGACGGGCGCCGGCATCCGCAGAGCGCGTCCCGGCGTAGGGGCCGCGCACTCCGTGACGTCGCTCCTGGTCACGAACGACTTCCCGCCCAAGATGGGAGGCATCCAGTCGTACTTGTACGAGCTGTGGCGACGCCTTCCGCCCGAGGAGACGCACGTGCTCACGACGCCGTACCCGGGGGCAGCGGACTGGGACGCGGCGCAGCCGTTCGCCATCGAGCGCGTCCGCCAACGGGTACTGCTGCCGGCGCCGGGCCTCGCCCGTCGCGTCGACGCCATTGCGCGCGAACGCGGAGTCGACGTGGTCTTCCTCGATCCGATGCTGCCGCTCGGGTTGGTCGGCCGCAGGCTGCGCGCTGCACCGCACGTCGTGATCGCGCACGGCGCCGAGGTGAACGTGCCCGCGCGGCTGCCCGGTGCGCGGGCGCTCGCCCGGCGCGTGTTGCGCGGGACGGCGGGGGTAGTTGCGGCGGGGGAGTACCCCGCGCGCGTGGCCGCCCGTGCAGCCGGGACGGAGCTCCCGACGCTCGTTGTGCCGACCGGGCGTCGACACGGATCGCTTTCGTCCCCTCACGCCCGACGCCCGCAGCGAGGCGCGGCGGCGGTTCGGCCTCGCCGCCGATCGCCCGCTCGTCGTCGGCCTGAGCCGGCTCGTCCCGCGCAAGGGCTTCGACGTCCTGATCGACGCCGTCGCCGGGCTCGACGCAGGTGTGCAACTCGCGGTGGGCGGCGCGGGCCGCGACGCCCGGCGCCTCGAGCGCCGCGCCAGCCGAGCGCGGGATCGCCGGCCGCTGCACGTTCCTCGGCCGGGTGCCCGAAGACGACCTCGCCGACCTGTACGGATGCGCGGACGTCTTCGCCATGCTGTGCCGGGAGCGCTGGGGCGGCCTCGAAGCCGAGGGGTACGGGATCGTGTTCGTCGAGGCGGCGGCGTGTGGCGTGCCCTCGGTCGCGGGTCGCAGCGGCGGGTCGCACGAGGCGGTCGTGGACGGCGAGACCGGCTTCGTCGTCGACCCCCGCGACGCCGCCGGCGTGCGCGCCGCACTCGAGGAGCTCCTCGGCGACGACGCCTTGCGGGCGAGGCTCGGTGAGGCGGCCCGTACGCGCGCAGTCGAGGAGCTGACCTACGACCGGCAGGTGGCCAGGCTGCTGCCGGTGACGCGCGGCGACCTCAGCGTGTTGTCGCCACTTCGCTAGCCGGTCGCTTCTCTTGGCGTGGAAGGGCGCCCGGTACGCTCGTCGCCGATGTCGGCGATGTCAGGTGCCGCAACGCGCGACCCCGAGCGCGGCGAGCGCATCATCGTCGCCTCGTGGGCCGCGAACGTGCTGTTCGCCCTGACCGCCGTCCCCGCTGCTCTCGGGGTGAGCGCGTTCGACGTCGTCTCGATCGCAGTGGCGCTCGGGCTGTTCGTGATCTCGCTCGGCGTCTGGGGCTGGGCATTCGGGGTCGCACTGGCCCGGACGACCCGCGGGGACGACGTCGTGGTGGGGAGCATGTTCCTGATGCAGGGGCCGGTGCCGAAGCGGGTGCGCGTGCACCTGTTCGGCTCGCTGGGCGTGTGCGTCGCCGTCACCGCAGTCACCGCGGCGGCCGAGCCGTTCGGAGTGCTGGTCCCTATGCTGCCCCTCGGGTTGATCGGGCTGTGGGGAGCGCGTCACGGCGTGTTCCCGCCCCGCCGTGTGCCGGGTGATGCCACCGGAGAGAGGAGGTCGAGTGGCCGAGCAGGTGAGTGATCGCATCCGGATCGACGCCCCACCTCAGCGCTGCTACGAGGTGGCGACGGACTACGAGCGGTATCCCGAGTGGGCCAAGGACGTGAAGCAGGCCGAGGTCCTCGAGCGCGACGCCGAGGGCCGTGGCGCCAAGGTCGAGTACCGCGCGGCCGCGTTCGGGCGCAGCACGCGATACGTGCTCCAGTACGACTACTCGTCCGCTCCCGGCACGTTCAGCTGGTCACTCGTCGAGGGCGAGATGGTGCGCTCCATCGACGGGACGTACCGCTTCGACGCCGACGGAGACGGCACCCGGGTGAGCTACGACCTCGCGATCGACCCGTCGATACCGCTGCCCGGGTTCCTCAAGCGGCGCACCGCGGGCATGATCGTGAGCACCGCTCTCAAGGAATTGAAGAAGGAAGTCGAGTCGGCATAGATGCGCATCCTGTTGTTCACCGGGAAGGGCGGCGTCGGCAAAACGACCGTCGCCGCCGCCACCGCGCTGCGGACGGCAGAGGCGGGGCAGCGCACGCTCATCTGCTCGACTGATCCTGCGCACTCGCTCGGCGACGCGTTCGACGACGCCTCCCTCGGCGACGAGCCGAGGCCGATCGCGACGCTCGGTCGGGGGACGCTCCTCGGCCAGCAGCTCGACGCCCGGGCCCGGCTCGAGGAGTCGTGGGGCGAGGTGCGCGAGTACCTGACCGCCCTCCTCGACTGGGCCGGCGCCGGCGTGGTCGAAGCCGAGGAGCTCGCGGTGATCCCGGGCCTCGACGAGGTGTTCGGCCTGGCCGACATCCGCGCCCACGCCGAATCCGGCGCCTACGACGTGATCGTCGTCGACTGCGCGCCCACCGCCGAGACGCTGCGGTTGCTCTCGTTGCCCGACGTGCTCACCTGGTACATGGAGCGCGTCTTCCCCGCCCAGCGCCACGTGACCCGCGCCGTTCGGCCCCTTCTCTCGCGACTCGTGAGCCCGCCGATCGCCGGCGACGACGTGTTCCTCGCTGTCCGGCGGTTCTACGAGCGGCTCGACGGGGTGCGCGATCTGCTCACCGACGGGTCGGTGACGAGCGCGCGGCTCGTGGTGAACGCAGAGCGGCTCGTCGTGACCGAAGCGCGGCGGACGTTCACGTACCTGTCCCTCTTCGGATACCACGTCGACGCGGTGATCGCGAACCGGTTGCTCCCAGAGGCCATCAGCGATCCGTGGTTCACGTCATGGAAGGACGTGCAGCGGGAGCACCTCGACGCGATACAGGCGGCGTTCGCGCCCGTACCCGTTCTGACGTGCGACCTCGCCGACCACGAGCTCGTCGGCGTCGACCACCTCTCGGACTTCGGCGCCGAGTTGTACGGACTGCGAGACGCCGCCGCGCAGCTCTCGCTCGTGGAGCCGTTCCGGGTCGACGCCGAAGGCGACGCGCTCGTGCTTTCGATGCAACTGCCGTTCACGGACCGCACGGACGTCGAGCTCGGTCGACGGAACGGTGAGTTGTTGGTCGCCGTGGGCTCGCACCGACGCGCTGTGGTGCTGCCCGAGAGCTTGCGGCGACGCGAGGTGTCCGAGGCCCGCATGACCGACGGGCGGCTCGAAGTCGAGTTCGTGGAGGTGTCCGATGACCGCGCCGAGTGACGAGCCCAGGGAGCGGGGAGAGGCGGAGTCTCCGCCGTTGGGCGGCACCGCCGAGGCGGCCCTGGCCGCGGTGTTCGATGCCGCGCCCGAAGCGGCCGATCACCTGCTCAAGGCGGCCCAGGAGCTGCTGCTGGCGGCGAAGGCGGTCGTCGACGCCGGGGAGCGCGCCGTCGAGGCGCATCGATCGGGGGCCGGCGCCGACGCAGATGTGCCCGGCGAGGAAGCTCCGCCCGGCCGAGGCCGCGTCCGCCGCATCGACCTCGCGTGACGCAACCGGCGGAGGCGCCGGCTCCGCCGACGGTCGGGGTCGATCTCGGCGCGACGAACGTCCGCGGTGCCGTGGTGGACGGGAGCGGCGCCATCCTCGCGGAGCTGCGTGACCACACGGGTGAGGGCGGCATCCACGTCGTCCCGACCACCGCCGCGCTCGTGGCGAAGCTTCGCGAGAGCTTCCCGGAGGTCACCGCGGTCGGCGTCGGCGCCGCGGGGCTGGTCGACAGGGACGGTGGAGTGCAGTACGCCCCGAACATCCCCGCCTTCCGGCACACCCCCCTACGTGACGACCTCGAGACGGCCATCGGGCTCCCCGTCGTGCTCGACAACGACGCCAACGCAGCCGCATGGGGCGAGATCGTGCACGGAGCGGCGCGCGGCGCGCTGTACGCGCTCATGGTCACGCTCGGGTCCGGCATCGGCGGCGGCATCGTCGCTCGTGGGCGCGTCATCCGCGGCGCGCACGGCTTCGCGGCCGAGGTCGGCCATTTCCAGATCGATCCCGACGGCCCGATGTGCGCATGCGGCGAGCGCGGCCACTGGGAGGCGTTCGCTTCGGGCCACGCGCTCGGGCGCTTGGGACGGCAGTGGGCGCAGGACGGGCGGGCGCCGGGCGTGCTGGCGCGTGCCGGCGGCGATGCCGACGCCGTCACCGGCTTGCACGTGGGTGACTCCGCCCAGGCCGGCGAGCCCGACGGGCGCGCGCTGTTGGACGAGTACGCCGGGCACGTCGCCGTCGGGTTGGCCGGGCTCGCCAACATTCTCGACCCGGAGCGCATCGTGATCTCGGGTGGGCTCGTCGAGCTCGGGGACACGCTCCTGACGCCGGTGCGCGATGCGTTCGCCCGCCACATCGAAGGGGCCGAATACCGGCCCATGATCCCGATCGTCCCCTCGGAGCTGGGCGAGCACGCCGGTGTGATCGGCGCCGCCGCCCGCGCCCGCGACCTGGAACCGGGCCAGTCCGGCGTCTGGACGAAATGAAGCTCGGCATCACGCTCCCGAACTTCCGCGACGACCCGGAGCCGGCGCTGGCGGTGGCGCGCGCGGCCGAGACGGCGGGGCTGGACGGCGTGTTCGGCTTCGATCACCTGTTCCGCCGTGCGCACGACGGCGCGCTGCGACCGGCGCTCGAAGGCCTCACCCTGCTCGGCGCGGTCGCGGCGGAGACGACGCGCATCGCGTTCGGTCCGCTCGTCGGCGCGCGCGTCGCTGCGCCCGGCGGCCACGCTCGCCGCCGCGTTGGACACGCTCGCCCGGATAGCTCCCGATCGGTTGGTCGCGACGATCGGCGCCGGTGACAGCGAGAGCCGCGAGGAGAACGAGACCTTCGGCCTCCCGATCGAGTCGCTCGGCGCTCGCGTCGCAAGGCTGGAGCGCGCAGTCGACGCCGCGATCGACCGGGGTTACCCGGTGTGGGTCGGCGGTGCGTCCGCGAGCGTAGGCGCTGTTGCGGCGCGGGCCGACGGCTGGAACCGATGGGGCCCGACGCTGGAGCGCTTCGAGCAGGAGGCGCGGGCAGTGCGCGAGATGCCCACGCGCGAGCCGTTCAGCGTGTCGTGGGCCGGGCTTTTCGTCCTCGCCGCGAGTGAGAGCGACGCCGAGGCGAAGTCGAAGCGTCTGGGGAACCCCGAGGCGACCGTGGGCGGCCCCGAGCGGGTCGGTGAGGTGCTGCGCGCGTACGGCGACGCCGGCGCCGACTGGGTGATCGTCGGTCCCGTCGACTCTTCCGACCCGGACAACGCCAGCGCCCTCGGCGAGCTGGTGAAGCCCCTGCTCGGCTGACCCGCGTCAGCGGGGCCGGTCGTCGGGCACGACCGGAAGGCTCTCGATGTTGACGTTCTGGAGCCACGGCGTGAACGACGGCGGGGAGTACCGCTCGCGCACGACAGATTCGAGAAGGTCGGAGGGCTCGAACGCATCGCGCTTCTGCCCGTCGGGCCCGACCTCCTGCAGCCTCTGCGCATCGTCGCAACGCGCCGTCACCGTCGCGAAGTCGAGTGGGCTGAAGTCGACGTCGGGCTCAGGATCACTGAACCGCAGGCTGGCGCCGAAGTTGTTGGCGTATCGATCGCGTTTCGTCAGGAACCACCTGTCGCCGCGGTGTCCCGGCCCTTGTGCGGGAGCGCCGAGGAATCGCCACTCCAGGAACCGCAGGACCGACGTGTGGTCGTACAGGTTGTGGTCGACGTATCCGCGCCGCGCGTACGGCGACGCGATCAGCGACGGCACGCGGAAACCGAGTTGGCCGAAGTTGTCGAAGTCGTTGCTGCTGTTTCGGTTGTCGGGCACGACAGGTGGTTGGACATGGTCGAAGAAGCCACCCCACTCGTCGTACATGAGGACCAACATGCCGCGACGCCACTGCGGAGACCGGATGAAGGCGCTGTAGATCGCTTCGATGAAGCGCTGCCCGAGCGCGATGTCGCCGCGGGGATGGTCGTCGGTGCGGAACGGGCCGCCGACCCAGGGGGTGACGAACGTGACGGCGGGAAGCCGGCCTTCCTCGGCGTCGGCGAAGAACCGGTCGATCGTGCGCACGAACGGGAACATGCGCCCGCCCCAGCACAGCGCGATGGGGAGGTTCGTGAAGTACTCCGCGGATTCCACACCCGACTGGGCGAGATGCTCGAAGATCGTCGGGCCGCTGTACTGCCCGAAGTCGAGCGGGTGCAGGCTCTCCTTCAGGCCTTCCGACTGCGCCGAATAGATGTATTGGCGGTTCGGGAACGTCGGCCCGAGCAGCGATGCGTGGTGCCGGTCCGTGACCGTGAACCGGCGGGCGATGTGCGCGTGGATCGGGATGTCACCGTCGAGGTAGTAGCTGGCGGCGAAGTTGTCGTTGTCGGTGCCGTCGGCGAGGAAGCCGAAATTGCGCTGGGCGCGACCCGCGTTCCATCCGTGCCCGGGGTCCCTGTGGTTGCAGCCCCGGTAGGGGCTGGGGTCGTCGCCCAGCTCCAGCGCGTGCCGGGTGCGCACGTGCTCGTCGAACGGGTTGACGTAGACCTCGTCCAGACGGGCGTCGACCCGGAAGCCCTTCCCGTACCGGCGGCGACCCTCGTCGAGGTACTGCTCGTCCCTCCCGAGCCAGCCGAGGTAGTGGTCGAACGACCGGTTCTCCATGGTGAGCACGACGACCGTGTCGATCGGACACTCGCCGGCGGCGTGTCCCAGCACGCTGTCGGGCGGCAATGGGAGGCGGGGGACCTTCGTGGCGCCGGCCGCGCTCGCCGGCGAGCCGCTGCCGCACGCGAGCAGGCCGGTCCCGCCGATCATCGCGGCGCCGCCCGCGAGGCCGGCGGCGCGCAGGAACTCGCGACGGTTCATGGGCATATCGGGCGGAACTGTATTCAAGCCCCGCGCGAGTGGCCGGCGCGGGCGATCGTCGAGCGGTCAGCGCGGCCGGTCGTCGGGGATGTTGGGGAGGCCGCGGACGTCGGTGCTCTTGAGCCACGGGGTGAACGTCGAGCCATCGGGGTCGACCTGCTTTGCGAGCCCCTCGAGCCGGTCCGACACGTCGAACGGGTTGGTCTGGTTGTCCTTTCCCGCTTGGCGCAGTCGCTGGTCGTCGTTGCAGTCGTACGACACCGGCGGGATGCTCATGAGCGGCGTGTCGAGGTCGACCTCGGGGTCGGGATTGTCGGCGCGCAGGCTCGCGCCGTAGTTGTTGGCGTGCCGGTCGCGCTTGGTCAGGAACCAGTTGTCGCCGTCGCGTCCCGGGCCCTGCGGCGGAGCGCCCAGGAACCGCCACTCGAGGAACCGCAGGACCGACGTGTGGTCGTACGTCGTGTGGTCCACGTAGTTGCGGGGCGCGTACGGCGAGGCGAGTACCGACGGGACGCGGAAGCCGGCCTGTCCGAAGTTCTGCAGGTCGTGGGGGCTGGCGTGGTCGTCGGGGACCACCGGCGGCTTGACGTGGTCGTAGAAGCCACCGTGCTCGTCGTAGGTGAGGACGAACATGCCGCGCTGCCACTGCGGCGACCGCACGAACGCCGAGAAGACTGCCTGGATGAAGCGCTGCCCGAGGGTGATGTCACCTTGGGGGTGGTCGTCCGTCCGGAAGGGCGTGCCCATGCCGGGCGTGATGTAGGTCACCGCCGGGAGCTCGCCGCGCGGCGCGTCGAAGAAGTACTGGTCCAACGATCGGATGTTCGGGTTCAGCCGGGTCCCCCAGAGTGCAGCGACCGGGATGTTGACGAAGTACTCCGCGGCGGGCACCCCGGCGGCGTTGAGCCGGTCGAAGATGGTCGCGGCGCTGTACGCGCCGACATCGAGTGGCTTGGGGCTGGTCTTGTACCCCTCCGACTGGGCCGAGTACATGTACTGCCGGTTCGGCCACGTCGGACCGAGCACCGAGGCGTGGTGGTGGTCCATGACCGTGAACCGGCGCGCCAGGCTCGTCTGCACGGGGATGTCGTCGTCGAGGTAGTAGCCGATCGCGAAGCGGTCGTTGCCGGTGCCGGCACCGAGGAAGCCGTTGTCGCGCTGCTTGCGGCTCGCGCCCCAACCGTGTCCCGGGTCATTGTGCAAGCAGCCGCGGAACGGGTTGGGCTCGTCGCCGAGCTTGCGGACGTGCGTCGTCGGAACCTTGGCCCCTGCGACGTCGCGGAAGTGCATGTCGATCCTGCCGTTGACCGCGAAGTCCTTCCCGTGGCGGCGGCGCCCCTCGTCGAGGTAGGACTGGTCGGTCGCCAGGTGGCCGAAGTAGTGGTCGAACGACCGGTTCTCCATCGTGAGCACGACGACCGTGTCGACGGGGCATTCGGACGCCGGCGAGCTCAGCACGCTGTTGGCCGGCACTCGCGGCCCGCCGAGCGTCGGCGCGCGCGTCGAAGCGCTCGCACTGCTTCCGAACCCGAGGAGGCTGCGACCGCCGACGACCGTCGCACCCCCCACGAGTCCGGCGGTCCTGAGGAATTCGCGTCGGTTCATCCTGCCCCGCTCGTAGCCGAAGAGATTGTATTCGTGCAGGTCACCGAAGTGGGGGCGCGTCGGTCACGGGAGGGGGTCGACCGCCTCCCGCCGCTCGTACGCCCGCTCGCCGAAGTACTCCGCTGCCCGGTCGAGATCGAGCTTGACGAACAATCCCTCGGCTTCGGCGGTCACGCTGTCGTCGACGATGAGCGTCCCGCGGGTCACGACCCGGCGGCCGTCGACCTGGTCGGTCCAGCCTTCGAAGAGCACCGGACGGTGCAGGGGAGTAGGGCGCCGGTACCGGATGCTCAGTCGTCCCGTCATCCCGGGATGCCCGCTGGCGATGTTCGCCATGCCGAGGATCTCGTCGAAGCCGAGCGCGATCCAGCCGCCGTGCACGAAGCCCGGCGGGCCCTCGTAGGCGGCGTGGAAGACGCCCCGGCCGTACAGGCGGCCGTCGCGGTACTCGTAGTCGATCGGAGGTGCGAGCGGGCTGACGGCGCCGACGAGCGGGCTGCGGGGCAGATAGTCGTCGTGGGACTGCTCGGCGCGGGCGCGCACGCCCGACGGCCGGTCGCTCAGCTCGCCATGGCCGTGGAGCTCGGCGGCGATGCGCTCGACCTCCTCGGCGGCGATCGCGAGCCGCCCGGATGACGCGTCCTCGGCGGTCAGGGTGGCGTCGACGAGGTGTCTGACGGCCTCGGCCAGGCGCACCCGCTCCTTGGTGACGAAGGCGTCGCCGGACGCAGCCTCCTCGTCGGGCGCCATCACCTGCCCTTGTAGCTCGGCGGTCGCTTCTCGGCGAAGGCGCGCGGCCCTTCCTTGGCGTCCTCGCTCGCGAAGACCTCCCAGCCGATCTTGTCCTGGACCTGCATGGCCTCGGTGTCGGGGAGCCCTTCGGCCTCGCGCCACGCCCGCAGGATGGCCTGGCATGCCAGCGGTCCGTTCGCCGCGACCTGGTCGGCGACGGCACGGGCGGCGGAGAGCGCGTGCCCTTCCGGCACCACCCGGCTGATGAGCCCGAGGTCGAGCGCTTCGTGCGCGGGAATCGGGCGGCAGGTGAGGAGGATGTCCATCGCGCGTGCGTACGGGATCTGGCGCGGGAGTCGCACTGCCGATCCACCGAGCGGGAACAGCGCGCGTTTTGCCTCCCACACGCCGAAGGTGGCGGTATCCGCGGCGACGCGCAGGTCGGTGCCCTGCAGCATTTCCGTTCCGCCCGCGACCGCGTAGCCCTCGACGGCGGCGACGAGCGGCTTTGACAGCCGGTAGTCGCGCAGCAATGCCTTCCAATGGAGGTTCGGCTCCTCGGCCATGCGTGCGCGCACGTGCTCGCTCTGCGACGGGTTCGACATCGCCTTCAGATCGGCGCCGGACGAGAAGTGGCCGCCGGCACCGGTGAGGATCGCCACCCGTACCTCGGGCTCGCGGTCGACGTAGTCGAAGCCGTCGGCGAGACCGACGAGCATGTCGGGGCTGAGCGCGTTGCGCGCGTTCGGGCCGGTCCATCGTGAGGACGACAACGTGCCCGTCGCGCTCGACGCGGCAGTGCTGGGTACTGAGGTCGAGCAGCTCGGGCATCGAAGAACCTTCGGATCGGACGGCCGGGCAGAAACTAGAACCGATTCTAGCCAGCGCCGTTTTCGGGCTAGCCTCCGCGGCGACGGCGGCTTTGCCGACCGTCGCCGCAAAGCCGGAGCTTGCGACGGCGACAGAGGAGCCGAAGTGGACATCGACACCGTGGACCTCGCCGACGGGGCGACCTTCCTCGCCGGTCCGCCTCATGCCTATTTCGACTTCCTCCGCCGAGAGCACCCGGTGGCGTGGATCGACCACGTCGAGCTCGACGGCCCCGGCTTCTGGGCGCTGACCCGCTGGGACGACGTCATGGCGGTGGAGCGTGATCCGGAGACGTTCTCGTCGTACACGGGCGGTGCGTTCATCGGACCGGTGGACGAGGGCACACGGTTGATGATGATCAACCAGGACCCGCCCCGGCACACACGCCTGCGCAAGCTCGTGAGCCGGATGTTCACACCACGGCACATCCGTTCCATCGAAGAGCACGTGCGCGCGGCCGCCAAGGAGATCGTCGACCGCGCCGCGACGAAGGGTGACATCGACTTCGTCACCGAGGTCGCGGCCGACCTGCCCCTCATCGTCATCGCCGAGCTCATCGGCGTGCCGCAAGAGGACCGCCACAAGGTCTTCGAGTGGTCGAACAAGATGGTCGGCGCCGAGGATCCCGAGTACGGAGGCGACAGCGACGTCCAGGAGGTCGCGGCGGAGCTCTACGCCTACGCGCAGCGCCTCGCCGACGAGCGCTTGGCGGATCCCGGCGAGGACATCGTCACGCTGTTGCTCACCGGCGAGGTCGACGGAGAGAAGCTCGACGTCCTCGAGTTCAACGTGTTCTTCCTGCTCCTCGCAGTAGCCGGCAACGAGACGACGCGTAACCTGATCACGGGCGGGACGCTGACGCTCTTGGAGCACGACGAGCAGCGCGAGCAGTTCCTGCGCGAGCCGGACGTGCTCGAGCCGGCGGTCGAGGAGATGCTCCGGTACGTGAGTCCCGTCAACTACTTCCGTCGTACCGCCACGCGCGACACCGAGATCCGGGACGTCCCGATCAGGGACGGGGACAAGATCACGCTGTGGTACCCCGCCGCCAACCGGGACCCAGATCAGTTCCCGGACCCCCATACGTTCGACATCGACCGTGAGCCGAACGAGCACGTCGCCTTCGGCGGCCGGGGACCGCATTTCTGCCTCGGCGCCAACCTCGCCCGGTTCGAGATCAACTGCATGTTCGACGAGCTGCGCCGCATCCTGCCGGACATGGAGCTCACCGGCCCCGTCGAGCGCTTGCACATGAACCTCATCAACGGCATCAAGCACATGCCGGTGAAGTTCACCCCGGTCGAGAACTGAGGGTCAGGCCCGCTCCAGCGCGATCGTGAGGGCCGGGAACCGGAACATCACCGTGTTGCCCTGGCACGTGTAGTTCGCGTCGCCGTTCAGCCCGAACGTCTCCTTGACCCCCGCCGCGTCCGGCGGGAGCGGGATGTTGATCATCTGGCCGTTCGCCAACGTGAGCACGAGCGTGCCGCTCAGCGCGGTGATGTTGAAGTTCGCGGTCTGCCCGGTCGGGACGAAGCTCCCGTCCGATTGCGCCTTGAGCACGCCGGTGCCATTGGTCGGTGGACTTCCGTTCTGGCCGAGCAGCGAGAACTGCACCTTGTCGGAGCCGTCGTCGCTGAAGTGGAAGGTGTTGTCGGGCTTGAGCTCGATGCGCCGGCCGCCGATCCCGCCCATGATCATGGTCGGGCCGAACTGCGTCTGCACCGGACCGTCGTAGTCCATGCGGGTGAAGCGGAACGTCCCGCGGATGCACGAGGCGGGGTCGTTCCCGGCAGTGGTGGGCGCCGCCGAGGTGGTCGTCCCACCGGCGGTCGTCGTCGTGGACTTCGGCTTGCTCTGCTTCGAGTCGGAGTCGTCCGAGCAGGCCGCGACCAGCGCGCCCGTGACGAGCAGGGCGATCAGCGGGATGGTGCGGAGAGGAAGACGGCGCATCAGTGCTCGAGTGTCGTGGGAAGCCGCCGAGCGTACTTGCTCGACCGCCGCCGATCAGGCGGGCTGGCGGGCGCGCACGAGCTCGACCACGTCCGGCAGCGAGGTGACCCGTTCGACGTCGAGATCGAGATGGAACTCGAACGGGTCCACGAGGACCGGGTGCACCTCGGCGGCGCGGGCGCCGTCGACGTCGGCGCCCGGTGTGTCGCCTACATGGATGGCACGTTCGGCCGGCACGCCGACTGCGTCGAGAGCGAGGTCGAAGATGCGAGGGTCGGGTTTCGCGATGCCGACGACCGTGGAGTCGAAGATCGCGTCCACCGACGCGCCTCGGCCCGGTCCCACCTGGCAGACGGCATCGTCGCGCAGGCGTTGCTCGGCGTTCCCGTCCGCGTTCGAGACGATCGCGAGACGGACGCCGAGCGCGCCCAGCCTTCGGAGCGCATCCACCGATCCGGGGACGGTGCGACTCCATACCTCGCCGGTCGCGAACTCGTTCAACAAGTGCTCGACGGCCTCGTCGACCGCGTCCTCCGACGTACCGCAGGCGCGCGCGTAGGCGCGGTTGTAGGCGATCCAGACGTCGCGATCGCCTTCGGCGAACTCGGTGAGCGCAGCGACTCCTGCGTAGTGCGCGCGGTCCAACCGAGCCGGGTCGACACGCACGCCCGCCCGCTCGAACGCGCCGACGATCCGATCGTGATCGGGAAGCACGAGCACGCCGCCGACGTCGACCAGCACGGCTTCGATGGGAGGCATGGCGCCGAAACAGTACCGGAGGTCGAAACGCCGCCTGGTACGGTCGTTCCGTGGAGTTCCGTCGCATCAACGCTCTGCCGCCGTACGTGTTCGCGACGATCGACGAGCTGAAGATGGACGCCCGCCGGGGCGGCGAGGACGTCATCGACCTCGGCTTCGGCAACCCCGACATCCCGTCGCCGACGGTCGCGGTCGACAAGCTCTGCGAGGCAGTGCGTAATCCACGGAACCACCGGTACTCCGCCAGTCGCGGCATCCCGAAGCTGCGGCTCGCGATCACCGACCTCTACCGCCGCCGCTTCGGCGTGGAGCTCGACCCGGACACGCAGGCGTGCACGACGATCGGGGCCAAGGAGGGCTATTCGCACCTGATGTGGACCCTGCTCAGTCCGGGCGACGCCGCCCTCGTGCCGAGCCCGTCGTACCCGATCCACATCTGGGGCCCGATCTTCGCCGGCGCCGAGATCCGCCACGTCCGCCTCGGCCCCGAGGAGGACTTCTTCGCCAACCTGCTCGAGGCGTGGGAGGACTCGTGGCCGCGGCCTCGGGTGATCGTCCTGTCCTTCCCGCACAACCCGACGACGGCGTGCGTCGACCTCGAGTTCATGACGCGCATGGTCGAGTTCGCCCAGCAGCACGACGTGCTGCTCGTCCATGACTTCGCCTATGCCGACCTCGGGTACGACGGATACGACCCGCCGTCGATCCTGCAGGTGCCGGGCGCGACCGACGTCGCCGTCGAGCTGTACACGCTCACGAAGTCGTTCTCGATGGCGGGGTGGCGGATGGGATTCCTCGTCGGGAACGAGGAAGTGGTCGCGGCCCTCGGGAAGCTCAAGAGCTATCTCGACTACGGCACGTTCCAACCGATTCAGATCGCGTCCATCGTCGCGATGAACGAGGCTCCCGACTATCCCCTCGAGGTGAACGCGGTGTACCGCGGCCGGCGCGACGCGCTCGTCGATGGTCTCGCCCGCTGCGGATGGGAGATCGAGCGACCCCGGGGCACGATGTTCGTGTGGGCGCCGATCCCCGAGCCGTACGAGGAGATGGGCAGCCTCGAGTTCGCCAAGATGCTCGTGCCGGAGGCGAAGGTCGCGGTGTCACCAGGCGTCGGCTTCGGCCCCGGCGGCGAAGGGTTCGTGCGCTTCGCGCTCGTCGAGAACGAGCAGCGCATCGGCCAGGCCGTTCGAGGTATCCGCCGCGCCCTGACCAAGCTCGGGTAGGCGCGCCGGCTTACGTGCCGACGATGCCGTGGAGGCAGAAGCTGACGGCCGCCTCGGTGGTGCGGTCGACGGGCTCGTTGCGATCGAAGACGTAGGTGCGGGTCAGCTGGTTGCACGCGCCGACGATCGCCTCGGCGAGCATCTCGGGGTTCTGGTCGGCGATCAGGCCCTCGACGATCGCCTCCTTGATGTGGCGCGCGGCGTCCGCGATGGCGACGTCGTGGTTGCGACGGAGCACCGGGGCGAAGCGTTCGTCGCTGGCCGCGAACTGGAACAGCGTGAAGTACTTGCGGTGCTCGAGGAACCATTCGATCGTGGCGCGGATGCCGAGCTCGATGCGCAGGACCGGGTTGGGCTCGTCGCCGATCGCCTGCTGCTGACGGCGGCGGAGATCCTGCTGCGACTCGCGCAGGATCTCCGACAGCAGCTCTTCCTTCGAGGAGAAGTACCAGTAGAAGACGCCCTTGCCGACGCCGAGACTCACGACGATGTCGGCGACCGAGGTCGGGTGGTAGCCCCGTTCCGCGAAGAGCCCCGCGGCGTGGTCCATGAGCTGGCGCCGCCGGTCCTTGCCCCGTTGCGTGAGCTTGCGCCGCACTGGTCCTCCCCGGTTGCCGCGGCGGCGAGGGTACGGGTACTTGACCATTCGGTCAAGAACGTTCGACTCCGACGCTCGCGTAGGCTCGGGCGACGCGCGACCCGATCGGGTCAAGGGGGAGCAGTGCTCTACTGGCTGATCAAGGCGATCCTCACGCCGATCCTGCGCCTCTTCTACCGGGTGCGCATCGACGGCCGCGATCACGTGCCGGGCCAGGGCCCGGTGATCCTGGCCGCCAATCACCGCAGCTTCATGGACTCGCTCTTCCTCCCGCTCGTGATCCGGCGCCGGGTGACGTTCGTGGCCAAGGCCGAGTACTTCGACGACAGGAAGACGGCGTGGTTCTTCCGCGGCGTGGGCCAGATCCCGATCCGTCGTGATGGCGGCAGCGCCAGCGAGCGGGCCCTCGCGTCGGCGACCGAGGTGCTCGAGGGGGGTCAGGTCTTCGGCATCTACCCCGAGGGCACGCGCACGCGGGACGGCTACCTCCACCGGGGTCACACGGGCGTCGCCCGCCTCGCGTTGCGCACCGGCGCGCCGATCGTGCCCGTCGGGATGACGGGCACCGACGAGATCAACCCGATCGGCAAGAGGTTCCCGCGCCTGTTCCGCACGGTCAGGATCCAGTTCGGCGCGCCGATCACCGCCGACCGGTACGCCGGCCGGGAGCACGACCGGCTCGTCCTGCGCCAGCTCACCGACGAGGTGATGTTCGAGCTCCAGCAACTCTCCGGATACGAATACGTCGACACGTACGCGACCAAGAAGGCCGAGGACGTGCCGGTCGAGCCGGTGCCGCTGGCGACGCTCGAGGCCGCCGCCAGCCCGGCGGCGGTCGCGTAGCGGTCAGGCGTCCTCGCTCGCCCAGCCGCGCGCCCGTTCCACGGCGCGGTGCCACTCGTCGTGCTTGCGCGCGACGTCTTCGACGGGCATCGACGGCTCGAACACCGACTCCTCGGCCCAACTCGCGGCGGCCTCGGACGGCGACGCCCACACGCCTTCTGCGATGCCGGCCAGGTACGCGGCACCGAGCGCGGTCGTCTCCTTCACCGTCGGCCGCCGCACGGGGACGCCGAGGACGTCGGCCTGGAACTGGCACAGCACGTCCATCACGCTCGCGCCCCCGTCGACGCGCAACTCGCTGATCTTCGTCCCGGCCGCGTTCGTGATCGCGTCGACGACGTCGCGGGTCTGCCACGCCATCGACTCCACCACCGCCCGCGCGATCTGCGCGCGGCCGGAGCCGCGCGTGAGCCCGAACACCGAGCCGCGTGCGTAGGAGTCCCACCACGGCGAGCCGAGCCCCGTGAACGCGGGGACGAACACGACGCCGCCGCTGTCGTCGACGCCGGCGGCGAGTGGGCCGGTCTCGGCGGCGTCGTCGATGATCCCGAGGCCGTCGCGGAGCCACTGGATCGCCGCCCCGGTGACGAAGATCGCGCCCTCCATCACGTAGGCCACGTCGCCGCCGAGATCCCACGCCACGCTCGTCAGCAACCCCTCGGTCGGCGGCGGGTGCGTCGGGCCGAGGTTCATGAGCACGAACGAACCGGTGCCGTACGTGTTCTTGGACATGCCGGTCTCGAAGCACGCTTGCCCGAACAGCGCCGACTGCTGATCGCCGGCGATGCCGCTGACCGGCACGTCGAGCCCGGCGGCGAGCGCCGGGGTCGTGACGCCGAAGCGACCGCTGCTCGGCCGAACCTCGGGGAGGCACGAGCGCGGCACGCCGAACAGCGCGCACAGCTCGTCGGACCAGTCGCGGGCGTCGATGTCGTACAGAAGCGTGCGGCTGGCGTTCGACGGGTCGGTCGCGTGCACGCCGCCGTCGGGCCCGCCGGTGAGGCGCCAGAGGATCCAGCTGTCGACGGTGCCGAACGCCAGGTCGGCTCCCGGCGTCGACACCGCCCTCGGTGAGCAGCCACTCCAGCTTGGTGGCCGAGAAGTACGAGTCGAGGACGAGCCCGGTCCGCTCGCGGACGAGAGGCTCGGCTCCCGCGGCCCGGAGCTCGTCGCAGCGCCCGGCCGTCCGGCGGTCCTGCCAGACGATGGCGCGGTGCAACGGCCGGCCCGTGCGCCGGTCCCACACCACCGCGGTCTCCCGCTGGTTCGTGATGCCGATCGTGGTGACCGACTGCCCGGACGCGGCGAGCTCCGCCTGCACGCCGGCGAGCGTCTCGACCGTCGCCGCCCAGATCTCCTCCGGGTCGTGCTCGACCCAGCCCGGCTGCGGGAAGTACTGCGGGAACTCGCGGTACGACCACGCCAGCGGGCTGCCGTGCTCGTCGACCGCGAACGAGCGCACGCCGGTGGTGCCGGCGTCGATCGCCAGGCAGACGCTCACCACTCGGCGACGTCAGCCGGGCGCCGCGTGTCGCCGTCCAACACGGTTACGAGCTTGCGCCCGACCTTCCGGTCGAGCGGGCGGAACTCGAGCGCGATCTCCCGATCGGCGGCGTCCCGGACCCGCACCTGCAGCATCGGCGAGAAGCGCCGTACCTTCTCGAGCTTGAACGACGAATGGCGCTTGGCGATGAGCATGTCGTTCGCGGTCAACCGGTGCCGGCGCCGCGGAGCGCGGAACAGGATCAGCCGATGGTCCGTGAGCGCGAGGTAGTGGCGGGACCGCCGCCGGAACACGAGCGGGACCCGACCGCCGCACTCCGTCGCCCAGACGGCGCTGCAGGAGCGGATTCGCTCGCCGCTCCCGAGCGTCGGCTCGATGGCAGCGCTGATCTGCTCGCGGTCGTGCTTCCGGCCCACGGGCGCCTCCCCGACCCGTCCGGTCGCGGCGAAGGCTACCGGTCGCCCGCGAGCTCTTCCGCGCTCCGTCGCAGCTGCGGCAGGATGGACGTGGCTCCCGCGTGAAGGGAGAGGCGTTGGCGGAGGTGCAGATGCGGATCGGCGTTCTCACGGGCGGCGGCGACTGCCCCGGCCTCAATGCGGTGATCCGGGCGGTCGTCCGGAAGGGCGAAGGCGTCTACGGCCACAACGTCGTCGGGTTCCGACACGGCTGGCGCGGCGTCATCGACTGCGAGACGGTCGAGCTGACGACGGCCAACACCCGCGGGCTCCTCCACCGTGGGGGGACGATCCTCGGCAGCGCCCGCACCAACCCGTACAAGACCGATGACGGCGTCGCCCGCGTCCACGACACCATCGAACGCGAGCGCATCGACGCGTTGATCCCGATCGGCGGCGAGGACACGCTCGGTGTCGCCGCCAAGCTCGGCGCCGACGGCGTGCACCTCGTCGGCGTGCCCAAGACCATCGACAACGACCTGTCGGCGACGGACTTCACGTTCGGGTTCAACACCGCGGTGCAGATCGCCACCGACGCCATCGACCGCCTCCACACGACGGCCGAGAGCCACGATCGCGTGATGGTCGTCGAGGTGATGGGCCGCCACGCCGGATGGATCGCGACCTACTCGGGGATCGCGGGCGGCGCCGACATCATCCTCGTGCCCGAGGAGCCGTTCGACATCGGTGACGTGTGCGACCGGATCCGCCACCGCCACCGGCGCGGCGCCAACTTCTCGATCGTCGTCGTCGCCGAGGGCGCGCTCCCGGTCGAGGGCACGATGGCGCTCCAGTCGGGTGAGGTCGACGAGTTCGGGCACGTGCGGCTTGGGAGGCATCAGCAACGATCTCGCGAAGGCGATCGAGGAACGGACCGGCTTCGAGACCCGCGTCACGATCCTCGGCCATGTCCTGCGGGGCGGCACTCCGACCGCGTACGACCGCGTGCTCGCCACCCGCTTCGGCATCGAGGCGATCGACGCCGTGAACGACGGAGAGTTCGGGATCATGGTCGCGTTGCACGCCTCGCAGATCATCCGTGTCCCGATCGAGGACGGCGTGCGCCAGCTCAAGACCGTCGATCCGAAGCTCTACGACGTCGCCAGCGTGTTCTTCGGCTGAGCGCGCACACGTAGCATCCAGACGACCGAGGAGGACACGTGGGTGACGCGCTCGACGAGCTGCTGGCGCTGCTCGAGCTCGAGGCACTCGAGGTCAACCTCTTCCGCGGGCTGAGCCCGCACGAGGACCGCCAGCGTGTCTTCGGCGGGCAGGTCGCGGCGCAGGCGCTGGTGGCGGCGGGCCGCACCGTCGGCGACGACCGGCCGGTGCACTCGCTCCACGCATACTTCCTGCGGCCGGGGGATCCGAACGTCCCGATCGTGTACGAGGTCGATCGCATCCGCGACGGCAAGAGCTTCACCACCCGGCGTGTCGTCGCGATCCAGCACGGGCGCGCGATCTTCAACCTGGCGGCGTCGTTCCAGATCGTCGAACCGGGTCCCGACCACCAGGTGCAAATGCCGGCCGTGCCCGACCCCGACGAGCTCCCGACGTGGCAGCAGCGCGTCGAGCCCTACCTCGAGCGGCTCGGCCCCGACCTCGCGCAGTGGCTGGTGCGCGAACGCCCGATCGACTCGCGGCCGGTCGACGATCCGCGCTGGCTGGACCCGACGCCACGCGAGCCGGAACAGGACGTGTGGATCAAGGCCAACGGTGCGCTGCCGACAGCGCCGCTGATCCACGAATGTGTCGTCGCCTACGCGTCGGATCTCACGCTGCTCGATACGGCGATGTTCCCGCATGCGATCTCGTACCGCGAACAGCAGTACATGATCGCCAGCCTCGATCACGCGATGTGGTTCCATCGCCCGTTCCGTGCCGACGAGTGGTTGCTGTACCACCAGACGAGCCCGAACGCCTCGCGCGCCCGTGGCATCGCCGAAGGTTCGATCTTCTGTCGCGACGGCACGCTCGCGATCACCGTGATCCAGGAAGGCCTGATCCGCCCGATCGACGCCGACTGACCGCCGCGTAGCCTGCGGCGACGGCGGCTTTGCCGACCGTCGCCGCAAAGCCGGAGCTTGCGACGGCGACCGTAGGATGAGCGGTAATGGCTTCCCCCGACGGCCGCATCGACCTCCGGTCGGACACGGTCACGACGCCGACACCGGAGATGCGGCGCGCGATGGCCGGCGCCGAGGTCGGCGACGACGTCTACGGCGAGGACCCGACGATCAATTGCTTCCAGGAGCGGGCCGCCGAGCTGCTCGGAAAGGAAGCGGCCCTCTACGTCCCGTCGGGCACGATGGCCAACCAGCTCGCCCTCCGGGTGCTCGCGCGGCCGGGAACCGAGGTGCTCTGCGCGGCGCGCGCACACGTGTTCCGGTACGAGGCCGCCGCCGCCGCGTGGAACTCGTCCGTACAACTGCACCCGTTCCCCGACGACGACGGGCTCCTCGAGGCCGGGGCGCTCGACGAGGCGATCCAGGACGCCGGCCACCACTCGCCGCAGGTCTCGCTCATCACGATCGAGAACACGCACATGCCGACGTGCGGCCGGCCATGGCGAGTCGACGATGTGAGGGCGGTCCGCGCCGTCGGCGAACCACGCGGTATCGCGCTCTACTGCGACGGGGCGCGCATCTGGAACGCGGCTGTCGCGCTCGGCGTGCCGGCCCGGGAGCTCGTGGCGCCGGCGACGGCGGTGATGTTCTGTGTGTCGAAGGGCCTCGGCGCGCCGGTCGGTTCGGTCCTGTGCGGCCCTCGCGACGTCATCACGGAGGCGCGCGAGCACCGGCAGCGCCTCGGCGGCGCCATGCGCCAGGCGGGCGTGATCGCGGCGGCCGGGCTCGTCGCGCTCGATTCGATGATCGACCGCCTCGCCGACGACCACCGGCGTGCTCGTCGCCTCGCCGAGGCGTTGGCCGAGCGGTGGCCGGGCTCGGTCGCGCCCGACGCGGTCGAGACGAACATGGTCTGCGCCGTAGCGGATCGCCTGCCGGACGACCTCCTCGATCGGCTGGACGGCGAAGGCATCCGTGCGGGCACGATCGACACCCGCACAGTACGGTTCGCGACCCACAAGGACGTCGACGACGCCGACATCGAACGCGTCCTCAAGACGCTCGCGGAGATCGCGCAGAACTGAGACGGGAGAGGCGCATGGCACGGGTTCTCATCACCGGTTGCTCGACCGGTTTCGGTCGCGCCACCGCGGTCGAGCTCACGAAGCGGGGCCACGAAGTGCTCGCGACGGCGAGGCGCCCTGAAGTATGCGACGACCTCGACGTGGCGGAGAAGCTCCGCCTCGACGTTGATGACGACGCGTCCGTCGCCGAAGCGGTGCAGAGCGCCGGGCGAGTCGACGCGTTGGTGAACAACGCCGGGTTCGGGATCCAGGGTCCGATCGAGCTCGTGCCGATCGACGAGTTCCGGCGGATGTTCGAGACCAATGTCCTCGGCGCCGTGCGCATGATGCAGGCCGTGCTGCCTCAGATGCGGGAACGGGGGAGCGGCACGATCGTCAACGTGACATCGCTCGCGGGGCTCGTCACGGGTCCGATCGGCGGGGCGTACGCCGCGACGAAGCACGCGCTCGAAGCCGTCTCCGAGGCGCTGCACTACGAGGTCGGTCACTTCGGCATCCGGGTCGCGCTGATCGAGCCCGGGTTCTTCGAGACCGAGTTCCAGGCCAAGGAGCCCCGCTTCGGCCTCGACGACCCGCCGTACGACCAGCTCGACCGCGAGTGGTCCGTAGCGTTCGAGAAACTGCGTGGCGACGAGTCGCCCTTCGGTGCCGAGCCCGTGGCGCAGGTGATCGCCGACGCCGTCGAAGGCAAAGAGGAGAAGCTGCGCTGGCCGATCGGCGCCGACGCCGACATGGTGCTCGCGGCGCGCACCACGATGGACGACGCGACGTTCGAGGCGACGATGCGCGAAGTCCTCGAGCTCACCTGGTAGCCGCGTAAACCGAGCCTCCGCGCGCGGCCGGTACCCTTGGCGCGGGATGCCGACCGACGCTGAGATCCCCGCCCGCGCACTGGGCGTCTACGCGCATCCCGACGACCCGGAGATCTCGGCCGGCGGCACGCTGGCAGCCTGGGCCGAGGCGGGCGCCGACGTGTCCGTCCTCATCACGACCCGCGGTGACAAGGGAACCCAGGATCCCGACGCCGACCTCGGGAAGCTCGCCCGCCTCCGTGTGGAGGAGACGGCGAAGGCGGCCGCCCTGCTCGGATTCAGCGGTCACTTCCACCTCGGCTACCACGATGGTGAGCTGCCGGACGATCAGGAGCTCCGAGCGGCGATCACGCGCTACGTCCGCGAGCTCCGACCCCAGGTCGTGCTGTGCCCGGATCCGACGGCGGTGTTCTTCGGTGACCAGTACTACAACCACCATGACCACCGCGTCACGGGTTGGGCGACGCTCGATGCCGTCGCGCCGGCGGCGGGGAACCCTCACTACTTCGCCGACCACCTCGCCGAAGGCCTCGACGTTCACCACGTGCAGGCCGTGTACCTGTCGGGGACGCTGGAACCGAACTGCTGGGTCGACATCAGTGACACTCTCGAGCGCAAGATCGACGCGCTGTTCTGCCACACGAGCCAGCTCACAGAGACGGGCGAGTGGTTCCGGCAGTTCCTGCGGGACCGGGCGGAGGAGGCGGGACGCGAAGCGGGCGTCGCCTACGCCGAGGGCTTCCGCCGGTTGAACCTCGGCGGCTGAGCTACCGCGCGCGTTTCCCGCCGCGTTGCCACTCGGCCATGGCCCGCAACACCAGCACCGCCACGATCCCGACCCCGATCGCGCCTGCGAGCGCGCCGACGACGAGCCCGGCGACGACGGCGGGGCCGCAGTCCCCCGAGCAGCCGATGTCGACCAGCCCGTAGCCGATGATCCCGCCGAACCCGCCGGCGAGGACGACGCTCAGGAACGCGAGGATGTACGCGCCGCGGGACGGGAGACCGGCGGGAACGAGCGAGTCGCCGGGTTCGCCCGACCCGTTCGCGCCGTTCGCGCCGTCGCCCGCAGGTTCGTTCGCCATGCAGGCCGGATGGTACGGCGGTCGACCGCCGGGCAACCATGCGCGTGCCACACTGACGTCATGGCCGAGCCCGTGCGCGAATGGCTGGTCGCCGGCGCGCTCGTCGAATCCGACGGTCGCCTGCTGTTCGTCCGCAATCAGCGCCGAGGTGGATACGAGGACTGGAGCACGCCCGGCGGTGTCATCGACGCCGACGACGGCTCCGTGCTGGCCGGCCTGACGCGCGAGGTCGAAGAGGAGACCGGCCTCCGCGTCACCCGCTGGGAGGGCCCCCTCTACGAGGTCGAAGCCGTGGCCCCCGACCTCGGGTGGGTCATGCGCTGCGAGGTGCACCGGGCCGTCGACTTCGAGGGCGAGGTGCAGGTGGCCGACCCCGACGGCATCGTCGTCGAGGCCGCGTTCCTTCCCGCCGCCGACGTCGCCGGCATGATCGAGCGCTGCCACCCGTGGGTCGGAGAACCGATCGCCGAGTGGCTGGCCGAGCAGTGGGGCCCCGAAAACGTCCGCCGCTACTCCTACGAGGTCCGCGGCACGGCGCGCGCCGAGCTCGAGGTGACGCGCACCGACCGCGATGGCGCCGTCCGCGACTGAACCCACGATCCTGCACGTCGACCTCGACGCGTTCTATGCGTCGGTCGAGCAGCTCGCCGACCCGTCCTTGCGGGGCCGGCCCGTCATCGTCGGCGGCCTCGGTCGTCGTGGTGTCGTCGCCGCTGCGAGCTACGAGGCGCGACGGTACGGCGTCCACTCGGCGATGCCCATGGGGCGTGCCCGGCGTGCATGCCCTGACGGCGTCTTCCTCGCGCCGCGCTTCGACGCGTACGCCGACGCCAGCCGCTCGGTGATGACCATCCTGCCGCGAGGTGACGCCGTTGGTCGAGCCGCTCGCGCTGGACGAGGCGTTCCTCGACGTGAGCGGAGCACGCCGCCTGCACGGCTCTGCTCCCGAGATCGCGGTGGCGCTCCGGCGCCGGGTCCCCGCCGAGACCGGGTTGGTGGCGTCGGTCGGCGTCGCGACCACCAAGTTCGTCGCCAAGCTCGCGAGCGATCTCGCGAAGCCGGACGGGATGCTCGTCGTCGAGGCCGGGAGAGAGATCGAGTTCGTCCGCCCGCTCGAGGTGCGCCGGCTGTGGGGCGTCGGGCCCAAGACGGGGGAGCGGCTGGCGCAGCTCGGCGTCCGCACCATCGGCGACCTCGCAGACCTGCCCGAGGACACGCTCGTGCACGCGCTCGGTGATGCGCACGGACGCCATCTGTACGCGCTGGCGTGGAACCGCGACGACCGTGCCGTCGAACCGGGACGGGCGGTGAAGTCGATCGGTCACGAAGAGACATTCCCAACGGACATCACAGATCGCGACACGCTCGCGCGCGAGGTGCTCCGCATGTCGGAGCGCGTCGCCGAGCGGATGCGCGACGGGAAACGGACCGGCCGCACCGTCCAGCTCAAGCTGCGCTACAAGGACTTCCGCACGATCACGCGGTCGCGCACGCTGCCGGAGCCGACGAACCTCGCCGCCGACATCGCCGCAGTCGCGCGTGCGCTGCTCGACGCCGTCGACATCGGCGACGGGATCCGCCTGCTCGGGGTCGCGATGCAGCAGTTGCACGACGTCGACGGGCAGAGCGCGGACGAGGACGCGCACGACCAGCTGCCGCTCGACATCGACGCCGGCGCGGCGCGGGGGAGCGATCCTCGCCGCCGCGCCGTCGAGGACTCGATGGACGCCGTGCGCCGGCGGTTCGGCGACGACGCCGTCGGCGCCGCCGCGCTGCTCGACCGCGGTGCGCACTCAGAGCCGGACCCGGGAGCCGGCCTGTGATCCGGATCGGGATCGTCGGGTGCGGGCACATCGGGACGGTGCACTCGTTCGCGCTCCGCCAGCTCGCCGATGCCGGCCTCGTCGACGCCCGTGTGGTCGCGACGTTCGACACCGACCACGAACGGGCCGCCGGCCTCGCCGCTCATCACGACGCCCGCCCCTGCGCCCGGCTCGAGGATCTGCTCGGCGACGTCGACGTCGTGTGGGTGTGCACCTGGACGGCGGCGCATCTCGAGGCTGTCTGCGCGGCGAGCGAGCAGTCACGCGCCGTCTTCTGCGAGAAGCCCCTGGCCCCGACGCTGGCGGACGCCGAGCACCTCGCGGGTGTCCTCGCTCGCGTCCCGCACCAGGTCGGGCTCGTGCTCCGTCACGCTCCCGTGTTCCGCGCCGCCGCCGACATCGTCGCCGCCGGCACGTACGGACGGCCCCTCTCGACGGTGCTCCGGGACGACCAGTACTTCCCGATCCAGGGCTTCTATGCGTCGGCATGGCGCGCCGACGTGGCGAAGGCGGGCGGCGGAACGCTCCTCGAACACTCCATCCACGACGTCGACGTGCTGCGGTGGGTGCTCGCTCCCGCCGCGGGCCAGCCGCGCGAGGTGAGCGCGCGCACAGCGTCGATGTTCGAGCATCGCGGCATCGACGACACCACGACCGTGACCTTCGGCTTCGAGGACGGCTCCACGGCGACCATCGTCAGCGTCTGGCACCAGATCCTCACTCGGGGGTCGCGGCGCCGGCTCGAGGTGTTCTGCGAGGACGCGTTGCTCTGGACCGACGACGACTACCTCGGGCCCCTGCATGTCGAGACGCGGAACGGCGAGGAGCTGGTCGAGTCGCTGCCGCCGCCCTGGATCGACCGATTCGAGATCGCCGAGGCGCTCGCCAAGCCGTTGGCGCAGTACGCGGAGCCGAGCAAGGCGTTCCTCGACGCGCTCGCCCGGGACGGTGGCCGTGCCCGCGGGCATCCCGATGTGGACGTCGCGATCGCGGCGCACCGGCTCGTCGACCGGGCGTACCAATCGGCCGCCGCCGGCGGCCGGCCGGTCCCGTGCGAGCAATCGGGCGGTTGACGGGAACGTAGGCGCGTTGAGGGGGGTTGGACCGCGTGCGACAATGATCTGCACCCCATTCGGCGGAGCGCACCGCGTCGAGGCGTGGCGGCGCAAGAGGCGATTTGCATGCCCCTCTCGGAAGACGAGCAGCGGATCCTCAAGGAGATCGAGGAGAACCTCACCGAGACGGACCCCCGCCTGGTCCAAGAAGTCTCCGAAACCACCCTGTATCGCCACTCGGCCCGGGCGATCAAGTGGGCGGTGTTCGGGTTCGTCGCCGGTCTCGCGCTCCTTCTCTTCACGTTCACGCGGGTCCTGCTGCTCGGGGTGGTCGGCTTCCTTGTCATGCTGGCGTGCCTGCTGGTGATCGAGCGCAACGTCCGGAAGCTGGGCAAGGCCGGGCTCGAGAACCTGACCAGCTCGGCACGGGCGGGGGCGCTCAAGAACGTGTTCGGCAACGCCGGGCGCCGGTGGCGTGAGCGCTGGCGCCGCGACGACCAGTCCTGACCGAACCCCATGGGGTTCACGGCCGCGCAGGCTGCCCGGCTGACCGGCTGCACGTTGTCGCAGCTCAGCTCGTGGGAGCGGATCGGCCTGGTCGCGCCGCCGCCCGCCCCGTCGCACCGCTACCGCTTCGAGGATCTCGTGGCCCTCCGGGTCGTCGCGGCGCTGCTCGATGCCGGCCTCGGCCTGGACGGCATCCGCCTCGCCGTCCGCTACGTGGCCGAATCAGGCGAGCGCCCGCCCCCGTCGCTCGTCACCGACGGTGAGACGGTGTGGGCGTGCCGCGACGACGGGGAGGTCCTCGGCGCACTGCGGCGCGCTCCGCTGACGCTGTTCGTCGGGCTCGACCGCCTCACCGCCGACGTCGAGGCCGAGGTTCGCGTCTTCGACGCCGAGCGCAAGGCGTTCGTGAAGGAGCTGCACGACGCTGACCCCGGCGCGGCCGACTCGCCCGTTACCGACGAAGCGGGGACGGATCGATCCGGCGGCGCCAACGCTCGCGGACGCCCGCGCCGGCGTCCAACGCCGCGCTGACCGACCGCGCGTCACGCCACGCGGCGCGCGCGACCTCGGCATCGGGGGCAGTCGATCCGTAGCGGGCAGCGCTGTACGTCTCGGCGAGGTGTTTCAGCGGCGGCGCCGCGGCCTCCGGGAGACGCGCCGGCGCGAGCTCGGCGAGCTCGAGCGGCGTGCGTGCGGGTTGGCGCTCGACGCCGGCCTCGCCCAGCCGGTCGAGCACCTCTTCCCACGCACCGGTGACGGCGACGGACGGGTCCGGGTCGCCTCGACGGCGCTGCCGGCGCCGGCGTTTCGCCAGCGGGATGAGCACCGCGACCGCGATCAACCCCGCCAACGCGCCGGCGGCCAGTGCCGCCCCGACCCTCCAGTCGAAGGGGAAGCCGCCGCGGCCGCGGTCCGCGGCGGGCGGGCCGATGTCGACCTGTGCGGTGCCGCGCCGCGCCGGTTCGGACGGTGTGGTCGTGGGCGTGGAACCGGCGGGTGCGCTCGTCGCCGGCGCGGACGCGGCGGGCCCCGCCGGGGTCGTCGCGCGCGCACCACTCGGGAGCCGGCTTCCGCCGGGTAGGTCGCTGTCCGGCGTCGGCTCGAAGCGCGTCCAGCCGACGCCGGCGAGCCACACCTCACCCCAGGCGTGGGCGTCCTCGGACGTGACGCGGTAGATCCCGGAGGTGCTGTCGTAGTGACCGGGGGTGTAGCCGACGGCGACGCGCGCAGGCAGGCCGGCCGCGCGCGCCATCGCCGTGAAGCTGCTGGCGAACTGCACGCAGAAGCCGGTCCGGCTCTCGAGGAACTGGCTGATGGCGTTCTGGCTCTGCGCGTCGGCGCCGAGGTCGACGTCGAGTGAATAGTGGAACCCCTGCGCAGGGTCGAGGAAGAACCCCTCGAGCGCGCGGGCGCGGTCGTACGGGTTCGTGGCACGGGCGGTGATCGCCAGCGCGGTGTCGCGCACGTCGGCAGGGAAGTCGGACGGGAGCTTCGTGTAGGTGCGCATGTCGGCCGGGAGTGGCGCGTTGGTGGCCCGGACCTGCGCGTCGGTGAGCGGCTCGACCACGCCCGCCGGCTGTCGGGAGCTCACCGTGTACGTGAGGTCGGTCACGTCGGTCTGGTTGGAGACGAGCGTGCTCGATGCCTTCACGACGAGCGGATCGTCTCCGCCCTCGACTTGGACGGGCTGGTACGCGGCGGGGAGCCATCGGTCGGCGAGACCGGTGATGTGGAACTCCTGGCGGAGCATGGAGGCGTCGACGGGCGCGTGCAGCCCGTCCTGCACTTCGCCGGAGCCCTGGGCCGAGAGCGTCCACTGGCCGCCATTGGTGCCCTCGTACCGGTCGAGCGCGGCGACGCGCCAGTACTCCGCGCGCGGCGAGCGCACGGTGAACACCTCCATCCGGCCCCGTCCGACGAAGTCCTCGCCGATGCGCGCCAGCGGTGGTTCGACCCGGTAGCTGTGGGAGCTCGGCCCCAGCCCGCGCACGTCGATGAGCGGGTCGGCGTCAGCGCCCGGGAGGGCGGGCCCGAGCACGAGCGCACCGACCACTGCGAACGCGCCCGCGCACGCGCCGAGGGTCATGACGGCGGCGCCGCCGCGGACCCGCCGGCCGGAGAACTCGGCCCGGCCGCGCCCGACGAGGGACTGGTGCTGCACGAAAAGGAACAGCAGGGCGGTGACCAGGAACGCGGCCGTCGTCCGCGTCGCGAGCGAGTCGGTGCCGAGCGTCGAGGCCCACACGAAGAGCGCCAGGGCCGGCGCGATCGCACCGATCGTCGCCCGGCGCCAGAACGCGAGCGCGTCGGACGTCGCGGCCATGGCCCACGCCGCGAGGACGGACAGCACGATCGCCCCGTTCGTGGCCGGGGCGGGCACGACCGCAGTGCGCAGCTCGTGCACGCCGTCGCCGAGCCGGTCGGCGAGGACGCGGAACGTGTCGGCGGTGGGGATGCCGTAGAACGTCGTGTGCGGAGCCAGCACCCAGATCAGGTAGACGGCGAGGCCGGACATCGACAACGACAGGGCATCCACGACGGACCAGCCCCGGGTACGCGCGATGAAGCCGAGCAGGTGGGCGAGGAGCACCGCGCCGACCACGGGCAGCACGAACCGCCCCGACTCGAACACGCGTCCGAGCGTCAGGACGGCCGCGGTGCTCAGCGCGGCGAGCGAGAGCGCGGGGAGCGCGGTGCGAGATGCCATCGGGTCATTGCCTGGTTCCAGGCGGTCGGGAAGGACGTTCGGGATGCGTCGACGGCGACGAGGCCCGACCAGGTGACGAGCGCGGGCGGGGGCTCGGTGCCAGGACGCGTGCCGACCATGACGACAGTGCCGTGCGGGGTGAGCGCGCCCAACGCGTCGATCTCGACGTCGTCCAGCGAGCCGACGACGGCGACGACGAGCGCCGCCCCCCGGTGGGCGCGCAGTGACGCGAGCAGGCCGGCGAAGTGGTCCTCGCCTCCGGGCTGGATGGTCGCGAGCCGGTCCATGACCGACCATCCCGAGCGGGCCGTCGGCGCGCCGAGTGACTGCCCGTTGCTCGCGATCACCTCGACGCGCCGCCGCATGCGGGTGAGCCGGTCGACGACGGATGCCGTCGCCTCGACGGCGGTCTCGAACGACCGGCCGCCGTGGGCGCCGGGCCGGGTGTCGAGGAGGACCACGGCGCTCGCCCGCCACTGCGCCTCGTCCTGGCGGATCATGAGGTCACCGACGCGGGCCGTCGAACGCCAGTGGACGCGTCGCAGATCGTCGCCGACTTCGTACTCGCGGAGCGTCAAGAAGTCCTCGCCGTCGGCCGCCTGGGCGCGGGCTTGGACCGTCTCGACCGAGGCGACGAGCCTGCCGCCGGCTTGGCGGGGGGCGAGGATGTCGTGCACACGCGGGCACACGAGGACGTCGCCGGCCGTCGTGAGCGTCCACGTGCGGCGGGCGAGGCCGAACGGGTCGGACGCGGAGACCGCCAGCGGGCCGATTCGGAACCGGCCGCGGCGGTGGGTCGGCAGGCGGTAGGAGGCGTTCGCCGTCTCACCCGGCGGCAACGACGGCAGGACGAACCGCGCGGCGCGTCGCCCGTCGTCGAAGACGTCTGTGACCGTCAGCAGCGGCGTCGCGCGGTCGGAGCCGTTGGCGAGCGTGAGGTCGACGCGAGCGTCGCCGCCCACGTAGAGACGGGCGGGATGGACCGAGCGACCGGCGACGAGGTCGTAGCGGCGCGTCCGCGCCCACACCATGCTCGTGATCAGCAGCAACACGATGCCGGTGGTCAGGATCCACAGCTCGACCGTGCCGAGCAGACGTCCTGCCACCGCCAGACCGAGAGCGGCACCGGCGAGGCTCCAACCGCGACGCGTCAGGATGCGGGATGTCGGGCGCACAATCGGTCAGCCGGTGGCGCCCGGCACCGGCACGGACGCGAGCAGCTCCCGAACCACGTCGCCGGGCGCGGCGCCCCGCAGCTGCGCATCGGGCGCGAGCAACAGCCGATGCTCGAGGACCGCGACGGCGAGGCGTTTCACGTCGTCGGGAACGACGTAGTCGCGCCCGATGCTGGCAGCGAACGCGCGCGCCGCGCGCTGGAGCGCGAGCGCGCCGCGTGGGCTCACACCCAGGGCGAGGTCACGGTGTGACCGCGTGGCCGTCACGAGATCCACGATGTAGGACTTGAGGTTGTCGGCGACGTGCACGTCGGCCACGGCGCGGGCGGCGGCGACCACCTCGGCTGCCGACGTCACCGGTGAGAGCTCTTCGACGCTGGCGTGGCTTCCGTGCGTCTCGAGGATGGCGCGCTCGGCGTCGTGACTCGGGTATCCCATCTGGATCCGCATCAGGAACCGGTCGAGCTGCGCCTCCGGGAGGGGATAGGTGCCCTCCAGCTCGATCGGGTTCTGCGTCGCGATCACCATGAACGGGCGCGGCAGGCCGTAGGTGTGAGTGTCCACGGTGACCTGGCGCTCCTCCATTGCTTCGAGCAGCGCCGACTGGGTCTTGGGGGACGCACGGTTGATCTCGTCGGCGAGGACCACGTCGGCGAACACGCCGCCGGGCCGGAACTCGAACTCGTTCTCCACCCGGTTCCACACGGACACGCCCGTCACGTCCGACGGGAGGAGGTCCGGTGTGAACTGGATCCGGCTCCACGTCCCGTCGATCGACCGGGCGACGGCCTTCGCCATCGACGTCTTGCCGACCCCGGGGACGTCCTCGATCAGCAGATGGCCCTCGGCGAACAGGCACACGAGCGCGAGCCGTACCGGCTCTTGCTTGCCCTGGATCACGTGCTCGACGTTGGCGAGCAGGGCGTCGAAGAGGGCTCCGAACGACGTGTGGCGGGGAGCCGGCGCGGTCTGCACGGGCGGGTTCTCCTTTCGAGCGGCCTTCAGCCTAAGTGCTCGGCCCGCACTACCGTCGCCGGCCGTGCGGCCGGACCACGCCAGCGGCGGCGTTCGCTTCTGGGCCCGAGCCGCGGCCGCGGTCGCGCGCCGCCCGCGGCTGTGGCCGACCGCGTTCGCCCAGGCAGGCAGGCTCGCCCGCCCGCGGTGGTGGCGGCACCCGCCGTTCGTGCCCGTCCCGGACCGGGAGTACCTGCGGCATCGCCTCGAGACGCAATACGGGCCGAACGGGGAGCCCGAGCCGCACGACCTCGTCACCTACCTCGAATGGTGCCGGCAGATGAACTCCCTCTCGGGTCGCCGTCGCAAGCTCCGGCTCCTGCGACGCCGGTCGGCAAAGCCGCCGCCGTCGCGGCTCTCCCGCGGCACCCCCCGGTAGACTGCCGCCGCACGGCCAACGGCCGGAGAGGAGGTCCCGAACGCTTGGGAAGAGCCCTGCTGCTCAACGCGAGCTTCGAGCCGCTCTGTGTCGTGCCGATGCGCCGGGCGGTCGTCCTCGTGCTGAAGGACAAGGCTGAGATCATCGCCCGCAACGGCGGTGAGCTGCACTCCGAGCGCGCCGCCCTCCCCATTCCTTCCGTGATCCGCCTCGTGCACTTCGTGCGGGTGCCGTTCCGCAACCGGGTCCCGCTGTCGCGCCGGGCGGTGTTCGCCCGCGACCGCCACCGCTGCCAGTACTGCAACCACGGCGCCGAGAACATCGACCACGTCGTGCCCCGTTCCCGCGGCGGTGAGCACACCTGGGACAACGTCGTCGCCTCGTGCCGCGCCTGCAACGCGCGCAAAGAGGACCGCCTACCCCAGGAATGCGGCCTCTCGCTCCGCCGCCACCCCCGCGCACCCCACGCGTCGCTCTGGCTGATCGCCACCGTCGGCTCCATCGACCCCCTCTGGGAGCCCTACCTCCCCAACGGCAACGGCGACCGCGTCGTCGCCTGACCGGTCGGGAGCTCCGGCCTAGCTACTCGCTGCTGAACCCTTCGGCACGGCGGCCTCCGCTTCGCGCGGGCTAGCCCCGCTCCACCTCGCGACTGTTCCGCGATCGAACGCGCACGATGGCGTGCCCCGCGCGCGGCGAAGACGGTGGGGCGCCGCATGGGCGGCCGGTCCGCCGGACAGTCCGGCCCGCCAGGCCGAGACCCAGGTCGAAGACCCGACCCGAGCGAGCGAAAGCGAGCGAGGGGAGCCGGGGCTCGGCCGGATCAGCGGTGCCGGTCCGCCGGACCCGGTCGGCCGTGCGGTGCCCGCACCAGGGGTGGGACCCGGTGATCGAGCGCCCACCCCGGGGTGCGGTGGGGGGCAAAGGGTTGACCTGTGGGGGAGTGGGGCGTAGGGTGGCGCGAAGTGGAGGACGGGGGAGCGATTCGCCGTCCTTGGGGCGACAACCGACGGGCGAGGGAGCCAGATGTTCCTCGGGGAGTACCAGCACTCCCTGGACGCCAAGGGGCGGGTGATCCTGCCCTCGAAGTACCGCGACCAGCTGTCGGGAGGCGCCTACGTGACCAGGGGGAGGGGCGGCTGCCTCTCCGTCTATACGGCGCAGGAGTTCAGGGAAGTGGCAGACCGGGTGCGAGAGGGATCGAAGCGAGGCGCGCGCGAGCTCGATGCCGCCCGTTCGTTCTTCGCCGGCACGGCCGAGGTGACGCCCGACAAGCAAGGCCGGATCGCGATCCCTCAGAACCTGAGGGAGTACGCGGGCCTCGACAAGGACGTCGTGGTGGCCGGGGTCTTCTCACGAGTCGAGATCTGGGACGGGCGCCGGTGGTCGGAACGTGACCGCGAGGGCGAGCACAGCCTCAACGAGTCCGACGAGCTGCCCGACTTCGGGATCTGACGAGGGCGCAGGCAAGGCACGAGCACAGAGCAGTTGACAATCGATGGTGAGGTCCTCACGGGCCTGCCACCAGCCCCCTGGGCGACACGGTTGAGAGCCCCTACTCCGCCCGCTTTCCAACCGAGTCGATTCGGGGAGACAACCGAGCGGCTGTCGTTGTCCGGGGGGCTGGTTGCAGGCCCGGGAGCGCACGAGGGGGCGCGCGGTGCCCGAGTTCGAACATCAGCCGGTGATGGGCCGGGAGGTCGTCGAGCTTCTGGCCCCGGTCCCGCCCGGGTCGATCGTCGACGCGACGGTCGGCGGCGGTGGGCACGCCCGCCTCGTGCTCGAGGCCCGGGACGACGTGCACGTCCTCGGCATCGACCGTGACCCGGACGCCGTGACCGCGGCCCGGGACGCCCTGGCCGGGTTCGGGCGACGAGCCCGGGTCGTGCAGGGCGGGTTCGAGGACCTGACCGGGATCGTGAGCACCGAAGGCGAGGGGAACATCGTGGGGATCTTGTTCGACCTGGGGGTGAGCAGCCCGCAGCTCGACCGGCGCGAGCGCGGCTTCTCGTACTGGGCCGACGCGCCGCTCGACATGCGCATGGACAGCGCCCAGGAGCTGACCGCGGCGGAAGTGGTCAACACCTACGCCGAGGACGACCTCGCCGCGATCATCGCCGGCAACGGCGAGGAGCGGTTCGCGCGCCGGGTTGCCCACGCCATCGTGTCGGCCCGGCCGATGCACACCACGGGCGAGCTCGTGGACGCGATCCGAGCCGGCATTCCGGCGCCGGCGCGGCGACGCGGCCGTCACCCGGCCCGCCGCACGTTCCAGGCGATCCGCATGGAGGTCAACCGCGAGCTGCCGAACCTGGCAGCCGGCCTGGACGAGTCGGTGCACCTCCTCACGCCGGGCGGGCGCATCCTCGTCGTGGCGTACCACTCCCTCGAGGACCGTCTCGTGAAGCGCCGCTTCGCCGCCTGGGCGGGGCGCGACGACACCGAACCGCCGGGCATGCCGGTGAGAAGACCACGCAACCCGCTGGTGAGCCTCCTCACGCGCCGTCCTCGCCGTCCTGACGCCGACGAGGTCGCCGCCAATCCGCGATCCGCCAGCGCGCGTCTCCGCGCGGCGGAGAAGGTCGATCCGTCATGAGCAGCTCTGCCACCGCGCTCCGCGCGGCGCGTCCGGCCGCGCGACGTACGCCAACGACGTCGCACGTCGCGCGGCCGGCCCCGCTCCGGGCGCGTCCGAACACACACAAGCCGCGCCTGCGCGTCGTCGACTCCCAAGCCCGCATCCAGACCCGGCGGGTGCGGCTCGTCGCCTGGGCCATCAGCGCGCTGGTCGTCCTTGGGCTCCTCGCGGCGGTCGCCTTCCACGTGCAGCTCGCCCAGGGCCAGCTCGAGCTGGATCGACTCGAGCGCCAGACCGCCGCCGCGCGCGAGCAATACCAGCAGCTACGGCTGCAGTTCGCCCAGGAGTCGTCGCCCGCCGCCATCGGCAACCGCGCCAGCGCCCTCGGGATGGTGCACGCCGGCGACGTGCCCACGTATCTCGTCGTGCCCGACGCGCCCACCTCCGCCCCGTCGCCGGACCAGACGTCCACGACGCTGCAGGAGGGATGGAAGAAGGTGAAGCCGCACCTTGGGACCCAACCGTGACGCGCGCGTGGTTCGCCGGCGCCGGACGGAGCTCCGGAGCGCGAGCACCACGAGGGTCGACACCGCCGCCGGCGCGACCCGAGAGCGCCCCGGTACACCCGGCGGCGCTCGACGCATGGCACGACCTACGCGTGCGCGCTCCCAACCGCCCCGAGCGCGCGTCCAGCCGGTTCGTCGAGCCCCCCGCCCGGAGCAGCGACCGGCGCGCCGTGTGCCTCGGACGCCGCTCGTTCGCGAGCCGACGGTCGGGCCGTTCCTTCGCAACGCGGCGCGTACGGCGCACCGCGTCGGTCGCGACAAGGTCGCGCCGTCTCTCCGCCAGGCGGCGCGCTCGGCGCACGGGATCGGACGCGACCAGCTCGCGCGCCATCAGGCTCGCAAGCGGCAGCGTCAGGCCAAGCTTCGGGCGTGGCGGCCGCGTCCCGGCACGACCCGCCGGCGCCTGGTCGCGGTCCTCGTCGCGCTCGTCCTCGTGTTCCTGGTCGTCGGCGCGCGCCTGATCGACCTCCAGGCGATCGGCCAGGAGCGGTACGCCCAGCTCGGCCTGGACCAGCGCGTCCGCAAGGTCCAGCTCGCCGCCGAGCGCGGGAGCGTGTTCGACCGGAATGGCCACGACCTCGCAGCATCCGTGCCGCAGCAGACGGTGTGGGCGAACCCGCACGTCGTGAAGGACCCGGCGGCGTACGCGGCGCAGCTGGCGCCGATCGTCGGAGCCGACGAGGGGGCGCTGCGCGACCGCCTGGCACAGGGCAACAAGGGGTTCGTGTACGTCGCGCGCAAGGTCGACGGCGCGACGGCGATGAAGGTGAAGGCGTTGGCGCTCCCCGGCGTCGCCTTCGTGCCGGAATCGAAGCGGTTCTATCCGGACGGCTCGCTCGCCGCCCCCGTGCTCGGATTCGTCGGCACGGACAACAGCGGCCTCGGCGGACTGGAATCCCAGTACAACTCGCGCCTGTCCGGGAAGCGCGGGGAGCTCCAGGTCGAGCTCGACCCCCAGGGCCGGCAGCTGCCCGGCGGCGAGCGGCAGGTGGCGCAGTCCGAGAGGGGTGGCGACCTCGTGCTCACCATCGACCAGGGCCTCCAGTACGAGGCGGAGCAGGTGCTGGCGGAGGAGGTCGGGAACGCGAACGCGAAGGGCGGCATGGCGATCGTCACGGATGTCGCGACCGGCGACGTCCTCGCGATGGCGAACGTCGAGGGCGCGGGCCCGGGGCATCCGGCGCGCCCGGCGCCGGCCGATCAGCGCAACCGGTCGGTCGTCGACGTGTACGAGCCGGGCTCGACGAACAAGGTGATCACGGTGGCCGGCGCGCTCGAGGACGGCGTAGACCGGCGCCGACTCCATGTTCCCGACTCCGGGTCAGCTGAACGTCGGCGGCACCGAGTACAAGGACGAGGCATACGCACCCGGGTTCGATGACGGTCCGTGACATCGTTCGCCACTCGTCGAACGTCGGCACGATCCAGATCGCGCGAAAGCTCGGGAAGGAACGCTTCGACGCGTACCTGCGTGCGTTCGGGTTCGGTCAGCCCACCGGTCTCGGGTTCCCGGGCGAGGCGAACGGCCTCGTGCTCCCCCTGTCGCAGTACAACGACACCAGCCTGGCGTCGATGCCGATCGGCAACGGCCTCGCCGTGACCGCGATGCAGATGCTCGACGTGTACACGACGATCGCCAACGGCGGCGCCACCCGTCCGCCCCGCCTCGTGGCGGCCACCGTCGGCAAGGACGGCGAGCGTCGGGACGAGCCGATGCCGGAGGCGCGCCAGGTCGTCTCGCCGACCACCGCGGCCACGATGCGCTCGATGCTGAAGGGCGTCGTGGCGAGCGGCACGGGCACGAAGGCGCAGATCGCCGGCTACGACGTCGCCGGGAAGACCGGAACGGCCCGGAAACCGCCCTACGACAAGCCGCCGTACAAGTACGTCGCATCGTTCGCCGGCTTCGCGCCGGCGGAGTCGCCCCGGCTCTCCGCGATCGTCGTGCTCGACGAGCCCCAGAGCAACTACTTCGGCGGCCAGGTCGCGGCCCCCGTGTTCGCCCGCATCATGGAGTACGCGTTGCGGCTCGAGCGGGTCCTGCCGGGCACGACGGTCTCGGCGCCGCCACCGGCCGCGAACGGCAACCCCGCCGTCCCGGCCGATACCCTGACAGCATTCCCCATGAATGAGCGGGAGGACGGCCCGTGCGCCTGCACGAGCTCCTCGACGGAGTCGGCGTACTGGGGTGGGTGGGGGACCGGGGCGTCGACGTGAGTGCAATCACGCACGACAGCCGTCGCGCCACGCGCGAGAGCTGCTTCGCGTGCATCCCGGGTGCCGTCACCGACGGGCACCTGTACGCGGGCCGCGCAGTCGAAGCGGGCGCGGTGGCGTTGCTCGTCGAACGGGAGCTCGACCTCCCCGTCGCACAGGCACGTGTCGCCGAGGTCCGAGCCGCGCTCGGCCCGGCGGCCGCAGCGTTGCACGGCCACCCGTCGCGGGCTCTGCACTGCCTCGGGGTGACGGGCACGAACGGCAAGACCACCGTGACCTACCAGCTCGAGGCGATCGCCCGAGCCGCCGGACACCGGGTCGGCGTCATCGGGACGGTCGGTGCCCGCGTCGACGGCACCGCCCTGCCGCTCGAGCGCACGACGCCCGAGGCCGACGATCTCCAGGCGATCCTGGCCGGGATGCGTGACGACGACGTGCGAACGGTCGCGCTCGAGGTCTCGTCGCACGCGCTCGACCAGCACCGCGTCGACGGGACGTGGTTCGCCGCGGCCTGTTTCACGAACTTGAGCCAGGACCATCTCGACTACCACGGCTCGATGGCGTCGTACTTCGAGGCCAAGGCGCGTCTGTTCGACCCGGCCCGGACGGGGGCGGCGGCGGTGAACGTCGACGACCGTCACGGGGTCGAGATCGCGCGCCGGGCGGGCGACGCCGGGCTGCCCGTATTCACGTTCGGGGTCGCTGATGCCGACGAGTCGCGCGGCACGGGCGTCGACGTCGTCGCCGAGGAGGTGGAGCTGGCGAGCACCGGGTCGCGCTTCACGCTCGTCACGCGCCGCACAGGCGCGCGCGCCGTCGTGGCGTCTCCGCTGCTGGGTCGCTTCAACGTCAGCAACGCGCTGGCGGCGGCCGCCACCGCACTCGCGTCCGGCCTGCCGCTCGACGCCGTCGTCTCGGGGCTCCAGGCGCCGCTCGTGATTCCCGGCCGCCTGGAGCGCGTTCTCGCCTCTGCTGATCAGCCGTTCACCGTCCTCGTCGACTACGCGCACACGCCCGACGCGTTGGAGCGGGTGCTCGACACGGCGCGCGGGCTTGCACCCGGTGGTCGGGTGACGGCCGTCTTCGGGTGCGGTGGCGACCGCGATCGCCAGAAGCGACCGGCGATGGGCCGGGCGGCGGCCGCGGGCGCCGACGCCGTCGTGCTCACGTCCGACAACCCGCGCTCGGAGGACCCGGAGCAGATCGCGCGCGCCGTCCTCGAGGGGCTGCGTGACGGGCCGCGCGAGTGTCGCCGTGGAGCTCGACCGGCCGCGCCGCGATCCGAGATGCGCTACGCGGAGCCGCGCGCGGGTGACGTGGTGGTGATCGCAGGGAAGGGTCACGAGACCGGCCAGACGATCGGTGAGCGGACGGTCCCGTTCGACGACCGCGTCGTCGTGCGCGAGGAGCTGGAGGCGCTCGGATGCGCCTGAACGCGAAGGACGTCCTCGACGCGACCGAAGGTGAGCTCATCGGGACGGCCACCGCCAGCGCCGACTCGTATGCGATCGACACGCGACGCCTCGATGCCGGCGGATGCTTTGTCGCGCTGCAGGGAGACCGTGACGGAAACGACTTCGTCGAGGACGCCTGGGCCCGAGGCGCGACGATCGCCGTCGTCACGCGCCCGCCCGAGCGCGTCCCCGAGGGGTGCGCAGCGGTACGCGTGACGGACGCGCTCGAGGCGCTGGGCTCGCTGGGCCGTGCCGCCCGCCACCGCCTGGCTCCGGCGACCGTCGTCGGGATCACCGGCTCGGCGGGGAAGACCGCGACCAAGGACCTGCTGGCGGCGGCGCTCGCTCCGACGCACCGGGTCCACGCGAGCCCGGCATCGTTCAACAACGAGGCCGGAGTCCCGCTGACCCTCCTGACCGCCGACGAGAACACCGAGGTCGTCGTGACCGAGATGGGCGCGCGGTTTGCGGGCAACATCACCGAGCTGTGCGCGATCGCCGAACCGCAGGTCGGCGTCATCACGCACGTCGGCATGGCGCACGCCGGTCTCCTCGGCGGCCGCGAGGGGATCGCCCGCGTGAAGGGCGAGCTGCTCGAGGCGCTCGATCGTCACGGTACCGCCGTCCTCGACGCCGGCGACGTCTTCACCCCCGCGCTGGCGGCGCGGACGCGTGCACGCGTGATCACGGTCGGTGTCGGCGATGTGCCCGGCGCGACCATCCGGGCCGTCAATGTCGTTCTCGACGATGAACTACGGCCGCGCTTCGAGCTGGTCACGCCGTGGGGCTCGACGCCGGTATGCCTTGCGATGCGCGGCGAGCGTCAGGCGGTCAACGCCGCGATGGCGGCGGCCGTCGCCCTGGAGCTGGGTGGTCCGCTCGAACGTGTCGCCGACGGTCTGGCCCGGGCGGTCACCGCGTCGTGGCGGATGGACGTGACCCGCACCGACGAAGGCATCACCGTGGTCAACGATGCCTACAACGCCAGCCCCACGTCGATGGCGGCCGCGCTGCGCTCGTTCCGTTATCTCGCCGCCGACAAGCGTCGCATCGCCGTCCTCGGCGAGATGCTCGAGCTCGGTGACCACGCGCGCGCCGAGCACCAGAAGGTGGGGCGTCTGGCCGTGGCGTCGGACGTCGATGTCGTGATCGCGGTCGGGACCGGCGCACGGCCGATCGCCGACGGTGCCCGCCTGGCTGGCGCCGGGCGCGCCCACGTCATCGAAGTCGACGACGCCGACGCCGCCGTCGTCGCGGTCGCCGGGCTCGCCCGTTCCGGCGATGCAGTCCTCGTGAAGGCGAGCCGGGCGGTCGGGCTCGAGCGTGTGGCCGAGGTCCTCACGGCGGCGGTCGGTGCATGATCGCTCTGCTGCTGGCGGCGTCGGTGGCGTTCCTTCTCAGCGTGTTCGGGACTCCATTCCTCATTCGCGTCCTGCGAGCGCGCGGGATCGGCCAGACGATTCGCGACGACGGACCATTCGCCCATCCGCACGCGGCGAAGGCGGGCACGCCGACGATGGGCGGGATCGCAATCATCGTGAGCGCGTTCGTCGGGTACGTCGTCGCTCACATCCGCACCGAGCAGCTGAAGTTCGCTCGTGCCGGCGTCACGCTGATGTTGCTGATCGTCGGGCTCGCGTTCGTCGGATTCATCGACGACTACCTGGGGGTTCGGAAGGGGAGGAACCTCGGGCTGCGGAAGCGCGGCAAGACGTCCGGCCTGCTCGCCGTGGCGGCGGGGTTCGCGCTCCTCGCGCTGCGGTACGTCGACACGTCGACGAACTTGTCGTTCACGCGCCTCATCGACCTGGACCTGGGGACGTGGCTATGGGCGGTGTGGGCGATCGTCATCATCTTCGGATCGGCGAACGCAGTGAACATCACCGACGGCATGGACGGCCTGGCATCGGGCGCGGCGACGCTGGTCTTCTTCGCGTTCACGGTCATCGCGTTCTGGCAGTTCCGCCATCCGGCCGTATACGGGTCGCTCTCGATGTCGACGGCGCCCGGTGGGTTCGCCGCCAACTCGCTCGACCTCGCGGTGGTGGCGGCGGGAATGGCGGGCGCGTGCGCGGGATTCCTCTGGTGGAACGCCGCCCCGGCTCGCATCTTCATGGGTGACACCGGCTCCCTCGCGATGGGCGGCGGCATGGCGGGACTCGCGCTGCTCACGCACACGGACCTGCTGCTCCCGATCCTGGGGGGTCTGTTCGTGGTCGAGACGCTGAGCGTGATCGCGCAGGTCGTCGCGTTCCGCGGGTTTCACCGGCGCGTGTTGCGCATGGCGCCGATCCACCACCACTACGAGGTCGGCGGCTGGCCCGAGTTCACGGTGATCGTGCGTTTCTGGCTCTTCGGTGGGCTGTGTGTGGCGTTCGCCCTCGGGCTGTTCTACGCCGACTTCATCCGTATCCCGGGAGTGATCGATTGAGCCGCGTGCTCGTGCTCGGGCTCGGTGTCACCGGTGACGCCGTGGTACGCCACCGCGCCGCGGCGGGCGATGACGTCGTCGTGGTCGAAGACGTGCCGGCCGGTGACGACACGTACCTCGACCGAGTCGCGGCCGCCGATGCCGCCGGCGCCGAGATCGTGGAGCAACCCACGCCGGCGCTTCTCGTCGAGCTCGTGCAGGGCGCCGGCATGGTCGTGCCGAGCCCCGGTGTCCCCCTCGGGCATCCGGCGCTCGTGGCTGCACGCGAGGCCGGCGTCTCGGTCCGCGCCGAGGTCGACCTCGCGGCCGAGCTCGCCACGGCCCGGGGAAAGGTCCTCGTCGCGGTCACGGGCACCAACGGGAAGACCACGGTCACCACGCTGATCACCGCCATGCTCGACAGCTCCGGCGGCGCCGCGCTCGGAGCGGGCAACATCGGGCTGCCGCTGCTCGACGCCGCCGCGTCGGACGCCCGGGTGCTCGTCGCCGAGGTGTCGTCGTTCCAGCTGGCCTGCACGACAGAGGCGTTCCGACCCCGGGTTGCCGTGCTGCTCAATGTGGCGCCCGACCATCTCGACTGGCACGGGTCGTTCGACGCCTACGCGGCGGCGAAGGCCCGCGTGTTCGCGAATCGAGCGCGACCGGGACCGGTTGGTGTTCAACGGCGACGACGAGGTCGCCTCCCGTCTGGCGGAAAGCGCGCCCGGCCAGCGCGTCGGGTTCACGCTCGGATCGGACGCCGGCATGTTCCGGATCGAGGCCGGCATGCTCGTCGACTCCACCGGCGAGACCTTCGCTGACGTCGACGACATGCCTTTCGAGCGCGCCGCACGATCGCGCCAACGCGCTCGCTGCGTCCGCGGCCGCGTTCGCGGCCGGCGCGACGCGCAACGGCGTCGAACGCGCGTTGCGCGCGTACCCGAGGCTCCACCACCGCGTCGCGCGCATCGGCAACACTGGTGGGGTGCACTACTACGACGACTCGAAGGCGACGAACCCTCACGCGACGCTCTCCGCGGTCGGCGCGTTCGACGAGCTCGACGGGAAAGTCGTGCTGATCGCCGGGGGACGGAACAAAGGACTCGACCTGTCGGTGCTGACTCCGTTGGCATCGCGTCTGCGCGGCGTCGTAGCGATCGGTGAAGCCGCGGGCGAGGTGCAGTCCGTGTTCGAGGACGCGGTCCCCGTCGACTTGGCCGAGTCAATGGGCGCCGCGGTCGCGGCTGCGGCCCGGCGCGCGCAACCGGGCGACGTCGTCCTGTTGTCGCCGGCCTGCGCGTCGTTCGACTGGTACCCGAGCTACTCGGCGCGCGGGAACGATTTCGCGCGCGAGGTCGCGCGACTGAGCGAACGAGGTGTCGCGTGACAGCGGCCACCATGAGCCTGGGCGCGCTCCGCCGGCGGTGGGTGACGGCGGGTGCCGCCCGCCCGCCGAACTACCTGCTGCTGGTCGCCACCGTCGGCGTCCTCAACGTCGTCGGCGGCGTGATGGTGCTGTCGGCGTCGTCGGTCTCGTCGCTCACGGACTACGGCTCGGCGTGGTACTTCTTCGAGCGCCAGGTCGCGTGGATCGCGGTGGCGGCGGTCGCCTTCATGATCGCGGCGCGAATCGACTACCACGCCTGGCGCAAGGCCGTGCGCCCGCTGCTCGTCGTCAGCCTCGTCCTCCTCCTCGCGGTCCTGATCCCCGGGATCGGCGTCGAGGTGGCGGGCTCCCGCCGCTGGCTCGGCACCGGGCTGCTGCGGTTCCAGCCCACGGAGATCGCCAAGCTGGCGCTGCTCGTCTACGCCGCCGACCTATTGACCCGCCGGGCGAAGGACCTGCACGACTGGCGCAAGGTGCTCCGCCCGATCCTCATCGTCCTGGCCGTGATCTGCGTCCTCGTCCTCCGTGAGCCCGACCTCGACTCGACGATCGTCCTCGGGCTCATCGCGTTCACGGCCCTCGTCGTCGGCGGCGTGCGCATGCGGCATCTCACGCTGATCGGCGGGACGGCGGTCGTCGCAGGCACGGTGCTCGCGCTCGTCGAGCCGTACCGGAGGGCCCGGGTCTTCGCGTTCCTGAACCCGTCGTCCGACGCGTCGAACGCGGGGTACCAGATCTCACAGTCGCTCATCGCGATCGGCAGCGGCGGGTGGACGGGCGTCGGGCTCGGCGCCGGGCGCGCGAAGTGGCTCTTCCTCCCGAACGCCCACACCGACTTCATCTTCGCGATCATCGGCGAGGAGCTCGGTCTGGTTGGTTGCCTGCTCGTCGTGGGCTTGTTCGTCGCGTTCGCCGTGCTCGGTACCCGCACCGCGTTGCGTGCCCCCGACCGGTTCGGGATGCTGCTGGCCGCCGGCGTCACCGCGTGGGTCGTCGGCCAGGCTGCGATCAACATCGGGGCCGTCATCGGCCTGCTGCCCGTGTCGGGGATCCCGCTCCCGTTCATCTCGTTCGGCGGTTCCGCGCTCGTGTTCACGATGGTGGCCGCCGGCATCCTCGGGAACGTCGCCCGCCAGGCGCGGTGACGCGCCCTACGGACGCCGATGGCGAGGTCTTCGCGGTGATCACGGGCGGCGGGACCGGCGGGCACGTCTACCCCGCGCTCGCGCTGGCCGACGAGCTCGTCGCCCGCGGCCACCCGCGCGACACGATCCGGTTCGTCGGCGCGCGCCGCGGGCTCGAGGCACGCGTCGTGCCGGAGGCGGGATATGCGATCGACCTGTTGCCCGGCCGCGGCTTCCGGCGTCGGTTGTCCGCCGCGAACCTGCGCGCCGCGTGGGACACGCTGAGGGCGGTCGCGCAGGCGCGCCGCATCGTCGCACGCGCGCGGCCGGAGGTTGTCGTCGGCGTCGGGGGATACGCATCGGTGCCGTCGCTGGTCGCGGCGCGCGGCCGGCACGTTCCCACAGTCGTGCACGAGCAGAACGCCGCCCCCGGCCTCGCCAACCGCACCGCGGTCCGCTTGGGCGCCCGCGCCGCCGTCTCGCTGCCGGGGACGCCGCTCCGCGGGGCCGTCCTCACGGGCAACCCCGTGCGCGCGGAGGTCGCGGCGGTTCGGCGCGCGCCGGACCCGGCACGACCGCTCGTCACGGTGTTCGGCGGGAGCCTCGGTGCCGGCACGATCAACGACGCGGTGCTCGGCCTGTACGGCCGCTGGCGTGCCCGCACCGACGTCGCCGTCCATCACGTGACCGGCCCTCGGAACCACGAAGCGTGCGCCGCCAGGCTCGCCGCGATCCGCCGCCCCGCCGACGCGCTGGACTATGAGCTTGTGGGCTACGAAGACCACATGGAGCACCTCTACGCCCGCACGACCGTCGCGGTATGTCGCGCCGGTGCCATCACTGTCGCCGAGCTCGCCGCCGCCGGGGTCCCTTCCGTGCTCGTCCCGCTCCCCGGGGCGCCCGGCGACCACCAGGCGAGGAACGCCGAGGCGCTCGTGCAGGCGGGGGCCGCCGTCGTCGTCGAGGACGACGACTGTGACGCCGCCCGCCTCGACACCGAGCTGGGCGGGCTCCTCGGCGACCCGGCCCGCCTCGAGGCGATGGCCGCCGGCGCCCGCACGCTCGGCCGGCCGGGCGCCGCCGCCCGCCTCGCGGACCTGGTCGAGGAGGTCGCCAGTGGCCGGGACTGACGCACGGCACGACCTCGATCTGTCGTCGCCCCGACGCGTCCACATCGTCGGTATCGGCGGAGCGGGGATGAGCGCGATCGCCACCGTGCTCGCCCGGATGGGTCACCAGGTCACGGGATCCGACCTCAAGGAGTCGCGGGGGGTCGAACGGCTCCGGTTGCTCGGCGTCCGCGCCGATGTCGGCCACCGCGCCGAGAACGTCCCGACCGACGCCGACGCCGTCGTCGTCTCGACGGCGATCCCCGACTCGAACGCCGAGGTCCGGGCCGCCGTGGAGCGAGGGCTGCCTGTCCTCCGCCGGGCCGACGCACTTCGTGCCCTGACCGCGACGCGCAGGACCGTCGCCGTCGCCGGCAGCCACGGCAAGACGACGACCTCGTCGATGCTCGCCCTGATCCTGCGCGCCGCCGGATGGCACCCGAGCTTCATCATCGGTGGCGATCTCAACGAAGTCGGCACGAACGCCGCCTACGACGGTGGCGAGTGGCTCGTCGTCGAGGCCGACGAGAGCGACGGGACCTTCCTCGAGCTCGCGCCGGAAGCGGCCATCGTCACGAACGTCGAGCCCGACCACCTCGATCACTACGGTGGCTTCTCGGACCTGAAGGCCGCGTTCGAGAGATTCTCCGCCGGGATCCCGGGCGTGCGCGTGGTGTGCGCCGATGATCCGGTGGCGCACGGGCTCGTCGCCGCGCACCCCGGCGGCGCGTCGTACGGGTTCGACGCGGACGCGACCTATCGCATCGTGTCGTACGAAGGCGATCGGAGCGGGAGTCGCTTCGCCGTCCATCGCGACGGGCGCGAGCTCGGCACCATCGAGTTGCCGGTGCCGGGACGCCACAACGCCACCAACGCGACCGGCGCCACCGCGCTCGCGCTCGAGCTCGGAGCGCCGTTCGACGCCGCGGTCGAGGCGATGCGCGGGTTCGGCGGTGTGGCGCGTCGGTTCCAGTTCCGCGGCGAGATCGACGGCGTCACGCTCGTCGACGACTACGCGCACATCCCAGGCGAGATCTCCGCGATGATCGAGGCGGCGCGTGAGGGCGGGTGGGGGCGAGTGATCGTCGTGTTCCAGCCCCACCGGTACACGCGCACCGCGCGCCTCTGGCGCGACTTCGCCGACGCGTTCACCGGCGCCGATCAGGTCGTGCTCACCGACGTGTACGCCGCCAACGAGACGCCGCAACCGGGCGTCTCCGGTCGTCTCATCCTCGGCGCCGTGCTCGACGCGCACCCGGCGCTGCCGGTCGTGTATCTGCCGCGGCGCACCGACGTCGTGCAGCACGCCTTGCGGCTCGCCCGGCCGGGCGACGTCGTGCTCACCCTCGGTGCCGGCGACCTCACCACTGTCCCCGACGAGTGGTTGACGGGGGCGGTGTCGTGAGTACGTCCGCCGACCTCGCGTCGCTCGCCGGCGACCTGCGCGATCGCCTGCCCGACGTCACCTCCGAACGCGCGTCGTTCGCCGAGCTGAGCACCTACCGCGTCGGTGGCCCGGTCGCGGTGCTCGTCCGTGTCCAGGACGTCGACGCCCTCGCCGCGGTCGCCGAGGCGGTGCGCCGACATCGGCCGCGCGTGCTCGTCATCGGGCGCGGCTCGAACCTGCTCATGTCGGACGCCGGCTTCTCCGGGCTGGTCGTGGTGCTCGAGGGCGACTTCGAGGTGATCGAGCTGCCCTCCGGCAGAACCGGAGAGAAGGAGTCGTCCCTCCGGGCCGGGGGAGCGGTGCCTCTCCCCGTGCTGGCCCGGCGAGCGGCCGCCGCCGGCTTCGCCGGCCTCGAGTTCTTCGTCGGGATCCCCGGCTCGGTCGGCGGGGCGGTGCGGATGAACGCCGGCGGGCACGGCCGCGAGACCGTCGAGGTTCTCGAGCGGGCCTGGGTCCTCGACCTGCTCGACGAGACGGGCCCGCCCACCCCGAGCGCACGGGACGTCGCCGATCTCGAGCTCGGGTACCGGCATTCGAACCTGCTGCCGACCGAGATCGTCACCGCGGCCGAGCTCGCCGTCACCCGGGACGACGCCGCCGCCTGCGAGGCGCGCGTGGCCGACATCGTGCGGTGGCGACGCGACCACCAACCGGGGGGTCAGAACGCCGGCTCGGTGTTCCGCAATCCGCCCGGTGACAGCGCCGGGCGGCTGATCGACGCCGCCGGGCTCAAGGGGCTACGAGTCGGCGGGGCGGTCGTCTCCCAGAAGCACGCCAACTTCTTCCAGGCCGAGCCCGGTGCCACCGCTCGCGACGTCCTCGATCTCGTCGCCGAGGTCCAGCGCCGGGTGGCGAAGGCGACGGGCGTGGAGCTCGTACCCGAGCTCCACGTCGTCGGCGACGACGCGGAGGGGACATGACAACGAAGGTGCGTCAGCGAGCGATGACCCCGCGCTCGGCGTCGGCTCGGAAGACGATGGACCCGCGCATCAGGGATCGACGCGTCGCGGTGTCGCGTGCCCAGGGTCGTCGCCGGCTCCGATGGATGATCGGTCTCGTCGTCCTCGCAGCCCTGGCGGCAACCGCGTGGTTCGTGACGCATTCGGCGCTGCTGGACGTCGAGCGCGTTCGCGTCACCGGCACACAGCAGGCGACCCCGGCCCAGGTGCGGTTCGCCGCCGGCGTGTCGACCGGCGACGCGATCCTCTTCGTCGACACCGGCGCAGTCGCGCGCAAGGTCGAGCGCGTCGCCTGGGTCGACAAGGCCCGGGTCGAGCGGAGCCTGGGAGGAGAGGTCGACATCCACGTGACCGAACGTCGTCCGGCGGCGTGGGTGCGGCGTGCCCCCGACCAGGTCGCCGTGCTGGACGCCCGTGGCCGCGTGCTCACCGACGCCGCCGAGCCGCCGGCCGATCTGCCCGAGATCGGCGGGCTCCGCACCGTCCCCGCACCCGGCCACGTCGTCGCCCCCGCCGCGGTCCCCGGCGTCCTCGACAAGCTGCCGCCCGAGCTGCGCCTGCGCACGAACCGCATCAGCGTGGAGGGGGAGGAAGTCAACATCGGGTTGCGCGACGGCCCCGAGTTGCGCCTCGGGTCGACACGGCACGTCGTCGCGAAGGCACACGCCGCGGTCGCCGTGCTCGCGTCCACCGCCGGCGCGCCGCCCCGCTACATCGACGTGCGCGTTCCGGCTGCGCCGGTAGCGGGATGAGGCGCGCAGCGCCGCGACCACGGCTCGTTGCCCGTGGGGTTCGTGTCCGCTACCGTTCCGCCGGCGCGCAAGAGTTGACATAACTCACCGAAGACGCACCAAAATCGCGAGCGTTTCCTCCGGGCCCGCGTGACCTGCGAGAATGCTCGCACCCCCGGTGGGGCCGTGGGCGGGCCTCGGCAACGCACAGCCGGCGGGAGACCGTTCCGAGACGCGCGTAGCGAAGAACAAGAAGGCCGACATGCTGCATGACGTGCAGAACTATTTGGCCGTGATCAAGGTCATCGGCGTCGGTGGCGGTGGCTGCAACGCGGTCAACCGGATGATCGATGCCGGCCTCAAGGGCGTCGAGTTCATCGCCGTGAACACCGACGCGCAGGCCTTGCTCATGAGCGACGCCGACGTGAAGCTCGACGTCGGCCGCGAACGCACCCGTGGTCTCGGCGCGGGATCCGACCCCGAGGTGGGTCGCGATGCAGCCGAGGAACATCGCGACGAGATCGAGGAGGTGCTCAAGGGCGCCGACATGATCTTCATCGCCGCGGGCGAAGGCGGTGGTACGGGTACGGGCGGCGCTCCGATCATCGCCGACATCGCCCGAAGCGTCGGCGCCTTGACGATCGGAATTGTTACCCGCCCGTTCACCTTCGAAGGACGGCGGCGCGCCATTCAGGCCCAGAACGGCGTCGAGTGGCTCAAGGGCAAGCTCGACACGCTGATCGTGATCCCGAACGACCGGCTGCTCCAGCTGTCGGACGAGCACACGTCGATGCTGAACGCGTTCAAGATGTGCGACGAGGTGTTGCTGCAGGGTGTGCAGGGTATTGCCGACCTGATCACCACGCCCGGCTTGATCAACACGGACTTCGCCGACGTGCGCATGATCATGAAGGACGCCGGCACCGCCCTGATGGGCATCGGGTACGCGTCGGGCGAGGGCAGGGCGATCAGCGCCGCTCGGGCGGCCATGGCGAGCCCCCTGCTCGAGGCGAGCATCGAGGGCGCCCGCGGTCTGCTGCTCAACGTGTCGGGGCCGTCCGACCTCGGGCTGTTCGAGGTCAACGAGGCCGCCGAGATCGTCTGCCAGTCCGCGCACCCGGACGCCAACATCATCTTCGGCGCCGTCATCGACGACGCCCTGGGCGACGAGGTCCGCATCACCGTCATCGCCGCCGGCTTCGACCGGTACGAGGGCGAGCGAACCCGCCGGCGCGCCGACGAGCTGCGCCCGCAGCCGCTTGGCTTCCAAGAGGAGGAAGCCGCTCTCGGCAGCACCGACGACCTCGACTTCGACGACGACGACTTCGACGTCCCCGAGTTCCTGAAGTAGGGCCGCGGGCGAGCTTGGGTCACATCGCGCTCGAGGTCGACGGCGCGCACGTCGCCTTCACCGACCGGCACGGCGGTGTCTCCGTCGCGCCCTACGACACTGCCAATCTCGGCTTCGCGGCCGGCGACGATCCGGCGGCGGTGACAGAGAACCGGCGTCGCGTCGCGAACGACCTCGGCGACGCGTCCGCCGCGCGGGGGTGGGCCTGGGTCCGGCAGGTGCACGGCGGTCGCGTCGTCGACGCCGACACCCCGGGCGGCGCCGGCGACGCCGACGCGCTCGTGGCCACCGGCACCGCCGTCTCGCTCGTCGTGCTGGTCGCGGACTGCGCGCCGATCGCACTCGTCGCCGGCGACGCGGTGGCGGCGGTGCATTGCGGCTGGCGGGGCCTCGTTGCCGGCGTGGTCGACGGCGCCGTGCGCGCCGTACGCGAGCGGGACCGCTCACCTGTCCACGCCGTTGTCGGGCCGTGCATCTCGCCCGCGCACTACGAGTTCGGGGCGGCCGAGCTCGAGCAGGTGATGCACCAGGTGGGCCCGGCGGTCCGGACCCGTACCGAGGACGGCGCGCTCGCCCTCGACCTGCGGGCCGGGGTCCGGGCTGCGCTCTCGTCGGCCGGTGTGGACGACGTCACCCACGTGGACGTGTGCACCTACGAGTCGCTCGACCACTTCTCGCATCGTCGCGACGGTGTCACCGGACGCCAGGCGTTGATCGTGGCGCGTCGCCCGTGAGTCGGCATCGCGGCCGCGGTCACCGAGGTTCGAGACCGGATCGCGGCGGCGGCGCGTCACGCGGAGCGCGATCCGAACGACGTTCGGCTCGTGGCCGCCACGAAGACCGTGTGGGCCGAGCGCGTCGCCGAAGCGGTCGCGGCGGGCGTGACCGACGTGGGCGAGAACCGCGCGCAGGAACTTCTCGACAAAGCCGATGCACTCTCCGCTCCGAGCGCATCCGAGGGGGTTGAGATCTGCTGGCACTTCCTCGGGCGACTCCAGCGCAACAAGGTGCGAAGCCTCGCTCGCTGCGTCACGTGGTGGCAGTCCGTGGATCGCGAGCCGCTCGGCGCGGCGATCGCCCGGCGCGCGCCCGGCGCGCGTGTCCTCGTCGAGGTGAACCTGGCCGGCGAGCCACAGAAGGGCGGGTGCGCCCCCGGCGACGCCGCCCGGCTCGCCGACGAGCTCCGGGAGCTGGGTCTGCGCGTCGAGGGTCTGATGACCATCCCGCCCGCCGGCGACGACCCACGGCCGTGGTTCGCGCGCGCTCCGCGAGCTGGCAACCGACCTCGGCGTGCGCGAGCTCTCGATGGGCATGACCGACGACTACGAAGCGGCGGTCGGGGAGGGCGCGACGATGGTCCGGGTCGGGCGGGCGATCTTCGGGTCGAGGCGCTGATCCGTGACGCCGTCGCCGGGCCGCGAGGCCGGCGTGCGTGCCGCGATCCGGGCACGGGGCGACGGTAGGCTTCCGAAACGGGAAGGGAGTCGATCCCGTGGCTTCTATGTGGCGTCGAGCGATGGTGTACCTGGGGCTCCAGGACGACGATGAGTTCGACTGGGACGCCGACTACGACGAGTACGACTACGACGAGGAAAACGGCCATGCGCCACCGCAGGAGCGGGAGCGGGAACGTGAGCGCAAGCCGGAGCGCGCGGCATGCTCGCGTGCAGCGCGACACGTCCGACGTTCGCGAGCTGCGCGGCGACCGGCTCCACGAGGCCGTCGAGCCGCCACCGCCACCGCGTAGCGAGTCAGGACTGGTGCGCCCGGTACCGCGCGACGAGCCGTCGCCGCTCGTGACGCCGAGGCCCGCGGTCGTGCGTCAGCCGCAGACTTCGTCCCCGGTGCACGTCGTCGAGCCGGGCGGTTTCAACGACGCGCAGGAGCTCGGCGATCGACTCAAGGCGAATCAGGCCGTCGTGCTCAACCTGCGCGGCCTCGATCGTGAGCTCCAGCGTCGCCTGATCGACTTCTCGAGCGGGCTCGCGTACGCGGTCGGTGGAACGATGCGGAAGGTCGACGACCAAGTGTTCCTCTTGACCCCGACGAGCGTCGAGGTCTCCGAGGAGGACAAGGAGCGGCTGCAGGCGCGCGGCCTGTACCGGGCCTGACGCAGTGCAACTCGTCTGCTGGGTGCTTCGCATCTATCTGGTCGTCCTCGCGGCGCGCGCGATCCTGTCGTGGTTCCCCGTGCGTCCGGGCAGCCCGCTCACGTCGGTCGCAACGCTCCTGGCGGACCTCACCGAGCCGGTACTGCGCCCGTTTCGGAGCATCATCCCGCCGGTCGGCATGTTCGACCTGTCGTTCATGGTCGTGTTCTTCGTGCTGTTCATCGTCCAAGGAATCGTCTGCTCCCTCTAGGCGCTGACAGGGCTGTGAGGGTTTCCCACCTCGGGCGCACATCTCGATACCATGGTGTGCTATGGATGTGACTCCCCGGGAGCTGCGGGACACCGACATCCGCGAAGGGTTCCGTGGCTATCACCGCGACGACGTCGACGAATTGCTCGAACGCGCCGCGTCCACCGTCGAAAGCCTGAACGAGCGTGTGCGTCAGCTCACCGAGCGCGTCTCGAGCGCGGAGGGAAGCGTCGGCGAGAACCGCGAAGCCGGCGAGACGCTCCAGCGCACGCTCCTGCTCGCGCAGAAGACCGCCGACGAGGCGATCGCCGACGCGCAGGAGCGGTCGCGTGTGTTGCTCGAGGAGTCCGAGGCCAAGGCGCGGAACCTCGTGAGCGAGGCCGAGGGGACCGCGCGTCGGGTCGCCGAGAACGAACGGCAGCGGCTCGAGAGCGAGGTCCAGGACCTGTCCGCGCGGCGCGACGCCCTCAACGCCGACGTCGAGGCACTCGAGAAGTACGAGAGCGAGTACCGCACCCGGCTCCGGCAGGCGATCGAGACGGAGCTCGATTCCCTGGGCAAGTTCAGCGCCCAGCACGGCCAACGTCCGAAGCTGCACGAGGTCTCCGTCCCGCCTCCGCGGGAGGCCATCGCGAACTCGGGCCGGCCGTCGTCATCGTCACCCCCGTCGTCGCCGTCCACCCCGTCGCGTTCGTCGTCGATGCCGACGGCCGAGATCGGCTCGGTCGACCCGTTCCCGAAGGCGCCACCCGAGACGACCCGGCCCGCGCCGGCGGAGTCGGAACCGAGCTGGCCCGACGCCGACTCGGCGTCATCGGAGCCGGTGCCGAATCCGCAAGCCGGGAGCACGCCCGGGCTTTCAGATTTCGTTCCCGCCGACGAGCCCATGGAGCCCGAGGTGCTCGACGACGACGCGTTCTTCGCCACGTTGCGCGAAGCGGTGCGTGACGACGCGCCGCTCGGTCCGCGCGACGAGGCCGACGAGGAGGACGACCTCTTCGACGACGAGGACACCCCGCCGCGCCGACGCGGGTGGCGCCGTCGCTGATTTGGTCGCACTTGCTTGCGCAAGTGCTCCAGCCAACCATCGTTGCGATCCGGGCCCGGGGAAACCCCGTGCCCTGCCGGAGGTGCCCCTTTCGTCGGGGCTCAGCTCGGCGGCACGACCTTCTGGAGCAGCACCGACGCGGCGAACCCGTCGACGTCGAGGTGCGAGACGCCGACATCAGGAGCGTCGCCTTCTTCGACAGCCCACTCCTCGGCGAGCACCTCGCCCGCGATCCATTCGCCGTGCGATCGCGCCGCGTCGGCCAACCGGTCGCCGGCCCACACGCAGACGCGCACCCGGTCGCTGATCTCCAGGCCGGACGCCTTGCGCAAGTCGTTGAGCTTCCGCGCCAACTCGCGGGCGAGGCCCTCCCGGCGAAGCTCGTCGTCCAGGGAGGTGTCGAGCGCGACCGCGTACCCGCCGTCCTGTGCCAGCGCGAGCTCGGCGTGTGACGTCGCCCGCACCTCGACCTCGTCGGGACCGACGTCGACGCTCTCGCCGCCCGCGAGCGCGATCCGGTAACGGCCGTCGGTGTCGAACGCGCGCTGGACCGTCGCGCCGTCCACCGAGCGGAGCGCCGACTGGATCTCGGGCATGAGCTTGCCGACTCGCGGTCCGAGCTTGCGGAAGTTCGGCACGACGACGTAGTCGACCAGTCCCTCGAGGCCGGTGATGAGCTCGACCTCCCGCACGTTCAACGCGTCCCGGATCTCCTCCGTCACCGCGTCGCCGAGATGTCGCCCTTCGGGGAGCAGGACCAGCGCGCGCCGGAGCGGGGTTCGCACCTTGAGACGCGTCTCGCTGCGAGCCGCGAGCCCGAGCGAGACGACGTGGCGCGCTTCGTCCATCTCCGCCTCGAGGTCGTCGTCGAGCGCGGGGACGTCCATCGCGGGCCAGTCGGCCAGATGGACGGACTCGTCGCGACCGCTGAGGTTGCTGTGCATCGCGTCGGTCGTGAACGGGCAGAGCGGCGCGAGCAACTTCGCGACCGTCAGCAGGCTCTCGTAGAGCGCGCCGTGCGCGGCGGGGTCGGAGTCCTTCCAGAACCGCGGGCGTGAGCGGCGCACGTACCAGTTCGAGAGATCGTCGACGAAGCGGTCGAGCGCCTGCGCGGCACGGAGGGCATCGAAGCCCTCGAGCGCGTCGGTGACCTCGCCCACGGTCCGGTGCAGTCGCGAGCGGATCCACCGGTCGAGGACGTGCTCCACCCGGCCCGCCTGGTCGGGGGCCCAGCCGTCGAGGGTCGCGTACGTGACGAAGAACGAATAGGTGTTCCAGAGGGTGATCAGGAAGCGGCTCGTCGACTCGTCGATACCGGTCTCGGACACCCGGCGCGTCGTCCACGGCGAGCCCGACGAGAAGAAGTACCATCGGAGCGCGTCGGCACCGCGACCGTCGAGGATCTCCCACGGGTCGATCACGTTCCCGCGGGACTTCGACATCTTCTGCCCGTCGCCGGCGACGATCAGCGCCAGGCATACGACGTTCCGGTAGGGCGCCCGGTCGAACACGAGCCCGTTGACGGCGAGCAGTGAGTAGAACCAGCCGCGTGTCTGGTCGATGGCCTCGGCGATGAAATCGGCCGGGAAGCGCCGTTCGAACAGCTCCTCGTTCTCGAACGGGTAGTGGAACTGCGCCGACGGCATGCACCCGGAGTCGAACCACGCGTCGAGCACGGGGTCGACGCGATGCGCACGACCCGAGCACTCGGGACACGTGATGGTGACGTCGTCGACGTAGGGGCGGTGCAGGTCGAGATCGGAGAGATGGCGACCCGCCAGCTCGCTGAGCTCGGCCACCGAGCCGACGCACGTATCGGCGTGGCACTCGCCGCACCGCCAGACCGGCAGCGGCGTTCCCCAAAAACGATCGTGGGACAGCGCCCAGTCCACGTTGTTCTCGAGCCAGTCGCCGAAGCGGCCGTGCTTGATGTAGTCGGGATGCCAACCGATCGTCTCGTTCTCGCGGAGGAGGACGTCTTTGTGCTCCGAAGTGCGCGCGAACCATGTCGGCTTCGCCCAGTAGATGAGCGGCGTGCCGCATCTCCAGCAGTGCGGATAGGCGTGCGCGTAGTCGACGACCGACACGACCCGGCCCGCCGCGGTGAGCAGCGTCGATCAACGCAGGGTCTGCGTCCTTGACGAACTGACCCGCGAGCTGCGGGACGGACCCGTCGAAGCGGGCATCGGGACCGACGGGGTTGAGGACCGGGAGGGCCTCCTGTTCGGACACCTCGCGGTCCACCTCGCCGAACGCGGGCGCGAGGTGGACGATCCCCGAACCTTCTTCGAGCGTGACGAACTCCGCGACGACGACACGGTTCGCGCCGGCGTCGATCGGCAGGAAGTCGAAGGGCCGCTCGTACCGAAGACCGGCGAGATCGGCCACCGGTAGGGTCTCGACCACTTCGGCATCGCCGCCGAGCACGTTCGCGACGCGCGACGCCGCGAGCACGAGGTCCCGCCCGCCCTCGGGTGCCTTCACGCGCACGTACTCGATCGCGGGGCCGACGGCGGCGGCGACGTTCGAGACGAGCGTCCACGGCGTGGTGGTCCACACGAGTAGGTCGAAGTCGACGCCGACGCCGGGGAACCGGACGTACACGGATGGTTCCGTGATGTCCTGGTACGCACCGGGCTGGCCGAGCTCGTGGCTCGAGAGCGCGGTCCCGCACCGGCCGCAGTACGGGACGACCTTGAAGCCCTCGTAGACAAGGCCGCGGTCCCACATCTGGCGGAGCACCCACCAGACGCTCTCGATGTACTCGTTGGTGAGCGTCCAGTACGCGTCCGCGGTATCGATCCACATCCCCATCCGCGACGTCAGCGCAGACCAGTCCTCGACATAGCGCTGCACCGATTCACGGCATCGCTGGTTGAAGGCCTCGATCCCGTAGTCCTCGATCTCGTGCTTGTTCGTGATGCCGAGGGCCTTCTCGACCTCGACCTCGACCGGCAGGCCGTGGCAGTCCCAACCGCCCTTCCTCGCGACGTACCGACCGCGCATCGTGTGGAAGCGCGGGTACAAGTCCTTGAACGCGCGGGCCCATACGTGGTGGATGCCGGGGCGCGCGTTGGCGGTCGGCGGGCCCTCGTAGAACACCCACTCGGGAGCCCCTTCGCGCCGTCGCAAGCTCTCGCGGAACGCGTCCTGGGTGCGCCAACGCTCGAGCACGCGTGCTTCGAGCTCGACGAGGTCGAGCGCGGACGGTACCGGCGTGAACGCCACTCTTTTCTCCTGTCGCTGCAGCTCCGCTTTGCGGAAGCTCGGCTCAGCCGCCGCTCCCGCGTACAGTACAAGCCGGGTCTTCCGTTCCCGCTCGAAAAGGACAGGGGTGTGACGCGCTCTTCCGACCTCTATGACGTCGAACGTGGCGCGGTCGTGCTGCGGGTGCACGTCCAACCGGGCGCCGGGCGCAGCGCGGTCGTCGGTCGGCACGGCGATTCGCTGAAGGTCCGAGTCGCCGCCCCGCCCGTCGACGGGCGGGCGAACGCGGCCGCCGCCGCGCTCATCGCCGCCGCGCTCGGCGTGAAAGAGAAGGCCGTCGAGCTCGTCTCCGGCGAGCGCTCACGGGTCAAGCGCTATCGCGTCGTCGGCGTCGACGCCGACGAGGTCGACTCCCGCTTGCGCCAGGCGCTCGCCGAGGCGGATTCGCGGGTGGGGGAGCCGCGCCACCGCCCCGTCTGACGCTGCGGGGCGCGGAATGCCGTGGTGAAGCGGCGGTGTTCCCCCCTACTATCCTGCGCTCCCCGGCGGCGCTCTCGGGGGCGCCGCCGCCCTGTCTCCCACCTGGGAGTTCCCAATGGCAACACCACAGAAGACCGCTGCGCCGAAGAAGGCCGCGCCCGGTGGTCAGGCGACCAAGAAGGCGGGGGCCAAGCGGTCGGCGTCGAGGAAGCCCGCCAAGCCGGTGCCAAAGAAGACCGCAAAGGCGACCGCGAAGAAGTCGTCGAAGCCGGCCAAGAAGCCGGCCGCGAAGAAGCCGCCGGCCAAGAAGCAGAAGGGCTCGGCGGCCAAGAAGCCGTCGACGCCGAAGCGGGTCGCGGGGAAGCCCGCGGCGGCAAAGGCCGGCAAGGCGAAGACCGCGAAGGCGGGCCGGGCGGCGAAGCCCCCCAAGAGCACTCCCACCAAGAAGAAGGCCCCTCCCGCCAAGAAGGCGCCGGCCGCGAAGAAGGCCAAGGCACCGGCGGCGCCGACCAAGCCCGCGCCGTCGGCGAAGAAGGCGCCGGCGCCGAAGCTGCCGCCCGTCAAGAAGGTGCCGCCGCGCAAACCCGGCTCCGTGATCTGCCCGCTGTCGGGGTGGGAAGTCATGCCGGCCAAGCCGAACTTGTCCGACCGGACGCTCAAGCGGCTGCGGGCGAAGTTGCTGGACGAGCGCAACCAGCAGCTCCGCCAGGCGGAAGAGCTCCTCGCCGAGGCTGACGAGCTCGCACAGGAGCGCGACCCCGGCGACACCCAGTTCGACGAGGAGTCGGGCGAGGGCGACACGGTCAACGTCGAGCGCGAGCGCGATCTGTTGCTGTCGGCTTCCGCTCGTCAGATCGTCGACGCCATCGACCGCGCTCTGAAGCGGATGGACGCGGGCACGTACGGCGTCTGCGTGCCCGCTGGCCGCCGTCTCTCGGTCGAGCGGCTCGAGGCGATCCCGTACGCCGAGGAGTGTGTCGACTGCAAGGCCCGTGCCGAACGACGCCGCTAGCGGGCACGCTCATTCCGAGCCCGGCTCTGCACCGCCGACGAGTCGGCCGCTCCTGATCGTCGGGCTCGTCCTCTTCGTCGTCGTCCTCGACCAGATCACGAAGGCGTTGGTGGTCCGGCACCTCTCCGACGAGCCCCTCTCGATCATCGGGGACACCGTCGAGTTCCGCCTGAGCCGTAACCCCGGCGGCGCGTTCAGCATCCTGACCGGTTTCACGCCGCTGCTCGCGGTGCTCGCGGCCATCGTCGCCGTCGTGCTCGTGCGCGTCGCGCAACGGGCGAAGGACCCGGTGATGGTCGTCGCGTTGTCGCTCGTGCTCGGAGGAGCGCTCGGCAACCTTCTCGACCGGGTGTTCCGGGCGCCCGGTTTCCTGCGCGGCGAGGTGGTCGACTTCGTGCGGGTCGGCGCCTTCCCCAGCTTCAACGTCGCCGACTCGGCGATCACGATCGGCGCGGTGCTTCTCCTGGTGTGGGGTTGGCGCGACCGCGACGACCGCGGCGACGCGCGATGAGTGCGGTCGTTTGACCGAGCTGGCCGTCCCCGGGACGCTGGCGGGCGAGCGGCTCGACCGGGCCCTCGCACTGCTCACGGGATGGAGCCGGGCCGAGGTCGCCCGCCTCATCGACGACGGCGCCGTGCTCGTCGGAGGCCAACCGGTCGCCAAGAGCCACCGTCTCGAGGAAGGCGCAGTGGTCGAGCTCCTCTCCGAGCCACCGCCCGACCGGCCGCCGGGCCCCGAGCCGGTCGCCGTCGACATCCGCTTCGCCGACGACGACCTGATCGTCGTCAGCAAGCCGGCCGGGCTCGTCGTCCATCCCGGCGCCGGCCATCCGGGTGGCACGCTCGTCAACGGGCTCCTGCACCGGTTCCCCGAGCTCGCCGACGTGGGCGACCCGGCCCGGCCGGGCATCGTGCACCGCCTCGACCGCGACACGAGCGGGCTCATGCTCGTCGCCCGCTCGCCGCGCGCGTACGACGTGCTCGTCGCCGCGCTCGCGCGACGTGACGTCGACCGGCGCTACCTCGCGCTCGTCTGGGGCCGCTTCGAGGCGCCTCGCGGCGTCATCGACGCGCCGATCGGCCGGTCACCGACTCGGCGCACCCGGATGGCGATCCGCGACGAGGGCCGCGCCGCTCGCACCTCGTACGAGGTGCGAGACGAGTACGACACGCCGGAGGTGAGCCTCGTGGAGTGTCGCCTCGAGACCGGCCGGACGCACCAGCTACGTGTGCACCTGAGCGCGGTCGGGCACGCCGTCGTCGGAGACGCCGCGTACCGCGGCGATCGGCCGGCGCTCAGAGTCGGGCGGCCGTTCCTGCACGCGCACCGGCTCGCCCTCGAGCACCCGACGACCGGGCGCCATCTGACGTTCGAGGATCCGCTGCCCCTCGAGCTCGCGTCCGTGCTCGACGCGCTCGACGACGAGTCAGCCTGACGACTTCACCGGCGCGTCGGGGTGACCGACGCGGGTGCGCTTGACGAGGTCCGCCAGGGTGAAGCCCTCGAGCAGCTGACGCATCTCCTCGGAGACGCAGACCCACACCTCCTGGAGGATGCAGTGCCCCTCGCAGTGGTCGTGCTCGCCCATGAGGGTCGTGAGGGGCCCGTCGACGGCGGTGAGGATCTCGGCCAGCGTGATGTCTTCCGGGGCCCGGGCGAGCACGTAGCCGCCGCCGACGCCGCGCTTCGAGCGGACCAGCCCGGCGCCCTTCACCGCCAGGAGGATCTGCTCGAGGTACGGCTGAGGCAGGCTCGTGCGCTCGGCGATCTCCTTCACCGAGGTCGGCCGGTCCTTGCCGTGGAGGGCGAGCGAGAGCAGCGCCCGGGCCGCGTAGTCGCCCCTGGTCGAGACCTTCACATCCACCATGGTCGCGCGTCCGAGAGCCAGGTCGGGGCCCTTGAAGCCGCATAGATTCGGCAGGGACGACGGGAGGAGGAGGCGGTTGGATCCGGTTCGGCCGGACTACGGCGGACAGGCGATCACGAGCTTGGTGCCGGCACTCGTCGGTGGCCGTCCGGCGCCGGGCATGCCGTCCCTCGTCGAGGGCGCCGCCGCCGTCGTGCTGGTGCTGCTGGACGGGCTCGGCTGGCAGGCGGTCGAAGCGCACCGCAGCCTGCTCCCCGAGTTGGCCGCGCTCGAAGGCGGGCCGATCACCACCGTCGCCCCGTCGACGACCGCCAGCGCCCTCACGTCGCTCGCCACCGGCCTGGCCCCCTCGCAACACGGCCTCGTCGGGTTCCGCATGCGCGTGGGCGATGACGTCCTCAACATCCTCCGGTGGCAGACCACCGGCAACCGCCGCCCGCCCGAGCCGTTCGACATGCAACGCCACACCGCGTTCCTCGGCCGGCCCGTCCCGGTCGTCACGCGCAGCGAGTTTCGGCACTCCGGGTTCACCGACGCGCAGCTACGCGGCGCGCGCTTCGTGGGCTGGAATGCGGTCTCGACGCTCGTCGAGCACTGTCGTCGTCTCGTCGAGGCGGGGGAGCGCTTCGTGTACGGCTACTACCCGAGCGTCGACACCGTCGCCCACGAGTACGGCTTGCACGACTCCTTCTACATCGCCGAACTACGCGCGGCCGACCGCCTCGTCGGCGACCTGCGCGACGCGCTGCCGGAAGAGACCGCCCTGCTCGTGACGTCGGACCACGGGCAGGTCCACGTCGACCCGGGCGGATGGGTCGAGCTCCACGACCTGGCGCCGATGATCGCGATGTACGCCGGTGAGGCGCGGTTCCGGTACCTGTACGCGAAGCCAGGAGCCGCCGCCGAGCTCGCCGCCGCGGCACGCGAGGCCGTCGGCCATCAGGCGTGGGTGCTCACTCGCGAAGAGCTGTTCGCCGAGGGCTGGATCGGGCCCGCGCCCGAGGGGCCGATCGGACGCCGCGTGGGTGACGTCGTGCTCGCCGCCCGCGAGCCGGTGGCGTTCGTCGACCCGACGTTGCCCCAGGAGACGAAGCTGATCGGCATGCACGGATCGCTCACCCCCGACGAGATGTACGTGCCGCTCCTCGGGGGTCGCGGCCGGGCCTGAGCCCTCCCACCTCGACGCTTGCCCGGCGCCGGCGTCCCCTCTATGGTGAGAGTTACAACAGTGTGATTCTCCACAGGGTCATCCACAACCCCTGTGGGTCGAGGCCGGAGGGGGTTGCGGCGCCTTGGCGAGCTCGTTCGTCCATCTGCATCTGCACACCGAGTACTCGATGCTGGACGGCGCAGCACGGATCCCCGACGTCGTCGCCACGGCGGCCGCCGACGGGCAACCGGCGGTCGGCATCACCGACCACGGGAACATGTACGGCGTCCTCGACTTCTACCGGGCGGCGCGCGAAGCGGGCCTGACTCCCGTCATCGGCTCGGAGGCGTACTTCGTCGACACGCGAGCCGACACGACCGGCCGCGGCGCGCCGATCAACGAGATCTTCCACCTGACGCTGCTCGCCGAGAGCAATGCCGGGTACCGCAACCTGATCAAGGTCGCGTCCGACGCGTACCTCGACGGCTTCTACTTCAAGCCGCGCATCGACTTCGAGCTCCTCGAGCGTCATCGCGAGGGTCTCGTCGCGACGAGCGGCTGCCTGGGCGGTCTCGTGTGCCAGCAGTTGATGACGGGGGACTACACGGCGGCGCGCGACTCCGCGGCGCGGTTCCAGGACATCCTCGGGCGGGACTCCTTCTTCATCGAGCTCCAGGACCACGGCCTCCCCGAGCAGCAGAACGTCAACCCGAAGCTCGTGAAGATGGCGCGCGAGCTCGACGCCCCGCTGCTCGCCACCAACGACTCGCACTACACGCACAGGCAGGACGCCGAGGCGCACGCCGCGCTGCTGTGCGTCCAGACCGGCGCCACGCTCGACGACCCGAACCGCTTCAAGTTCGACGCCGAGGAGTTCTACCTGAAGACGGCGGCCGAGATGCGCGGGCTGTTCGCGGACCACCCGGACGCGTGCGACAACACGCTGCTCGTCGCCGAGCGCGCCAACGTCGAGATCGACTTCGGCAAGCCCGAGCTGCCCGCGTTCCCGGTACCCGAAGGGCATGACGAGGACTCGTACCTCCGTGAGCTCATCTTCGAGGGCGCCAAGGACCGCTACGGACCCTCGCCGGCGCTGCACGTCCTCGAACGCCTCGAGTACGAGCTCGGTGTCATCAAGGACATGGGTTTCTCCGCCTACTTCCTCGTCGTGTGGGACCTCGTCAGGTACGCGCGCTCACGCAGCATCCGGGTCGGGCCCGGGCGAGGGAGCGCGGCGGGATCGTGCGTCGCCTACTGCCTGCGCATCGTCGACATCGACCCGATCCGGTACGACCTGCTCTTCGAGCGGTTCCTCAACCCGGGTCGGAAGCAGATGCCCGACATCGACATGGACTTCGACGAGCGGCACCGGGGTGAGCTGATCAAGTACGCCGCCCAGCGGTACGGCTGGGATCACGTCGCCCAGATCGTCACGTTCTCGACGATCAAGGCCCGGGCGGCGGTGCGTGACGCGTCACGCGTGCTCGGCTACCCGTGGGGCGTGGGCGACCGGATCGCCAAGCAGATGCCCCCCTTGATCATGGGTCGCGACACACCCCTGCGGGCGTGCCTCGAGAAGGTCACCGGCCACGAGGACGGCTACAAGATGGCCGCCGAGCTGCGCTCGCTCTACGAGTCCGACCCCGACGCGAAGCGCGTCATCGACGTCGCCCGCGGGCTCGAGGGGCTGCGCCGCCAGGACGGCATCCACGCCGCCGCCGTGGTGATCACCCGGGAGCCGCTCACCGAGTACCTCCCCATCCAACGCAAGCCCGAGCCCGGCGGGGACATCGAGGACGCCCCGATCGTCACGCAGTACGAGATGCACGGCGTCGAGGATCTCGGGCTTCTGAAGATGGACTTCCTCGGCCTGCGCAACCTCTCGGTGATCGAGCGGGCGCTCGAGCTCATCGAGGCGTCGACCGGCGAACGTGTCGACATCGACGACGTGCCGCTCGACGATCAGAAGACCTTCGAGATGCTCCAGCGCGGCGACTCGATCGGCGTGTTCCAGATGGAAGGCGGGCCGCTGCGGAATCTGCTCCGGCAGATGTCGCCGAAGAGCTTCGAGGAGATTGCGGCGATCATCGCCCTCTACCGGCCCGGCCCGATGGCGAACATCCCTCAGTACGTCGCGAGGAAGCACGGCCGAGAGCCCATCTCGTACCTGCACCCCAGCCTCGAGCCGATTCTCGGGAAGACGTACGGGGTGCTGGTGTTCCAGGAATCCGTCATCGAGATCGCGCACAAGATCGCGGGGTTCGACCTCCCGCGAGCCGACGACTTCCGCCGAGCCGTCGGAAAGAAGAAGCGCGAGGTAGTCGCGGCGCAGAAGGACGGCTTCATCGCAGGCTGCCTCGCCAACGGCTACGACTCGCGCGTCGCGGAACAACTGTTCTCGCTCATCGAGCCGTTCGCCGACTACGGCTTCAACGCGAGCCACGCGTATGGGTACGCGCTGATCTCGTACCAGACCGCGTATCTCAAGGCGAACCACCCGGTCGAGTACCTGGCCGCGCTGCTCACGAGCGTCAAGGCGAACAAGGACCAGACCGCGGTCTACCTGAACGAGTGCCGGCAGCTCGGGATCGCGGTGCTGGTGCCGGACGTCAACGAGTCCGAGAGCGACTTCGCCGTGCGCGAGACGTCGATCCGATTCGGCATGTCGGCCGTGCGGAACGTCGGCGAGGGCCTCGTCGAGCACGTCGTCGCCGCCCGCGACGACGGCGGGCCGTTCACCGACTTCTTCGACTACTGCGAGCGGGTCGACCCGCAGGCGCTCAACAAGCGGACGATCGAGTCGCTCATCAAGGCGGGCGCGTTCGACTCCCTCGGCCACCCGCGCAAGGGCCTGCTGCACGTGTACGAGCAGATCGTGGACCACACGGTCGCCCGCCGGCGTGAGCGCGACGCCGGGATCATGAGCCTGTTCGGCGGCGACAGCGGGGCTCCGGATGCCGCCGGGGGAGCGGGAGACGGGTTCGACGAGCGGGTCGCCGTCCCCGACACCGAGTTCGACAAGCGGGCCCGGCTCGCCCACGAGAAGGAGATGCTCGGCCTCTACGTCAGCGAGCATCCGCTCATGGGCGCCGAGCGCGGTCTGCGCCGGCACATCGAGTGCACGCTCACCGAGCTCAAGGAGCTGCGCGAGGGCGAGCTGCGCGTCGTCGGCGGTGTCGTGACCGCGCTCAACCGGCGGTACACGAAGCGCGGCGACCTCATGGCGACGTTCGTCCTCGAGGACCTCGGCGCCGCCCTCGAGGTCATGGTCTTCCCGAAGACGATGACGTCGTACGGGCACGTGTTGGAAGAGGACGCGATCATCTGCGTGAAGGGCCGCCTCGATCTGCGTGACGACGATCCGAAGATCATCGCCATGGAGATCACGCAACCCGAGGTCGTGCTCGACGGCGGTCCGCCCGTGCGCATCCGTGTCAAGCGCGCCGCGCTCACCAACGAGAAGGTCGAAGGGCTCAAGGAGGTGTTGCGCGTCCACCCGGGCGACAGCGCCGTGTACGTGCACCTCGAGGGCGCGGACCGCACGACCGTCCTCCAGCTCGCAGACGAGTACCTCGTCGACTCGAGCAACGGCCTCTTTGCCGACCTGCGCGTCCTGCTCGGCGCCGACTGCATCGCGTAGCGCACGCACGGGCGCGCAGGCGGCGCGCCCCGGATCCGGGACGCGCCACCCGCGCATGTGCACCGGTTGGGTCAGACGATCGTGACCACGGTGCCGACCGGGACGGTCGTCGCCAGCCGCGTGATGACGTCGTTCGCGACGCGCACGCAACCGTGCGATACGGGCCGGCCGATGCTGGACGGGTCATTCGTGCCGTGGATGCCGACCTGACCGTCGCCACCGCCGAACTCGGTGAGCACGTCGGAATGCGCCGAGAGCCCGAGCGCGTACGGTCCGTACGCGCCGCCGCCCTCGCCTGTGTCGAGTAGGTCGGTCACGAAGAATCGTCCGGTCGGAGTCGGATATTGCTGCGAGCCGACCGCGATCGGAGTCTCGAGCACGACGTTGCCGTGCTCGCTCCATCGCAACGTGCGCGCGGCGAGGTCGACCGTGATCTCGTGGTCGACGCGCTCGATGGTGACGTCCGCGGCCCGCACCCAACCGGTGGTGCCGTTCGGGCGCTCGGGCAACAGCACCTTCAGGAACTCGCCCTCTTCACCCACGACGAGGAAGGCGCGCCGGAAGCCGAAGTCGCTCGTGCCGGCGAGCTCACGCACGCGGGCGCCCGGTCGCGGCACGTCGAGGACGGAGACGGTGCCCGCGTCGGCTCGGGCGACCGAAGCCCCGGTCGCGACGGGGGCCGCCGGGGTGGCGGCGGGGGTGTCGGTGTGCTGGTCGGCGGAATCCCCGCCGCCAGTGCTGCATGCGGCGGCGAACAAGCCGATGCCGGTGGCGACGAGGCACGAGAGCAAGCGGGTACGCATGGCGGGGTCCTTCCCGGGTCGGGCGTAGGGGCCGGCGCGAGCGCCGGCCCCTACGGGAGTGGGTCGATCAGCCGGTGAAGCTCGGGATTCCCGGCCTCGGCGTGTCGTCGGCCTGCGGCTGGGGATCGGGCTTCGGCTCCGGCGGCTTCTCGCCCTTCGGCTTGTCGGGGCAGTCGTCGCCTGGAGTGATCTCGTTCTCCTGGCAGGTCGTCAGGTCGCCGGGACCGACGGGCCCGGGGCGCGGCGGCCGCCGCGACGTTGGCGGCGATGCCGAGCCCGCTCACCAGCGTGAAGGCTGCGACCGGTCCGAGGATGGCGGTGCGGATGCGCATGGAAGTGCTCCTTGGCTCGTGGCGCCTCCCTTCTGGTGACGCCGTCACCGGGCCTGACACTCGAGCCGTCCGGGCGCTTACACGGGGGTGGCGTCGCCTGTCATCACGCGGGGGTCCGGGGTGTCAGGAGCGGCGACGGCCCCGGAGAGGACGACAGGGATGGGACACAATGACCCCGCGATGGCCACACCGAGCGATGCCGAGCTCGTGGGCAGTGCGCGGTCCGGCGACGAGAGGGCGTTCGGCGCCCTCTACGACACCTGGTTCGACCGTGTCTACGACCTGGCGTTCCGCATCGTGCGCGACGCCAACGCCGCCGCCGACGTCACCCAGGACACCTTTCTCTCCGCGTGGCGCGACCTCGGCGGCCTCGCGGATCCGGCGGCGTTCGGCGGTTGGGTCCGTCGCATCGCCCGCAACACCGCGTTCAACCGCCGCAAGAAGGACCAGCGGGCGCAACCCGTCGACACGGAGGCGATGGCCGTGATCGAGGCGGCAGGTCCGTCGGCGGCGAGCGCGCCGGCCGGCTTCCGGGTCGAGGATCGACTCGGCGCCGCCGAGGACCCGGTGCGTGCGGCCGAGGACGCCGAGCTCGCGGCCCTCGTCTGGGAGGCAGCCGACGCCCTCGGAGAGCGCGACGCGTCGGTGCTCGACCTCCAACTGCGCCACGACCTCGCTCCGGCCGAGATCGCCGAGGTCGTCGAGATCAATCGCAACACCGCCAACCAGATCGTGCACCGGGTGCGGCACCGTCTCGGCGACGCGGTGCGGGCGCGGGTGTTGTGGCGCGGCGGCGAGCCGGTGTGCATCGATCTCCGTGCCGCGCTCGCGGGGGCGGGTGTCACGAGCTTCGGGTCCGATGCGGTCCGCGTGGCCACGGCGCATGCCGACGACTGCGAGGAGTGCTCGGAGCGTCGCCGCCTGCGCCTCGAGCCGACCGCGCTGTTCGCGGCCACGCCGATCGTCGTCGCTCCGGTCGCGCTCAAGAGCCGGATCGCCGACGCGCTGGCCGGCGAGGGCGTGCCCATGGACGGCTCCGCGCATCGGGGGAGGCCGGACGCGAACGGAGGTCGGCGTCCGCCACGGTGGCGGTCGCCACGCGTGCTCGCGGGCGCCGGCGCCGCGGTCGTGTTGGCGCTCGCCGGCGCGGCGATGACCGCGTTCGCGCTCAGCGACGACGGTGACAGCGCGTCGAAGAAGTCGGCCAAGGCATCGGCAGCCGAGACCACGATCACGACCGCCGCTCCCGCGCCCGCGCCGACCGAGACGACGGCGCCCGTGCCCACGAGCCCGATCCAGCCCGGCCCCGCAGGCGGTCGAGTGCAGGGACCGGGGCCGGCGCCGCCCCCGCCGCCACCGGCGCCGGCGGTGACTGCGACGCTTGTCGGTGTCGCCGAGCTCGAAGCAGTCGCCGTACCCGAACGACGGCAGCGCGCCGTTGGTGCAGTGGTCCACCTCCGGCGGCGCGAGCGTGTCGATCAGCGGCCCCGGCTTCTCGTCGAGCGCGCCGTCCGGGTCATCGCCGCGGCTCTGCCCGACGGCCGGCGGAGCGGCGTGGAGCGTGTGCAGCGCAGGCGGCAGCTACCCGTACACGCTGATCGTTCGCGACGGCAGCGGCGCGGTCGTCGCGCAACGGAGCGCGACGCTCACGGTGAGCTAGGCGTCGATCAAGGCTCGTCCCGGGCGGAGTTGCGCCCGACCCACTTGCCGAACTGGTACGCGAGGAACGCGACGATCACGTAGCCCGCGAAGGCGAGCGCCACGCGCAAGGTCGCGAACAGCAGACCGACCGCGACCCACACCGCGAACGCGGCCACGATGACCAGCCCCACCTTGAACCACAACGGGATCCCGGGAGGCGTGTCGTCGTACTCGGACGCCACTGCGTCAACCGGCCTTCTCGATGACGTGCTCGGAGAACCTCCCGAGCTGCTCGCGGAGCGTGTCGAGGTCCCAGCCGAGCGGCGGGAGCACGACCCGGTCGACGCCGAGGTCGGCGAAGCGCCGCACCCCGTCGAGATCCATCACACCGCCCGCCGTGACCTCGATCGCCTCCGGGTCGCGGTCGGCGTCCTTGGCTGCGGCGCGCATCGCGTCGAGTAGCGGGACCAGCTCCTCGTCCGTGGAGCGACCGGGAAAGAACCCGTCGCCGAGACGGCCGGCGCGCCGCGTGCCGCCGGAGTGGTGTGCCCTCCGACGTGGATCGGGATCGGGTCCTGCGCCGGCTTCGGGTACGACTTCGCCCGGTCGAAGCTCGCGAAGCGTCCTTCGAAGCACGGCTCCTCGTCCCGCCAGAGACAACGCAGGGCCTCGATGTACTCGTCGGTGCGGGCGCCCCGTTCCTCGAACGGGATTCCGAGGGCGTCGAACTCCTCGCGCAGCCAGCCGACGCCGACGCCGAGGTCCACGCGCCCGCTCGACAGCACGTCGAGCGTTGCGAGCTCCTTCGCCAGGATCACGGGGTTCCGTTGCGGGAGGATCAGGATCCCCGTCGCGAGACGCAGCGCCGTCGTAGCAGCGCCCACCCACGTCAACCAGATGAGCGGATCGGGGATCGGGCTCTCCTCCGGCCCGGGCATCCGACCGGTCGGCGAGTACGGGTACTCCGACTCGTAGCCGGCGGGGACGACGACGTGCTCGACCGTCCAGATCGACTCGAAGCCGTGTTCCTCGGCAATGCGTCCGAGGGCGGCCGCCATGTCCGGCTGCACGTACGGGCCGACGTTGGCGAACAGGATGCCGAACTTCATCGGATGCCCCCCGTTGGCGTGTTGGCGGCAGCCTAGAGCCGATGTGCCAGGCTCTCTCACATGAAGATCGGAGTGCTGGGGGCGACCGGACCGGCCGGCGGCGGCCTGGCCGCGCGTCTCGCGAGCGTCGGCCACGACGTGATCGCCGGCTCACGCGACGCCGCGCGCGCCGAAGCTGCAGTGGCGAAGATGCGCGAGCAGTGGGGCGAACGCGTGAAGAGTCTCCAGGCCGGCACGAACGCCGACGCCACCACCGCCGAGGTGGTCGTCATCGGGACGCAGTGGGACGCCGCCGTTCCCACTGCGGCTCACCATGCCGACGCGCTGGCCGGGAAGGTCGTCATCGCCATGGCGAACGGCCTCGCGAAGCACGGGCGCGAGTTCCGTCCGGTGCTCCCTGAGGAGGGATCGCTCACGATGGCGATCCAAGCGGCCGCGCCGCAGGCGCGTGTCGCCGCCGCGCTGCAGCACATCCCCGCCACCGCCCTCGGCGACCTCGACCACGCCATCGACAGCGACGTGATCGTCTGCGCCGACGACGACGACGCCCGAGCGGTCGTTCTCGACCTCGTCGCTGAGATCCCCGACCTGCGCGGTTTCGACGGCGGATCGCTCGCCAACGCCGTGGGCATCGAGGCGTTCGCGGCGGTGCTGCTCACCATCAACCTTCGTCACAAGGGCAAAGCGAGCCTCCGACTCGTCGGGGTCGAGCCCCAGCCCCCGGGCGCCCGGTGAGCCTGCGCATCCACGACACGGGGCAGCGGGCGCTCGTGCCGTTCGAGGCCGGGCCTGTGGTGCGCATGTACGTGTGCGGCATCACGCCGTACGACTCGACCCACCTCGGCCACGCCGCGACGTACATCACGTACGACCTGCTCACTCGCCGGTTGGAGGAGCTCGGACACGAAGTCCGCATGGTGCGCAACGTCACCGACGTCGACGACTCGATCCTCCCCAAGGCGCGGGAGCTGGGTATCGACTACCTGGAGCTCGCCGACGCCGAGCTCGCCCGGTTCCAGGCCGACATGGACGCCCTCGGCATGCGACCACCGGCGGCCGAACCCCGCGCCACCGAAGCCATCGACGGGATGATCCAGATGGTGGGCCGGCTCCTCGACGCCGGTCACGCCTACCTCACGCACGGGACCGCCTACTTCGACGTCTCGACGTTCCCGCGGTACGGCGAACTGTCGCACTACTCCGAGGAGTACATGGTCCGCCTCGCCCGGACTCGGGGCGGGAACCCCGACGACCCGCACCGCCGCGCGCCGCTCGACTTCATCCTCTGGCAGCCGTCCGAGCCCGGTGAGCCGGCCTGGCGGGCGCCGTTCGGCGTCGGCCGCCCGGGTTGGCACCTCGAATGCTCCGTCATGTCGATGGACGCGCTCGGCCCCACCCTCGACCTGCACGGCGGCGGAACCGACCTGATCTTCCCGCACCACGAGTGCGAGATCGCACAGAGCGAGTCGATCACCGGGCAACCGTTCTCACGGCACTGGATGCATTCCGCGATGGTCAGCTACGAGGGCGAGAAGATGTCGAAGTCGCTCGGCAACCTCGTGTTCGTGAGCGACCTGCTGAAGATCGCAGACCCGCGCGCCATCCGTCTCGCGCTCATGCGCCATCACTACCGGGCGGGTTTCGAGTGGCACGACACCGATCTCGACGAGGGCGTCGCGCTGCTGCACCGTCTGCTCGCGGCGGCGGATCGGCCTGACGGCGTCGACCCGCGCCCGTACGCCGAGCGCGTGAGGCGCGCGCTCGACGCCGACCTCGACGCTCCGAAGGCTCTCGAGGCACTCGACGATCTCGCCAGCGCGATCCTGTCCGGCGGCGGCGACAAGTCGGCGCCCGCCGTGCTGCGCGAGCTCGGTGATCTCGTCGGTGTCGACCTGAGGAAGCCCATCGAGCACCGGTAGTCGACGGGCTACGAACCCTTGTAGTTGAGGACTTGATGGAGGACGTGCTCCGTCTTGACCAGATCGCACTGGTCCTCCATGACTGATTCGACGTCCTTGTAGGCGTCAGGGATCTCGTCGAGGAGAGCGCGTGCACGGTCGCGGTTCCAAGTTTTGCCGGCCATGTGCTGTTCGAGCTGGTCCACGGTGAATCGTTTTTTCGCCTGACGGCGACTGTGGCGACGCCCGGCGCCGTGCGCACTCGACTCGTAGCTCGTGGGGCTTCCCTTGCCGCGCACGATGTAGGTGCCGGTCGCCATCGATCCTGGGATCACGCCTTCGTCGCCTACCCGAGCGCGGATGGCACCCTTGCGGGTGATCCACAGTTGACGATCACGGTGACGTTCACGTGACGAGTAGTTGTGGTGGCAGTTAATGCGCCTCACTTCAGTGCCCGATGGCACGGCGGCAAAGAGCAGCTCCAACAAGACATCCATCATCTGCTCGCGGTTGGCGAGGGCGTAGTCCTGGGCCCAGAGCATGTCGGCCACGTAGTCGTCGAACTCGGTCGTGCCCTCTGTGAAGTACGCGAGGTCGCGGTCTTCGAGGTCGATGCCGTGCTCGTCAGCCATTTGACGCGCCATCTCGATGTGCATGGTCGCGAGCTGATTCCCGATGCCACGACTCCCGGAGTGCAGTTCGGTCCAGATGACGTCGCGTTCGTCTACGCAGAGCTCGAGGTGGTGATTTCCGGCGCCCAGCGTCCCGAATTGCTCGACCGCACGCTGCTTTTGCGCTGGCGCGAACGGTTCCCGCCGCCACCCCTTCGGGTCGTGATCACTGAAACCAGCGCTGGCCAGCCGCCGTCAGGTCGTCGTGGCCTCTGCCCACCCCCGCCGGAACGCGCCGCTCGATCTCTCGGAGTAACGGATCGAGGCTGTCCGGGAGCTGGTCGCTCTTCAGATCCGTCTCTACCGCGATCACTCCGCACCCGATGTCGACGCCCACAGCGGCGGGGATGATGGCGTCCCGCGTGGGGATCACCGAGCCGACGGTCGCGCCGATGCCGAGGTGCGCGTCGGGCATGAGCGCCACGTGCCCCTCGACGATGGGGAGCCGGGCCGTCCGGCGCGCCTGCGCAAGCGTCTGCTCGTCGAGCTCGGACGCCCACGACAGCAGCTTCGGCGCGATCTGCTCCGGCGGCACAGCTGCATTGTCGCGTCGCTCAATGCTCCCGGGACGAAAATGGCCTGCTGATATCGTCGCCAGGGAGATGAGTCCCGCCGACGCTCTCCACATCAAGCTGCCCGACGGCTCGCAGCGTGAGTACCCGCGTGGCGTCACCGCGGCGGAGGTCGCAGCGTCGATCGGGAAGCGCCTGGCCAAGGACGCGATCGCGGCGAAGGTCGACGGCGAATGGGTCGACCTGGACCGTCCGATCGACCACGATGCTGCCGTCACGATCGTGACGCCCGACAGTTCCGACGGCCGGGAGGTGCTCCGTCATTCGACGGCGCACGTGATGGCGCAGGCGGTCACGGACCTGTTCCCCGGCGCCCGGTACGCCATCGGCCCCGCGATCGAGGACGGCTTCTACTACGACTTCGAACTGCCGGACGGCCGGCACTTCAGCGAGGACGACCTCGGGCGCATCGAAGCCCGCATGCGCGAGATCGTCGCCGCCGACGAGCCGTTCGTCCGCGAGGAAGTCGATCGCGACGAGGGCCTGCGCCTCTTCGCCGACCAGCCCTACAAGGTCGAGATCATCGAGCGCGTCGACCCCGAGGACGCCTCGGAGGTCGGGGAGGGCACGGTGATCTCCGTGTACCGCAACCCTCGGGACGGCGACGGGGCGTTCGTCGACCTGTGCCGTGGTCCGCACGTCCCCAGCACGAAGCGACTCGGCGCGTTCAAGCTCACGCGGGTCGCCGGCGCGTACTGGCGAGGTGACGAGAAGCGCCCGATGCTCCAGCGCATCTACGGCACGGCATGGGAATCGCAAGCCGCGCTCGACGCCCACCTCCACCAGCTGGAGGAGGCCGAGCGGCGCGACCACCGCAAGCTCGGGGTCGAGCTCGACCTCTTCTCCTTCCCCGGAGAGATCGGCTCCGGCCTGGCGGTGTTCCATCCCAAGGGCGGCACGGTCCGCCGGTTGATGGAGGACTACTCGCGCGAGCGCCACGTCGCGGCGGGATACGAGTTCGTGAACTCGCCGCACATCGCCAAGGAGGACCTGTTCAACACCTCGGGCCACCTCGAGTGGTTCGCGGAAGGCATGTTCCCGCCGATGGACCTGGACGAGGGCACTCGGTACTACCTGAAGCCGATGAACTGCCCGTTCCACATCCTCATCTACCAGAGCCAGTTGCGCTCGTACCGTGATCTGCCACTCCGGCTCTTCGAGTTCGGGTCCGTGTACCGCTACGAGCGATCCGGTGTCGTCCACGGTCTCACTCGTGTGCGGGGGATGACGCAGGACGACGCGCACATCTTCTGCACGAAGGAGCAGCTGCTGGGCGAGCTCGAGTCCACGCTGCGGTTCGTCCTCGACCTTCTGCGCGACTTCGGCCTCACCGACTTCTATCTCGAGCTCTCGACCAAGCCGGAAGGAAAGGCGATCGGGAGCGACGACGACTGGAACGAGGGCACGGAGATTCTCCGCCGAGCCTCGGAGGCGATGGACCTCGAGGTTGTGCTCGACGAAGGGGGCGGCGCGTTCTACGGCCCGAAGATCTCCGTGCAGTCGCGCGACGCGATCGGCCGGACGTGGCAACTCTCGACCATCCAGGCCGACTTCCAGGAGCCGCAGCGCTTCGATCTCCACTACGTCGGCGCCGACAACGAGCGCCACCGTCCGATCATGATCCATCGCGCCCTGTTCGGGTCGATTGAGCGCTTCTTCGCGATCCTGCTCGAGCACTACGCCGGCGCGTTTCCCGTATGGCTCGCACCGGTGCAGGTGACGGTGCTCCCCGTCGCCGACCGCCACGATCCGTACGCGTTCCGGCTCGCGGACCGGCTGCGCGCCGAGGGGTATCGCGCGGAGCTCGTCGATGCCGCCACCGATTCGCTCGGCGCTCGCGTGCGCCGCGCCAAGCTCGAGAAGGTTCCGTACGTCCTCGTCGTCGGCGACGAGGACGCCGACGGCGGCACGGTCGGCGTGAACAAGCGCGGGACCGACCAACCCGAGCGAGGCGTCCGGGTCGACGACTTCTTCGACCGTCTCGCCGCCGAGGTCGCGGAGCGGCGGTGACGCTCGAACGGTTGTGGGCGGGATGGCGGGTCGCCTACGTGACGGGCGCGGCGACGACGCCCCCGGGCGGTCCCGACGAGTGCCTCTTTTGCGGGCTGGCGAAAGCAGCAGACGAGGACGCGTTCGTCGTGGCGCGTGGAGAGCTGGCGTTCGCCGTCTTGAACGCGTTCCCCTATACGTCGGGACACCTGATGATCGCTCCGCTCCGCCACGAGGCGGAGCTCGAGGGCCTCGAGACCGACGAAGCAGCGTGCGTGATGAACATGACCCAGCACGCCGTGAGCGCGCTCAAAGTTGCGTACACGCCCGGCGGGATCAACGCCGGCGTGAACCTCGGTCGTCCGGCCGGCGCCGGCGTGCCCGGGCACGTCCATTTCCACGTACTCCCGCGCTGGAGCGGCGACACCAACTTCATGACCACCGTTGCCGATACCCGCGTCATCCCCGAGGACCTGCACACGAGCTGGGAGAAGGTGCGCGCCGCATGGCCGAGCACCTGACTACGGTCGGTCGCCGATGAGCGACGACGCCGGCCAGGAGCAGCGCGACCAGCTGCCCGAGGAGCTCGACGTCACCGCGTACGTCGGGCCCTACGTCTTCCCGAACGTCAACCGGCGCCGCATCCCGGCCGTCATGTACGCCGCGCTCGCGGCGTTGTGCTTTGCCGGCTGGGTGTGGAGCACGAACACGGGGCTGCTGGTGGCGGCGATCCTGCTCGCAGCCATCTCCGCGTACCACTTCGTCGCCGCGTGGAACCTCGAGGTCGACCAGACCCAGGCGCTCGTCGTGGCGACGCGCACGGTCGGCTTCCCTGTCGGCCACGCGTCGGCGCAGCTGGCGTGGCGCGGCCTGCGCAGCCGTCCGGTGTGGCGCATCCTCCTCTACTCGGCCGACGAGCCGCCGACGATGCGCGGCCTCGTCGAGCTCGACGCCGTCGACGGCCACGTGATGGGCGAGTACACCGAGCCGAACCCGGAGGACTGGTCCAAGTTCGGTCTCGATGACGACCGGGGCGGGAACGCGCCGGGCTGAGTCACCCCGCCTTGGCGGTCTCCTGCTGCTTGGCAATGCGGTCCACCAGGTGCGAGGGCACGGGGTCGTAGTGCGAGTGACTGAGCTCGAACCGGCCCCGCCCGGCCGTGAGCGACCGCAGGTCGATCGCGTAGCGCAGCACCTCGGACGTCGGCACCTGGGCGACGATCTCCATCTCTCCGTGTCCCACCGAGCCCGATCCCTGGATCCGTCCCCGCTTCGAGTTGAGGTCGCCCATCAGGTCGCCCTGGTACTGCTCGGGCGCCGTCACCACGAGCTCGCTGATCGGCTCGAGCAGGATCGGGCTCGCCTTGGCCATGGCCTCCTTGAACCCGAGTGACCCGGCCATCTTGAAGCTCATCTCCGACGAGTCCACGGAGTGGTACTTGCCGTCGAAGCAGGTGACCTTCACGTCGACGACCGGGTAGCCGAACACGCCGCCGTTCTCCATCGCCTCGGCGATGCCTTTCTCTACCGCGGGGATGAACTGCCGGGGGATCGCGCCGCCGACGATCTCGTCGGCGAACTCGAACCCTGCGCCGCGTTCCTGCGGCTCGACGCGCACGAACGCCACGCCGAACTGCCCGTGCCCGCCCGTCTGCTTCTTGTACTTGCCTTCCGCCTCCGCGGTGCCGGTGATCGTCTCGCGGTAGGCGACCTCGACGTCGTCGGTCTCGACCTCGACGCCGAGCTTGCGATGCAGCCGCTCGCGTGCGATCGAGAGGTGCGTCTCACCCATGCCCCAGAGCAGGGTCTGCTTCGTCTCGGAGTTGCGCTCGAGTCGCAGCGCCGGGTCCTCGTCGAGCAAGCGGTGCAGCGCGTTGGCGAGCTTGTCGGCATCCGACTTCGACTTGGGCCTGATCGCGACCGGCAACACGGGCTTGGGTGCGTCGAACGGCTCCACGTCGACCTCGGCGCCCCGCGCGCCGAGCACGTCGCCCGTGGAGGTGTCACTCAACTTCGCCACCGCGGCGATGTCGCCGGTCGGGACCTCCGCCGTGGAGTCCTGCTCCTTGCCGCGCATCACCGTGAGTTGGTGGAGACGTTCCTCCGAGACCGTGCGGTTGTTCAGCAACGACGCGTCGGTCTTGATCGTCCCCTGCAGGACCTTGAACAGGTTCACGCGCCCGACGTACGGGTCGACGATGGTCTTGAACACGAACGCCACCGGGGCCGCACCGCTGTCACCGTCCTCGGGCACCGGGGCGGGCGCTTCGTGCACCACGAAGGACGCCAGGCGGTCGACGCCGATCAGCTTCGTCGCGCTGCCGCACAGGACGGGGAACACCGTTGCCTCTGCGATGCCCTTGGCGAGCGCCTGCTCGAGCTCCTTCACCTCGATGGATTCGTCCGCGAGGTACCGCTCCATGAGGTCGTCGTCGGCGACGACGATGCCCTCGACGAGGGCGTCGTGAACACTGTGCTCCTCACCTTCCATCTCGTCGGGGACCGGGCCTTCGGCGCCTTTGCCGGTGGTCCCCTCGTAGGTCACCGCGGTGTCGGTGAGCAGGTCGACCACGCCGCGGAAGGACGCTTCCTCGCCGATCGGGAGCTCGAGGGGCGCGACCCCGGCGCCGAACTTCGCCTTCAAATCGTCCAGCGTCCGCGCGAATGACGCCCGCTCGCGGTCGAGCTTGTTCACGAACACGGCGCGGGGGAGCTTGGCCTGCTCGGCCATCCGCCACGCCATCTCGGTCTGCACCTCGACGCCCTCGACGGCGGACACCACGAACACCGCGAGATCGGCGGCGCGGAACGCGGCGGCGACATCGCCGACGAAGTCGGCGTAGCCGGGGGTGTCGAGGACGTTCACCTTGTGGTCCTCGTGCTCGAAGGGAGCCATGGCCATCGACACGGAGATGCCCCGGCGGGCCTCCTCGGGGTCGAAGTCGCAGACGGTGTTGCCGTCCTCGACCCGGCCCATGCGCGGGATCGTGCCCGTGACGAAGAGCAGGGCCTCGGTGAGGCTGGTCTTGCCCGACCCACCATGTCCGACGAGCGCGACGTTCCGGATCTTCGCCGACGGATAGACCTTCAAGGCGTTCCCCCTCGATCGCCTGCGCGGCCGCGCCCCAGCAGTGTTTCGGAGTCTAGAACTGGGCGCTCGGAGGCTCGGAGGCCGCGACGGCGGCCAGAAGTCGGGTGGTACCCTCGAGTGGTCGCGCTCGCGAGCGGAAGGACCCAGATGCTCGACGGACGCTGGCGCGCCAGTGTCGAGCGTGGGCTCGAGCCCGTCGGCAAGAGCCTGAAGCGCGCCGGGATCAACGCCGACGTCCTCACGGTGATCGGGCTCGCTTTCGCCGTCGGCACGGCCTTCCTCATCGCCTCGGGCCATCTGGTCCTCGCCGTGTTCGGCGTCATCGCGACCGGCGTGCCGGACATCCTCGACGGCACCGTCGCCCGCCACTCGGGCCGGGCCGGTCCTCGTGGCGCGTTCCTCGACTCGGTCGCCGACCGGGTGTCCGACGCGGTCCTGTTCGGCGGCGTCGCCTGGTTCCTCGTGGGCGAGGGCGACTACCTGCCGGTGCTGGCGTTCGCCGCCGTCGCCCTGTCGATGCTCATCTCGTACGAGCGGGCCAAGGCCGAGAGCCTCGGGTTCACCGCCAACGGCGGGATCATGGAGCGCGCCGAGCGGATGGTGCTGCTGGCCATCGGCCTCGCGTTCGGCATCCTCGTACCGGTCATGTGGATCATGGTGATCCTGCTCGCCATCACGGCCGTGCACCGCTTCGCCAAGGTGTGGCGCCAGGCGACGCCGGAGCGCGCCGAGCCGACGTGGACGACCCGCATGACGCGCATCGGCCGCCGCCGGCACGTCCGGGGCGCACCCGACGACATCGAGCTAACGGGTGCGACGCGCCGCTTCGGCGATCGATGGCGCTGGCGGCAGTCGCAGCCCCGATCTTCGCGGCGCCGCACCCGCCCCTGATCGGTCCGGTGCTCAACCCGATCAAGGCGCGCGCGTCATACCTCGCGTACCGCACGGGCGCGGAGCTGGCCCGCTTCGTGCCCGAGTCCGTGGCCGAGCCGGCGGCGCGTGTGCTCGGGCAGACGCTCGCGCTGGCGATGCCGAGCCGGCGACGCCAGGTCGAGCGCAACCTGCGGCGTGCGTCGGCGGGCGAGCTGGAGGGGATGGCGCTACGCAAGGCCGTGGCGGACACGTTCGGTTCCTACGGCCGCTACTGGCTGGAGTTGTTTCGCCTCCCCGACGCGGCAAACGGTCACCTCGAGTTGGACATCGTCGGGTACGAGCGAATCGAGGACGGCATCGAACAGGGGCGCGGCGTGGTCCTCGCGTTGCCGCACGTGGGCGGGTGGGACTTCGCCGGGGCATGGCTGGCGGCGCAGGGCATGCCGCTCACCGTGGTCGTCGAGCCCGTCGAGCCGCCCGAGCTCTTCGAATGGTTCGCGGGCGTGCGGCGAGCGTTGGGCATGAACGTCGTGCAGCTCGGCCCCGACGCCGGCAGGGCCGTCCTGCAGGCGCTGCGTCGCAACGAGGTCGTCTGCCTGCTCTGTGACCGGGACCTGGTCGGCGACGGGATCCACGTCGACTTCTTCGGTGAGCGCACCACCCTTCCGGCCGGCCCGGCCACGCTGGCGCTGCGGACCGGAGCGCCGCTCCTCCCGACCGCGGTGTACTTCGGGCCCGGGGGAGGGCACCATGCGCTCGTGATGCCGCCGGTGCGGGCGCAGCGTGAGGGTCGTCTGCGTGACGACGTCGCCCGCGTCACCCAGGAGCTCGCCGATCGCTTCGAGGAGCTCATTCGCGCCGCGCCCGAGCAGTGGCATCTCCTCCAACCGAACTGGCCGAGCGATCTCGCGAACAGCGGTAACGGCAAGAGGGAAGCGGGGTCGTGATGCGGGTGCTGCTGGTGTCGCCGTACTCGCTGTCGGCGTTCGGCGGCGTGCAGGGCCAGGTCCTCGGACTCGCGCGCAGCCTGCGCGAGCTCGGCGTGGACGCGCGCGTCGTCGCGCCTTGCGACGGGCCCCCGCCCGAGCGGGGCATCGTGACCGTCGGCCCGTCGACCAACTTCTCCTCGAACGGGTCGATCGCGCCCATCGCCGGCGGCAAGCCCGTCGCCCGGCGCACGCTCGAGGCGCGTCGGGTCATGGAGCCCGACGTCATCCACCTCCACGAGCCGCTCGTGCCGGGCCCGACCCAGGCGCTCCTGCTCGGTGCCGACGAACCGCTCGTCGGGACGTTCCACGCGTCCTACTCGGGTCGGATGAACCGCTGGTACGCCATGTTCCGGCCGCCCTTGAAGCGGTGGGTCAGCCGGCTCACGATCCGGACCGCGGTCTCGGAGGACGCCGCCGCGCACGCACAGACCTCCTTCGGCGGCGACTTCGACATCGTTCCGAACGGCGTCGACGTTCCTCATTTCGCCAAGGCCACCCCTTGGCCGACGGACCGGCCCGCCGTCCTGTTCGTCGGCCGGCACGAACCGCGCAAGGGGCTGGGCGTGCTCCTCGACGCGTTCGCCGACCTCGAAGGCGATGCCGTGCTGTGGGTGGCGGGCGACGGGCCGGAGACGGACGCCCTTCGCCGCCGCAACATCCCGAACGTCGAGTGGCTCGGGCGTATCTCCGAAGACGAGAAGGCCCGCCGGCTGCGCGGCGCAACGTTGTTCTGCGCGCCGGCATTGGGCGGCGAGTCGTTCGGGATCGTCCTGCTCGAGGCGATGGCCGCCAGCACCCCGGTCGTCGCGTCGGACATCGACGGTTTCCACAACGTCGCCCGTGCCGAGCGCGACGCCGTCCTGGTCGAACCTGGCGACGCCGGCGCGCTGCGTGGCGCGCTCCGGCACGTGCTGGACGATCCGACCCGCCGCACCGAGCTGATCGCGTCGGGCGAGCAGAGGGCGGGGGAGTTCTCGATGCGGCAACTCGCGGAGCGCTTCATCGCGCTGTACGAAACTGCCATCGAGCGCCACGTCGTCACCCGGTGACCGAGCCGGATCGGCTCGCCCTCGAAGTCGCGTCCCGCGTTCGCGACGCCGTGGTGCCCGAGCTGGGTGCGGCCCGCGCTCGCGAGCGTGTCGCACGCGCCCCGGGCGGTGACGCCACGATGGCGATCGACGAAGTGGCGGAGCGCGTCGTGGAAGACGTGCTCGCCGCCGAGGGGGACATCGGCTTCTACTCCGAGGACCGCGGCCTCGTGACGTACGGCCGGCCGCGCGCGTTCCTCGTCGTCGATCCGGTCGACGGGACCCGTCCGGCAGCCGCCGGACTGGAATCGGGCTGCGTGTCCGTCGCCGTCGTCCCGCCCAGTGAAGACGCGCGGCTCGGTGACGTGTCGTTCGGCGTCGTGCAGGAGCTGAAGAGCGGCCAGCGCTTCTGGTCCGCGCGCGGGGGTGGCACCCGGGTGGAGCGCCCGTCGGGAGAGCCGGCCGAGCTGCGGCTCTCGGCGAACACCGACCTCACAGCGTTGTTCTGGACGGCCGGGCTGCGCGGCCGACCGCTGCTGCCGACGAGCGTCGTGCTCGAGGAGCTCGTCGACGGCTCCAGCATGGGCGGCGGCTACTTCGACCTCGGGTCGGCCACGTTCAACATGACGCGGATCGTGACCGGCCAACTCGACGCCTACGTCGACGTCGGGCGCCGGATCGTCGACGAATGCCCCGAGACGGAGGCGGCGTTCCTCGAGGTCGGCGAAGGCGCGGTCTGCACGAACTTCCCCTACGACGTGGCGGCCGCGCTGCTGATCGTCGAGGAGGCGGGCGGCGTCGCCACTCACGCCGACGGGCGGTCGCTGGACGCCCATCCCGCAGTCGGCTCGTCGCGGGCGCACGGGCTGGCCGTGCTGGCGGCGGCGAGCGCCGAGCTGCACGGCGCGCTCCTCGAGGCGATCGATCGTGGGATGCATCGCCTCCGGGGGTGGGTGGCCCGAGACGGCCGCGATCAGCCGGGACGGTAGAGTGCGTTTCGTCGTCTCCTAGGTAGGAGCAGTTACGTGATCGTCGCCATCATCGTGGGCGTGATCGTCGTCCTCGTCGTTCTCGCGCTCATCCTGGCTTACAACGGTTTGGTCCGGTTGCGGAACCGGATCGACAACGCCTGGTCGCAGATCGACGTGCAGCTCAAGCGGCGGTACGACCTGATCCCGAACCTCGTGGAGACGGTCAAGGGCTACGCCGCCCACGAGCGGGGCGTGTTCGAGAGCGTCACGCAAGCGCGCGCCAACGCCATCAACGCGCAGGGTCCGCAGCAGCAGGCCGAAGCCGAGAACGTGCTGAGCGGGGCGCTGAAGAGCCTGTTCGCCGTGGCCGAGGCGTACCCGGACCTGAAGGCCAACCAGAACTTCCTCTCGCTGCAGGAGGAGCTGACCTCGACCGAGGATCGCGTGGCGTACGCGCGCCAGTTCTACAACGACTCCGTGCTCTCGTATAACAACAAGCTGCAGACCTTCCCGCGCAACGTCATCGCCGGGATGTTCAACTTCGAGAAGCGCGAGTACTTCGAAGGCGAGCCCGAGGCGACGGGGCCAGTCCGGGTCCAGTTCTAACCCGCGCTCGTGTACGAGCAGATCGCGAAGAACAAGCGGCGAACATTCGTGTTGCTGTTCTTCTTCGTCGCGCTCATCGCAGCCGCGGCGCTTGCATTCAACTATCTCCTAGGGTTCGGAGCGATCGGCGTCGCCGTCGCGATCGTCTTCGCGATCGCGATGGCGTGGGGCTCCTACTTCTACTCGGATCGGGTTGCGCTCGCCGCCAGCCGTGCGAAGCCGGCCGAAGGCCCCGAGTACCAGCGGTACCACAACCTCGTGGAGGGCCTCTGCATCGCGGCCGGGCTGCCGAAGCCGCGCCTCTACGTGGTCAACGACCCGGCGCCGAACGCGTTCGCCACCGGCCGCAACCCCAAGCACGCCGCCCTCGCCGTGACGACGGGCCTCCTCGAGATGATGAACCGTGTCGAGCTGGAAGGCGTGATCGCCCACGAGCTGTCGCACGTCAAGAACTACGACATCCTGGTCACGACCGTGGCCGTGACGGCGGTGGGAGCGATTGCGCTGCTCTCCGACCTAGGGTTGCGCTTCATGTGGTTCGGCGGGGGGAGCGACCGGCGCGACCGCGCCGACAGTGGCGGTCTCGGCATCATCCTCGTGATCCTCGCCTTCGCCCTGCTGATCCTGGCGCCGTTCATCGCCCTCCTTATGCAGTTCGCAGTGAGCCGGCGGCGTGAGCTGCTCGCCGATGCGAGTGGGGTGCAGCTCACTCGCTACCCTCCCGGGCTGATCGCGGCGCTCGAGAAGCTCAAGAACGACAAGGCCGTCGTCCACCACGCCACTCGCGCCACCGCCCAGATGTGGATCGAGTCGCCGCTCGACCGCGGCAAGGGCGAGGGTGACGGTGACGGCCAGGGCTCGAAGGGGTCGTGGCTCAACCGTGCGTTCGATACCCACCCACCGCTCGACGAGCGGATCCAACTCCTGAAGGAGATGTAGTGCGCCGACGTACAACGCTCGTCGTGCAAGTGCTCGCCGCGGTTGCGGCGTTGTCGCTCGTCCTCGCCGCGTGCGGGGGTGGCGGTGGCAGCGACAAGAAGACCCAGAAGAAGGCAGCCCCGCCGGACGCCGTCCAGCCGCTGACGGGGCTCACGCCGGCGGGAGACAGCCTCACTCGACCCGCGCTCGAGGTGAAGATCGACAACGCCGACGAGCGCGGTGTGCGCCCGCAGGCGGGGCTCGACGTCGCCGACGTCGTCTACGAGGAGCAGGTCGAGGGCAACGTGACCCGCTTGCTCAGCATCTTCAACTCGACGCTCCCCGACCAGGTCGGCCCCATTCGCTCGGTGCGTGCCACCGACCCGAACGTCGTGTGGCCGCTCGGCGGTGTGTTCGCCTACTCGGGGGGTGCGCCGCAGAACGTCGACCTCATCCGGCAGGCACCGGTGAACGCCGTCGACGAGACGGGTGCCGGGGACGCGATGTTCCGTGAGCGGAGCCGCCCGGCCCCGCACAACCTCTTCGGGCGTCCCGCCGCGCTGGTGGCCAAGGGCGGCCAGCCGGTTCCCCCGAAGGCGCTGTTCCAGTACCTCGGGAAGAACGAGCAGTCCGCGGGCGACCCCGCCGCTGCCGTGCGCGTCGGATTCACCCCTCCGTACGACCCGACGTACACCTATGACGCGGCCTCTCGCACCTGGAAGCGGAGCTACGGGCTCGCGCCCTTCACGGCGGCTTCCGGGCAGCAGGTGGCTCCGACGAATGTGGTCGTGCAGTACACGAACTACGAGGGCGGCGCCGGCAACCCGACCGCCGAGGGTCAGACCGTCGGCGAAGGAGACGTCATGGTGTTCACGGACGGCAAGGTCGTCCGCGGCCGCTGGACCCGACCCGCGAAGGAGCAGCCGGCGCAGTACGTCGACGCCGCTGGGAAGCCGATCAAGCTGCAGCCGGGCCGCACGTGGGTGGAGCTGCTGCCGATCGGCGCTCCCGTCGACGTGACCGCGCCGCCGCCGGCGCCGCCGAGCTCGTAGCCCCCCGAGTACGGCCGGCGCTTTACCGCGGGACGGCGCTTTGCCGACCGGCGCCGCAGAGCCGGAGTTGCGACGGCGACAGTGGAGAAGGCGGCCGTCGGTACACTGAGCGCATGGCCGACGGACGCAGCACGGGGACCGCGCGGGTGAAGCGCGGACTCGCCGAGATGCTGCGCGGCGGCGTCATCATGGACGTGGTCAACGCCGAGCAGGCGGCGATCGCCGAGGACGCCGGCGCGGTGTCGGTCATGGCGCTCGAGCGTGTCCCCGCCGACATCCGGCGCGACGGCGGCGTGGCCCGGATGAGCGACCCGGCGACGATCGAGGCGATCCAGCAGGCGGTGACGATCCCGGTCATGGCCAAGTGCCGCATCGGGCACTTCGCCGAAGCGCAGGTGCTCGAGTCGCTCGGTGTCGATTACATCGACGAGAGCGAGGTCCTGACGCCCGCCGACGAGGCGCACCACGTCGACAAGTGGGCGTTCACCGTCCCATTCGTCTGCGGCGCCACGAACCTGGGCGAGGCACTCCGTCGCATCTCCGAGGGCGCGTGCATGATCCGCTCCAAGGGCGAGGCCGGCACCGGCAACATCGTCGAGGCCGTCCGCCACCTCCGCTCGATTCTCGGCGACATCCGCAAGCTCGGTGTAGCCGACGAGCCGGAGCTGTTCGCCGCGGCCAAGGAGCACCGCGCGCCCGTGGAGCTGGTGCACGAGGTCGCGGAGCGCGGCGAGCTGCCGGTTCCGTTGTTCTGCGCCGGTGGCATCGCCACCCCCGCCGACGCCGCGCTCGTGATGCAGCTCGGCGCGCAGGCGGTGTTCGTCGGCAGCGGCATCTTCAAGAGCGACGACCCGACGACGCGCGCGAAGGCCATCGTCGAGGCGACCACCCACTACGCCGACCCGACCATCGTCGCCAAGGTCTCTCGTGGGCTCGGCGGGGCGATGCGCGGCGACGAGATCGACCAGCTCGACGTGAAGCTCGCCGAGCGGGGCTGGTAGGCGTGGCTCACGACCGGGTACCTCCAGGTCATGAAAGCCGGTGTTCTCGCGCTCCAAGGGGCGTTCCGCGAGCATCGTGAGGTGCTCGACGCGCTCGGCGTCGAAGCAGTCGAGGTTCGGGTCCCCGAGCACCTGGGCGGCCTCGATGCGTTGTTCATCCCCGGCGGCGAGTCGACGACGATCGGGAAGCTGCTCGACACCGCGGGTCTGCGCGAGCCCCTCCACGACGCGCTGACCGCGGGGCTGCCGGCGTTCGGGACGTGCGCAGGTCTGATCCTCCTCGCCGACGACGTACGTGACGGCGGCGATGCACGCTCCCCGGCGGCCCTCGGCGTTCTCGACTGCACCGTTGTCCGCAACGCGTACGGGCGCCAGCGGGAGTCGTTCGAGGTCCGGCTCGCGGTCGACGGCCTCGAAGGCGGTTTCCCAGGTGTGTTCATCCGGGCGCCGGTGGTCGAACGCGTCGGCGACGACGTCGAGATCCTCGCCGTGCACGACGGGCAGCCGGTGCTGCTGCGCCAAGGCACGACGTGGGCGGCGACGTTCCATCCGGAGCTGTCGGGGGACCTGCGGCTCCACCAACGATTTCTCACCGAGGTAACCCAATGAGTGGGCATTCCAAGTGGCATTCGATCAAGCACAAGAAGGGCGCGGCCGACAAGGCTCGAGGGAAGCTCTTCGCCAAGCTCATCAAGCAGATCGAGGTCGCCGCGCGCGGCGGCGGGAGTGACCTGGAGGGGAACCCGACCTTGCGGGCCGCGGTGCAGAAGGCGCGCGACAGCTCGGTCCCTGCGGACACGATCGATCGGGCGATCAAGCGGGGGACGGGCGAGCTCGAGGGCGTGCGGTACGAGCCAGCGAGCTACGAGGGGTACGCGGCGGGCGGTGTCGCGGTGTACATCGAGTGCCTGACCGACAACCGCAACCGCACCGGGCAGGAGGTCAAGAACATCTTCACGCGCAACGGGGGGTCCTTGGCGGAGCCGGGCGCGGTCGCATGGCAGTTCGAGCGCAAGGGCGTGATCTACGTCGAGAAGCGCGCCGCGACGGAGGACGACCTCATGCTGGCCGCGCTCGACGCCGGCGCCGAGGACATCGTCGACGAGGGCGACGCGTGGCGCATCACCAGCGCGCCGACCGACCTGCATGCTGTGCGGAGCGCGCTTGAAGCGGCGCCGATTCCGATCACGAGCGCCGACCTGACGATGCTGCCGACCCAGACCGTGCCCCTGACCGACGAGGTCACGGCGCGTGGCGTCGTGCGGCTGATCGACGCGCTCGAAGAGCACGACGACGTGCAGGCCGTGTACGCCAACTTCGACATCCCCGACGACGTGCTTCAAGCGGTCGTGGCGTAGGCAATGGATCTCGACGCAGCGCGCGAGTTCGTTCGCAACAACCACCGCGCCGTCATGACGCACGCATCGCTCGAACGGCGATGTTCAGATGTCGCCAGTCGTGTGCGGTGTCGACGCCGCCGGACGCCTCGTGGTCAGCACCCGCGAGACTGCTCTCAAGGTGAAGAATCTGCGCAAAGATCCACGCGTGTCGATGTGCGTGCTGAACGACGGCTTCTTCGGCGACTGGATTCAGGTCGACGGGACCGCGGAAGTCGTCTCCCTGCCGGACGCGATGGAGCTGCTGGTCGACTACTACCGATCCCTCGCCGGGGAGCATCCCGACTGGGACGAGTACCGCGCCTCGATGGAGCGTGACCGTCGCGTGCTCGTGCGCGTCGAGCTCGAGCGGGCCGGTCCCGACAGGAGCGGCTAGGACCGGGCCGCCGGGGGAGCGGGATAAGGTCCGGCCTCGGAGATCGGGGCGTGGGGGGTCTGGTGCGGATCGGCACGACAGTCAACGGGCAGCCGCACGAGCACGACGTCGAACCTCGCCTGTTGCTCGTCCAATACCTGCGTGAGGTCGTCGGCCTGACCGGCACCAAGATCGGCTGCGACACGTCCTCCTGCGGCGCGTGCACGGTGCTTGTCGACGGCGAGTCGGTGAAGTCGTGCACGATGCTCGCCGCGCAAGCGGACGGGTCGGAGGTCACGACGATCGAGGGCCTGGCCCAGGGGGACGAGCTCCACCCCGTCCAGACCGCGTTCCACGAGCAGCACGCGCTCCAGTGCGGCTTCTGCACCGCCGGCATGGTGATGGCGACGGTGTCACTGCTGGACGAGATCCCGAGCCCGACCGAACGTGACGTGCGGCTCGGACTCGAAGGGAACCTGTGCCGTTGCACGGGCTATCACAACATCGTGCAGGCGGTGCTGGCGGCGGCAGGGACGACACGGTGATTCCGGCGCCGTTCGAGTACGTGCGGGCCGCCTCGGCCGAGGAGGCGATCGCCGCCCTCGCCGAGCACGGGGACGAGGCCAAGCTCCTGGCGGGCGGGATGTCGCTGCTCCCGTTGATGAAGCTGCGGCTCGCCACACCGGCGGTGCTCGTCGACGTCGGCCGCGTCCGCGAGCTCTCGTACGTCCGTGACGCCGGTGACCACATCGAGGTGGGCGCACTCACCCGGCATCGTGACCTCGAGACCAGCGACGTGCTCGCTGCGCACTGCGCACCGCTGCGCACGGTTGCGTCGGAGGTCGGCGACAACCAGGTGCGCCACCGGGGGACGATCGGCGGGTCGGTCTCGCACGGCGACCCCGCATCCGACCTTCCCGCGCTGCTGCTCGCGCTCGATGCGGTCTTCGTCGTGCGCGGACCCGACGGTGAGCGGACCGTGAGCGCGACCGAGTTCTTCCGCGGGTTCCTCGAAACCGTGCTCGAGCCGGACGAGCTGCTCACCGAGATCCGGGTCCCGAAGCCGGACGGGGCCGGCTTCTCGTACCAGAAGTTCCAGCGCCGGGCGCAGGACTGGGCGATCGTCGGGGCGATGGCCGTCCGGAACGGCGACACACGCGTCGCGCTCGTGAACATGGGTGCGACGCCGCTTCGTGCTGTGGCGGTCGAGGAGGCTCTCGCCGGGGGCGCGTCAGTCGGGCAGGCAGCCGAGCATGCCGCGGACGGAACCGAGCCACCCGGCGACATCAACGCGACGCCCGAATACCGCGAGCACCTCGCACGCGTGCTCGTCCAGCGCGCGCTCGAAGCCGCGTCCGCTTGACGCCGCCGGACGTCGCCACCGCGATCCTGGCAGGCGGAGGCGGGTCCCGATTCGGAGGCGACGTTCCGAAGCCGCTCGTCGAGCTGCGCGGTCGACCGCTGGTGGCGTGGGCGCTGGATGCCGCGACCGCCAGCGGTCTGCGGCCCGTCGTGCTCGTCGTCGGTCACCGCGCCGACGCGGTGGCGCGTGCCGCGCCGGAGGGCGTGCTCGTCGCTCGTGCGCGTCGGTGGCGACGCGGGATCGCGAGATCGCTGAGGGCGGCGCTGGAGGCGTTGGATCCGTGGGCGCAGGTGGGCGCGGTCGTCGTCGGGCTCGCCGACCAGCCGCTCGTCGGTCCGGAGTCGTACCGCCGCCTTGCCGGCGCGTACCGCGGGGGAGCTTCCCTTGCGGTGGCGACATATGGGGGCCGCCGGGGCAACCCCGTGCTCCTCGGGCGGCCGATCTGGGCCGAGGCGCGGCTGCTCGACGGCGACGTCGGCGCACGCGCGCTGATGGGCGACAAGGGTGTCGTCGAGGTCGACTGCTCGGACACCGGCAGCGCCGCCGACGTGGATACGCTCCACGACCTGAGGGACGCCGAGCGCGCGCTCGACGAACGGGGGACGCCATGAACATCCAGGACGAGTTCCGGGTCGGGGTGCCCGTCGACGAGGCCTGGCAGGTGCTGCTCGACGTGGAGCGCATCGCGCCGTGCATGCCCGGGGCGCAGTTGCAGGAGATCGAAGGCGACGAGTTCCGCGGCATCGTGAAGGTCAAGGTCGGTCCGATCACGGCGCAGTACAAGGGTGCCGCGCGGCTCACCGAGGTCGACGACGCCAATCACCGAGCCGTCATCCGGGCCGAGGGTCGCGACACGCGCGGGCAGGGCAACGCGTCGGCCACCGTCACCGCCACCCTCGAGCCCGAGAGCGACGGCACCCGCGTCCACATCGAGAGTGACGTGACGATCACCGGCAAGGTCGCCCAGTTCGGACGGGGCGTCATCGCCGACGTGTCGAGCAAGCTCTTGACGCAATTCGTCGAGTGCCTGGAGCGCGAGGTGCTCTCGGCGCCGGAGCAGCAGAGCGAGCAGCCCTCCGAGCCCGCGACCCCGACAGAGAGCACCGCCTCCGCCGGGCCACGCACGGTCGACGCGCCCGAGGCCGAGCCGGTCGACCTCCTGCGCGCCGGCCGGCGCACCGGTGATGAAGCGCGTCGTCCCCGCGCTGGTCGTCGTCGTCGTGGTCGTGGTGGTCGTGCTGATCCTGCTGCTGCGCTGAGCAGGGTCCACCACCCGCCCGGGCGCCCCCGATAGCGTCGAACCCATGTTCGACGCCGCCGGCCCGGTGGTCGGCATCGATCCCGGCGTCTCGCGATGCGGCTACGGCGCCGTGGTGCGCGGGTCGGGCGGATCGCTGGTCGCCGAGGCGTTCGGCGTGATCCGCACCGAGCCCGATGCCGAGCTGCCGGCGCGGCTCGCGGTCCTCGAGCGCGAGCTCGACCAGCTCGTACGCGAGCTGGGGCCGTGCGCGCTCGCGGTCGAGCGGGTGCTCTTCCAGGTCAACACGCGGACGGCGATGTCGGTCGGGCAGGCCAGTGGGCTCGCGCTCGCGATCGCGGGCCGGACGGGTGTCCCTGTGTTCCACTACAGCCCGAACGAGGTGAAGCTCGCGGTGACCGGCGACGGCGCCGCCGGGAAGGCGCAGGTGCAGGCGATGGTGGCGCGGCTGCTGTCACTGGCCCGCGCCCCCCGGCCCGCCGACGCGGCAGACGCGCTCGGGCTGGCCGTGTGCCATCTCGGGTCGGCCGGGTTGCGCACCGCCGTCGCCGCCGACGGACCGGCCCCGGCCGGCCTCGACCGTGCCGTCGAGGCCGCACTGGCGAGGGAGGCCGGCCAGTGATCGGCTCGGTGCGGGGCGAGGTGCTCGAGCGCTCGGCCACCGGCGAGGTGCTGGTCGAGGTGGGCGGCGTCGGTTACCGAGTGCTCGTCCCGCTCGGCGCGATCCCGTCGCTGGACCCGGGAAGCGGCGCCTTCCTGTTCACGCATCTCCACGTGCGCGAGGACGCGATGACGCTGTTCGGGTTCCCGACGCGCGACGAACGTGACACGTTCGAAGTGTTGGTCGCCGCGACAGGTGTCGGCCCCAAGCTCGCGCTCGCGATCCTCTCGGTGCACTCGCCCGGCGCACTGCGCCGCGCCCTGCTCGACGACGACGTCGAAGCTCTCACGCTCGTGCCCGGCGTCGGGAAGCGCACCGCGCAGCGTCTGGTGGTCGAGCTCAAGACGCGCCTCGACGTGCCGGACCTCGAGCCCACCGACGCCGCGTCCACGTCAGGCGCGGGCCGAGGTCCGGGCGGCGCTGTCCGGGCTCGGCTACCAGCCCGACGAGGTGCGCGACGTCTTGGCGCAGCTGCCCGAGGACGGCCCCGTCGAGGACCTCCTGCGCGACGCGTTGAAGCTGCTGGCAGTGACGCGTGTCTAGGGAGGAGCTCCTGAGCCCGGCGGCCGACCCGGTGGAGCGGGCCGAGGAGACCACGCTCCGGCCCCGCCGCCTCGCCGAGTTCACGGGCCAGGCGCGCATCAAGGAGCACCTTGAGATCCTGCTGAGCGCGGCGAAGCAGCGCGGCCAGGCCGTCGACCACCTCTTGTTCGCCGGGCCTCCGGGGACGGGGAAGACCACGCTGGCCGGCATCGTGGCCGCCGAGCTCGGCGTCGGGCTCCGCATCACGAGCGGGCCCGCGCTCGAACGGGCCGGGGATCTCGCTGCCATCCTCACCAACCTCGACGACGGCGACGTCCTGTTCATCGACGAGGTCCACCGCCTCCCACGTGCCGTCGAGGAGGTCCTCTACCCGGCGATGGAGGACTTCCAGCTCGACATCGTCATCGGCAAGGGGCCGTCGGCGCGTTCGATCCGCCTCGAGCTCCCGCGGTTCACCCTCGTCGGCGCCACGACCCGCACCGGTCTCATCACCGGCCCGCTGCGCGACCGCTTCGGGCTCGTCGCCCGCCTCGACTACTACGACGCCGAGGAGCTGGTCACCATCCTCGAGCGGACCGCGGGCATCCTCGGCGTCCCGCTCGAACCCGAAGGGGCGCGCGAGATCGCCGGACGAGCGCGCGGCACGCCCCGCGTGGCGATCCGGCTGCTGAAGCGTGTTCGTGACTACGCCGAGGTGCGCGGCGACGGGACGGTCGGTGCGGACACCGCCCGCGCCGCCCTGGCGCTGTTCGAGGTCGACGAGCGCGGCCTCGACAAGGTCGATCGGTCGATCCTCACTGCGTTGTGCGAGACGTTCGCCGGTCAGCCCGTCGGGCTCAACACGCTCGCGGTCGCGGTGACCGAGGAGCCCGAGACGGTCGAGGACGTCTACGAGCCGTTCCTCCTCAAAGAGGGTCTGCTGCAGCGGACGCCGCGTGGTCGCGTCGCGACCGCGGCCGCGTACGTGCACCTCGGGCTGGACGTGCCCGCCGAGACCGGCGGCGGCCCGAGCCTGTTCGAGCCCTAGCTGGGAACATAGCGACCCTCGGAGCGGAACAGCGCCGCAGAGCCGGAGCTTGCGACGGCGCCTGAGGAAATCTGTCAGCTAGCATCGATTTTCGGTTCCGGCTCCACCCCGAACCCACACTCGATGCCCCTAGCCCTCCTTTACCTCGGCCTTCTCGTCGTCGCGTTCCTCCTGCTGATCGTGCGACCGCAGCGGAGGCGGATGGCCGCGCACCGGGCGATGGTGGCGAGCTTGCGAGTCGACGACGAGGTCGTGACGTCCGGCGGGATCTACGGGACGATCCGCGGCCTCGACGACGAGGCGGTCGACCTCGAAGTGGCGTCCGGTGTCGTCCTGCGTGTGGCGCGGGGCGCGATCGCGCAGCACGTCGAGCCGGAGCTGGAGCCTTCGGACGACGCCACCGACGACCGCAGCGACGGTGGGAGTCAGAGCCCGCCGAGCGAGAGCTGACCGTGCGCAAGTACTGGACGTACCTCATCGGCAGCGTGGCGGTCGTCGTGATCGCGCTGGCGGCGACGCTCGCCGTCGGGAACGTGCCCGTCCTCGGCCTCGACCTGCAGGGCGGCATCTCGGTGCGCCTGTTCCCGGCAGGGAAGGCCGCCGACAGCTCGCTCGACACCGCCAAGAACATCATCGATCGCCGGGTGAACGGCCTGGGTGTCTCCGACGCCGAGGTGACCCGCGAGGGCGACAACATCGTGATCGACCTCCCGGGCGTGAAGGACCGCGACAAGGCGAAGCGGCTCGTGGGGCGGACGGCGGAGCTCCGTTTCCGTCCCGTGGTCGCGGAATTGCCGGCGGAGGCGAGGAACCAGCCCCCGGCCGACGACGCGACGAAGGCGGCGATCGCTTCGTGCGACCCGAGCGCGATCCCGAACCCGCAGGCGATCCCGAACACGCCTGCCGACGGCGACAAGGCCGGCTCGTGCGTCGTGCTCCCGGGCCGGAAGCAGGAGAAGCAAGCGGCGGTCCGCTATTTCCTCGGGCCGGCCGCGCTCACCGGGAAGGACACCTCGGGCGCCAAGTCGGAGTTCCAGCAGGGTCAGGGATACGGCGTCAACCTCTCCCTGAAGGGCTCCGGCCACGACAAGTTCAACCAGCTCGCCCAGGAGTCGTTCCCGAAGCAGCCGCCGCAGAACGCGGTGGCGATCGTCCTCGACGGCGTGGTGCAGTCGGCGCCGCGGTTCAACGAACCGAACTTCCCGGGTGACGTCTCGATCACGGGCAATTTCACGCAGGGCGAAGCCGGCGACCTCGCCAGCATCCTCCAGTACGGCGCGCTCCCGGTGAAGTTCGACGAGAAGCAACAGACGGTCGAGAGCGTGTCGCCGACCTTGGGGAGCGACCAACTGAGGTCGGGGATCGCGGCCGGCATCGTCGGCCTCGCCCTCGTCGCCCTCTACATGCTCCTCTACTACCGCCTTCTCGGCGTCGTGGTGCTGCTCGGCCTGGGTCTGAGTGCGGGCGCGACGTACGCGCTCGTGGCCTACCTCAGCAACTCGGGCTTCAACCTGACGTTGACGCTCGCCGGCGTGACCGGCCTCATCGTGTCGGTCGGCATCACGGTCGACTCGTACGTCGTGTACTTCGAGCGCCTCAAGGACGAGGTCCGCAGCGGGAAGACCGTCCGTTCCTCGGTCGATCGCGGCTTCAACCGTGCGTTCCGCACGATCCTGGCCGCGGACCTCGTGTCGCTGATCGGCGCCGCCGCGCTGTACATCCTCGCCTCGGGCTCGGTGAAGGGGTTCGCGTTCTTCCTCGGCGTGTCGACGATCCTCGACCTCGCGGTGTCCTACTTCTTCATGCACCCGCTCGTGGTGATCCTGGCGCGCCGGCGTCAGCTGGTGCGGGTGCCCGTGGTCGGGATCGCGTCCGGCCTCGACGCCAAGGAAGCGACGACGTGAGCCCCCTCCCCGACGGTCGGCGGACCCGCCCAGCCGACTTCTACCACGAGCGCACGAACTTCGACTTCACCGGGCGTCCGTGGCGATGGGTGATTCTCTCGGGCACGGTCATCGTGATCGCGCTCGTCGCGATCTTCACACGCGGCCTCAACCTCGGCATCGACTTCGAGGGCGGAACGTCGTGGCAGGCGCCGGTCAGGGGCAAGTCGGCCTCGGTGAGTGCCGTGCGCGACGTGATCAGCCCGCTCGGCCTCGGCGACGCGAAGGTGCTGATCCTCAAAGGCGACTCGGGCACGTCGGTGCGGGTCCAGTCGAAGGACATCAAGCCGAACGAAGAGGACGCGGTCACCGACGCGCTGGCCAAGTACGGCGGGGTCCAGCGAGCCGACGTGAGCGTGAGCACTGTCGGCCCGACGTTCGGCGATCAGGTGCGTGACAACGCGGTCAAGGCCCTCATCGTGTTCTTCGGGCTCATTGCCCTGTACCTGACCCTCCGGTTCGAGTGGAAGATGGCGGCTTCCGCGATCGTCGCCGTCGTGCACGACATCATCGTCACGGTCGGCGTCTATGCGATCACCGGCTTCGAGGTGACGCCGGCGACGGTTGTCGCGTTCCTGACGATCCTCGGGTTCTCGCTCTACGACACGGTCGTCGTGTTCGACAAGGTGAAGGAGAACGTCGCCACGATCGGCACGGTGCGCGGCGATTCGTATTCGACGATGGTGAACCGCTCGATGAACCAGGTGCTCATGCGCTCCATCAGCACCTCGTTCGTCGCCGTGCTCCCGGTTGCTTCGTTGCTGTTCGTCGGCGCCGGGCTGTTCGGCGCGCTGGCGTTGCGGGACTTCGCCCTGGCGCTGTTCGTCGGCCTGCTGACCGGTGCGTACTCCTCGATCTTCGTGGCGACGCCTCTCCTCGCGTGGTGGAAAGAGAAGGAGCCGCGCAACAGGGCCCTCCGCGAGCGTTCGGCCGAGCAACTGGCACGCGCCGAGGCACGAGTCGAACAGCCGGCGGTCGAGCCGGAGACCGCGCCGGAGCCGGAGCCGGCGACCGCCGGCGCAGGTGTGCCCGCCGCGGCACCGAGGCCGGCCCAGCCGGCGCGCCCGACCGCGCCCCGCCCTGCCGCCGGACCACCCGCGAGCACGCGCGCCCCGCGTCCCCGCCAGCAACGACGTCGGAAGCGGCGCTAGTACCCCGCGGAGGCGGCGGCTTTGCCGACCGCCGTAGCAGGAGCCGGAGCTTGCGACGGCGACCAGTAGCCTTTGCTTATGAGCAATACCGAGCCGCGGGTTGAGGTACGGCCCGACCGGCGCTCGGTCCTGCCCTGGCGGCGGCACCACGTCGACGTCGAGGTCGCGCCGCTCATCGCCGCCTATCGCGACCGGCACCGGAAGGGCGACACCGCGCAGATCGAGCGGGCGTTCGAAGTCGCCCGCGTCGCCCACGCCGACCAGGTCCGACGGTCGGGGGAGCCCTACATCGCGCATCCGCTCGGGGTGGCGATGATCCTCGCCGGCCTCGGCCTCGACGACGTGACGATCGCGGCCGCGCTCCTCCACGATGCCGTCGAGGACACCACGGTCACCGACGAGGATCTCCAGGAGCAGTTCGGGCCGGACGTCGCTGCGATCGTCGACGGGGTCACCAAGCTGGACCGGCTCCAGTTCGATTCCAAGGAGGCCCAGCAGGCGGCGACGCTCCGCAAGATGCTCGTCGCGATGGCGAAGGACATCCGCGTCCTCCTGATCAAGCTGGCCGACCGGCTCCACAACATGCGCACGATCTCGTCGCTCCCGGAAGCGAAGCAGCAGCGAATCGCCCAGGAGACGCTCGACATCTACGCGCCGCTCGCACACCGCCTCGGTATCGCCGACGTGAAGTGGCAGCTCGAGGACCTCGCCTTCGACGTCTTGCATCCGAAGCGATACGCCGAGATCGAGCAGATGGTCTCGCTGCGCGCCCCCGAACGTGAGGAGTACCTCGAGCAGGTGCTCACCGAGTTGCGCGCCCGTCTCGCCGGGTTGCGCATCGACGCCGACGTGCGCGGCCGCCCGAAGAACTACTGGTCCATCTACGAGAAGATGGTCGTACAGGGCAAGGAGTTCGACGACGTCCAGGATCTTCTCGGTGTGCGCGTCGTCGTGGAGTCGGTGAAGGACTGCTACGCCGCGCTCGGGTCCATCCACGCCATGTGGAAGCCGGTGCAAGGCCGGTTCAAGGACTACATCGCCATGCCGAAGTTCAACCTGTACCAGTCGTTGCACACGACGGTCGTCGGTCCGCAGGGCAAGCTCGTCGAGGTGCAGATCCGCACCGAGGAGATGCACCGGCGCGCCGAGTACGGCGTCGCCGCGCATTGGGGATACAAGGAGAAGGACTCGCCCGCCCAGGACATGGTGTGGCTCGAGCGGATGGTCGACTGGCAGCAGGAGACGTCCGACCCCGGCGAGTTCATGGAGTCCCTCAAGATCGACCTCGAGCAGGACGAGGTGTTCGTCTTCACCCCGAAGGGGAAGGTCATCACGCTGGCGACGGGCGCGACACCCGTCGACTTCGCGTACACCATCCACACCGAGGTCGGTCACCGCTGCATCGGCGCAAAGGTGAACGGCCGTCTCGTCCCTCTCGACTCCACGCTGGCTTCGGGCGACACGGTGGAGATCTTCACCAGCAAGGTCGAAGGCGCCGGCCCGAGCCGCGACTGGCTGCAGTTCGTGCAGACGCCGCGGGCTCGCAGCAAGATCCGCCAGTGGTTCTCGCGCGAGCGACGCGGGGACGCGATCGAGACCGGCCGCGACGAGCTCGTGAAGGCGTTCCGCAAGGACGGCCTGCCGGTGCAGAAGCTCTCGCGCTCGTCGTCCCTGGGGGCGGTCGTCGAGGCGATGAGCTACGCCGACCTTGACGCGCTGTATGCGGCCGTAGGGGAGGGGCACGTCTCGGCGCGCACGGTCGTGCAGCGGGTGCAGCGGGAGCTGCGCGGCGGCGAGGAGCAGCTCCCGGTCACGGTGCGGCGGCCGCCCCGGACACTGCGGCGCGGCGCGGTCGGCGTCCACGTCGAGGGGCTCGACGACGTGATGGTGCGGCTCTCCCGCTGCTGCACGCCGGTACCGGGTGACGAGATCATGGGCTTCGTGACCCGCGGCCGGGGCGTGTCGGTCCACCGGACCGACTGCGCCAACGCGGCCGGGTTGGCTGCCCAGGCGCACCGCGTCATCGACGTCGACTGGGACCACGACCAGCCCGCGACGTACGTCGTGTCCGTCGAGGTCGAGGCGCTGGACCGCTCACGCCTGCTCCGTGACGTCGCCCAGGCCCTCGCCGAGCACCACGTCAACATCCTCGCCTGCACATCGCAGACATCGAGCGACCGGGTGGCCAAGCTGCGGTTCGACTTCGAGCTCGCCGACCCGAGCCACCTCGAGTCGATCTTGGGCGCTGTGAAGCGGATCGACTCCGTGTACGACGCGTACCGGGTGCTGCCGGGGAAAGCGCGCGTCTAAGGACCGCGGCCGGCCGCGAGACGGCCGGTACGATGCCGCAGTGCCGAAGGACGCTCAGAAGACTCCTCGCGGAACGCAAGACATTCTGCCGCCGGAGTCCGCGCGCTGGGTGGAGGTCGTGCACGCCTTTGTCGAGCGGGCGCGGCGATTCGGTTACGACCTCGTTGTCACTCCCGTGTTCGAGCACGTCGAGGTGTTCAACCGGCTGGGTGAGGGGACCGACGTCCTGACGAAGGAGATGTACGAGTTCACCGACCGGGGAAACCGACGCTTGGCGCTCCGGCCCGAGGGCACGGCTCCCGTCGTTCGTGCCTACGTCCAGCACAAGAAGCACGGGCCGTGGAAGGTCTGGTACCTCGCGCCACTGTTCCGATACGAGCGCGCGCAACGAGGTCGTTACCGGCAGCACTGGCAGTTGGGCATCGAGGCGCTCGGTCTGGACGACCCGGATGTCGACGTCGAGGTCATCGCGTTCGGACATGGGCTGCTGCGGGACCTCGGGGTGCTCGCGCGCACGACGCTGCTGTTGAACTCGATGGGGGACAAGGCGAGCCGAGCGCAGTATGCCGAGACCCTGCGCCGCTACCTGCTCGAGCACGACCGGGACCTCGGAGCCGAGTTTCGTTCCCGCGTCGAGACGAACCCGCTTCGGGTGCTTGACTCGAAGGACCCGGGCTGGCAGGACGTCATCGAGCGGGCTCCGCAGCTCACCGAGCATCTCAGTGACGGGTCGCGGGTGCACTTCGAGCAGGTGCAACGCGGGCTCGACGAGCTCGGGATCCACTACGAGCTCGCGCCGAGACTCGTGCGCGGCTTCGACTACTACACGAGCACGACGTTCGAGTTCGTGAGTGACGCGCTCGACGCGGCGCAGAACGCGATCCTGGGAGGCGGGCGGTACGACAGCCTCACCGAGGAGATGGGCGGCCAGCCCACTCCCGGCATCGGGTTCGGGATGGGCATCGAGCGCTTGCTCATCGCCGCCGACGAGCTCGGTGCTCTGGAGGGTGCCGAGCCTCACCCGGACGTGTACGTCATCGACGAGCTCACCGGCGGGCGCGAAGCGCTCACGCTGACCCAGGAGCTGCGGGAGGTCGGCCTCCGGGTCGAGCGGTCGTACGGCAACCGATCTGCCTCCGCGCAGCGCAAGGCGGCGGAGCGGGCGCGACCGGCGCTCATCGTGGTCCTCACCCCCGAGCAGTTCGGGCGGGGCGAGGTCGTCGTGCGGAAGCCGCCGGCACGTGAGGGAATGGACGTCCCGCGGGACCAGCTGGCGGCCTGGGTTCGGGATCATTGCGAGTTCGACCGATGATGCGCACACACCGGTGCGGGAATCTCCGCCGCGAGGACGTCGGCGAGAAGGTCAGCGTGTGCGGCTGGGTCGCGAGCCGTCGTGACCACGGCGGCGTGGTGTTCCTCGACGTACGCGACGCCTCGGGTGTCGTGCAGGTTGTCGTCGACCCCGACTCGGCGGATGGGGCGGATCCTCATCAGCTGCGCGCCGAGTACGTCATCCGAGCCGACGGCGTGGTGCGTCATCGTCCCGACGGAACCGTGAACACCGAGCTGGCGACGGGAGAGATCGAGGTCGCGGCGACGCGGCTCGAGGTGCTGAACGCGGCGGAGCCGTCGCCGATCCCGCTCGAGCGCGTCGAGGCCGACGAAGCGCTCCGCCTCAAGTACCGATACCTCGATCTCCGGCGCGAGCGCATGCAGCGCAACCTGCGGATGCGGGCGGTGGTGAACGACGCCATGCGGCGCTCGATGATCGGGCAGGAGTTCGTCGAAGTCGAGACGCCGATGCTCATCGCGTCGACGCCGGAGGGTGCCCGCGACTTCGTCGTGCCGTCGCGGCTGCAGGGCGGGTCGTTCTACGCGCTGCCCCAGAGCCCCCAGCTGTTCAAGCAACTGCTCATGGTGGGTGGCTTCGACCGGTACTTCCAGATCGCACGATGCCTGCGCGACGAGGACCCGCGCGCCGACCGGCAGTTCGAGTTCATGCAATACGACATGGAAATGAGCTTTGCCGACGCCGAGGACGTGATGGCTGTCGTCACCGAGGCCGTGCAAACCGCAGTCGAGGCCGTGCGCGGCGACCGGGCGCCCGCGTTCCGGCGCATGACCTGGCAGGAGTCGATGGACCGCTTCGGCGTCGACAAGCCCGACGTGCGCTTCGATCTCGAGCTCGTCGACGTGAGCGAGGTGTTCGCCGCCACCGAGTTCCGCGCCTTCCAGACCGAGGTCGTCAAGGCCATCCGTGTGCCGGGGGAGGGTGCGACGGGTCGCGGCCGCCTCGACGCGCTCACCGAGCGGGCGCAGAAGCTCGGCGCTGCCGGGCTCGTCTGGATACGGGTCCAGGAGCACGGCGGCATCGAGTCGCCCGTGGCGAAGTTCCTCGGCGAGGGAGAGCAGCTCGGCGTCGTCGACGCCACGGGCGCCGCGCCGGGGGACTTGTTGTTGCTGGTTGCGGGCGACTGGCGCCTCGTCGACGGCGTCCTCGGCCAGCTGCGTCTCGATCTGGCGCGCCCGCCCGTCACCGAGGGCGGTCTCCAGTTCGTCTGGGTCGTCGACTTCCCCCTGTTCGAGGGCATCAGTGACGACGGACGGCCGATCCCCGCGCACCACCCGTTCGTCATGCCGCACCCCGACGATCTCGAGCTCCTGACCTCCGCGACCGGCGAGGAGCTCCTGAACGTCCGGTCGTCGAGCTACGACCTCGTGCTCAACGGCTGGGAGCTCGGCTCCGGCAGCGTCCGGATCCATTCGTCCGACGTGCAGCAGCAGGTGTTCACGGTCCTCGGCATCACGCCCGAGCAGGCGCAGGCCCGCTTCGGGTTCCTGCTCGACGCATTCCGGTACGGCGCGCCGCCCCATGCCGGCTTTGCGATCGGGATCGACCGCTTCACCGCCGTCCTCGCCGGGGAGGAGAACATCCGCGAGGTCACCGCGTTTCCGAAGACCCAGTCCGGTGCCGACCCCCTGACCGGCGCTCCCTCGCCGCTGGACGCAGTCCAACTGCGCGAGCTCGGACTCGAGATCCGGAAGCCCCGCCCGTAGATCCGTCGTTGTCACCAAATTGCGCTTCTGATCTGCGTTTCTGTGACAACGGGGTAGCCGTCACACGGGCCGGTCAAGCTGTGGCGAATGCGGGTCGACCATGTCATCGCAGAGTTCGCGCAAACCCAACACGGCCTCGTCGAGCTCGGGCAACTCGGTGCCGCAGGGGTTCACCGCCATCACGTCGAACATCGCGTGAAGCGGGGCTCCCTGATGCGCGTGCGTTCCAGGGTCTTCGCCCTTGCCGGATCACCTCGATCATTCGAGCAAGAAGTGTTGGCGTCGGTGTTTGCCGCTGGGTCTGACGCCGTTGCGTCACACACAACTGCGGCCGTTCTGTGGGGCTTGCCGCTGGTCGAGCACGAGGTGCTGGAGATCACCACTTCCCGTCGACACTGGGCTCGAATGCGCGGCGTGCGCTCCCATCGGACGGTCGCCTTCCTCGCGTGCGAGCACGCCGTGCACCGAGGGATCCCGGTCACCACGGTGGCCCGCACGCTGGTCGACCTGTCTGGTCGGCTCTCCACCGCACAGCTCGGTCGGATGGCCGACCACGCCATGCGGGCCGGCACCCTCCGTCTCGACGATCTGCGCAAGAGCGTCACCGGGTTGCCGTCGGCACCCGGCCGCCATCCCACCCGCATCGAGCGGGTCCTCCAGCGCCGCCTTGCCGGTTACGACCCCGGCGATAGCGGCCTCGAGATGCGGTTCGCCCGCGCGATCGTCGGCGGCGGGCTCCCGGAACCCGTTCTGCAGCATCCGGTTTCGGTCGGGACCCGCCGCTACCGGATCGACCTGGCGTATCCAGACGGCAAGATCGCGATCGAGATCGATGGGTGGGAGTACCACCGCAGTCGGAGTGCCTTCGATGATGACCGGAACCGAGCGAACGACCTGGTCGTTGCCGGGTGGCACGTGCTTCGCTTCACCTCCAGCATGACGGACGGGCAAGCCGTGGCGACCGTCGCTGCCGCGTTGTCACAGAAACGCAGCGCATAGGCGCGTTTTCGTGACAACGGACCGTAGGCTGCACGGTTGACCGACGACTTGTTCGCTTCGGCGCGGGACGAGCGGCTGCACCAGCGCGCACCGCTGGCGGCGCGGCTGCGGCCGCGCACGCTCGACGAAGTCGTCGGGCAGGAGCACCTGCTCGGGCCGGGGCGTCCGCTGCGCGTGCTGATCGACGGCGACCGCCTGTCGTCCGTCGTGCTGTGGGGCCCTCCGGGCACGGGCAAGACCACGATCGCCCGCCTCATCGCCGGCGTCACGGCCAAGGCGTTCGAACCGTTGTCGGCTGTGAGCGCGGGCGTGAAGGATGTCCGGGAGGTCGTCGACCGCGCTCGTGGGCGGCTCGGCGAGCACGGTCAGGGCACGATCCTCTTCCTCGACGAGGTGCACCGGTTCAATCGCACGCAACAGGACGCGCTGCTCCCACACGTGGAGGAGGGCCTGGTCGTGCTGATCGGCGCGACGACGGAGAACCCGTACTTCTCCTTGACGGGCCCGCTGCTGTCGCGATCGACGCTGTTCCGGCTCGATCCGCTCGAGCCCGACGACATCCGCACGCTCCTCGAGCGGGCGCTGACCGACGACGAGCGCGGACTCGGCACCGCCGAGCTCTCCGTCGACGCCGATGCCCTGAATCACCTCGTCGACCGGTCGGAAGGCGACGCGCGGCACGCGCTCACGTCGCTCGAAGTCGCCGGTGCGCTCGCCGCCGAGGAGGGCCGTAAAGCGGTCACCCTCGCCGACGCCGAGGCGGCGTTGGCGTTGCGCGCCATCCGGTACGGCGACGACGAGCACTACGACGTGCTTTCGGCGTTCATCAAGAGCATCCGCGGATCGGATCCCGACGCCGGGCTGTACTGGCTCGCGCGCATGCTGGAAGCGGGTGAGGACCCGCGCCTCGTCGCCCGCCGGCTGGTGATCCTCGCGTCGGAGGACATCGGCATGGCCGATCCGCAGTCGCTGCTGGTCGCCGACGCCGCCGCTCGCGCGGTCGAGTTCGTCGGCATGCCCGAGGCGCGCCTCAATCTGGCGCAGGCGGTCATCCATCTCGCGCTCGCGCCCAAGTCGAACTCCGTGATCGCCGGGATCGGAGCCGCCATCGAGGACGTGCACGACCGTCCTGCCGGCGCCGTGCCCGTGCACCTCCGCGACGCCAGTTACCCTGGCGCCCGCAAGCTCGGCCACGGGGAGGGATACGTGTACCCCCACGAAGCACCCGCGGGATGGGTGCCCCAGCAGTACCGGCCGTCCGAGGTCGAGTCCCGGGTCTACTACCGCCCCGGCGCCCAGGGCCGCGAGGCCGAGCTCGCCGAGCTGCTCGAGCGCCGCCGGTCGCGCCAGCAGGACGACAGCGACAGCACGTCGGACGGGGCCTGAGGTGATCAAGCGGCTGTTCTGGCTGAGCCTCGGCTTCTGGCTCGGGGTCGGCGTGACCATCCGCGCGACCCGGACGTTGCGGCGGTCCATCGAACGCCGCCTCCCGCCGGCGGTGGCCGGCCGGCTGCGCGACCTGAACGCGGAGCTCGACGACCGCGCCGCCGTGATCCGGGCCCGCCGCGTGGCGCGAAGAGCCAGCTGAACGAGAACGTCCGGACGGTACGCTGGATGCGTGCCGCCCACGAATGCCGACGAGTTGCGCCGCGCCTTCCTCGACTTCTTCGTCGAGCGCGGCCACACGCGGGTCGAATCCGCCAGCCTGATCCCGACCGAGCCCGGCGCCCCGATGTTCACGAACGCGGGCATGGTCCCGTTCATCACGTACTTCGTGGGCGAGGAGAAGCCGCCGTACCTGCGGGCGACGTCGGTCCAGAAGTGCGTTCGGGTCGGCGGTAAGCACAACGACCTCGACGACATCGGGCGCACGAACCGGCACCTCAGCTTCTTCGAGATGCTCGGGAACTTCAGCTTCGGCGACTATTTCAAGGCGGAGGCGATCCCCTGGGGCTGGGAGTTCGTCACCGGGGTGCTCGGTCTCGACCCCGGCCGCCTGTGGGTCACCGTGCACGAATCCGACGACGAAGCCGAGGCGATCTGGCGCGACGTCGTGGGGGTGTCGCCGGAGCGGATCCAGCGCATGGCCGACAACAACTTCTGGCGCATGGCCGACACCGGTCCCTGCGGGCCGTCGTCCGAGATCTTCTGGGATCTGGGTCCCGACGCGGGACCCGAAGGCGGCCCCGCCGTCAGCGAGGACCGCTACGTCGAGGTCTGGAACCTCGTGTTCATGCAGTTCGACGCTCAGCCCGACGGCGAACTGAAGCCGCTCTGGAAGCCGTGCGTCGACACGGGCGCCGGCCTCGAGCGTCTGCTCACGGTCCTCGAGGGCGTCGACACGATCTGGGAGACACACGTCTTCGGTCCGCTCATCGGCGAGGCGGAGCGAGTCACCGGCGCTCGGTACCAGCACGGTCAGGGGGGCGAGGGAGATGTCTCGCTTCGGATTCTCGCCGACCACTCGCGGTCGATGACGTTCCTCGTGAACGACGGTGTCGTTCCTTCCAACGAGGAACGCGGGTATGTCGTGCGTCGCATCATCCGGCGCGCGGTTCGCCATGCGTACCGGCTCGGGGCGACGGGCGGCGTGACGGGTCCGATGGTCGATGCGACCGTCCAGACGATGGGCGGGGCGTACCCGGATCTCGTCAAGCACCACGACGTGATCGTGAACGTCATCACGCGCGAGGAGGAACGGTTCCGTCAGACGCTGGAACGCGGCCTCGACCTTCTCGACGGGCTCCTGACCGAGGGCGACGTGTCGGGGGAGCGGGCGTTCTTTCTTCACGACACGCTCGGCTTTCCGATCGACCTGACGCGCGAGATCGCCGAGGAACGCGGCCGGCGCATCGATCTCGAGGGCTTCCGCGCCCGCATGGAGGAGCAGCGGACCCGCGCCCGCGAAGCGCTCAAGGCCGAAGGCGGAAAGGAGTCCGCACCCGTCGAGCTGTACCGCGAGCTCGTCGACGACTTCGGGGAGACCGAGTTCACCGGGCGCCACGAGCTCGAGACGACCGATGCCAAGGTGCTCGCGCTCGTCGCCGGCGGCGAGCGGCTCGCGCAGGCCGGCGAGGGCGCACGGGTGGACGTCGTGCTGGATCGCACGCCGTTCTACGCCGAGGCCGGCGGTCAGGTCGGCGACACCGGCACGCTCTCCACCGGCGACGGCCGAACGCAGCTCCGTGTCGTCGACACGCAGTACGGCATTCCCGCCTCACTCGTGCTGCACCGCGCCGAGGTCGTGGTCGGCGAGATCGCCGAGGGTGACAGCGTCACGGCGACCATCGACGCCGAACGGCGCGATCGGATCCGGCGCAACCACACCGCCACGCACATCCTCCACTGGGCGTTGCGCGAGGTGCTCGGCCCGCACGTGAAGCAGGCCGGTTCGCTCGTCGCCCCCGACCGGCTGCGGTTCGACTTCAGCCACTTCCAGGCGGTGACGCCGGACGAGCTCGACCGGATCGAAGCGCTCGCGAACCGCGAGATCATCACCGACGCGCCCGTCCGCCACTACGAGACGACCCGCGAGCACGCCGAGGCGATCGGCGCCATCGCGTTCTTCGGCGAGAAGTACGGCGATCTCGTGCGAGTGCTCGAAGCAGGAGACCACTCCGTCGAGCTGTGCGGCGGCACGCACGTCCACGCGCTGGGGTTCATCGGCCCGATCAAGATCGTCGGCGAGCAGTCGATCGGCGCCAACCTCCGCCGCATCGAGGCGGTGACGGGCGACGCCGCGTTCGATCGCATCCACGACGAGGAGCGCCAGCTGCGCCGGGCGGCGGAGACGCTGAAGGTGTCGCCGGCCGAGCTGCCCGATCGCATCGACCAGCTCCAGCAGCAGTTGAAGGCGCTGAGGGACGAGGCGGAAGCCGCCCGCGCCCGCGAGGCCGTTGTCGAGGCGGCCGCGCTCGCCTCCGGCGCGTCCGACGGTGTCGTGACGGCCCGACGCGACGGGCTCGACCCGGCGAGCTCCGGCGTCTCGCGCTCGCCACCCGCGACGCCATGCGCTCCGGGATCGTCGCGCTCGTGGGCCTGACCCCGGACGGCAAGAAGGCCGGACTCGCCGTCGCCGTCACGGGTGAGCACGTGGAGCGAGGTGTCTCGGCGGCCGAAGTGGCCGCCAAGGCCGCCAAGGCGCTCGGCGGCGGGACGGCCAAGAACCCCGACGTGGTGCAGGGCGGAGGGCCGAACGTTGATGCCGTCGACGAGGCGCTCGCCCTCGTCCGCCAGCAGGCCAGCGAGGCCGTCGCCGGCGCCGCTCGCTGAGGCGCGTCGGGGCGCATGGGACGAGTGCTCGGCGTCGACCTCGGCTCACGTCGCATCGGATTGGCGATCTCGGACCCCGACGGCCGGGTGGCGACCCCCCGCGGAGTGATCGACCGCAGCGGTGATCCCGACGCCGACCATCGGGCGATCCTCGCCCACGCGCGCGAAGCTGGCGTCTCCCGGGTCGTGGTCGGGCTCCCGCTGTCGCTCTCCGGCGACGTCGGTCCGGCCGCGCGGGCGGTGCTCGGGGAGGTCGACGCGTTACGAGCCCTGGCTGGCGGAGAAGTCACGGTGGAGACCCACGATGAACGCCTCACGACGGTGATCGCCGAGCGCGGCATGCGCGCGGCGGGAACGCCGAGGCGCGCCCGCCGGCGGCACGTCGACCCGGCGGCCGCAGCGGTGATGCTGCAGTCGTACCTCGAGGCCCGCGCGTGACCCGGTTCGACGACGACGGCGTCGAGTCCGCGACGAAGACGCCGCCGCACGGGTACCCGGTCGAGGATCCCGACGACTTCTGGGAACCCGACGCAATCGACGACTACGACGGCGATCTCGCGCCGACCGAGGGATCGCATCGCCGGCGACGGCGCCGGCCGCCGGCGCACGTTCCTGGCGCTGGGGCTCGTGCTCCTCCCCGTCGTGCTCGTCCTCGTGGTCGGTGCCTGGTTCCTCTACGAGCTGAACCCACCGGGAGGGGCTGGGAAGCGGGTGAGCGTGGACGTCCCGCGCCGTACCGGGACGTCCGAGATCGGTGACCTCCTCGCGGACAAGGGCGTCATCGGCTCGTCGCAGGCGTTCCAGATCTATGTCGGCGTCACACGCTCGGGCCCCTTCGACCCCGGTCACTACACGATGCGGAAGAACCTCGGCGTTCGCGACGCCGTGAGCGTCCTCGAGTCCGGGCCCGCGAAGGGTCCTCAGTTCAGGCTCGTCCTTCCGCCCGGGCTGACGCTCGGGGAGATCGCCGATCGCGTCGGCATGCTCCAGGGCCACACTCGCGACGCGTTCCTCCAAGTCGCGCAGTCGGGCGCCGTGCGCTCGAAGTACCAGCCTCCGGAAGTGACGTCGCTCGAAGGTCTCCTCTACCCCGACACGTACTTCGTGACGAAGCAACAGAGTGATCAGCAGATCCTCACCCGGCTCGTGTCGACCTTCGACCAGAAGGCCGACGAGATCGGGCTGTCGGCGCCGAACGCCGCCGGGTTGAGCCCGTACCAGACGGTCGTGGCGGCGTCGCTGATCGAGCGCGAGGCGAAGCTCGACGAGGACCGGCCTCTGATCTCGGCCGTGATCCACAACCGTTTGGCGGCGGGGCGGCCCCTCCAGATCGATGCCACGGTCTGTTACGCGAAGGGGGGCTGCAGCGCGTCACCCACCTCAGCCGATCTCGCGCTGGACTCGCCGTACAACACGTACAAGGTTGCGGGTCTCCCGCCCACGCCGATCTCGAGCGTCACCGTGAAGTCGCTGCAGGCGGCGCAGAACCCCGCGCCGGAGCCCTACCTCTACTACGTGCTCAGCGACAAGAACGGCAAGCACGCCTTCGCGACTACGCAAGAGGAGCACGACAGAAACGTCGAGGAGGCCCGCCAAAAGGGCCTGTTGTGAGCGACGAGCTGACGATCACGGGATCGACGCATGTCGTCGGTGTGATCGGCGACCCCGTCGGGCATTCGCGATCGCCGGCGATGCACAACGCCGCGTTCGCCGCGCTCGGTCTCGACTGGGTGTACGTGGCGTTCCCCGTCGTGCGCGGTGAAGGCGCGTCCGCGGTAGCGGGCCGTTCGGGCGCTCGGCCTGTCCGGCGTCAACGTGACCATGCCCCACAAGGCCGACGCCGCCGCCGCGTGCGACGTACTGGCACCCGAGGCGGCCGCCCTCGGCGCCGTCAATACCGTCGTGAACGCAGACGGGACGCTCGTGGGCCACTCCACCGACGGCGACGGGTTCCTGCGCGCGCTCGACGACGAAGGAGTGGCGGTCCACGGACGGCGCGCACTCGTCATCGGAGCGGGTGGGGTAGCGCGCGCGATCACCTCTGCGCTCGGGCGCGCCGGGGCGGCTGTGACGGTCTCGGCCCGCCGTGAGGGCGCCGCTCGCGACGCGGCTGCGCTCGCGCCCGGCGGTGTCGCAGTCGGCTTCGACGACGTCGCCGTGGAGCGGTTCGACGTGATCGTCAACGCCACACCGGTCGGGATGCGGGGCGAGCCACCCCCCTTCGATCCGGCCGGGCTCCACTCCGGCCAATTCGTCTACGACACGGTGTATCCCATCGAGACGCCGCTGTTGCGCGACGCGCGGATGCGCGGCCTGAGCGTCGCCGGCGGCCTCGGCATGCTCGTGCACCAGGGCGCGCTGTCGTTCTCCCTCTGGACGGACGTCGAGCCGCCACTCGACATCATGCGGGCTGCCGCCTCGGTCGACGCGTGACGGCGGCGGTCGTGGCGGCGTGCGCCGTCGCCGGCCTCGTCATAGGACTCGGCCTCGAAGTCGTCGTCGATCGGGTGCCGAGCCGCGAGCCACTGAGGGGATGGAGCCGGCGGGAGCTCCGCCCCGGCCGCGCCGCCGTGCTCACGGGCCTCACGGTCGCCCTCTTCGCCGGCCTTGCTGTTCGCTACCACGACTCGTGGGTGTTGCCCGCGTTCGTGATCGTCGCGGCCGGGCTCGTCGCGCTCTCGGCCATCGACTTCGAGCGATTCCTGCTGCCCAACCGGATCGTGTACCCGCTCGCGATCGCGACACTCGCGCTGCTCGTGGTCGCCGCGGTGGGTGACGGCGACCGGGGTGCGCTCGGCCGAGCAGTCCTCGGCGGAGTCGCCGCCGCGGTCGCGCTCGGCGTCCTCCATCTCGCGTCGCCGCGCAGCATGGGGTTCGGCGACGTGAAGCTGGCGTTCGTGCTCGGGCTCGTCCTCGGCTGGCTCGGCTGGAGCGAGCTCGTGCTCGGCCTGTTCTGCGGGTTCCTCGCCGGAGCGGTCGTAGGGATCGCGCTGATCGCGCTGCGCCGGCGAGGGCGGAAGGACCACCTCCCGTTCGGCCCGTTCCTCGCGTTCGGAACGCTCGTCGTGCTCCTGTGGGGCGACGTCGTCCTGCAGTGGTACCGCGGCTGACACGGCAACTTCCCCGGTCTCGCAACCGCCGACCGGTACGCTGAGCAGCGAAAACGGAGGGAAAATTGCTTCGCTTCCTGACCGCCGGGGAGTCGCACGGCCCGGCCCTCGCGGTCGTGGTCGAGGGGCTTCCCGCCGGTCTGCCGATCACGATCGACGAGATCGCGGCCGAGCTCGCTCGCCGCCGCCTCGGTTTCGGGCGCGGTCCCCGCATGCGGTTCGAGCGCGACGACGTCGAGTTCACGGGCGGGGTCCGGCACGGGCGCACGCTCGGATCGCCGATCTCGCTCGTGATCCACAACACCGAGTGGCCGAAGTGGCAGGAGGAGATGTCGGCGGGGCCCGGCGTCACCGAGAAGCCGCTCCGCCAACCCCGTCCCGGCCACGCCGATCTCGTGGGCATGCAGAAGTACGGGTTCGACGACGCCCGCAACGTCCTCGAGCGGGCGAGTGCCCGAGAGACCGCGGCGCGCGTTGCCGCCGGGGCGCTGGCCAAGGCGCTCTTGTCGCACCTGGACACCGAGGTCGTCAGCCACGTGATCCAGCTCGGACCGGTGCGGGCGGCGGAAGACCGGCGCCCGACCCCGGCGGATCTCCCGCTCGTCGACGAGTCGCCGGTGCGGTGCTTCGATCCGGATGCCGAGGCGGCGATGATCACGGAGATCGAGGCGGCCGCCAAGGCCGGCGACTCGCTGGGCGGCGTGGTCGAGGTGCTCGGCTACGGCGTCCCGCCCGGTCTGGGCTCGCACGTGCACTGGGACCGTCGCGTCGACGGGCTGATCGCCCAGGCGCTCATGAGCATCCAGGCCATGAAGGGCGTCGAGATGGGCGACGGCTTCGCCGGCGTCGCCCGCCGTGGCAGCGAGGCGCACGACGAGATCATGTGGAGCGAGGACGACGCTCGCTACGAACGCGGATCGAGTCGGGCCGGCGGGGTCGAAGGCGGGATGACGACCGGCAGCCTGCTCGTGGCGCGCGTCGGCATGAAGCCGCTGTCCACGCTGAACCGTCCGGTGTTGCGTACCGTCGACGTCGAGACGAAAGAGGAGACGGTGTCGTTCAAGGAGCGCACCGACGTCACCGCTCTGCCGGCTTCCGGGGTGGTCGCGGAGACGATGGTCGCGTTGGTGCTGGCGTCCGAGGCGCTTCGGAAGTTCGGCGGCGACTCGCTCGACGAGCTCCTGCGCAACCACGCCGGATACATGGCGTCGCTGCGAGCGACATGAGCGACGACGGCTCGCGCCGCCATCTCGTGCTCGTCGGGCTCATGGGCGCGGGCAAGACGACCGTCGGCGCCGCCTGCGCCGACCGGCTCGTCCGGCCCTTCGTCGACACCGACGATGTCGTCGAGGCGAACACCGGCATGTCGGTCGCGGAGCTCTTCGCCCACGAAGGCGAAGCCCGCTTCCGGGACCTCGAGCGCCAGGCGGTGGTCGACGCCTGCGCGACGCCCGCGCCGGCGGTGATCGCCTGCGGTGGTGGCGCCGTCCTCGACGCCGAGAACCGCCGCCGCCTGCACGGGGCCGGGTTCGTGGTGTGGCTCCAGGCCGCACCGTCGACCCTCATGTCGCGGGTCAAGACCGGCGCCGAGCGCCCGCTCCTCGAAGGACGCGGCACCGCCACGCTCGAGCGCCTGGCCGTGGTACGCGCCGCCGCCTACGAGGCCGCCGCCGACGCGTCGGTCGACACCGACGGGCGCACGGTCACCCAGGTCGTCGACGCCGTGCTCGAGGCGTACCCGCGATGAGACGGGTGACGGTGCAGGTCGATACGCCGTACGACGTTGTCGTCGGCCCGGGCGCGCTGCGTGAGCTCGGCCCCCTGCTCGAGAGCCGCCGCCGCGTCGCCGTGGTCAGCCAGGCCAGCGTCGCCGAGCACCACGCCGAGGCGGCGTGCGCGGGCCTCGCCGGCGCGGAGGTGTTCCTCGTGGACGACGGCGAGTCCGCGAAGACGCTCGCGACCGTCGAACGGCTCGCACGCGAGCTCTCGGCGTGGGGCCTGCTGCGTGACGACGTCGTCGTCGCGCTCGGCGGCGGCGTGGTCGGCGACCTGGCCGGGTTCACCGCCGCGATCTACCACCGCGGTGTCGACGTCGTGCAGGTGCCCACGACCCTTCTCGCCCAGATCGACGCCGCGATCGGGGGCAAGACGGGCGTGAACCTTCCGGAGGGCAAGAACCTCGTCGGAGCGTTCCATCAGCCCGCTGCGGTCTTCGCCGACGTCGACACTCTCCGTACTCTGCCCGCACGCGAGTATCGGGCCGGCCTGGGCGAGGTGGCGAAGTACGCGCTGATCTCGCTCCTGGGTGGGCACGACGACTCGCTGGCCCGGCTCGTGGAGTCGGACGCCGACCGGATTCGTGAACGGGATCCCGAGCTCCTGACAGAGCTCGTGTACCGATCCGTCGAGCTCAAAGCCGAGATCGTCGCGCGCGATCCCGAGGAGCGCACCGGGTTGCGGGCGACCTTGAACTACGGACACACCTTCGCCCACGCTCTCGAGGCGTACGCGGGCTACGACGAGCTCCTGCACGGGGAAGCCGTCGCGGTCGGCATCGTGTTCGCAGGCACCCTCGCAGCCGCGCTCGGGCGCATCGATGCCACCACGGGCGATCGTCACCGGCAGATTGTGACCGCGCTCGATCTCCCCGCCGCCGCCCGCGGCTCACTCGACGCGTCGAAGCTGGTCGAGCTGATGCGCCGCGACAAGAAGGCGAGGGGCGGCGTCACGTTCGTCCTGCCCGGACCGAACGGTCTCGAGCGCGTCGACGACCCGCCCGCCGCCGCGCTGCAGCGCGCGTTCGAAGCCGTGGGCGTGGAAGGCTGAGGAATCGATGGCAACGATCCTCCTCGTGTCGGGCCCGAACCTGAACCTGCTGGGCGAGCGCGAGCCTGAGGTCTACGGGAGCGACACGCTCGACGAGCTCGTCGGCGACGCGCGCACTGTCGCCGAGGCCAACGGCCACTCCCTCGAGCACACGCAGTCGAACCACGAAGGCGAGATGGTCGACGCGATCCAGGGCGCACGCGGGCGGTGCGCGGCGATCGTCATCAATCCCGGCGCGTACACGCACTACTCCTACGCCATAGCCGACGCGCTGAGCCGCATTCGAAGGCGTGAAGATCGAGTTGCACCTGTCGAACCCGTCCGCCGCGAGGCGTGGCGGCGCACATCGGTCGTCGCGCCCGTCGTGACCGGGACGGTCGCCGGGTTCGGACGGCAGGGCTACCACCTCGCGCTGGAAGCTGCGGTCGCACTGCTCAAAGAAGCCGGGTGAGCACGGTGCTCGCGCAGCTTCCGCCGATGGACGTCGCCACGCGCAGCGATCGGCTGCGTGCCTGTTTCGAGCAGGCGGGCATCGAGGCGCTGCTCGTCACGCGGTTGCCGAACGTCGCGTACCTCACGGGGTTCACGGGCAGCGCCGGGATCGTCCTCGTGGGACCGGACGAGATCGTCTTCGTCACCGACGGGCGCTACGCCGAACAAGCGGCCGAGCAGCTGGCAACGGCGGGCGTGCCGGCCCGGATCGAGGTGCGCGTGTCGCAGTCGGCCCAGCGCGAGGTGATGAGCGGCGCCGCCGGCGGATATCGGCGGCTCGGCCTCGAGGCCCATGGCGTCACGTGGGCGCAGCAACGGGCGTTCGCCGGCGAGTGGTTCCCGGACGCGGAGCTGGTCGCGACCGAGCTCCTCGTGGAGGACCTCCGCCGCGTCAAGGAACCGGGCGAGGTCGCGCGGATCCAGGCCGCGTGCGCGATCGCCGACGACGCCCTCGCCGTCGTGGCGCCCCGCCTCGCCGAGCGACCGACGGAGCGCGAGGTCGCGCTGTGGCTCGAGCTCGAGATGCGAGACCACGGCGCCAGCGGCACGAGCTTCGACACGATCGTGGCATCCGGGCCCAACGGTGCGAAGCCGCACGCCCGACCGTCCGATCGCGTCATCGAGGGCGGTGAGCCGGTGGTGATCGACTTCGGTTGCATCGTCGAGGGGTACTGCTCCGACATGACGCGCACGCTCAGCGTCGGCGAACCGGGGCCGGAAGCGCAGCGCGTGTACGAAGTCGTCCGAGAGGCGCAGCAGTCCGGGCGTGACGCGGTGAGCGCGGGAGCGGAGTGCGCGCGGGTCGACAAAGCGTGTCGTGACGTGATCGAAGCCGCCGGGTGGGGCGACGCGTTCGTCCACGGAACCGGGCACGGTGTGGGCCTCGAGATCCACGAGGCGCCGCGGGTTGCCGCGACGGCCCGTGATACGTTGGCCAACGGCTACGTCGTGACCGTCGAGCCCGGCATCTACCTCCCCGGCGTGGGCGGTGTGCGCATCGAGGACACCGTGGTCGTCACCGACGATGGCGCGGACGCCCTCACCCGATTCTCCAAGGACTTCCTGCTGTGAGCGTCTCCACCAACGACCTGAAGAACGGCATGGCGCTCGACCTCCCCGAAGGCCTCGTGACGGTGGTCGGGTTCCAGCACGTGAAGCCGGGCAAGGGTGGGGCGTTCGTCCGCACCAAGCTGAAGAACGTCCGGAGCGGCGCCGTCGTCGACAAGACCTTCCGGGCCGACGAGAAGGTCCCGCTCGCGGTCATCGACAAGCGCGAGATGCAATACCTGTACCGCGAGGGCAGCGCGTACGTGTTCATGGACAGCGACAGCTACGAGCAGTTGCACGTCGACGCCGCCGACCTCGGCCAGGCCGTGCGCTACCTCAAGGAAGGTGACACGGCCGTCCTGCCCATGTACCAGGACAGTGTCATCGGCATCGACCTGCCGGCAGCGGTGGAGCTCACGGTCACCGACACGGAGCCCGGCGTGCAGGGCGATCGGGTCTCCGGTGCCCGGAAGCCGGCGACGCTGGAGACCGGCCTCGTCGTGCAGGTTCCGCTCTTCGTCGAGCCGGGCGGGCGGATCAAGGTCGACACCCGGACGGGGGAGTACCTCGCCCGCGCGTGACGGGCGAGCGCGGCGATGCCCACCACCCGACGCGAGGCCCGGGAACGCGCCCTGAGCCTCTGCTACGAGGCGGAAGTCCGGGGCCTCGACGCCGATGCCCTGCTGGCGGAGCTACCGGCACGGCCCGACGAGTACGCCGAAGCCGTCGTGCGCGGCGTCGAGACCCATCGCGACGAGGTCGACGCGATCCTGCGCAAGGTGTCGGAGCACTGGGCGCTCGAGCGCATGCCGCTCGTCGACCGAGCCGTGCTCCGTATCGGCTGCTACGAGCTCGGCTGGCAGCCCGAGCTCCCGACCGGCGTGGTCATCAGCGAGGCCGTCGACCTCGCCAAGCAGTATTCGACCAAGGACTCGGGCCGGTTCGTGAACGGCATGCTCGGCCGCATCGCCGAGGACCTGCGAGGCCACGATCCCGAGCAGCCCGAGCAACCGGCGCCATGAGCACCGCGCCCCTCGAGGTCGAGGAGCCGCTCACGGACGAGGCGATCGGGACCGACCGTCCGTGGATCGTCATCGTGTGGAACGACCCGGTGAACCTCATGAGCTACGTCGTCTACGTGTTCCAGAAGCTGTTCGGCTACTCACGTGAGAAGGCGACCCGGCTCATGCTCCAGGTGCACCACGACGGCAAGGCAGCTGTATCGGAGGGAACGCGCGAGAAGGCCGAAGCCGACGTCGCCCGGCTGCACGCCCACGGCTTGTGGGCGACGATGGAGCACCCTTCATGAGCCCGAGCTTCGACCGGCGCGGCGACGGGGTCGTGGTCACGCTCGAAGCCAACGAGGTGGAGCTGTTGCGCACGATCCCCGACGAGGTCCGCGGCGCGCTCGCCGACCCGGGGGGAAAGGACGACCCCGTCCACAACCGGCTGTTCCCGTCCGCGTACCTCGACCCCACCGAGGAGAGCGCCGAGCAGGAGTGGCAGGAGCTCGTGCACCCCGAGCTCCTGCAGTCGCGACTCGCGGCCGTCGATCTCGTCACCGCCACGCTGGACCGCGCCGTGACCAAGCGCGGGCGCGCCGAGGTCGAGCTCACGCCGGAGGAAGTGGAGGCCTGGCTGGGCGTCGTCAACGACGCCCGCCTCACGCTCGGTACCCGCCTCGGTGTCACCGAGGATGCCGAGTCCGAGGCGATCGACCCGTCCGACCCGGAGGCCGCGGCCCACGCCGTCTACGGCTGGCTCACCTGGTTCGAGAACGACCTCCTCGAAACCCTGCTCGGTTGAGCCGTGGAACCGTCTGCGCGCACCGAGCTCGCTCACACCAGCCACATCAACTTCTTCCGCGAAGCGTCGACTCGCGCACCCGGTGGCGACGTCCGGGACGAGGACGGCGTCCTCCTCTATGCAGGCCCGCATCCCCTCCCCGTGCTCGTCAACGGCGCCATTCGCCTCGACTCAGGCGTGGCGGCAGGCGAGGTGCTGGATCGCGCCCGGGCCTTCTTCGGCCCGCGGGGACGTGGCTTCAGCGTGTACGGGCTCGTCGGACCGGACGATGACCTCATCGAGGCTGCCGACGCGGCGGGGATGGTCGTGTTCGGCGATCCCGCGCCGCTGATGGTGCTGGACGGAAGCGTGGCGCCCGCCGACCTGCCGGACGACGTGCGCATCGAGCGAGCGGTGACGCCGGAGCAGGTCTCCGACGCCGCCGCCGTGTGCGCCGACGCGTACGCGGTCTACGGCATGCCGGGTGATGTCGCGGCGGCCTGCCTGACGCCGCGCACGATGCTCGCACCGGATACGGCAGTCGTCGTCGCCTACGACGCCGACGGTCCGGTGGCGACGGCCTCGGCCCTGGTCGCCCGCGACGTCTCGTACATCGCGTGGGTGGGCACCGCGCAACGGGCGATGCGTCGAGGCCTCGGTGACGCCGTCACCCGGGCTGTGACCGCCGCGGGGCTCGACCTGGGCGGGGAGGTCACCACGCTGGTGGCGTCGCCGATGGGCGCCCCGGTGTACCGGCGCATCGGGTTCGCCGACGTCGGCCAGCACGCGAGCCGCGTCGCCATGAACGCCCCTGCGTAACAGGGCTGCGCGGTCGCGCCCGGCTCGGCTGCTACCCTCGTCAGGACCGTGAAGGGGATCCCGCGAGGTCCCCACGGAGGACGACGACATGACGGCGCCCATCGCCGGCGGGGGAGACCTCCCGGGCGACGACAACCGAGGCACGAACGAAGCGGCCCCCTCCGGGGGCCATTTGTTTTCTCTGCGGGCGAAGGTCCTCGACGCCGACGACCTCCGCCGCGCCCACACCCGGATCGCGCACGAGATCGTCGAGCGCAACCACGGCGCCGGCGACGTCGTGCTGATCGGCCTGTACACCCGGGGCGTCGCCGTCGCCCACCGGCTCGCCGAGGCGATCGAGCGCTTCGAAGGCGTCGCCGTCCCGGTCGGCGCGATCGACGTGGCCTTCTACCGCGACGACATCGGCCTCCGCCGGGTGCAGCCCCTCGGCCCCACCGAGGTGCCCGTCGACATCACCGGCCGGGTCGTCGTCCTGGTCGACGACGTCCTGTTCACCGGCCGGACGGCACGCGCCGCCCTCGAGGCCATCACCGAGCTCGGCCGGCCCCAGGCGGTGCAGTTCGCCGTCCTCGTCGACCGGGGCCACCGCGAGCTCCCGATTCGAGCCGACTTCGTCGGCAAGAACCTCCCGACCAAGGTCGCCGAGGACGTGCGGGTCCGCCTGCAGGAGGTCGACGACGGCGACGACGGGATCGAGATCTGGGGGCCGGACGCATGAACGATCTCCTGTCAGTCGACGACCTCGGTCCCTCCGGCATCGGCGAGATGCTCGACCTGTCGGAGTCGTTCGTCGAGGTGACCCGGCGCGACATCCCGAAGGTCCCGGCGCTACGCGGCAAGACGATCGTGACGCTCTTCTACGAGGACTCCACGCGCACCCGACTGTCGTTCGAGACGGCGGCCAAGCGCCTGACGGCCGACACGATGTCCTTCACGGCCGCGAGCTCCGCCGTCGGGAAGGGCGAGAGCCTCCTCGACACCGTCCGCACGATCGAGGCGATGGGCGTCGACGCCATGGTGGTGCGCCACCGCTGCGCCGGCGCTCCCCACCGGATCGCATCGTGGATCGACGCCGCCGTCATCAACGCCGGCGACGGCCGCCACGAGCACCCCACCCAGGCCCTCCTCGACCTCCTCACGCTGCGCCGGCGCCTCGGGACGGACGCCTTCCGGGGCCTCCGGGTCGGCATCGTCGGGGACGTGCGCCACTCGCGTGTCGCCCGCAGCGGCGTGAAGGCGTTCGCCGCCGTCGGCGCCGACGTCACCGTCGTCGGGCCACCCACGTTGCTCCCCGAATCACTCGAGGGCTGGCCCGCGCCGCGACGACCGATCTGGACGACGCGCTTCCCGAGCTCGACGTCGTGTACCTGCTGCGCATCCAGCGTGAGCGTCTCGGCGCCGCGCTGCTGCCCTCCCTGCGCGAGTACACGAGCCGCTACGGGCTGACCGCCGCACGCGCCGCCCGCCTCAAGCCCGACACCGTCGTCATGCACCCCGGCCCGATGAACCGGGGCGTCGAGATCGCCGCCGAAGTCGCCGACGGCCCCGCGTCCATCATCACCGAGCAGGTCGCCAACGGCGTCGCGGTGCGGATGGCGGTGCTGTGGTCGCTGCTCGGCTCGGGAGGTCCCGTTGCCTGAGCGCCCGGACGAGTTCGTGATCAAGGGCGGACGGGTCGTCGACGCGACCGGCGACCGTGTCGCTGACGTCCTCGTCCAGGGAGGCGTCGTCGCCGCGGTGGGGCGGCGCGTCGAAGGCGCGCCCGTGCTCGACGCCGGCGGTTGTCTCGTCGTTCCGGGCCTCGTCGACCTGCACGTGCACCTGCGCGAGCCCGGAGACGAAGAGGCCGAGACGATCGAGACCGGCGCTCGTGCGGCCGCGCTCGGCGGGTTCACCGCGGTCGTCGCCATGCCGAACACCGAGCCGCCCCTCGACGACGCCGCCGTGGTCGCGTCCGTGCTTGCCGCGGGCCGCGACGCGATGTGCGAGGTCGCGTCGTCCGGCTGCATCACGAAGGGTCGTCGCGGCGTGGAGCTCGCCCCCATGGGCGAGCTCCACGCCCTCGGCGTCCGCATCTTCACCGACGACGGAGCATGTGTCGCCGACGCTGGCGTGATGAGGCGCGCCCTCGAGTACGCGCACGCGCTCCCGGGAGCCGTCGTCTCCCAGCACGCCGAAGACCCCGCGCTCGCGGGTGGCGGGCACATGCACGAGGGCGCGTGGTCGAGTCGCCTCGGCATCCCGGGCCGCCCGGAGGCAGCCGAGGCGACCGTCGTCGCCCGCGACGTCATGCTCGCCGAGCTCACTGGGACGCCCGTCCACTTCCTGCACGTGTCGACCGCCGCCGCCGTCGACCTCGTCCGCGACGCCAAGGCGCGCGGCGTCCCGATCACGGCTGAGGTCGCGCCGCACCACTTCACGCTCACGGACGCCGAGTGCGCCACGTTCGATCCCGCGTTCAAGGTCCACCCGCCGCTGCGCACCGAGGCGGACGTCGCCGCGATCAAGGAAGGGCTCGCCGACGGCACCATCGACGCCATCGCCACCGACCACGCGCCCCACGTGCCCGAGGCCAAGGAGCGGCCGTTCGAGGAGGCGCCGCCGGGGATGCTCGGCCTCGAGACCGCCTTCGCGCTCACGCTCAGCGAGCTGGTCGAGCCGGGCGTGCTCGAGCTCGCCGACGCCCTCGCGTGCCTGTCGTGGCAGCCGGCGGCCATCGGCGGCCTCGAGTCCCACGGCGGCCCGGTCGGGCCCGGCCGCCCCGCCAACCTGTGTGTCGTCGACCCCGCCGTCCGCTGGGAGGTCGACCCGAGCCGGCTCGCGAGCCGGTCGCGCAACACGCCCTACGCCGGCCGCAAGCTCACCGGCCGCGTTCGCCACACCGTCCTGCGGGGTGAGCCGGTCGTCGTCGACGGGATCGCGCAGCGGTGAGTGCCGACGCGCTCCTCGTCCTCGTCCGACGGCACCGCCTTCGAGGGGGAGACCGTCGGGCACGTCCCCGAGTCCGGCGTCGCGGCGGGTGAGGTCGTGTTCAACACCGCGCTGTCCGGCTACCAGGAGATCCTCACCGACCCGTCGTACGCCGGGCAGATGATCACGTTCACGTACCCGCACATCGGCAACTACGGCGTGAACCCCGACGACCTCGAGAGCCGCCGACCGTTCTGCTCCGGCGTCCTCGTGCGTGATCTCGCCCGTCGCCCGAGCAACTGGCGCGCCACCGAGAGCCTCGAGGAGTTCCTGCGCCGCCACCGTGTGCCCGGGATCGCCGGCATCGACACGCGCCGGCTCACGCGTCACCTCCGTGAAGCCGGCGCGCTCCCGGCGCGTTCGGCACCGACGAGTCCGCCGTGCGCACCGCGGCGTCGGGGGCGGTGACGACGGACGGCATCGACCTCGTCGCCGGCGTGACGACCGCCGAGCCGTACCGCGCCGGCGATCCCGACGCCGGGTTCCACGTCGTCGCCTACGACTTCGGCATCAAGTCGACGATCGTGCACCACCTCGCCGCCGCCGGCTGCTTCGTCGAGGTGGTCCCGGCGTCGACGCCCGCCGCCGACGTCCTCGCCCGCCGGCCCGACGGGGTGTTCCTGTCGAACGGGCCCGGCGACCCGGCCGCGGTGGCGGGCGCGGCGGACACCGTCGCCGGCCTTCTCGGCGAGGTGCCCGTGTTCGGCATCTGTCTCGGCCACCAGATCCTCGGGCTCGCGCTCGGTGCGCGGACGTTCAAGCTCCGTTTCGGTCACCACGGCGCCAACCACCCCGTGCGCCACGAGGCGACGGGAAGGGTCGAGATCACGAGCCAGAACCACAACTACGCCGTCGACGTCGACACGCTCCGCGGCGCCGCCGTCACCCACGTGAACCTGAACGACGGTGTCGTCGAAGGGTTCCGCGTGCTCGACGCGCCCGCGTTCGGAGTGCAGTACCACCCCGAAGCCGGGCCCGGCCCGCACGACGCGTCCGTACCTCTTCGACGCGTTCACCGACCTCATGTCCGAGGCGGGGTAGGCATGCCGCGGCGCGACGACCTCGGGACCATCCTCATCGTCGGGAGCGGCCCGATCGTGATCGGGCAGGCCTGCGAGTTCGACTACTCCGGGACGCAAGCCTGCAAGGTGCTCCAGTCCGAGGGCTACCGGGTCGTGCTCGTCAACTCGAACCCGGCGACGATCATGACCGACCCGGAGTTCGCGGCCGCGACCTACGTCGAGCCGCTCGACGTGCCCAGCCTGACGAGGATCATCGAGCGCGAGCGTCCGGACGCGCTCCTGCCGACGTTGGGCGGCCAGACGGCGTTGAACCTCGCCGTCGCGCTCCATGACGGCGGGGTGCTCGAACGCTTCGGTGTCGAGCTGATCGGCGCCAGCGTCGACGCGATCCGCGTCGCCGAGAACCGCCACGAGTTCAAGGCGGCGATGGAGGAGATCGGGCTGTCGGTCCCGCGCTCCGGGTTCGCCACGACGCTCGGCGAGGCCATGGAGATCTCCGAGCAGGTCGGGTACCCGCTCATCGTGCGGCCGTCGTTCATTCTCGGCGGCGGCGGCACCGGCGTCGCCCACACCGCCGACGAGATGCGCGACATCGCCGAGCGCGGGCTCGCCGCCAGCCCCGTCACCGAGATCCTCATCGAGGAGTCGGTCGTCGGGTGGAAGGAGTTCGAGCTCGAGGTGATGCGCGACCACGCCGACAACGTCGTGGTCATCTGCTCGATCGAGAACTTCGACCCGATGGGCGTCCACACGGGCGACTCCATCACCGTCGCTCCCGCCCAGACCCTCACCGACGTCGAGTACCAGCGCATGCGGGACGCCGCGTTCGCGTGCATCCGCCGCATCGGCGTCGACACCGGCGGCTCGAACATCCAGTTCGCGGTGAACCCCGCCGACGGGAGCCAGCAGATCATCGAGATGAACCCACGGGTGTCGCGGTCGAGTGCGCTGGCGAGCAAGGCGACCGGGTTCCCGATCGCGAAGATCGCCGCCCGCCTCGCCGTGGGCTACCGCCTCGACGAGGTCATGAACGACATCACGGGCGAGACCCCGGCCTCGTTCGAGCCCACCATCGACTACGTCGTCACAAAGATTCCGCGCTGGGCGTTCGAGAAGCTGCCCGGCGCGACGCCGACGCTCGGCACGATGATGCAATCGGTCGGCGAGGCCATGGCCATCGGCCGCACGTTCCCCGAGTCGCTCCAGAAAGCCATCCGGTCGCTGGAGACCGGGCGCCACGGCCTCAACGCTGACCCCGGGGAGGAGCCGCTCGCCGCCGAGGGTGACGACGACCTGGTGCGCGCCGTCGGCCGTGCCGACGCCTGATCGGGTGTTTGCGCTCGAGGCCGCGCTCCGGCGCGGTGTGCCGATCGACCGGATCGCCGCTGCAACCGGTGTCGACCCCTGGTTTCTCGACGGGATGCTCCAGATCGTCGAGGAGCGGTCGAAACTCGCCGGCGTCGGGCTCGGGCGCGCGACGCGCGCCGACTTCCGTCGCGCCAAGCGCCTCGGGTTCTCCGACGCCCAGCTCGCGTACCTCTGGCAGGCCGACGAGAGCGACGTCCGCGCCGCGCGGCTCGACGCCGGCGTCGGCGTCACCTACAAGACCGTCGACACGTGCGCGGCCGAGTTCGCAGCCCGGACTCCGTACCACTACGGCACCTTCGAGGACGAAGACGAGGTAGGTCCGCTCGCAAAGCCCGCGGTCGTGATCCTCGGGAGCGGGCCGAACCGCATCGGCCAGGGAGTCGAGTTCGACTACTGCTGTGTGCACGCCGCCTTCGCCCTCTCGGCCGCCGGGTACGAGACGGTCATGGTCAATTGCAACCCCGAGACCGTGTCGACCGACTACGACACGAGCGACCGGCTGTTCTTCGAGCCGCTCACGAGCGAGGACGTCCTCGCGATCTGCAGCACGCTCGCGGCCCGCGGCGAGCTCGCCGGGGTGATCGTGAGCCTCGGGGGACAGACGCCGTTGAAGCTGGCGCGCACGCTCGCCGACGCCGGCATCGCGATCCTGGGGACGAGCCCGGCCTCGATCGACCTCGCCGAGGACCGCGAGCGCTTCAACGAGCTGTGCGCCCGGCTCGGGATCCCGCAACCGGAGGGCGGCACGGCGGCGTCGGCCGCCGACGCGCGGGCCGTCGCCGAACGCGTCGGGTACCCGGTCTTGGTCCGGCCGTCGTACGTGCTGGGCGGGCGCGCGATGCAGATCGTGTACGACACCGACAGCCTCGATGTCGCCATGGCGGAGCTCGCCCGGACCGGCAGCCTCGGCCGGGAGGGCGGCTTGAGCGCCACGCGCCCGGCGCTCATCGACCGGTTCCTCGAGGACGCGATCGAAGTCGACGTCGACGCCCTGCGGGATACCGCCGGCGAGGTCGTGATCGGCGGGGTCATGGAGCACATCGAGGAGGCCGGGGTGCACTCGGGCGACTCGGCGTGCGTCATCCCGCCGACGACGCTCCCGGCGACGGTCATCGCCACGATCGAGGACTACACACGCGCGCTGGCGTCGGCCCTCGAGGTGTGCGGGCTCCTCAACGTGCAGTACGCCGTGAAGGACGGCGAGGTCTGGATCCTCGAGGCCAACCCCCGCGCGAGCCGCACGGTGCCGTTCGTGAGCAAGGCGACGAGCGTGCCGCTCGCGAAGCTCGCGGCGAGAGTGATGCTCGGCACGACCCTCGCCGAGCTGCGCGCCCAAGGTCAGAGCTCCGCGATGCCGATCTCGAACGCCGGTAGCGGTGGCCACGTCGCGGTGAAGGAGGCCGTGCTCCCGTTCGAGCGGTTCCCGGAGGTCGACACCGTGCTCGGGCCGGAGATGCGCTCCACCGGCGAGGTGATGGGGGTCGACCGGTCCTTCGGGCTCGCGTTCACGAAGAGCCAGGCGGCGGCGGGGAACCGCCTCCCCGACGGGGGCACCGTGTTCCTCTCGCTGGCCGATCGCGACAAGCCCGCCGGCCTGGTCGCCGCCCGCCGTCTCGTCGAGCTCGGGTTCGCGGTGGTGGCGACGGCAGGCACCGCCGCCGCGCTCGAAGCCGACGGCATCCCCGTCGACGCCGTGGTCTCCAAGCTGGGCGAGGACCAAGAGCCGGGTATGGACGCGGTCGACATGATCTCGTCGGGCAAGGTCGACCTCGTCATCAACACGCCACGGGGCCGTGGCCCGCGCGCCGACGGCGATCACATCCGGCGTGCCGCCACCGCGCATCGTGTGTCGTGCGTGACGACGGTCGCCGCCGCCGTGGCCGCCGCGTCGGGGCTGGCGGAGTGGGCGACGAGCGACCCGCAGGTGCGGTCGCTGCAGGAGTACCACCACGACCACCAGCTCCGGCTGGAGCTGTGATGGGCCGCCGCCGCCGGAGCGCGGACGTTGCGGGCGTCGACGCACGGGTCCGGCTCGGCCCGCTCGAGCTCCCCAACCCGATCGTCGCCGCGTCGGGCACGTTCGGGCACGGCGACGAGCTGGCGCGTCAGTGCGACCCGTCGCGTCTCGGCGCCGTCACGACGAAGTCGCTGGCGCCGTACGAATGGCCCGGCAACCCCGCGCCGCGGCTGCACATGACCACGGCCGGGATGCTCAACGCAGTCGGGCTCCAAGGCCCGGGCGTCGAGCACTGGGTCGACCACGACCTCCCCGCACTCGCGGGCACGCGGCGCACGGCGTCATCGCATCCGTGTGGGGGCGCTCCGTCGAGGAGTTCGGGCGGGCGGCCAAGCTCCTCGACCTCGGGCCGCGACGAGCTCGTCGCCGTCGAGGTCAACGTGAGTTGCCCGAACCTCGAGGACCGGGCGACGATGTTCGCCCACTCCGCCTCCGCCACCGGCGCGGCGACCACCGCGGTGGTCGAGGCCGACCTCGAGCTGCCGGTGTTCGTGAAGCTCTCACCCAACGTGACCGATCTGCGCGAGATCGCCGCCGCCGCGCTCGCTGCCGGCGCGACCGGTCTCACGCTCGTCAACACGCTGCTCGGGCTCGTCGTCGACGCGGAGGCCCGGCGCCCCGCGCTCGGGGCCGGCGGGGGCGGTCTGTCGGGTCCCGCGATCAAGCCCGTGGCGCTGCGTGCGGTCCACGACGTCGCTCGCGCCCATCCTGACGTTCCGATCATCGGCACCGGTGGGGTGGCGACCGGCGTCGACGCGGTCGAGATGCTGCTCACAGGGGCGAGCGCGGTCGGTGTCGGCACGGCGACGTTCCATGACCCCCGAGCGTCCTTGCGGGTGCTCGACGACATGCTCGGTTGGTGTGCCACGCACGGCGTCACGCGCGTCGCCGACCTCACCGGTGCCCTGGAGGATCCGCACGTGAGCGATGTTCGCGACCGCCTCGCACTCGCGCTCGATGTCGGTGACGCCGAGACGGCTGCCGCCGTGGCGCTCGTCCGTCTCGCGCCCTGGTTCGGGATCGCGAAGGTCGGGCTCGAGCTGTACGCCGAGGCGGCGCCGGCGGTGATCGAACGGCATGCATGCGCTCGGGTTCGCGGTCTTCGCCGACCTCAAGCTCTACGACATCCCCAACACGGTCGAGCGCGGCGCGCGCGTGCGTCGGCCGGCGTGGTGTCGAGTTCCTCAACTTCCCGGCCGCCGGCGGCGTCGCAATGCTCCAGGCCGGCGTCGCCGGTCTCGCCGACGGTGCACGCGACGGGCGGGCATCCGGCGCCCACCGCGCTGGCGGTGACCGTCCTGACCAGCGACGCAGACGTCTCGGCCTTCGATGCCCGCCTCGTCCGCCGCCGCGACCGCGGGTTGCGGCGGCGTCGTCTGCTCCGCGCACGAGATCGCAGACGGTGAAGGAGCGCGTGCCACACCTCGGGACGATGGTGCCCGGCATCCGGCTCGCCGGTGGAGCCCACCACGACCAGGCCCGGGTCGGCGACGCCCGCCGACGCGATCGCGCAGGGCGCCGACTGGCTCGTCATCGGTCGGGCGGTGACCGCAGCCGACGACCCCGAAGCGGCCGCCGAAGCCATCACGCGCGACGTCGAGCCGAGGGCCTTGCGCGTCGAGCGCACACGCGCTGAAGCGCACTGTTCGCACCCGGTTGCTCGCGCGAGGCCGCTGCCTATACTGACGCCGTCGTCGGGCCGTGCGGCACTGCAGGGAGCGGGCGTCCGCGCCGACCCGAGCCAATCAGCCCCGACTGCTCGTCCGAGTTGGAGGTCCCGTTCCCCGATGCCCCTCCCGCCCTCGCTCACCCCGGAGCAACGCCAGGCTGCGCTCGAGAAGGCCGCCATCGCCAGGCGCCAGCGAGCAGAGGTGAAAGAGAAGCTCAAGGCGAACTCGCTCACCTTGGCGGAGCTGTTCGAGCAGGGCGACCGCGACGAGATCCTCGCCAAGCTGAAGGTCGTGAGCGTCCTCGAGTCGCTGCCCGGCGTCGGCAAGGTCCGAGCGCGCCGGCTCATGCAGGAGCTCGACATCAGCGAGAGCCGGCGCCTGCGCGGGCTCGGCCGCAACCAGCGCGAAGCGCTGCTCAAGCGCTTCGGCTGATCGGCGGCCACGCTCCTGGGCGTCCTGCTGGTCCTCGCCGGTCCGTCCGGAGTCGGCAAGGGGACCGTCGTGCGGAAGCTCCTGGCGCGCGACCCGCGCCTGTGGTTCTCGGTCTCGGCGACCACCCGACCCCGTCGGGGCGGAGAGGTCGACGGCCGCGACTACCTCTTTCTCGATCGCGCCGAGTTCGAGCGCATTCGCGACGCCGACGGGTTCCTCGAGTGGTACGACGTCTACGGCGACCTGAAGGGCACTCCGCGCGCGCCGGTGGAAGAGCACCTCGCCGCCGGCGACGATGTCCTTCTGGAGATCGACGTCCAGGGCGCGCTCGGCCGTGAAGGAGGTGTTCCCGGACGCCGTCCTGGTGTTCGTGAAGGCGCCGTCGCGCGACGAGCAGCGGCGCCGGCTCCTCGAGCGGGGGCAGGACGACCCCGAGGCGATCGAACGCCGCCTGGCCCGAGCCGAGGAGGAGGAGCGGGCGGCGGGCCGGTTCGACGCCGCGGTGGTGAACGACGACGCCGATCGGGCCGCGGACCAGGTCGCTGCTATCCTTGCTGGTCAGCGGAGGGCAACCCCGCCCTCCTGACCCCTCTGGAAGGTCCCTGGAAATGGCCGAACGACGCGCCTCGCTGATGGAGCCCCGTACCGAGAGCCTCCTCGACCGCGTCGACTCGAAGTTCACGCTGGTCACGCTGGCTGCCATGCGGGCCCGGGAGATCAACGACTACTACAACCAGCTCGGCGAGGGCCTCGGCAAGATCGTGCCCCCGCAGGTCACGTCGGTCTCGCGCAAGCCGCTGTCGATCTCCCTCGAGGAGATCGAGGCGGGCAAGATCCGCGCCATCCCGAAGCCTCCCGAAGAGGAAGTCGCCGAGGCCGAGGCGGCGGCCGCGCTGCTCACCGACGCCGAGGAACCCGACAAGGCATAGCAGGCGCAGGCGACGCCGATGGCCGCGCCCGACAGTCCTGATCCCCTCGTCGCCCTACGCGGACGTCGCGTCGTGCTCGGCGTCACCGGTGGCATCGCCGCCTACAAGGCGGCCGAGGTGTGCCGACGTCTCGTAGACGCCGGCGCCCACGTTGTCCCGGTGCTCACGGACGACGCCCAGCGCTTCGTCGGCGCGCTCACGTTCTCGGCGCTCGCCTCCGAACCGGCGCGAACGTCATTGTTCGACGGGCCCGACCCCATCCCGCATACGACGCTCGGGCGTGCGTCGGATCTGATCGTGGTGGCGCCGGCCACGGCCAAGACCATCGGCAAGTACGCGCACGGCATCTCGGACGACCTCCTCACGGCGACGCTGCTCGCGACGAACGCGCCGGTGCTGCTCGCGCCGGCGATGCACACGGAGATGTGGGAGCACGCCGCGGTGCAGGACAACCTGGCGCTGCTGCGCGGGCGTGGTGTGCACGTCGTCGACCCGGAGGAAGGGCGCCTGGCGGGCGGCGACGTCGGCGCGGGGCGCCTGGCCGATCCGGAGAGGATCGTCGCTGCCGCCGCCGGCGTGCTCGCGGCAGCGGGAGACCTCGCCGGGATCCGCGTGCTGGTCACCGCCGGGGGCACGCGGGAGCCGATCGATCCCGTCCGCTTCGTCGGGAACCGATCGTCCGGGAAGATGGGCTACGCAGTGGCGGAGCGAGCCGCCCGGCGCGGTGCCGCCGTCGATCTGGTCACGACGATCGGGCGGCCCGTGGATGTGTCCGGCATCGCGGTCGAGCACGTCGAGACCGCCGACGACATGGCGCGCGCGGTCCTGGCGCGGTCGGCGGAGGCCGACGTCGTCGTCATGGCGGCGGCCGTCGCCGACTTCCGGCCCAAGGCGGTGGCCGACGAGAAGCTGAAGAAGCGTGACGGCGTGCCGGAGGTCGTCCTGGAGCCGACGACCGACGTGCTCGCCCTCCTCGCCGAGCGCAGGCAGCCCGGGCAGCTCCTGGTCGGGTTCGCGGCCGAGACGGACCACGTCGAGGAGCACGCGGCCGAGAAGATGGCCCGTAAGAAAGTCGACATGATCGTGGCGAACGACGTCTCGGCTTCGGACGCCGGGTTCGAAGTCGACACGAACCGGGCAATCCTGCTGTACTCATCCGGTTCTCGGGAGGAGACGCCCCTGCTCGACAAGGGCGACCTGGCGGACCTCCTTCTCGATCGAGTCTCGGCGGTCCTCGCCGACGATCCCACAGGAGTGGACACACCACATGAGTAGGTTCATGTTCACGTCGGAGTCGGTGACCGAGGGTCATCCCGACAAGATGTGCGACCAGATCAGCGACGCCGTCCTCGACGGGATGTTCGAGCAGGATCCGTACAGCCGCGTGGCCTGCGAGAGCATGTGCACCACGGGCATGGCCGTGGTCGCCGGCGAGATCAGCTCCAACGCCCACCTCGACATCCCGCGCCTCGTGCGCGACGTGATCCGGGGGATCGGGTACACCGACGCGTCGTACGGCTTCGACGGCAACTCGTGCGCGGTGATCACCTCGATCGACGAGCAGTCGTCCGACATCGCGCAGGGCGTCGACAAGGCATTCGAGCTGCGCACCGGTGAGGGCGACCACTACGACGAGGTCGGTGCCGGCGACCAGGGCATGATGTTCGGCTACGCCTGCGACGAGACGGCCGATCTCATGCCGATGCCCATCTGGCTCGCGCACCGGCTCGCAGAGCAGCTCGCCGCGGTCCGCCGGGACGGGACGCTCCCGTTCGTGCGGCCCGACGGCAAGACGCAGGTGACCATTGAATACGAGGACAATGTCCCGAAGCGGCTCTGCAACGTCCTCATCTCGACCCAGCACGAGCCCGGCCTCAACATCGACGGCACGCTCAAGCCGGCGCTGGTCGAGCACGTCGTCCGGCCGTTGCTGCCCGAGCAGTTCGCCGGTGACGACTTCGAGATGCTCGTCAACCCGACGGGGAGCTTCGAGAAGGGCGGCCCGCACGCCGACTGCGGGCTCACCGGCCGCAAGATCATCGTCGACACGTACGGCGGCATGGCTCGTCACGGCGGCGGCGCGTTCAGCGGCAAGGATCCGACGAAGGTCGACCGCTCGGCCGCCTACGCGGTTCGCAACGTGGCAAAGAACGTCGTGGCGGCGGGCATCGCCAAACGGTGCGAGGTCCAGGTCGCCTACGCGATCGGCGTGGCGCGCCCCGTGTCCGTCATGGTCGAGTCGTTCGGGACCTCGGAGATCGACCCGCTGAAGCTCGGTGCGCTCGTCCAGGAGCACTTCGACCTGCGGCCGGCGGCCATCATCGAGCGGCTCGACCTCCGCCGCCCGATCTACCAGAAGACCGCAGCGTACGGGCACTTCGGGCGGCGCGAGCCCTCGTTCTCGTGGGAGCGCACCGACGAGGCCGAGGTGCTGCGCAAGGCGGCGGAAGCGCTCGCATAGCCGAAACGCGGGTCTGCCGGGTCCAACCTGATCTTCCCGCTGTCGCGCGCGCGTTCGACTACGTCGTGCCCGCGGATCTCGCGCACCTGGTGCGCGTCGGGACCATCGTGCGCGTCCCGCTGCACGGCCGGCGCGTGCGCGGGTGGGTCGTCGCCGACGGCGTCGCGCCGGAGGCGGACCCGTCCGAGCTGCGGCCGCTGGCAAAGGTGGTCTCGGCCGGGCCGCCGCCCGACGTCGTCGACCTCTGCCGCTGGGCAGCCTGGCGCTACGCCGGCGCGCTTCCGCTCCTGCTCCGGTCGGCGTCGCCGCCGAACGTGGTGCCGGCGCACGCCGATCCCGAGCTCCACGCCGCGGTGTTCCCCGCACGCGCTGCACCCGAGGAACTCGAGGTGCTCGTGACCGGGGCGCGCGGCCTGCTGGCGTGGCCACCGACCGCCGGGCGGGGAAAGGTCGTCGACGCGCTGCTCGCCGGCGAGGGGTCGACGATCGTGGTCACACCCGACTCGAGCGACGTGCGCGGGATGATCGAGGAGCTCGAGCGGAGTGGCCGCGAGGTCGTCGTGGTGCGGGGCAACGATTCCGACGCCCGGCGTACCGAGAGTTGGGATCGGGCGCGTGCGGGCGCCGTCGTCGTCGTCGGCGGGAGGGTGGCGGTGCTCGCGCCCGTGCCGGACCTCGAAGCCGTCGTCGTCCTCGACGAGGGTGACGAAGCCCTGAAGGAGGAACGCGCTCCGACCTGGAACGCCCGGGAGCTCGCGCTGGAACGTGCTCGCCGTGCGGGTGTCCGATGCACCCTCGTGAGCCCGGCGCCGACGCTCGAAGCCGAGGCCGCTGCCGGCGCACCGGTGCGACCGAACCGCGCGCTCGAGCGCGACGGCTGGCCCCGGTTCGACGCCGTCGACCTCCGCGACGAGCCTCCAGGGAGAGGCCTCTTCTCCGACGCGCTCACCGCCGCGCTCCACGCCGCGGTGGAACGTGGCGCTCGTGCGGTGTGCGTCGTGAACCGCAGGGGTCGGGCGCACCTACTCGTCTGTCGCCAGTGCGGACGGATCGCGCAGTGCGAGGTGTGCGACGCCGCCGTGGCCGAGGGGGAGACGGGCCTGGTGTGCGGACGGTGCGGGACCGAGCGCCCGCGTGTGTGTCTGCACTGCCACAGCACTCGGTTCTCCGCTCGCCGCCCCGGCGTGACGCGCGTGCGCGAGGAGATGGCGGCGTTGCTCCCGCGGGTCGCGGTCGCCGACGTCGACGCGACGACCACGACACTTCCTTCCGCACCCGTGCTGGTGGGCACGGAGGCGGTCCTCCACCGTCTCGACGGCACGCCGGGCCGGACCGACCTGGTCGCGTTCCTGGAGTTCGACCAGGAGCTCCTCGCCGCCCGCTACCGCGCCGCCGAACAGGCGCTGTGGCTGCTCGTCCGGGCCGCGCGCGTGGTCGGAGGGAGGCGAGGCGACGGTCGCGTGCTGGTGCAAACCCGGGTTCCCGAGCACGACGTCCTCGAGGCCGTGCTCGCCGCCGACCCGACGATCGTCGCCGACGCCGAACGCGCCCGGCGACGGGTGCTGGGCTTCCCCCCGTTCGGCGGGCTGGCCGAGGTCAGCGGCGCCCCCGACGCGGTGGACGTCGCGTCCGGGGCGATGCGAGCGGTCGGCTCGCTGCGGGTCCTGGGCCCCGTCGCGGTGGGGTCGTCGTCCCGGGCGCTCCTCCAGGCCGCTTCCGTCGACACGCTCTGCGACGCGCTGGCCGGTGTCGATCTCACCCCGGCCCGGGAGCGCGGACGTCTGCGCGTCGACGTGGATCCGCTCCGGGTCTGAATCGCACGCACGGTCGGCGATCGAGAACGTCGCCGGTACACTCGAAGGCGGCGACGGCGGCTTTGCCGACCGGCGCCGCAAAGCCGGAGCTTGCGACGGCGACAAGGGAGACAATTGGCCACCCATTCTGTCCGTCTGTTCGGGGACCCGGTCCTCAAGCAGAGGTCGCGCGAGGTCGAGGATCTCAACGGGAGCCTCGTCGGATCTCGCGGAGACCATGTACGAGACGATGTACGAGGCGATCGGATTGGGCCTGGCCGCACCGCAGATCGGGGTGCAGCGGCGCATTTTCACCTACGACGTCGGCAAGGCCCGCACGTGATCATCAACCCCGAGATCGTCGACGCGTCGGGCGAGTGGACCTACAACGAGGGCTGCCTGTCGGTACCGGGCGTGCACTTCGAGATCGTCCGCCCCAAGGTCGTCACGCTGCGCGGCATCGGCCTCGACGGGAACGAGCTCGAGATCGAAGCCGACGAGGTTCTGGCCCGCCTGTTCCAGCACGAGATCGACCATCTGGACGGCGTGTTGTTGCTGGACCGTCTCGACCCAGACGAGCGCAAGCGCGCGCTGCGGACGCTCCGCGAGCAGGACCTCGCGACGACCCCGCGGAGCGCCGGTCCCGCTCTCTGACCGAGGCGCGCCGGCGGTGCGCCTCGTCTTCCTGGGCACGCCGGCCGACGCGGTGACGCCACTGCGCGCGCTGGTGACGGCCGGCCACGACGTCGCACTCGTGCTCACCCAGCCCGACCGTCGCCGCAGGCGGGGAGGGCGAGACGACCCGAGCCCGGTGAAGCAGGCGGCGGCGGAGCTCGGCCTCCCTGTCACGACGCCCGCCCGCGCCCGTGAAGCGATCGACGACGTCGCCGGCAGCGGCGCGCAGCTCGGCGTGGCGGTGGCCTTCGGCCAGCTCCTGCCGCCGGCGTTCCTCGACGCCCTCCCTCACGGCTTCGTGAACCTGCACTACTCGCTGCTCCCGCGCTGGCGCGGGGCCGCTCCCGTGGAGCGAGCCATCCTCGCCGGCGATCTCGAGACCGGCGTCTCGCTCATGCGCATCGAGGAGGGCCTGGACACCGGCGGCGTCTACGCCTCCGCCTCGACGGCGATCGGCTCCAAGGAGACTGCGGGGGAGCTCCATGCCCGGCTGACCCAGCTCGGTACGGCGCTCCTCCTCGAGCATCTGCCGCGCGCGGTCGAGGTCGAGCCGGTCCCGCAGGTCGGCGAGCCCACCTACGCCGAGAAGCTCACCGTGGAGGAGTTCCGGATCGACGGGTCGCGCCCGGCGGAGGAGCTGGCTCGAGTCGTGCGAGCCGGGAACCCGCGCCCGGGCGCGTGGATGGTGGTCGACGGGAAGCGCGTCAAGATCTGGCGCGCCCGGCCCGAGCCCGGAGACAGCCGCCCGGGGATCGTTCGCCCGCCCGGGGAGCTCCTCACTACGGCCGGCGTCCTCCGCCTGGACGAGGTGCAACCGGAGGGCAAGCCGCACATGTCGGGCGAGGCCTGGATGGCGGGCGCGCGCGGGCACACGCTCCGGGTGGAGCCGATCGAATCCTCGTGAGCGGGGTCGTGACCAGCCGAGAGCTCGCGTTCGCGGTACTGCTCCGTGTCGAGGACGGCGCGTACTCGAACGTCCTGCTCCCGGCGATGTTGCGTGATTCCCCCCTCGACGTCCGTGACCGCGCGTTCGCCACCGACCTCGTGTACGGCACGCTCCGTCGGCAGCGCGCCCTCGACCGTCTCATCGGCTTGACCGCCGATCGCCCTCTCGAGGAGCTCGACACGCACACGCGGGTCGCCCTGCGACTCGGGGCGTACCAGCTCGTACGCGATGTCCCCGCGCACGCGGCGGTGGGGGAGACGGTCGCGGTTGTGTCCGCGCCGCGCCCGCGGGTACGTGAACGCCGTGCTGCGTGCCGTCGCGGGCATGGGCCCACCGTGGCCGTGGCCCGAGGGCGACGACGTGGCGTCGCTCGCCGTTCGGCTGTCGTACCCCGATTGGATCGTCGAGGAGCTCGTCGCTCGCTACGGTCTCGCCGACGCCCTCGCCAGCCTCGAGGTTGCGAACCAGCCACCGCCCGTTGCCCTCAGGGTCAACCGGGAACGCGGGACAGTCGACGGCGTCGCCGAGGAGCTGCGCGCCGCCGGAGCCGAGGTGGCACGCGGCGTGCTGGCCGACGGCGCGCTGCTCGTGCGCGGCATCGGCGATCCGGCCCGACTGACGTCGGTGGCCGAGGGACGGGCGACCCCCCAGGACGAGGCCAGCCAGGCCGTCGTGTCGATCCTCGATCCGCGGCCGGGCGAGACGGTGGTCGACACCGCCGCCGCGCCCGGCGGGAAGGCGACCGCCATCGGCGAGCGCATCGGAGCGCGTGGCGGCGTGGTGGCCGGCGACATCCAGCCCGGGCGCATCCGCCTGGTGGCGTCGGCGCGGGATCGGCTCGGGCTCGATCGCGTGTTCCCCGTCGTCGCCGACGGCCGGACACTCCCGGTCCGCACCGGGTGCGCGGACCGGGTTCTCGTCGACGCGCCGTGTAGCGGCCTCGGGGTGTTACGTCGACGCGCCGAGCTGCGATGGCGAATCCGCCGCGACGACATGCCGGGGCTGGTCGACCTGCAACACGGGCTGCTGCGCGCCGCGGTGAGCGCCGTCAGCCCGGGCGGGGTCGTCGTCTACTCGGTGTGCACCCTCACGGGCGAGGAGACGACGGGCGTCGACGCCTGGGCCGAGCGGGAGCTCCCGCAACTCGTTGCCGAGCCGCCGCCGGGCGCGCCGTGGCGGCGGCGCGGGCGAGGCGCACTCCTGCTCCCGCACGACGCCGGGACGGACGGCATGTATGTCCTGCGGCTGCAACACCTAGGGTGATGTCATGACCTCGGCGAAGATCGCACCGTCGATCCTCTCGGCCGACTTCGCCCAACTCGCCGAAGAGGTCGAGCGCGTCGCCGAGGAGGCCGACCTGCTCCACGTCGACGTGATGGACGGCCACTTCGTGCCCAACCTCACGATCGGACCACCGGTCGTGAAGTCCCTCCGCAAGCGCACCGACCTGCATCTCGACTGCCACCTCATGGTCGACAACCCCGGTGACCTGCTGGAGGACTTCGCCGATGCCGGCGCCGACGGCTGCACGGTTCACATCGAGCTCGGGGACCCCCGGCCGCTCTTCGCCCGGATGCGCGACCTCGGCATGCGCGTCGGCCTGACCCACAACCCCGAGACGCCTGTCGACACGGTGCTTCCGTACCTCGAGGAGATCGACGTCCTCCTGTTCATGAGCGTGCATCCGGGCTTCGGCGGGCAGGCGTTCATCCCGTCGGTGCTCGACAAGCTGACCACCGCGCGCGGCATCGTGGACGAGCGCGGTTTGCCTGTCGAGCTCGAGATCGACGGCGGCATCAATCACGAGACTGCGCCGCGCGCGGCCGCCGCCGGTGCCGACATCCTCGTGGCCGGGAGCGCGATCTTCCACGCCGACGACCCCGCCGACGCTGCCAGGCAGATCCGCGACGCCGCTTGGCCGGAGGACCACTGACGCTCCGCGCCAAGGTGCTGACCGTGTCCGACGGCGTCGCCGACGGCTCGCGCGAGGACCGATCGGGGTCCGCGCTGGTCGCCCGCCTCGAGGACGCCGGCTTCGAGGTCGTCGACCAGCGGGTGGTACCCGACGGTCGCGACGCCGTCGCCGACGCCCTCCATGACCTGACGAACGGCTTTGCCGGTCTCGTCGTCACGACCGGCGGGACCGGGTTCGGCCCTCGTGACGTCACACCCGAGGGGACGAGCGCGGTGATCGAGCGCGAGGCGCCGGGCCTCGCCGAGGCGATGCGGCGGGTCAGTGACGGCGGCGATCGGGCGTTCGGGATGCTGTCGCGCGGAGTCTGCGGCGTCGCGGGGGAGGCGCTGGTGTGCAACCTCCCGGGTTCGTCGAGTGGGGCGGTCGAGTGCCTCGAGGCCGTGCTCCCCGCGTTGCCGCACGCGCTCGAGTTGCTCGCGGGCGGGCGCCCTCATTGAGGAACGCCATTGAACCCGGAATTGAAACGCGTTACACTTTCATCCAGCTAAAGTTGACCTACTAGTCAAGAGACAACTGCAGAGCCCTCGGGGTTTGGGTGCAAGTCCCGACCGGCGGTAACCGGAGACCTTGTCTGCGGGAGCCCGCGAGCCCACGGCTGCCAGCCGCGTGGTTGACCCGGTGCGAAGCCGGGGCCGACGGTGAGAGTCCGGATGGGAGAGGGCGTTCGGCGGCGCGCCGGCCGGCGTGCCCGTCGTGCCGTCCCCGCGCCCGAGGTCTCGGCCGAGATCCCCGGATCGAGGTGCGCCGGTGAAGGGCACGGACAGCGATCGGATCGCACGGGCGGTGGCGCTGGGCGAGCACGGCCGCCGGACCGCGCCGCCCAACCCCTGGGTCGGCTGCGTCGTCGTCGACGAGCAGGGCAATGTCGCCGGCGAGGGATGGCACCGGCGACCGGGGACGCCCCACGCCGAGGCGGAGGCGCTGACGGCGGCCGGCCCCCGCGCCCGAGGCGGCACCGCCTACGTGACCCTCGAGCCCTGCGCCCACCACGGCCGCACGCCGCCGTGCGCCGACGCGTTGATCGCGGCGGGCGTTCGTCGGGTCGTCGTGGCGCTCGAGGACCCCGACCCACAGGTCGCCGGGCGGGGGCTGGCCCGGCTGCGGGCGGCCGGCATCGACGTCGAGGTCGGTCCGGGCGAGGTGAGCGCGCGCCGCTCGCTCGCGCCGTATCTCCACCACCGCCGCACGGGCCGGGCGTCGTGCCTGGTGAAGACGGCGATGAGCCTCGACGCACGCGTCGCGGCCGCCGACGGCACGTCGCGCTGGATCACCGGCCCGGCCGCGCGCGCCGACGCCCACGGCCTGCGCGCCGAGTCGCAGGCGATCGTGGTCGGCGCCGGCACCGCGCTCGCGGATGAGCCGTCGCTCACGGCGCGCGACGTCGATCCGCCCGTCGACCGCCAGCCGCTACGCGTCCTGCTCGACGGGCGCGGGCGCGTGCCGGCGGCCGGTCCGCTCTTCGACCCGGCCCTCGCACCGACGCTCGTCGTCACGACAGACGCCGCGCCGACCGCGTCGGTGGACGACTGGCGGGCGGCCGGCGCCAAGGTCGAGACCGTCACGCCCGCGCCGGGAGGCGTCGACCTGGAGGCGACCCTCGACCTGCTGGGCCGACACGACGTGCTCCAGGCCATGGTCGAGGGCGGCGCGACGCTGCACGGCGCGCTGCTCGCCGCCGGCCTGGTCGACCGCCTCGTCGCGTATGTGTCGCCGAAGGCGCTCGGCCCCCGCGGCTTGCCGGCATTCTCGCAGCCCGACGTCGACACCCTCGCGGACGCCGACGCGTGGCGACTCGTCTCCACCGCCACCGTCGGGGACGACGTCCGCCTCGAGTACGAGCCCGAGGACGGCTGACGTGTTCACCGGGATCATCGAAGAACTGGGCCGCGTCCGCGCGATCCACCGGCGCGACGGGGGCGCACGCCTCGAGATCGCGGCCGCCACGGTGCTCGCAGACGCGCGCGTGGGCGACTCGATCGCCGTGAACGGCTGCTGCCTCACGGTCGTCGACCACGGCGACAGCTGGTGGGCCGCCGACGCTGTCATCGAGACGCTCGACCGCACCGCGCTGGGCGCCCTCGAGTTGGACGAGCCGGTCAACCTCGAGCGGCCTCTGCGGCTGTCCGACCACCTCGGCGGGCACCTCGTGCAGGGCCACGTCGACGCCGTCGGGCACGTTGCGACCCGACAGCCGCTCGCGGACGGGTCGACGCGCTTCACGTTCTCGGCCCCGTCCGACGTGCTCCGCTACGTCGTCGAGAAGGGTTCCGTCGCCGTCGACGGGATCAGCCTCACCGTGACGGCGCTCGGCGACGACGACTTCGACGTCGCCGTCATCCCACACACGCTGGCGGTCACCACCCTCGGGCACAAGGACCGGGGCGCGGCCGTCAACCTCGAGGCCGATCTGATCGCCAAGTACGTCGAGCGTCTGCTTCTACCCACCTCCCGCGAAGGGAATTGAGGATGCCGTTCACCACGATCGAGAACGCGATCGACGCGATCGCCCGCGGCGAGGCCGTCGTCGTCGTCGACGACGCCAACCGTGAGAACGAGGGCGACCTCATCATCGCGGCGGAGAAGACGACGCCGGAGACCATGGCGTTCATGGTCCGGCACACGAGCGGTGTCATCTGCATGCCGCTCGAAGGGCCCCGGCTCGACGAGCTCCAACTGCCGATGATGGTGGCCGAGAACACCACCGCGTACCGCACCGCCTTCACGGTCTCCGTCGACGCCAAGCGGGGCACCACGACCGGGATCTCCGCCGCCGACCGGGCGACGACCGTGCACGCGCTCATCGACCCGGCCACCCGACCCGACGACCTCGCCCGCCCTGGGCACATCTTCCCCTTGCGATACCGGGAGGGTGGCGTCCTGAAGCGGGCTGGTCACACCGAGGCGGCCGTCGACCTCGCTCGTCTCGCGGGCCTCTCGGCCGCGGGCGTCCTGGCGGAAGTGGTGAACGACGACGGGACGATGTCCCGGTTACCGGAGCTCGAGCGCTTCGCCGCCGCGCACGACCTGAACATGATCTCGATCGCCGACCTCATCCGGTACCGCCGCCATCGCGAGAAGCTGGTCCGCCGCATCTCCGAGGCGCGCATCCCCACGAAGTACGGAGAGTTCATGGCGTACGTGTTCGAGTCGCTGCTCGACGGCACGGAGCACATGGCGTTCGTGCGGGGCGAGGTCGCCGGGAAGTCGAACATCCTCGTGCGCGTGCACTCCGAGTGTCTCACCGGCGACGTGTTCGGATCGATCCGGTGCGACTGCGGTCTCCAGCTCGATCTCGCCCTCGAGCGTGTCGCCGAGGAGAACGAAGGCGTGATCGTCTACCTGCGCGGGCACGAGGGGCGCGGGATCGGACTCGGACACAAGCTGCGCGCGTACACGCTCCAGGACCAGGGTCGTGACACCGTCGAAGCCAACGTCGAGCTCGGGTTCCCGATCGACTCGCGGGAGTACGGGATCGGGTCGCAGATCCTCGTCGACCTCGGGATCACGACGATGCGGGTCATGACGAACAACCCGGCCAAGTACGGCGGGCTCGAGGGGTACGGGCTCGAGATCGTCGAGCGGGTCCCGCTGCGGTCCCGGCCGACGGACGAGAACATCGCGTACCTCCGCGCCAAGCAGGAGAAGATGGGCCACCTGCTGGAAATCGAGGACGAGGGTTTGGGCCGCAGTTAGCCCGCGGCGACGGCGGCTTTGCCGACCGGCGCCGCAAGAGCCCGAGCCCTGCGAGGGCGACCAGTTACCCTCGTACGGTCGCATGGGCAACTACACCGAGTACGAAGGCCGCCTCGACGCCGGCGGCATGCGCGTGGCTGTGGTCGCGAGCCGGTTCAACGACGACGTCACCAAGCTGCTGCTCGACGGGGCGTTGCACCAGCTCTCGGCGATGGGCCTCGACCCCGACGCGGTGCCGGTGGTGTGGGTCCCCGGCGCGTTCGAGATCCCGCTCGTGGCCAAGCAGCTCGCCGAGTCGGGAGCGCGCGACGCCGTCATCTGTGTGGGTGCCGTCATCCGCGGCGACACACCCCATTTCGAGTTCGTCGCCGGGGAGTGCGCCTCGGGCATCAGCCGAGTCGCGCTCGACACGGGCGTACCGGTCGCCTTCGGGGTGCTGACTACCGACGACCGCGACCAGGCCTTCGCCCGCGCCGGCGGCGCCGAAGGCAACAAAGGCGCGGAAGCGGCCGCCACCGCCGTCGAGATGGTCGATCTGTTGCGGCAGCTCGAGAAGGAGACCTGACCGTGCTGCGCCTCGTCGTCCCCAAGGGATCACTCGAGCAGGGCACGTTCCAGCTGTTCGAGGACGCCGACCTCGGCATCAGCCGTGGCCTCCGACATCGAGTACCGGGCGTCGATCGACGACCCGCGCGTCGCCGACGTCCGCATCCTGCGTCCCCAGGAGATCCCGCGCTATGTGGCCGACGGGCTCTTCGACGTCGGAGTCACCGGGCGTGACTGGGTCGAGGAGACGGGTGCCGACGTCGTGACGCTCACCGAGCTGCAGTACTCGAAGACGAGCTCGCAGCCCATCCGCATCGTGCTGGCGGTGGCGGCGGACTCGCCGTGGGGCGCGGTCTCGGATCTTCCGTCCGGCCTCCGAGTTCACACCGAGTACACGGAGCTCACCCGCCGCTACTTCGAGAAGCACGGCGTCGACGCCGAGATCACGTTGTCGTACGGCGCGACCGAGGCCAAGGTGCCCGAGATCGCCGATGCCGTCGTCGAGCTCACCGAGACGGGCCGCGCGCTGCGGGCGGCCGGGTTGAGGATCATCGACACGATCCTGGTCTCGTCCACCGAGCTGATCGCGAACCCGGAAGCTCACGCCGACCCGGAGCGGCGCAAGGCGATGGAGCAGATCCAGACGCTACTCAGCGGCGCGCTCGAAGCACGCGGCCGGGTACTCGTGAAGCTGAACGTCGAGGAGGCTCGCCTCGAAGGTGTGATCACGTTGCTCCCCGCGCTGCGGTCGCCGACGGTGTCGAAGCTGGCCGGCGACGGGGGCTACGCGGTCGAGACGGTGGTCGCCAAGTCGGAGATCAACACGCTCATCCCCGCGCTCAAGGAGCACGGCGCGACCGGCATCATCGAGTTGCCGATCGCCAAGATCGTCCATTGACCGCCCGCCACCAGCCCTCCGGTCGCCGTCGCGAGCTCCGGCTTTGCGACGACGGTCGGCCGAGCCGCCGTCGCCGCGGGAACGTCCGCACGTTCGACGAGCGTCGCGGCCTGGGGGAGATCGAAGCGGACGACGGCGAGACGTTCCCGTTCCATTGCACCGCTATCGCTGACGGGACGCGACGCATCACCGCGGGAATGCCGGTCGAGTTCGAGGTCGCCGCCGGCATTCCGGGACGCTGGGAGGCCGCCGAGATCGAGGGACGCCCCGGCTAGACGATGATGCCGGGCGTGGCCCAACCTCTCCGACCCGACGCCTGCGATGCTCGAGAGTTTGCACGCGCTGTTGACGAGCGACACGTGGGTGAACGCCTGCGGGAAGTTGCCGAGCTGCCGCTTGCCGACCGGGTCGTACTCCTCGGCGAGCAGCCCCACGTCGTTGGCGAGGCCGAGAAGCCGTTCGAAGAGGGATCGGGCTTCGTCGCCGCGGCCCATCAGCGCAAGGTTGTCGGCCAACCAGAACGTGCACGGCAGGAACACACCTTCACCGGGTGGGAGACCGTCGACGTTCTGATCGGTGCTGTACCGGGCGACGAAGCCGTTCGTCGTCAGCCCCTTCTGGATCGCCTCCACGGTGCCCCGCATCCGCTCGTCGGAGGCGGGGAGGAAGCCGACGAGCGGCATCATCAGCAGCGCGGCGTCGAGATTGGTCGACCCGTACGACTGCACGAACGTCTTGCGGTCCGCGTCGTACGCCTTGGTGCAGATCTCGTCGTGGATCTCGTCGCGGATGCTCTTCCAGTGCGGGACCTTCGCGGCGTCGCCGTCGTCGGGATGTTTCTCGAGGATCCGTACGACGCGGTCGAACGCGACCCACGCCATGACCTTCGACTGCGTGAAGTGCTGGCGGGGCCCGCGGACCTCCCAGATTCCCTCGTCCGGTTGCTTCCAGGCGTCCTCGAGGAAGTCGAGCAACGAGATGATCAAGTTGTAGGTGTTGGCCTCGCGTTCGGCGATGTCGCCGACTCGGCTCTGGTAGAGCGCGTCGACCACCTCGCCGTACACGTCGAGTTGGAACTGCTCGGATGCCGCATTGCCGATCCGGACCGGCTTGGAGCGCTCGTAGCCGGGGAGCCAGGGAACCTCCCACTCTGTGAGCCGCCGCTCGCCCGCGGGGCCGTACATGATCTGGAGATCGGAGGGCTCGCCGGCGACCGCCCGCAAGCAGCCACGCCCGCCACGCCTTTGCTTCCTCTTTGTACCCGGCATGGAGCAACGCGAGGAGCGTGAACGTCGCGTCTCGGAGCCAACAGAACCGGTAGTCCCAGTTCCGGACGCCCCCGATCCACTCCGGGAGCGATGACGTCGGCGCGGCGACGATCCCGCCGGTCGGCGCGTAGGTGAGCGCCTTCAGCGTGATGGCCGAGCGCTGCACCGCCTCGGCCCAGTCGCCGTCGTACGTCCACTTCTTCGACCAGTCGTGCCACCACGATGTGGTCCGGGTCAGTGCCCAGGCGGGGTTGGTCGGGTGGGGAACGCTCTCGTGCGACGGGAACCATGCGAGCGTGAAGGCCACGCGTTCACCGCGCCGGACCGTGAAGTCGGCCACGGTCGAGCGCCCGACCCCCCGGGTCTCGACCGGCGTGTGGAGGACGAGCGCGTCGGGCCCGGCGATCGCGACCAGGGCGCCGTGGACGTTGCGGACCCACGGGATGATCGAGCCGTAGTCGAACCGGATCGTGAGATGCATCTGCATCGGCACGTTCCCGTGCAGACCCTCCACGATCCTCACCATGTCGACGGTCTTCTCGCGAATGGGCATGAAGTCGGTCACGCGGACGGAGCCGTCGGGCGTGTCGAACTCGGTCTCGAGGACGAGCGTGCCGTCCTTGTACTGGCGGCGGGTCGCGCGTCCGCCGGCCGCGGGCGCGATCAGCCACCTGCCCTGATTCTCGTCCCCCAGGAGCGCCGCGAAGCAGGCGCCGCTGTCGAAGCGCGGCGCGCAGAGCCAATCGACGGAGCCGTCGTCGCCGACGAGCGCGGCGGTCTGGGTATCCCCGACGATGGCGTATTGCTCGATGCGCGACGGCACTGGCGAGTGACGCTATCCGCTCTCGTCGCCTGCCTCGCCGTCACCGGGCTCGAAACCGGGCTCGGATCGCCGGCTGATCTCCACGAACGCGAGACGAAGTTGCGCGAGCGCCTCGCGCAGCGGCTCGTAGTGGCGGTCGAGCCGATCGCCCAGACCATCGACGAGCGCGGAGACGCCGTCGATCGCGAGGCGAGCCTCGTCGAGGTCGGGCGGCATGCCCTCCTCGGGGGAGAGGTGCAACAGCGCGAGCTCCCACAGGCCGATGGCGTGATTGGCGATGATGTCCGCCACCGGCGTTTCCGCCAGCTGCTCGCGCAGCTGACGCAGCTGCTCGCGTGCGGCCTCGTCTGTCCGAGCCGCCTCCGCCTGCGGCGGGGGGTGGCGCGCCGCTTCCTGTCTCGGGCGGCTCGTGCTCTCCGCCGGGCGTCCAGATGCTGCTCACGCTGATATCCTGGCCTCTTCACATCCCAGCTGGGAAGTGGGACCGGCGTCTGCCGCTTTCCCCACCCGGCCGGCCGGCCCGGAGCCCCGGGTGGGTCGAGCCCGGGTTCGTTGTCACGGCCGCCCCAGCGGTCGAGCGATGGCGGACTTCCCGAGTCCGCCCTTTTCGCGTTCTCACGAGGTGATCACATAGCCACAGACGACGCCAGGATCAACGACCGCATCCGCGGCACGCGAGGTGCTGCTCATCGGTGCCAACGGCGAGCAGCTCGGCGTGAAGCCCTTGCCGGAAGCGCTGGCCACGGCCCGCGAGGAGGAGCTCGACCTCGTCGAGGTCGCCCCGAACGCCAATCCGCCCGTGTGCCGGATCATGAACTACGGCCGGTACAAGTACGAGCAGGAGCAACGGCGTAAGGAGTCACGCAAGAAGGCGACGAACGTCGTGGTCAAGGAGATGAAGTTCCGACCGAAGATCGACGAGCACGACTACGTGACCAAGATGAAGCACGTGGAGCGCTTCCTCGCCGAGGGCTCGAAGGTCAAGCTCACGATCATGTTCCGGGGCCGCGAGGTGTTCCACCCGGAGCTGGGATTGCGGATCCTGGAGCGCGTCGCCGAGCAGGTGAGCGACATCGCGATGGTCGAGTCGGCCCCCCGTCAGGACGGTCGCAACATGACCATGGTGTTGCACCCGACCAAGCGCCCCGCCCGGGCTCGGGCGGCCCCGCCCTCACCGGGTGGGAACGGCAGCGAAAGAGAGCAGTGATGCCGAAGATGAAGACGCACCGGGGCGCCGCCAAGCGCTACCGGGTCACGGGGTCAGGCAAGATCCGGCGCCGGAAGGCGTTTCGCTCGCACCTGCTCGAGAAGAAGTCGAGCCGGCGGACGCGCCGTCTCGGCCGCGGCGCCGAGGTCACCGGCGGCGACCGCAAGCACGTCGAGCGTCTACTCGGTCGATAGAGGGAATGCGGCGCGCTCCGACGGCCGCGCACGCAGGAGGCATCCACGATGGCGAGGGTGAAGCGTTCCGTTCAGGGCAAGAAGCACCGCCGCGCGGTGCTGGAGAAGGCGTCGGGCTACTCCGGGGCGAAGAGCCGTGGGTTCCGGAAGGCCAACGAGCAGGTCATGCGCTCGCTCCGGTACGCCTACCGCGACCGGCGGGCGCGCAAGGGCGAGTTCCGGCGGCTCTGGATCGTCCGCATCAACGCCGCCTGCCGGCAGAACGACATCTCGTACTCGCGCTTCGTTGCCGGCCTCAAGGCCGCTGACATCGACGTCGATCGCAAGATCCTCGCCGACCTCGCGGTGCACGACCCGGCTGCGTTCGGCGCGCTGGTCTCGGTCGCGCGCGAGGCACTCCAAGCAGCCTGAACGATCCGTGCCGGCGCTCGGCCCCCGGCACCATCGAGTCCGGCGGCTCCGCGAGCTGATCCGCGACCCGCGCGCCCGCCGCGCCGAGCGCGCCTTCGTCGTCGAGGGCCCTCGTGTGCTGGAGGCAGCACTCGACCGCGGCGCTGAGCTCGAGAGCGCGTACGTCGGCCCCGGTGCCGACCGCGCCTTCGCTCCGCTGGTCGCACGCTTGCGTGACCTCGACGTCCCGATCGAGGAGCTCAAGGAAGGCGTGCTCGAGCGAATCGGCGACACCGTGACGCCACAACCGGTGCTCGCCGTGGCGTCGATGACGCAGACCGACCTCGACGACGTCGGGAACGGCATCGTGCTCGTTGCCGTGACCGTGCGTGACCCCGGGAACGCGGGCACGCTGCTGCGCAGTGCAGAGGCCGCCGGAGCCTCGGGAGTAGTGTTCTCGGGCAATTCGGTGGACCCGCACGCGCCGAAAGTGGTGCGATCGTCGGGCGGGGCGGTGTTCGGAATCCCCGTGGTGGAGGCAGACGACCCGGTGAATGTGCTCGACGCGCTCGGCCGTCACGGACGTCGCCGGCTGGCCGCAGTCGCGGTCGGAGGTGAGCGCCTCGAACGCGTGGACCTCACGGGGTCGGTCGCGATCGTGCTCGGCAACGAGACGTCGGGGCTCCCCGTCGACCTCGGTCCGCACCTCGACGGGCAGGTCACCATCCCGGTCGAGCCGCCGGCGGAGTCGCTCAACGTGGGCATGGCCGGCACCGTGCTCGCCTTCGAAGCGGCGCGCCAGCGGCGAGCGACTCCGTGAACCTGGCCGAAGCGCAACAGCTGCTGGAGCGGGCCCGGAAGGAGGCGGCGGCGGCCGTCGAGGCCGCGGCCGTCGTCGACGAGCTCACGGAGTTGGAGCGCCGCTACGTCGGCCGCGGGTCACCGGCGGCGCAGGTCACCGAGGCGATCAAGACGCTTCCACCGGCAGACCGGCGCGAGGCGGGCAAGGTGGTTTCGGAGTACAAGGCCGCGATCAACGAGGCGGCCGAGCGTCGGCGGCGACGCGCTCGCCGCCTCCACACCGGGGGCTGCCTCCCGGGGCGAACAGGTCGATCTCACCGCCGGTGGCCACGGCCTCGCCCGCGGGCACCTCCACCTCGTCACGCAGGTACAGCGTGAGCTGGAGGACATCTTCGCCGGGCTCGGGTACCGCGTCGCCGAAGGTCCCGAGGTCGAGGACGACTGGCACAACTTCGAGGCGCTCAACATCCCGCCGGCGCACCCGGCTCGGTCCATGCAGGACACGCTGTACGTCCGGCTCGGCAAAGAGGAGCAGGTGATGCTGCGCACGCACACCTCGCCCGTCCAGATCCGGACCATGGAGGCGAACGATCCGCCGATCTACGTGATCGTCCCCGGACGCACGTACCGCAACGAAACTCCCGGCCCCCGCAACTCGCCGGTGTTCCACCAGATGGAATGCCTGGCAGTCGATCACGGGCTCACCCTCGCCGACCTCTTCGGCACGATCGAGGCATTCGTGAAGCGCCTCTTCGACGACGAATCGGTGCGGACACGATTCCGTTCCGACTTCTTCCCGTACACGGAGCCGTCGGCGGAGCTGGCGGTGAGTTGCATCTTCTGTCACGGCGAAGGGTGTCGCGTCTGCTCCCACACGGGCTGGATCGAGCTCGGGGGATGCGGGATGGTCGATCCGAACGTGTTCGAGGCCGTCGGGTACGACCCGGAGGAGTGGCAGGGCTTCGCGTTCGGCTTCGGCCTCGAGCGGATCGCGATGATCCGCCACGGCATCGACGAGATCCGCACGTTCTTCGACGGCGACGTCCGCTTCCTGTCTCAATACTGATGCGCACGCCACTGTCCTGGATCCGGGAGTTCACGCCGGTCGAGGCGGCGACCGAAGAGCTGGTCGGCGCGCTGAACCAGGTGGGTCTGGAGGTCGAGGGCGTGGAGGAGCCAGGCCGCGAAGTTCGGGGCGTCGTCGCGGCGCGGGTGTTGGAAGTCGTGAAGCATCCGAACGCCGACAAGCTGACGCTCGTCGACGTCGATTTCGGCAACGGTTCGACACGGGTCGTATGCGGCGCGCAGAACGTCGCCGCCGGCGACGTCGTGCCATTCGCACCTGCCGGCGCGCAGCTGCCCGCGCCGTTCGGCGTCCTCGAGCGCAGGAAGATCCGCGGCATCGAGTCGGACGGGATGCTCCTCGCTCCCGACGAGCTCGGTCTCGGCGACGACCATGAGGGGATCGTCCACCTCGACGGCTCGACGAGCCCCGGCGCGGACGTCCGGGAGCTGCTGGGGCTCGACGACGTGATCTTCGACCTCGCGATCACTCCCAACCGCCCCGATGCGATGTGTGTCGTGGGCGTGGCGCGGGAGCTGGCGGCGCACTTCGGGCTCCCGCTCGAGGTGCCCGAGGCTCGCGCCCCCACCGATGCCAGGGTCGCTTCGGACATCACGGTCCGGATCGACGCGACGGACCGCTGCCCCCGCTACCTCGGACGGGTGGCGCAGGTGACGATGGGCGAGTCGCCGGCGTGGATGGCGCAGCGCCTCGTGAAGGCGGGCATGCGGCCGATCAGCAACGTCGTGGACGTGACCAACTACGTGCTCCTCGAGCGGAACCAGCCGCTCCACGCCTTCGATCTCGATCGTCTCGACGGCCGCGGCATCCTCGTGCGCCTCGCCGAGCCCGGCGAGAAGATCACGACGCTCGACGGCGTGGACCGCGCGCTCAACGAGGAGGACCTGCTCATCTGCGACGCCGCCGGCGCGCCGCAGGCGATCGCGGGCGTCATGGGCGGTGGCACTTCCGAGGTGTCCGACACGACGTCGACGATCCTGCTCGAGGCGGCGTACTTCGAGCGGATGGGCATCGCCCGCACGTCGAAGCGACTGAAGCTGCGTTCCGAGTCGAGCGCCCGGTTCGAACGCGGCATCGATCCCAACGGCGTCGCCGACCACGCCGAACGGGCGATGGAGCTCTTCGCCGAGGTGGCGAAGGCGCGGGTCGCCGGCGAGTCCGTCGACGAGTACCCCCGACCGGTGGAGCGGCCGCGGATCCACGTGCGGACATCGAAGGTGAACGCCGTGCTCGGGACCGAGCTCCGGGACGCCGAGATCCTGGATGCGCTCCGACCGTTGGGGATCGAGGTCGAGGGCTCCGGCGACGACATCACGGCGATCGCGCCCACCTTCCGCCCTGATCTGGAGCGCGAGATCGACATGGTCGAGGAGGTCGCGCGGCGCGTCGGGTTCGCTTCGATCGGCCGCACCGTCGCGAGGCCGCGCGAGCAGGTCGGTGGGCTCACGCGCCGGCAGCACGAGCGCCGTGTGGTCGCCGATGCGCTCGTCGGGGCCGGCCTGTCGGAAGCCGTCACGATCCCGCTCGTCGCGCCCGGCGACGTCGAGCGGGCCGGCGCGCCGATGGATCGATTGGTCGAGGCGGCGAACCCGCTCCGCGCCGAGGAGTCCGTCCTGCGCACGCGGATCCTGCCCGGTCTCCTCCGTGCCGTTGCCCACAACCACGCCCATGGCCTGAGCGACGTTGCCCTCTTCGAGACGGGGCGTGTCTTCCTCACGCCGGGCGGAAACGGCGCGCTCCTCCCTGAGGAGCCGACCCATCTCGCGGTCGCGTTGGCGGGATCGGTGCGCCGGCGGCCGGTCGAGCCCGACCGGCCCGTCGACGCCTTCGACGCGCTCGACGCGCTGCGCGTCGTCTTCGACGCCCTCGAGATCGCCGATGCGCGGACCGAGTCCGCAGCGCGGCCCGGCTTCGATCCGAACCGCGCCGCCGCCGTCCTCGTCGACGGTGATGAGATCGGGGTGGTCGGAGAGCTCGACCGGGTTCTGGTCGGCGTGCTCGAGCTCGCCCCACCGGTCGTCGGGTTCGAGGTGGACGTCGACCGGCTGCTCGACGCCCGGCGCCGGGACCGTGCGTTCCGGCCGCTGTCGCCGTACCCCCCGTCGACGATCGACCTCGCGTTCGTGGTGGGCGAGGAAGTGGCGGCAGGCGCCGTCGCCGCGACACTGCAGGACGCCGCCGGCGACGTCCTCGAGGACGTCAGGTTTTTCGACGTCTTCCGGTCGGAGGCGCTCGGCGAGACGCGGAAGAGCCTCGCATTCGCCCTGCGGTTCCGGGCCCCGGACCGGACCCTCACCGACGACGAGGTGGGGGAGATCCGCCGGCGCTGCATCGACGCTGCCACCCGAGAGCACCAGGCCGAGCTCCGAGGCTGACTGTCGTGGCCTTCGTCCACCGTGTCCGCCCTCGTTACGCCGAAGTGGACGCGCAGGGCGTGGTGTTCAACGCCCACTGGCTCACGTACTTCGACGAAGCGTGCACCCGGTGGTTCGAAACCATGGGCTTCGAGCCCAAGGAGTCGTTCTTCCGTGACTTCGACGTGATGCTGGTGAAGGCCGTCCTCGAATGGCAGGGCCCGGCCGGGTTCGACGACGTCGTCGAGATCGCGGTCGAGACGGCTCGGCTCGGGAACGCATCCTTCGACGTCCGCTACACCGCGACCGTCGATCAGCAGCCCGTGTGCGTGGGGACGGTGACGTACGTGAGCGTGAAGCCGGGGACGCACGACTCCGCGCCGATTCCCGACGTGCTGCGTGACCGCCTCCAGCCTGCACCGATCGAGTCCTAGCCTGCGGGAGACGGCGGCTTTGCCGACCGTCCCCGCAAAGCCGGAGCTTGTGACGGCGACAAAGAGGGAGCAGTGTGTTCGAGAAGTTCACGGACCGGGCGCGCCGGGTCGTCGTGCTCGCGCAGGAAGAGGCGCGTCTCCTGAACCACGGCTCGATCGGGACCGAGCACCTGCTCCTCGGCATCGTCCACGAGGGCCAGGGCGTCGCCGCCCACACGCTCGAAGCACTCGACATCCGGTTGGCGGCGGTGCGCCACGCGATCGAGCGTGAGGCGCCGCGTGGCACCTCACCGCCAGTCGGCACGCTCTCGTTCACGCCTCGGGCGAAGAAGTCGCTCGAGAACGCGCTCCGCGAATCGCTCCAGCTCGGTCACAACTACATCGGCACCGAGCACATGCTCCTCGGGCTGCTCCGAACCGAAGGCAGTCGTGCCGCGCGAGTGCTCACGGACCTCGGCGCGACGTTCGAACGCGTCCGCGCCCAGGTCCTCGTCGTGCTGGCCGACCGCCCGGTCCCACCCGAGGAAAGCGGCATCCACCGCCTGCCCGACGAGCCCTAGGCGCTCTACCGGACCGGCTGACCTTCGCGCAGCACGAAGAACTGGCGGTCGGCGTCGTCCTGCGTCTCGGGGTGGCCGGGACCGGTCTCGGGGTCGCCGCGCAGCGCCACCGCGCCGTCGGGAGCGAACTGGACGATGTACGCCTTGCGCACGTCGCCGGTCACGTTGTGGCCGGTCGCGTGGGGCGTCAGCGACGAGAAGACCACGATGCTCCCGGCTCGCACCGGCACGGGGATCGCGCCTTCCGGGTCCTCGACGCACTGGAACCCGATCGGGGTGTTGCGATGGGCGACGGTGCCCGACCGGTGGACTCCCGGCAGCACCCACACGCACCCGTTGTCGAGGGTGGCGTCGGTCAGGGCGACCCAGCACGTGAGGTACGCCTGCGGTTCGACGTACGTGTAGCCGTTGTCCTGGTGCCAGAGCACCGGCTCGGCGCCGTGCGGCTGCTTGTAGACGGCCTGGTCCCAGTACAGGCGGGCGTCGGGCCCGACGAGGTCGTGGCAGAGATCGGCGAACAGCGGGGAAGCGCAAAAGGCGCGCAGCGCGGGGGAGTGCCTCACGAGGTGCACAGCGATCGAGACGGTGTCGACGCCGGCGATGCTGAAGCGGCCGTCGGGCTGCCCGCGCAGGAACTCCAGAGCCCGCTCGTCGAACGGCGCGATTTCCATGTCGAGCTCGTGCACGGTGTCGGGATCGAGAGCGTCCTCGAGGACGAAGAACCCGTGCTCGTCGTACGCACGGGCCTGCTCGTCGGTGACGACCCGGAACGGCTCCGTGTGCTCCGGCCAGGAGAACCCGGTGTTCCAAGGATGGCGGTCGAGGCTCACGCCTGTGCCGCCCGCCGTGATGCCCGGCCGATCGCCGCGGTGCGGTCGCCGCGCCGGTTGACGACCTCGAGATCGGCGCCGTCGCCTTCGATCGTGACCGTGGCGTCGACCGTCTCGCCGTCCATGACCATGCCGACGAACTTGAGCTCGATCTCGCCGTGCTCGAGGAACTCGTCGCCCCAGTCGTCGAGGAGGACGCCGTACGCCGGGCCCGCGACCTGCATTCCTTGGGCGACCAGCTGGGAGAACCCGATCTTGCTCGCCTCGTCCGGATCGGAGTGGAAGTTGCCGCGTCGGGAGTAGGCCCGGAGGAGCTCGGGCGTCAGCAGCAGGTCGCGCCGGTGGGTGGTCACTGCTCGCAGAACGTCGCGGTGGACGCCCAGAGCGGCTCGCCGTCCGGCAAGGCGACGATCGCGTCGACGACGGCGTACTCGCGGCCTCGTTTCTCGTAGCGGTCGGTCACGCGCCCGGTGACCGTGAGCTCGGTGCCGGCCTCGCCGCGGCCGTGGGAGACCAACCGCTGGGAGGTGTGGAGGAGGGGCCGGGTCGCCACCGTCTGGAACAACAGGATGGTCAGATTGGCCGCCACAGGCGGGTAGAGGGCGCCCCTTCGGAGCGTCGGGTGGTCCACACCGGCCGACGCCCAGTAGCGCTCGTTGGCGGCGCTGGAGACGGTGATCCGCAGTGGCCCGAGGTCGGTCCCGACGACGGCCCCACCGAACGGCGAGACGGTCTCGTGCACGGCTATTCACCGTCCTGTATAGTATGCAGCATGGCGTATCGCGCCGCCGTGGTCGGCGGCTCAGGGTACACAGGGGCCGAGCTGCTCCGGCTCCTGGCCGGTCATCCCGAGCTCGACGTCGTCCACGTCACCGCCGACTCGAACGCGGGCGCCGCCGTCGGCACGCTCTACCCGTCGCTGGCCGCGGCGTACCCGGCGCTCGAGTACGTCCCGTTCGCCGCCGCCGACCTCGCCGGCGTCGACGTCGCGTTCGTCGCCCTGCCGCACGGCGAGTCCCAGGTGATCGCGCCCGAGCTCGTCGAGCGCGTCGCCCACGTGGTCGACCTCGGCGCCGACTTCCGATTGCCGGCGCCGGTGTACGAGCAGTGGTACGGCACGACGCACGCCACCCCGGACCTGCTCGACGGATTCGCGTTCGGTCTGCCCGAGTTGTTCGCCGACACCGTGGCGCGCGGGCCCCACGTCGCCGCGCCCGGTTGCTATCCGACCGCGGCCGCCCTTGCGCTCGCGCCGCTCGTCACCCACGATCTCGTCGAGCCGACGGGTCTCGTCGTCGACGCCATGTCGGGCGTGTCGGGACGCGGTCGCGGGACTGTCGGCGGCGAGCCTCTACTCCGAGGCGAACGAGAACGTCGCCGCGTACACGCTCCTCACGCACCGCCACACGGGCGAGATGGAGTGGGCGATCGGCCGGGCCGCGGGCACCGAGGTCCAGCTGCTGTTCACGCCCCACCTCGTCCCGATGACGCGTGGACTGCTGGCGACGTGCCACGCGCGCCCCTCCGGCGACGGCCTGACGACCGAGTCGCTGCTCGAGACCTTCCGCGAGTTCTACGGCACCGCACCGTTCGTCGGCGTGCTCGACGAACCCCCGCTCACGAAGGCGACGCTCGGGTCGAACTCGGCGCACCTGACCGTGCGCTTCGACGACCGCACCGGCTCCGTGCTGGCACTGTGCGCGCTCGACAACCTCGGCAAGGGCGCGGCCGGGCAGGCGATCCAGTGCACCAACCTCGTGCTCGGGCTGCCTGAGACGGCGGGCCTGCCGGCGGTCGGGATCATGCCGTGAGCGTCACGGCTGCGAGCGGCTTCGAAGCGGGCGGCATCGCGTGTGGCATCAAGCCGACGGGCGCGCCCGACCTCGCCCTGGTTGCCACCGCCGATCGTCGCCCCGTGTCAGCGGCGGCGGTGTTCACGACCAACCTCGTGCAGGCGGCCCCTGTGCAGATCAGTCGCCGGCACCTCGGCGGCGGGCAGGCAGCAGCGGTCGTCCTCAACTCCGGCAACGCCAACGCGGCAACGGGGGAGCGTGGTCGGCGCGACGCCCGGCGGATGTGCGAGCTCACCGCCGAGTCGCTCGGTTGCCGTGCTCAGGATGTCCTCGTCTGCTCCACGGGGCTGATCGGCGTGCCGATGCCGATGGAACCCGTCGAGGCCGGGATCCCGAAGCTGGCCGCGTCGCTTGCGCCCCGTGGCGACCTCGCCGCCGAAGCCATCCTCACGACGGACACGGTCCGCAAGGAGGCGCAGGCGCAGGTCGAGCTCGCCGACGGAACGCCCCTCACTGTCGGAGGCATGGCCAAGGGCGCGGCGATGCTGGCTCCCTCCATGGCGACCATGCTCGCGGCGCTGACGACTGACGCGGCGGTGGACTCGGGCGTCCTGCACGAGATCCTTGCGAGAGCCGTCGACTCGTCGTTCCACGAGGTGTCGATCGACGGCTGCACGAGCACGAACGACACGGTGCTGGTCTTCGCCAACGGGCGGGCGGGGAACGAGCCTGTGGTGTCCGGAAGCGCGGACGCGTCCCTTCTCGAGGAAGCGCTCCGAGACGTCTGCTCGTCCTTGGCGGTGCAGATGGCCGGCGACGCCGAGGGTGCGACCAAGCTCGTGGGCATCACCGTGCGGGGTGCCCGTACACGGGACGAGGCGCGCCGAGCCGCGCGCACGGTGGCAGAAAGCCAGCTCGTCCAGTGCTCCCTCAACGGCGGCGACCCGTACTGGGGTCGGGTCCTCTCCGAGCTCGGTGTGAGTGGGGCGACGTTCGATCCGGAGCAGGTCGAGATCGCCTACGGCGACGTGGTCGTGTGTCGTGGCGGCGTCCACGCGGACCACGACGAGGCACAGCTGGACAAGGTGATGGACGAGCGCTCGATCACCATCACCTGCGATCTGAACGCCGGGCCCGCGCAGGCGACGATGCGGACGACCGATCTCAGCCACGCGTACATCGACGAGAACCGGCGCACGTCGTGAGCTCCGAGACGGATCGCCGCGTGAGCGACGCCGGTGCCAAGGCGACGATCCTCGCCGAGGCGCTCCCGTACATCCGCGAGTTCTCCGGCAAGACCGTGGTGATCAAGTACGGCGGGAACGCGATGGAGGATCCGGGGCTCGCGCATCTCTTCGCCCAGGACGTCGTGCTGATGCGCCTCGTCGGCATGAACCCGGTGGTGGTGCACGGCGGCGGGCCACAGATCAGCGATCTCATGCGCCGCCTGGGCAAGGAACCCGAGTTCGTCGACGGCCTGCGCGTCACGGATGCCGAGACGGTCGACATTGTGCGCATGGCGCTGGTCGGGAAGGTGAACCGCGAGATCGTCGCGTCGATCAACCGGCACGGCTCCTACGCCGTGGGCCTCTCGGGGGAGGACGCCGGGCTCATCACCGTCGGCCAGCGCGACGACAAGCTCGGCTTCGTCGGCGACATCCGCCGCATCGACCCGTCGATCCTCGAGCGCCTCATCCGCGAAGACCTCATTCCCGTGGTGGCGACCGTCGGCGTCGACGATGCCGGTCAGGCGTACAACGTGAACGCCGACACCGTCGCGGGCGCCATCGCGGAGTCGCTCCGGGCCGAGAAGCTCGTGTACCTCACGAACGTCGCCGGCCTCTACGGCGACCTGGCGGACGAGGCGTCCCTCATCTCCCGGATCGACGTGGACGGGTTGGCCGCGCTCGTCGACGACGGCCGGCTGTCGGAGGGCATGATCCCGAAGGCACGCTCGTGCGTGGACGCCGTGAAGTCCGGCGTCACCCGAGCCCACATCCTCGACGGCCGCATCCCGCACGCGTTGCTGCTCGAGTTCTTCACCCGCGAGGGAATCGGAACGATGGTGATCTCGTGACGACGACACCGACGATCCGCTTCGACGAGCTCGTCGCGCTCGACGCCGAGCACGTCATGGGGACCTACACCCGCGCGCCGGTGGCGTTCGTGCGAGGTGAGGGCACGCGGCTGTGGGACTCGGAAGGCCGCGAGTACCTCGACTTCCTGTCCGGTCTCGCCGTGACGTCACTCGGGCACGCCCATCCGGCGGTCGCCGACGCGCTCGCCGATCAGGCGCGCACGCTCGTCCACGTCTCGAACCTCTATTACAACGACGTTCAGCCGCGGCTCGCCGCCCGCCTCGACCGCCTCCTCGGTGGTGGCGGACGCGTCTTCTTCTCGAACTCGGGCGCCGAAGCCAACGAGTGCGCGATCAAGCTCGCCCGCCGCTACGGTCAGACCCGCGGCGGCAAGGAGCGGTACCACGTCGTCTCGACGTACGGCTCCTTCCACGGCCGCACGCTCACGACGCTGGCGGCCACCGGACAGCCGCAGAAGCAGGAGACGTTCCAGCCGCTCCCGTCCGGGTTCCGGCTGGTCCCGTTCGCCGACGCCGACGCGCTCGCCGCCGCGCTCGACGAACGCGTGTGCGCGGTCCTCCTCGAGCCGGTCCAGGGTGAGGGCGGCGTGAACCCGGCACCGGCCGGGTACCTCGAAGCGGTCCGCTCGTGGTGTGACGAGCGAGAGGCGCTGCTGATGATCGACGAGGTGCAGACCGGCTTCGGTCGGACGGGCCTGTGGTTCGGCCACCAGTCCTCGGAGGTGCAGCCCGACGTGGTGACGATGGCCAAGGCCCTCGGCAACGGCGTCCCGATCGGCGCCTGCTGGGCCCGAGCGGACGTTGCCGGAGCGCTCCGACCCGGCGACCACGCCACGACGTTCGGCGGCCAGCCGCTCGCGGCCCGGGCCGCCCTGGCGGTGCTCGACGTCATGGAAGCCGAGGACATCCCGCGGCGTGCCACCCGGGCGGGGGAGCAGCTGACGGAGGCGCTGCTGGCGTTGCCGGCGGTGGTCGACGTGCGCGGGTCGGGTCTCCTGCTCGCGGCAGAGCTCGCGCCGGGGATCGAGTCGGCGGCCGTGGCGCGCACCTGTCTCGAACGCGGCCTCCTCCTGAACGCGGTGACCCCGACCGCCCTGCGCTTTGCACCGTCGCTCCTCGTGTCGAACGACGAGATCGCCCAGGCCGTCGCCATCCTCGCCGCGGTGCTGGCAGAGCCCGAAGTGGCCGGAGCATGACGACCGACTTCCTCGAGGTCGACGCCTTGACTCCGGACCGGCTCGCCGCGCTTCTCGACCGGGCGCAGGCATGGAAGCGCGACCCTTCCGCGGTGCCGGACCTTCTCGCCGGCCTTGGTGTCGCGCTCCTGTTCGAGAAGCCGTCGGCCCGCACGCGCAGTTCCACCGAGATGGCCGTCGTCGGACTGGGCGGTCACCCGATCTATATCCGTCCCGACGAGGTCGGCATCGGCGTGCGCGAGAGCATCGAGGACGTCGCCAGAACGCTTGCCGCCTACTGCACGATCCTCGCCGCTCGCGTGTTCGATCACGTCACGCTCGAGATGATGGCAGCGGCGGTTGAGATTCCTGTCGTGAACCTTCTGTCGGACCGGGCGCATCCCTGCCAGGCACTGGCGGACATGCTGACGCTGCGCGAGCACCTGGGCTCGCTCGACGGCCGCCGCCTCGTGTTCGTCGGCGACGGGAACAACGTGGCCGCATCGCTCGCCTTCGCGTCCGCGTTGTCCGGCATCGAGCTCACGATCGCATCCCCGCCCGGCTACGAGCTGGACGACGACATCGTGGAGCGCGCCCGCAACCTCGGCGGGTCGGTGGACGCCGCCATCGACCCGTACGAGGCGGTGAAGGGAGCCGACGCCGTGTACACGGATGTGTGGACGTCGATGGGACAGGAAGACGAGGCCGACCTCGCGCCGGGCCGCGTTCCGCGGGTATCAGGTCGACGCCGACCTGATGACGGCGGCGGGGGACCAGGCGGTGTTCCTGCACTGCCTGCCGGCGCACCGTGGCGAGGAGGTGTCGGCGGACGTGATCGACGGGCCGGCCTCGCTGGTCTGGCAACAGGCGGCCAACCGGATGGACGCGGTGCGCGCACTGCTCGCCGACCTCGCCGCCGGTGGAGGTGCGTGATGGCGACGCTCGGCAGGCCGCAGCGCCAGCACCGGATCTCACGCCTGCTCGAGGAGCAGGCGGTGTCGAGCCAGGCTCAGCTCGTCGAGCTGCTCGCCGCGAACGGCGTTGTCGCTACGCAGGCGACCGTCAGCCGCGACCTCGAGGACCTCGGCGCGGTGAAGGTCCGCATCCCGGGTGGGACGATGGCGTACGCGATCCCCGAGCACGCCAAAGAGGCCAGCGCGCCCGACGACCACCTCCGCCGCGTCATGGGCGAGTTCGTCGTCGAGGTCGCCCACAGCGGCAGCCTCGTCGTCCTGCGCACGCCGCCGGGATCGGCGCACGTCGTCGCCTCGGCCCTCGACCGTTCCGGCGTGCGAGACATGCTCGGCACGGTCGCCGGCGACGACACGCTGCTCGTGATCTGCGCCGAGGGTGCCGAAGGAACGAAGGTCGCGGCCGAGCTCGCGACCCTGGCCGGACTGTGACAGGAATTCGACCGATGGCGAAGCGGGTCGTCCTTGCATACTCCGGCGGTCTCGACACGTCGGTCGCCGTGAAGTGGATCGCAGAGGAGTGGGGCGCCGAGGTCGTCGCCCTCGCCGTCGACGTGGGCCAGGGTGTGGACGACGACTGGGACACGATCCGGGCGCGGGCACTGGCTGCCGGCGCCGTCGAGGCGATCGTGGTGGACGCGCGCGCCGAGTTCGCCCGCGACTTCGTCACGCCGGCACTGCGCGCCAATGCTCTCTACGAGGGCAAGTACCCGCTCGTGTCGGCGCTCTCGCGGCCCGTCATCGTGCGCCATCTCGTCCGCGCCGCGCGCGAGCACGGCGCCGACGCGGTCGCGCACGGCTGCACCGGCAAGGGCAACGACCAGGTGCGCTTCGAGGTCTCGACGCGCGCGCTCGCCCCCGATCTCGAGGTGCTGGCGCCCGTACGCGTGTGGGGCCTGACACGCGAGGACTCCATCGAGTACGCGACGAAGCACGGCATTCCGATCCGCGTCCGGAAGGACAGCCCGTACTCGGTCGACGAGAACCTGTGGGGCCGCACGATCGAGTGCGGCGTCATCGAGGACCCGTGGGTCGAGCCGCCGGAGGAGGTGTACGCGCTCACGGCCAAGTCCACTGATGCGCCCCGCGAAGCCACGGAGCTCGTCGTCGGTTTCGAGGGCGGCGTGCCGGTGAGCCTCGACGGCGTCGCCACGCCGCTGCCCGAGCTGATCCCGGCGGTGACCGCTGCCGTCGGTGCCTACGGCTGGGGCCGGATCGACATGGTCGAGAACCGCCGGGTGGGCATCAAGAGCCGCGAGATCTACGAGTGCCCCGGTTCACTGGCGCTGCTGCTCGCGCACGCCGACCTCGAGTCGATCACCCTCGAACGGGACCTGATGCGGGAGAAGGCCCGGCTGGAGCCCCGCTACGCCGAGCTCGTCTACGACGGGTTGTGGTACTCGCCGTTGCGGCGGTCACTCGACGCCTTCGTGGCCGCGTCGCAGTCGCCCGTGACGGGCGAGGTCCGGCTCCGGCTCGAGCCGGGACGATGCTTCGTCGCCGGCCGTCGCGCCGAGCACGGGCTGTACGACTACGAGCTGGCGACCTACGCGGCCGAGGACGCGTTCCGTCACGAGGACGCCGCCGGGTTCGTGCGACTCTGGGGCCTCGGCGTCGAGACGGTCGCCCGCAAGCAGGGAACGCCGGACGAATGAGCGAACGCGACGCCCGGCCGCTCTGGCACGGGCGCTTCGCCGAGGCCCCCGCCGACGAGCTGCTCGCCTTCACGAGCAGTCTCGAGGTCGACCGGCGCCTCGCCGGCGACGACATCGCGGGATCACGCGTGCACGTGGCCATGCTCACCCGCGTCGGCCTCCTCACGGAGGAGGAAGCGAGCGCCGTGACGATTGCCCTCGACACCGTCGACAAGGAGCTCGCCGAGGGAACGTTCGCGTTCGCGCCGACCGACGAGGACATCCACACCGCCGTCGAGCGGCGCGTCACCGACCTGGCGGGCCCGGCGGGCGCCAAGCTCCACACGGGCCGCAGCCGCAACGACCAGGTCGCACTCGACCTGCGCCTCTACCTGCGCCGCGAAGGGCGCAACGTCGCCATGGGCGTGCACGAGCTGCAAGAGGTGCTCGTGCGCCGCGCAACCGACGCCGGTGAGATCTATCTCCCGGGCTACACGCACCTCCAGCGGGCGCAGCCCGTCCTCCTCGCGCACCATCTCCTTGCGCACTTCTGGGCGTTCGCGCGCGACGTCGACCGGTGGCGCGACGCTCTCGACCGCGCCGATGTCTCACCGCTGGGGGCCGGGGCACTCGCCGGGTCGAGCCTGCCGCTCGACCCCGACTCGGTCGCGCGCGAGCTCGGCTTCGCCCGCCGATTCGAGAACAGCCTCGACGCGGTCTCGGACCGCGACTTCGTCGCCGAAGCGCTGTTCGTGGCTGCGCTCACGCAGACGCACTTGTCGCGTCTGGGCGAGGAGATCGTGCTGTGGGCGAGTCAGGAGTTCGGCTTCGTGGGTCTGGCCGATGCCTACAGCACCGGCTCGTCGATGCTGCCCCAGAAGAAGAACCCCGACATCGCCGAGCTCGCGCGGGGGAGCGGGCCGCGTGATCGGCGACCTGACCGGCGTGCTGGCGACCCTGAAGGGCTTGCCCCTCGCGTACAACCGCGACCTGCAGGGCGACAAGGAGCCGTTGTTCGACGCCCTCGACACGTGCACGGGGGCGCTCCGCGCCGTCGCCGGGCTCCTGAACAGCGCCGAGTTCGTGCCCGACCGGATGCAGGCCGCCGCCGACGGGGCTGCGACGGCCGCCACTGACCTGGCCGAGTTGCTCGTGCGCCGGGGCGTGGCGTTCCGGGACGCCCACGAGGCCGTCGGCGCACTCGTGCGTGATGCGGTGGAACGCGGCATCGCGCTCGAGGAGCTGGTGATGACCGACCCCCGCCTCGGGCCGGAGGCGCTGCCGCTCCTCGCGCCGGGCGAGGCCGTGCGGCGCCGGACCACGCCGGGAGGCGCCGGGCCCGAGCCGGTCCGCCATCAACTCGCGGCCGCCCGCGTCCGGCTCGACGAGCAGCGGGACTGGCTCGAGCACGCGTGACGAGGGCGCGTCGGGGTCGCACGCTCTCGAGGTCGTTCTACGCCCGCGATTCGCGCGAGCTTGCGCCGGACCTCCTCAACAAGCTCCTCGTCTACGACGCCCCGGAGTTCCCGCGGGTAGCGATCCGGCTCGTCGAGGTCGAGGCCTACGCGGGCGACGAGGACCCGGCCAGTCACGCGTACCGGGGAGAGACGCCGCGGAACCGGGTCATGTTCGGCCCGCCCGGATATCTGTACGTGTACTTCACCTACGGCATGCACTGGTGCGCGAACGTCGTATGCGGGAAGACCGGATGGGCGAGCGCGGTGCTGTTGCGGGGTGGTTCGCCGGTTGAAGGCGTCGAGGTCATGCGGAGCCGCCGGCACGCGGCCCGACGGGATCGCGACCTGTCGTCGGGCCCGGCGCGGCTCACGCAGTCGCTCGCGATCACCGGAGCCCAGAACGGCTCCGACCTCGTCCGGGGCCCCGCGCGATTGCTCGACGACGGCACCCCTCCACCACGCCGGCCGGGGAGGTCGACTCGCGTGGGGTTGAAGCCGGGCCAGGGCGACGAGCATCGGTGGCGCTGGTTCGTCGAGGGCGACCCGAATGTCAGCCCCGGTCGTCCGTCGGGCGCCAAGTAGCGTCGAGTCATGGCCGGCACCGACGTCGAGGAGCAGCTGCGCGTCTTGCGCGCCGGGGCCGTCGACTGCATCAGCGAGGGTGAGCTGCGCGAGAAGCTCGCATCCGGGCGCTCCCTGCGCGTGAAGCTGGGGCTCGACCCGAGCCGGCCCGACATCCACATCGGGCACGCGGTGGTGTTGAGGAAGCTGCGCCAGTTCCAGGAGCTCGGCCACACCGCGGTGCTCATCGTCGGCGATTTCACGGCCCTGGTCGGAGATCCATCGGGTCGCTCGGCGACCAGGCCGGCGCTGTCGAAAGCCGAGGCCGACGCGAACGCCGCCACGTACTTCGAACAGGCCCAACGCATCCTCCTGCCGGACGCGCTCGAGATCCGTCACAACTCCGAGTGGCTCGCTGAGATGGGAATCGACGACGTGCTGCGCCTGACTGCCCGGTCCACCGTCGCACGCATGCTGGAGCGCGACGACTTCGCCGAGCGCTACGCAAGCGGCAGCCCGATCTCGGTGATGGAGCTCCTGTATCCGTTGCTCCAGGCGTGGGACTCGGTGATGGTTCGCGCCGATGTGGAGCTCGGCGGCACCGATCAGCTCTTCAACCTGCTCGCGGCGCGTGGTCTTCAGGAGCAGGAGGGCCAGCAGGCGCAGGTCGTCTTGACGATGCCTCTGCTCGTCGGGCTCGACGGCACGCAGAAGATGTCGAAGTCGCTCGACAACTACGTCGGGATCACCGAGCCGCCCGAGGAGCAGTTCGGCAAGCTCATGAAGGTCGCTGACGAGCTCATGCCGGCGTACCTGGAGCTCACGACGGGCTGGCATTCGGACGAGGTCGAGGACGTCACGGGCCGGCTCGCCCGCGGGGAGCTGAAGCCCGTCGAGGCGAAACGGCTCCTCGCCCGGACTGTCGTCGACCTGTACCACGGTGAGGACGCCGGAGCCGCCGCCGAAGCCGAGTTCGACCGGGTCTTCAAGGACCACGCGGCTCCTAGCGACGTCGAGGAGCTCCTGGTCTCGCCGGAGGAGCTGCGGGACGGGCGCATCGAAGTGGCGCGTCTGCTCGCCCTCGCCGGGCTCGTGAGCTCGAACCGGGAAGGCCGGCGGAAGATCCAGGAGGGCGGTGTCTACCTGAACGACGAGCGGGTTGCCGAGGCAGCGCTCGAGGTCACGCCGGAGGAGATCGACGGGCGTCTGCTGCGCCTCGGTCGCCGGTCCTGGGTCCGCATCCGCGCCCGCTGAGCGGACCGGGAACCATCCGCCGCCGAGAGCCGTTTGACGGTAAAGGGTTTCGCCCATAAGATGATGGGTCCGCTCGCCGGAGCCGGTGTTCCGGCTCGAGCGGTTGACACGGACGCTCTTGTCGCACCAGACCTCGCGGCAGCGGAGTGGGTGTCCGCCTGACGATCGTTGCCGGCCCCTGGTCGGCCTCCCGTCGGGCCGCGGCTCCTTGAAAACGGAACAGTGATGGTCAAAAGCCAGTGCGGCGTTCACGGCCGTGCCCTTGCGGCGCGGACGCGGACGTCACCTAGCAATTCCAGCAAATCCAAGTCGTCGGACTGCCAGTGGCGCTCCGGCGGCTCATCCAGGATCTGTGACCGTCGCCCTCGGGCGCCGGTCGAGATCTCGATGGAGAGTTTGATCCTGGCTCAGGACGAACGCTGGCGGCGCGCTTCACACATGCAAGTCGAACGAGAAGCCCGGGCTTGCCCGGGTGGAAAGTGGCGAACGGGTGAGTAACACGTGAGCAATCTGCCCCGAAGACCGGGATAACACCGGGAAACCGGTGCTAATACCGGATGTCCTCGCCGGACCGCATGATCCGGCGAGGAAATGGTCAGCCGCTTCGGGATGGGCTCGCGGCCTATCAGCTTGTTGGTGGGGTAAAGGCCCACCAAGGCGACGACGGGTAGCTGGTCTGAGAGGATGTCCAGCCACACTGGGACTGAGACACGGCCCAGACTCCTACGGGAGGCAGCAGTGGGGAATCTTGCGCAATGGGCGAAAGCCTGACGCAGCGACGCCGCGTGCGGGATGAAGGCCTTCGGGTTGTAAACCGCTTTCAGCAGGGACGAAATTGACGGTACCTGCAGAAGAAGCCCCGGCCAACTACGTGCCAGCAGCCGCGGTAATACGTAGGGGGCGAGCGTTGTCCGGATTTATTGGGCGTAAAGAGCTCGTAGGCGGTTGGGCAAGTCACGTGTGAAATCTCCACGCTCAACGTGGAGGCGCCACGTGAGACTGCCCTGACTAGAGTCCGGTAGGGGAGCGTGGAATTCCCGGTGTAGCGGTGAAATGCGCAGAGATCGGGAGGAACACCCGTAGCGAAGGCGGCGCTCTGGGCCGGTACTGACGCTGAGGAGCGAAAGCGTGGGGAGCAAACAGGATTAGATACCCTGGTAGTCCACGCCGTAAACGTTGGGCATTAGGTGTGGGGCTCTATCGACGGGCTCCGTGCCGTAGCTAACGCATTAAATGCCCCGCCTGGGGAGTACGGCCGCAAGGCTAAAACTCAAAGGAATTGACGGGGGCCCGCACAAGCGGCGGAGCATGTGGCTCAATTCGATGCAACGCGAAGAACCTTACCTGGGCTGAACTACGCGGGAAAAGCCATAGAAATATGGTGTCCTTCGGGGTCCGCGATAGGTGGTGCATGGCTGTCGTCAGCTCGTGTCGTGAGATGTTGGGTTAAGTCCCGCAACGAGCGCAACCCTTATCCCATGTTGCCAGCGGGTAATGCCGGGGACTCGTGGGGGACTGCCGGTGCCAAACCGGAGGAAGGTGGGGACGAGGTCAAGTCATCATGCCCCTTACGTCCAGGGCTGCACACATGCTACAATGGCCGGTACAAAGGGCTGCGATCCCGCGAGGGGGAGCTAATCCCAGAAAGCCGGTCTCAGTTCGGATCGTAGTCTGCAACTCGACTGCGTGAAGTCGGAGTCGCTAGTAATCGCAGATCAGCATTGCTGCGGTGAATACGTTCCCGGGCCTTGTACACACCGCCCGTCACACCACGAAAGTCAGTAACACCCGAAGCCGGTGGCCCAACCTTTTGGAGGGAGCCGTCGAAGGTGGGATTGGCGATTGGGGTGAAGTCGTAACAAGGTAGCCGTACCGGAAGGTGCGGCTGGATCACCTCCTTTCTAAGGAGTCCACTGCTCGGGCGAGGAGCTTTTTCGGCTCCGAGCTCGGGGAGCTCCTACGTCGAGCACCGGCTACTCGGCTCGCCGGCCACCCCCGACCCCACGTCGCCTCCGGGCGCACGTGGCACCACCGGGACCCGGCGGCGTCGGACATCACTGTTCCGTTTTGAGGGAGCACGCGATCCGTGCACCCAGGGCAGCGCGGCGCCGATTCCGGTGACCGTCGCCCGAGACCTGTGCCCGTCGTTCGTCGACGGTGCGCGGCCTCACCCGCTGGTTGAGAACTGCAGAGCGAGCACGAGCATCAAGAACGAAGAAATTCCCAAGCTACAAAGAGCCAACGGTGGATGCCTTGGCGCCAGATGCCGATGAAGGACGTGGGTGGCTGCGAAAAGCCACGGGAAGCTGCCGACCAAGCGCTATGACCCGTGGATATCCGAATGGGGAAACCCGGCTGGGGTCATGCCCAGTCACCCCGGCCCGAACACATAGGGCCGGTGGAGGGCACCGGGGGAATTGAAACATCTCAGTACCCCGAGGAAAGAAAAGCAACCGCGACTCCCCGAGTAGCGGCGAGCGAAACGGGATCAGCCTAAACCGTCACAGTGGTACAGCCTGCCGGCGATGCTGTGGCGGGGTCGTGGGACCCGCCTGGAGTGGCGGCAGCCATTCCAAGGAGTTACCAAGTCGATACCTAGTGGAAGCGTTCTGGAAAGGCGCGCCACAGAGGGTAAAGGCCCCGTACACGAAAGGTAACGACCTCCTGGCGGTGCTCCCGAGTAACACGGGATCCGGGAAAGCCCGTGTGAATCTGCGAGGACCACCTCGTAAGGCTAAGTACAAGCTGGCGACCGATAGTGCACGAGTACCGTGAGGGAAGGGTGAAAAGTACCCCGGGAGGGGAGTGAAATAGAACCTGAAACCGTTGGCTTACAAGCAGTCAGAGCGTCGTTGTCGGGCTTCGGCCCGGCAGCCGTGATGGCGTGCCTTTTGAAGAATGAGCCGGCGAGTTACCGTCTGTGGCGAGGTTAACCCGAGAGGGGAAGCCGGAGCGAAAGCGAGTCCGAACAGGGCGTCCAGTCGCAGGCGGTAGACCCGAAGCCGAGTGATCTATCCATGGGCAGGCTGAAGCGAGGGTAAGACCTCGTGGAGGGCCGAACCCACCAAGGTTGAAAACTTGGGGGATGACCTGTGGATAGGGGTGAAAGGCCAAGCAAACTCGGTGATAGCTGGTTCTCCCCGAAATGCATTTAGGTGCAGCGTCGTGCGTTCAGTATCGGAGGTAGAGCACTGGATGGTCTAGGGGGCCTACAAGCTTACCGAAATCAGCCAAACTCCGAATGCCGATACTCCAGAGCACGGCAGTGAGACCATGGGGGATAAGCTTCATGGTCGAGAGGGAAACAGCCCAGAACGCCAGCTAAGGCCCCTAATTCTGTGCTCAGTGGCAAAGGATGTGGGATTGCCCAGACAGCCAGGAGGTTGGCTTAGAAGCAGCCATCCTTGAAAGAGTGCGTAACAGCTCACTGGTCGAGTGATCCTGCGCCGACAATGTAACGGGGCTCAAGCACAGAGCCGAAGCTGCGTCATTTCGCGACCTGCGGGTCGCGTGATGGGTAGGGGAGCGTCGATCTCAGCTGTGAAGCGGCTGCGCAAGCAGACGTGGAGCGTGGTCGAGTGCGAATGCCGGTATGAGTAGCGAACGAGGGGGAAGGAACCCCTCCGCCGAATGCCCAAGGGTTCCTGGGGAAGGCTCATCCGCCCAGGGTTAGTCGGGAGCTAAGGCGAGGCCGAGAGGCGTAGTCGATGCACAACAGGTTGATATTCCTGTACCACCGTGTCCGCGCCCAACCCGAAGAGGAGCGATCGGGGGCTGGTCCTTCGGGACCGAACTCGTCCCAATCCTCGGATGGGTAGCGATGGGGGGACGCAGAAGGATAGGTCTACCGGGCGTTGGTTGTACCCGGAGCAAGCAGGTAGGGGGCTGGATAGGTAAATCCGTCCGGCACATACCCCGAGATGTGATGCCGACCCGATTCAGGGGAAGTGACCAGTTCCACGCTGCCGAGAAAATCCTCTAGTCAGCTGACACGGTGCCCGTACCCCAAACCGACGCAGGTGGGCACGTAGAGAATACGAAGGCGATCGGGAGAACTCTGGTTAAGGAACTCGGCAAATTGCCCCCGTAACTTCGGAAGAAGGGGGGCCTCCGTAGGGTGAAAGGCCTCGCGCCTGGAGCCCGAAGAGGCCGCAGAGACCAGGGCCAAGCGACTGTTTACTAAAAACACAGGTGCGTGCGAAGTCGTAAGACGATGTATACGCACTGACGCCTGCCCGGTGCCGGAAGGTTACGCGGAAGGGTTAGCTCCTTCGGGAGCAAAGCTCTGAAGCTAAGCCCCGGTAAACGGCGGCCGTAACTATAACGGTCCTAAGGTAGCGAAATTCCTTGTCGGGTAAGTTCCGACCTGCACGAATGGCGTAACGACTTGGCTACTGTCTCAACCAGAGACCCGGCGAAATTGCACGACGAGTAAAGATGCTCGTTCCCCGCAACAGGACGGAAAGACCCCGTGGACCTTTACTACAATCTGATGTTGGGTCTCGGTGTCAGTTGTGTAGGATAGGTGGGAGACTGGGAAGCCGGGGCGTCAGCCTCGGTGGAGTCAACGTTGAAATACCACCCTGCTGATATTGGGGCTCTAACCCAGGCCCGTTATCCGGGTCGGGAACAGCGTCAGGTGGGTAGTTTGACTGGGGCGGTCGCCTCCAAAAGCGTAACGGAGGCGCCCAAAGGTTCCCTCAGCCTGGTTGGCCATCAGGCGTCGAGTGCAAAGACACAAGGGAGCTTGACTGCGAGACCTACAAGTCGAGCAGGTGCGAAAGCAGGGCTTAGTGACCCGGCCGTGGCATGTGGAAGCGCGGTCGATCAACGGATAAAAGGTACCCCGGGGATAACAGGCTTATCTTGCCCAAGAGTCCACATCGACGGCAAGGTTTGGCACCTCGATGTCGGCTCGTCGCATCCTGGGGCTGAAGAAGGTCCCAAGGGTTGGGCTGTTCGCCCATTAAAGCGGTACGCGAGCTGGGTTTAGAACGTCGCGAGACAGTTCGGTCCCTATCCGTTGCGGGCGTAGGAGACTTGAGAGGAGCTGTCCCCAGTACGAGAGGACCGGGACGGACGCAGCTCTCGTGTGCCAGTTGTTCCGCCAGGAGCACGGCTGGTTGGCGACCTGCGGAATGGATAAGCGCTGAAAGCATCTAAGCGCGAAGCCGTCCTCGAGATGAGGTCTCCCACCGGGACAACCGGGTAAGGCCCCTGGAAGACGACCAGGTAGATAGGCCGGAGGTGTACGCACGGCGACGTGTTCAGCCGACCGGTACTAATCGGCCGAGGGCTTGGGATTCTTCTCCTTGGTGTTCGTGTTCGCTCTGCAGCGCTCGACCGGCGGTTGAAAAGAGAACGCGCACGTGCGCACCAGATTTCCGGTGGTCACAGCGGCGGGGAAACACCCGTTCCCATTCCGAACACGGAAGTGAAGACCGCCAGCGCCGATGGTACTTGGGGGGTAACTCCCCGGGAGAGTAGGTCGCCGCCGGATTTTCTCGAGCGAGCGCCCCCGCCGCACCGACAGCGCGTGCGCGGGGGCGTTCGACGCGCTCGGGGGACTGCAAACAGCGCGCCGGTACGCTCGCCGCCGTGTCCCGTCCCAACGATCGCAAGCCGCGCCGCCGGCGGGACGACAGCCGCCGGGGTTCACGCCACTCGACCGACGGCAGCCGGAAGCGACGGCGACGAGGCCGGGGCGGCGACGTCCGCGACGAGATCATGCGGCTCGGCGGTTCGAAAGGACCGCGCTCCTACGACCAGCTCATGAAGGCGGCCGACGCCTACTCGCGTGACCACGAGCGCGACGCGTTGCGCCTGCTCCGGCCGCTCCGCGACGCGCTCCCGGACTCGCCGAGCGTGCGCGAGCTCCTCGGCCTCGCGCACTACCGGCTCGGGCACTATCAGGCCGCGGCCAAGGAGCTCGAGGCGTACGTCGAGCTCAGTGACTCCGTCGAGCAGCACCCCGTGCTCATGGACTGCTACCGCGCCCAGCGCCGGTGGCGGAAGGTCGAGGAGTGCTGGCGCGAGCTCACCGCCGCGTCGCCCGGGGCCGACGTCGTCACCGAGGGCAGGATCGTGGCCGCCGGCGCGCTGGCCGATCGGGGCCGTCTCGACGACGCGATCGCGCTCCTCGCCCGGGCGGACCGGCGCGTCGATCGGCCGAGGCCCTACCACCTGCGACTCTGGTACGCCCTCGCCGACCTCGAGGAGCGAGCGGGCAACGTTCCCCGGGCCCGGACGCTGTTCGACCGGGTCCGCCGGGAGGACCCGGCGTTCGCCGACGTCGCCGAACGACTGGCGGGCCTGCGCTGATCAGCGACCCCGATGCGCCGCTGCCAGGAATTGGCTAGCGTGCGCCGGTTCCCGGAAAGCGAGGAGGAGGGTGGATCGATGAGCAGAGCGCGGGGAATGCGGGAAGGCGTCGCCGGGATTCTGGTCATCGGCGCAGTGACACTTGGCTTTGCGATCAACGCGATGGCCGTGGGCGCCGGCCCCGCGCCGCCGCCCGACGGCACCGCGCCCGACGGCGGCATCCGGTGCCACGTCGAGGACGGTGACGAGGTGATCCTCCCCGAGCTTCCGCAGCTCCTCCAGGACGGGACCGACGGCAGGGTTTCGAGCTGCGCGCAGCTCGAGGTCACCAAGACGGTGACCGGCACCCCGTCGGCGTCACCGCCGCCGGGGACGACCTACGCCGTCAATGTCGACTGCGTCCCGGTCGACATCGATGGGATGCGACCGACCGACGGTGTCGAGGCACAGCAACTCCCCGAAGCTCAGACGCCGCCGTTCACGACCACGTTGACGTTCCCGGCGAGCGGCGGGACTCAGAGCGTGTTCATCGACCGGCCGAGCGACTGCACCGTCACCGAGGCACCACCTCCCGGCTGCACCCTCACGTCGATCGACCCGGTGACGACCGAGATCAGGGACCCGATCCGCTTCCCTGTGAACGTCGCCAACAACTGCGACCCCGCCGTCGAGGCCGCGGTGGCCGTGGTCCAGGTCCCGCGCTTCACCGGCTGACCGGGAGCGGGTCACCGGCGTAGCTGTCACACCCTGGCGGTACGTTCGCCGGGTCGACTTCCCGCGCTTCCCCCATCCGATCCGGACCCGAAGGGGGAACGATGGAAGCCGTCAACGTCAGCGTGCTGCGCGGCGCGATCTCGGGAGCGCCCGAGATCCGGGCGCTCGAGTCGGGAAGCCGCATCGCCACGTTGGCCGTCAGGACCAGCGCGGGCGACGGTCGTACCACGTCCGTCCCGGTCACGGTGTGGGACCCGCCGGCGTGGGTCGAGACGCTCGCGGCGGATGACGACGTGGTCGTGGTCGGAAGCGTTCGTCGCCGCTTCTTCAAGACCGCCACGGGCGCGAGCGGGGCTCGGACCGACGTCGAGGCCGAGACCCTCGCTCCGGCGCGGGACCGCCGCCGGCTCGCCGCATTGCTGCGACGGATCGACCGCGAGCTCGACCGGCTCGACGAGACGGCGTGACCGAGTGGCCTCTGCGGTGCACGCGCGTCTGTTCCGGGCTGGTGGAGCACCGTCGGTATGATCGTGGCCAGGGGAAATCCGACCCCGCCCCGACGAAGTGGCGGAAGCGGAAGACACGTTGTGACGGCAGAGACAACCTCGACCCGCCGCCCGGAGACGCTGGACCGGGTGGTGATCCGGTTCGCCGGCGACTCCGGCGACGGTATGCAGCTCGCGGGTGATCGGTTCACCGACGTCAGCGCCGCCTTCGGCAACGACCTGGCCACTCTCCCGAACTTCCCGGCCGAGATCCGGGCGCCTGCCGGGACGATCGCCGGGGTGTCGTCGTTCCAGGTGCACATCTCCGACCACGACATCGTCACCCCCGGGGACGCGCCGAACGTGCTCGTGGCGATGAACCCGGCCGCGCTCAAGGCGAACGTGCAGGACATGCCGCCGGGCTCGACCCTGCTCGTCAACGAGGACTCGTTCGAGCAGCGGAACCTCGACAAGGCCGGCTACAAGGCGAACCCCCTGGAGGACGGCTCGCTGTCGGCATACCGGATCGTCCAGGTGCCGATGACCTCGATCACGCAGGAGTCGACCAAGGAGCTCGGCGTGAAGCCGCGGGACGCCGAGCGGTCCAAGAACTTCTTCGCCCTGGGCCTGCTCTCGTGGATGTACACGCGGCCGATCGACCCCGTGGTCGAGTGGATCAACGAGCGCTTCGCTTCGAAGGAGCTGGTGCGCGACGCCAACCTCGCCGCCTTCAAGGCCGGCTTCCACTTCGGCGAGACGGCTGAGCTGTTCGAGCACCCGTGGGAGGTCCTCCCGGCGCAGCTGCCGGCAGGTCGCTACCGCAACGTGACCGGCAACGTCGCGCTCGCGTACGGGCTGATCGCGGCGTCGCAGAGCAGCAAGCTGCCGATCGTCTACGCCTCGTATCCGATCACGCCGGCGTCGGACATCCTCCACGAGCTCTCGCGGCACAAGAACTTCGGCGTCCGCACCCTCCAGGCGGAGGACGAGATCGCCGCCATCGGCGTGGCGCTCGGCGCCGCCTTCGCCGGGCACCTGGGCATCACGGCAACGAGCGGCCCGGGCATGGATCTCAAGGCCGAGACCATGGGCCTCGCGGTCAATCTCGAGCTGCCGCTGCTGATCGTCGACGTGCAGCGCGGCGGCCCGTCCACCGGGCTCCCGACCAAGACGGAGCAGTCGGATCTCCTCCTCGCGATGTACGGGCGCCACGGAGAGGCGCCGCTGCCGGTGGTCGCCCCCCGCTCGCCGAGCAACTGCTTCGACACGGCGTTCGAGGCGGCGCGCATCGCGCTCAAGTACCGCACGCCGGTGATCGTCCTGACCGACGGGTACCTCGCCAACGGCGCCGAGCCGTGGTTGCTCCCCGACGTCGAGGCCCTTCCCGACATCGGGGTCCCGTTCGCGGACGCGCCGAACCACGACGGCGAATTCTGGCCCTACCTGCGCGACCCCGAGACGCTTGCCCGGCCGTGGGCGATCCCGGGCACGCCGGGGCTCATGCACCGCATCGGCGGCCTCGAGAAGGAGGACGGCACCGGGAACGTCAACTACGACCCCGCCAACCACGACCACATGGTGCGGATCCGCGCCGGGAAAGTGGCGGGGATCGTGTCCGACATCCCGGACGTGGACGTCGACGACGACGGCGGCCGCGAGCTGCTCGTGCTCGGCTGGGGCAGCACCTGGGGGTCGATCCAGGCCGCCGTCCGCCGGGTTCGCACCGCCGGCAAGCAGGTGGCGCACGCCCACCTCATGCACCTCAACCCGTTCCCGTCGAACCTAGGTGACGTGCTGCGCAGCTACCGGCGGGTTCTCGTGCCGGAGATGAACCTCGGGCAGCTGTCGCGGCTCGTCCGCGCCGACTACCTCGTCGACGCCCAGTCGCTCAACAGGGTCCAGGGCATTCCCTTCCAGGCGGCGACGATCGAAGAGAAGATCCTGGAGATGCTCGATGCCTGACGAAGCCGTGAAGCTCGGTCGCAAGGACTTCCAGTCCGACCAGGAGGTCCGTTGGTGTCCCGGCTGCGGCGACTACTCGATCCTCGCCGCCGTGCAGTTGCTGCTGCCGGAGCTCGACGTGAAGCCGGAGAACCTCGTGTTCGTCTCGGGCATCGGCTGCGCCGCGCGCTTCCCCTACTACATGAACGTCTACGGGGTGCACGGCATCCACGGGCGCGCCCCGGCGATCGCGACCGGCATCACGCTCGCCCGGCCCGACCTCGACGTGTGGGTGGTCACGGGGGACGGCGACGCACTGTCGATCGGTGGGAACCACCTCATCCACGCGCTGCGCCGGAACGTGAACTTCACGATGCTGCTGTTCAACAACCAGATCTACGGCCTGACGAAGGGCCAGTACTCGCCGACGAGCGAAGTGGGGAAGGTCACGAAGTCGACGCCGTTCGGATCGATCGACCACCCGTTCAATCCGCTGTCGCTGGCACTCGGCGCCGAAGCGACGTTCGCCGCCCGCACCCACGACATGGACCGCAAGCACATGACCGAGACGTTCCGCCGGGCGCATGCGCACCGCGGGTCGTCGTTCGTCGAGGTGTACCAGAACTGCAACGTCTTCAACGACGGCGCGTTCGCGGCGGTCACGGCGAAGGAAGCGCGCTCGAGCATGCTCATCGACCTCAAGCACGGCGAGCCGATCCGCTTCGGCGCCGACGGTGAGCAGGGCGTCCACCTGAACGAGCGCGGCGAGCTCGAGGTGGTCGCCGTCGCCGACGTGGGCGAGGACCGGCTCCTCGTGCACGACGAGCAGCGACACGACCCGTCGCTCGCGTTCGCGCTGTCACGGCTCGCCGACGCGCCGACCGTCCCGACGCCGGTCGGCGTGTTCCGAGACGTGGAACGCCCGATCTACGAGGGCGAGGTGCAGCGGCAGCTGGTCGGAGCCAGTGAGCAGCGCGGCCCCGGCGACCTGGAGGCCCTGATCGGGTCAGGCGCCACCTGGGAAGTCGCCTGACGCGCCGGGGATCGGCCCGGCCGTCCTTCACTCGTCCAGGCTCCGGAACACCATCCCTGTGCGCGGCTTCGGGGAGAAGAACGTCGTCTTCTCGGGCATGCGGACCCCGGCGAACGCCGCCGCCCTGATCTGAGCCACCGTGACGGGTCGCAGAAGCACCGCCGCGTCGGCGGCGCCTTTCTCCACCAGCGCGGCGACGGCGGCGGCGTCGCTCCGGAACGCGACCGTGGCATTCGGAAGCGCGGGCCGCACGTGCGCGTCGAACCGGGTGGAGTCGACGTCCCGGAGCACATCGGGCTCGCCCGTGACCTCGGCCGTCGGACGGAGCAGCGCCAGGCCGGAGCGGTCGACGAGACCGAGTGCGTCCTCTTCCTGCATCCGGGCGCGCAGCATGACGATGCCGTCGGGCGTGTTCGCGCCGGCTTCCAGAATGGTCCATCGACCGGCCAGAGCCTCACGGAGATCGTCGCCGTCGACCCCGTGCAGCAAGCGGTGAATCGGCCGCACTGACAACTCGTCGTCGGCGAGCTCGGCCGCGAACGCCATGATGCGTTCGGCGCCCGGGTCGTCGAGGCCCGCCGCGACGCGCTCGTCGCGGTACGCGCAGGCCGTCTCGAAACGATGGTGCCCGTCGGCGAGCACGACGGACGCGCCCGCGACGGCCTCCGACACGGCCGCGATGTCCTGCGGGTCGGTGAGCGGGAAGAGCCGGTGGGTGACGCCCTCCTGATCCTCGCAGTAGGCGATCAGCGGCAGACGGTGAGGGACGAGCAGCTTCGAGAGGCCCTCGGTGAGCGACAGCACCCAGATCGGGTCGAGGTTGGCACGCGTCGCACGGAGGAGCGCCAGGCGGTCGGTCTTCGCCGTGCTCATGGTGCGCTCGTGGGGGAGCACGCCCACGTCGGCGGGCGCGGTGCCGCGGGGTGGAAGACCGAGGGCGCCGACGACCCCGTGGGTGCGGCGGAAGCGACCGTTCTCGTCCTCGAACAGCATCTCGTAGAGGTAGAAGCGGGCAGGATCGTCGACCTCGAGCGCGCCGTCGCGACGCCACTCGTCGAAGCAGCCCGCCGCGATCTGATAGCGATCCCGCCCGTCGTCGCCGTCGCGGGGGAGGATCAGCCGGACGGAGTTGCGCGGGTCGGACGTCTCGAGGGCCGCCCGACTGTCGTCGTCGATCACGTCGTAAGGTGGCGCCGCGACCACCCCGACGTCCGCAGGAGCGTTCTCCTCGCTCAGCGCGTAGCGGATCCCGCGGAAGGGAAGGAACTCGGGCACCGGGCGGTTCGCTTTCGTCGACGAGGTCAGAGCCGCTGGCGCCGATTGTCGCATACGCGTCGCGTGCAGCGGCCGAACGAGACGAAGAAGAAGCGAAGAGAGATGGAACCGACCGCCTACGACGCATTCCAGGAAGGCTGCCGGCTGCTCGCCAACGCGAGCCCACACGCGGCCGTCGTCGCCCTCGAGCGGGCCCGCGACCTCGAGCCGGACAAGGGCTCGATCCGCGAGACCCTGGGCCGGGCGTACTTCCGCACCGGGCAGTTCGGGGCGGCACGGACCGAGTTCTCACGCGCGGTCGAGATCGACCCCGTCAACGACTACGCGCTGTTCGCCCTCGGCCTGTCGATGCTGCGCGTCGGGGACAGGAGTGGTGCCCGGCGCCCGCTGAAGCTCGCGGTCGCGATGCGTCCCGAGATGGACGCCTACCGCGACGCCCTGTCCGCCGCCGAGTGACGCCCGAACGCCCGGTCGTCTGCTGCGACCTCGACGGAGTCGTGTGGCGCGGTGACGAGCCGATCGCCGGCGCGGGCACGGCGATCTCCGACCTCCGGCAAGCCGGGTTCCGAGTCGCATACGTCTCCAACAACTCGAGTCAGCCGGTGGGGGAGGTGGTCGCCAAGCTCGTCGCCGCCGGCGCGTCCGCGGCGACGAGCGACGTGGTCACGAGCGCGGTGTCGGCGGCGACGTTGCTCGCGGCAGCGCTCGAGCCGGGAGCACCCGTGCTCGCGTGCGCCGGGCCCGGCGTCGTCGAGGCGCTCGCGACCGCGGGTCTGCGGCCTGTCACGAAGGGACCGGCGGCCGCGGTGGTCGTCGGCCTGCATCGGGGGTTCGACTTCGACGAGCTCGACCGCGCCTCGGCGGCCGTGCGCGACGGCGCCCGCTTCGTCGCCACCAACCTCGACGCGACGTACCCCGTACCCGGCGGCATGATCCCGGGATCGGGTGCGATCGCCGCTGCAGTCGCGACCGCCGCCGGACGCGCGCCGGAGGTCGCCGGGAAGCCCGAACGTCCGATGGTCGACCTGATCCGCAAGCGGTTCGGCGCGACGGGAATCGTCGTGGGGGATCGGCCGTCGACCGACGGCGTGCTGGCCGCCGCGCTGGGCTGGCCGTTCGGCCTCGTGTTGTCGGGAGTGACCCAGCCCGACGCGCCGCCGGGTGGCGAGTCGATTCCCGACCCGCCGCCGCCGTTCGTCGCCGCCGACCTGGCCGCGCTCGTTCCGCTGCTCGTCGAGGCCGCGACCTCGGGCTGACGACGTCAGCGCCCCCAACCCCATTGCGGCGGCTGCGCCGGCTGGACGCGCTGGCGCGGCGGCCCGAGCAGGCCTCGCAGTGCCAGGGCGATGCCGGCGCCGGCGATGAACCCGCCGACGTGGGCCAGCCACGCCACGTTCGAGTTCGGGTTGAAGCTCGTGACGAACTGCGTCCCGAACCAGATCGCGAGGAGCACCGCCGCCGGCAGATAGACGGGCAAGAAGAACAGCAGTGCGATGACCGTCAACACGCGGGCGCGCGGCCACAAGACGAGGTATGCGCCCATCACGCCCGCGATCGCGCCGGACGCGCCGATGACGGGCTGCGTCGAGCTCGGGTCGGCGAGGTAGTGGGCGCCCATCGCCGCCGCACCGACGAAGAAGTAGAAGATCGTGAAGCCGATGTGTCCGAGGTGGTCCTCGACGTTGTTGCCGAAGATCCACAGGAACAGCATGTTGCCGGCCAGGTGGAGGATCGAGCCGTGCAGAAACATCGAGGCGAAGACCGCCAACCAGACGTTCTTGTCGGGGAAGATCTCCCGCGAGTCGACACGCGCCCCCGCGTTGCAGCTGTCGGTGTTGATCTCGCTCACGGTCACCGGCTCGCCCTGTTTCAGCTCGCACGGGATCGCGGCGTGCTCGAGCGTGAACGCGGTGTCCCGCGAGGTACCGAGGCGCGTGTCGACGCCGCTGTGAGGCTGCACGAACAGGTACACGAGGACGTTGAGGGCGATGATCGCGACCGTGACGAACGGGAATTTCTCGGTCGGATTGTCGTCGTGCAACGGGATGACCATGCAGCTCGCACGATACCGGTCCACCGCGAAAGCCCTTTGGCGGGTAATCTGCGCGTCGCCGTGCGCCGCCGACTCGATGCCGAACTTGTGCGACGCGGTCTGACCGCGAGCCGCCAACGGGCGCTCGAAGCAATCGGCGCGGGACGGGTACTCGTCGGCGGGCTGCCGGCGCGGTCCGCGGCGAGGCGCGTCACGGCCGACGAGAGCATCAGCTTGAGCGGCGATGGGCCAAAGTTCGTGTCGCGGGGTGGGGAGAAGCTCGAAGCCGCGCTCGAGGGGCTCGGGGTGAAAGCCTCGGGTCGACGCGCGCTCGACGCCGGAGCCTCAACCGGCGGCTTCACCGACTGCCTGCTGCAGGCCGGGGCTACGCACGTGGTGGCCGTGGACGTCGGGCGGGGCCAGCTTGCGTGGTCGGTGCGAACGGATCCCCGCGTCACGGTCGTCGAGGGAACGAACGTCCGCCATCTCGAAGCGGCGGACATCGGCGGGGTAGCCGATCTCTGTACTGCCGACCTGTCCTTCATCTCGCTGTCCGTGTGCGCGCCCGCACTCGCCCGGTGCACGACCCCCGATGCGGACCTCCTGTTGCTGGTGAAGCCACAGTTCGAGGCGGGGCGTTCCGAGGTCGGCAAGGGCGGCATCGTCCGGGACGCGTCGGTGCATCGTGCCGTACTCCATCGGGTGCGCGACGACATCGGCCGGGCCGGCGTGCACACGGTTGGGGTCATGCCTTCGCCGCTCAGAGGCGCGGAGGGGAACATCGAGTTCTTCTTCCGGTGCCGGAAGGACACAGCGACGCGGGTCAGCGGGGACGCCCTCGACGCGGCCGTGGCGGCCGCGCACGCAGACGCCGGAGCAAGGTCGTGACGGGGACGGGCACCGACGTGCGCACGGCTGGCCTGGTCCCGCACCGTGAACGCGCGCTCGCCCACGAGCTCGCGGCGCGGGCTGCGAAGTGGTTAGGGGAACGGGGCGTCACGGTGCGGGTGCCGGCAGCGGACGCCGGTCCGTGCGGTCTCGAGCACCTCGCGTGCCCGGAGTCGGAGTTCGCCGAGGGCCTCGACGTCGCTGTCTCGCTGGGCGGCGACGGGACCATGCTCCGGACCGTCGACATCGTCTACGAAGCCGGCGTCCCCGTGCTGGGTGTCAACGTCGGTGACATGGGCTACCTGACCGAGGTCGAGCCGGGAGCGCTCGACCGCGCGCTCGAGCGGCTCCTCGCCGGCGACTACGAGGTCGCCGAGCGGATGGTGTTGCAGGTGGACGTGGTCAGCACCGGACCGGCGAACGGTCGTTGGTGGGCGCTCAACGAGGCGGTGCTCGAGAAGGCGCAGAGTGGACGAGTCGCGCGCCTCGATGTGCTCATCAACGGCTCGTTCTTCACGACGTACGCAGCCGACGGCGTCATCGTGTCGACACCCACGGGGTCGACCGCATACTCGTTCTCGGCCCGCGGTCCAATCTTGGCGCCGCGCCTCCAGTGCATCCTGTTGACTCCCGTGTCTCCGCACATGCTCTTCGACCGCTCGCTCGTGCTCGACGGCGACGAGGAGCTCAGCTTCGTGGTTGTGGACGAGCGGACGGTCGTGCTGACACTCGACGGGCGCGAGCTCGGGCTGGTCGAGACCGGAGCGACGGTCAAATGCACGAGGGGGCCGCGGCCCGCCCGCATGGTGACGTTCGGCCCCCGCGACTTCCATCAGATCCTCAAGGCCAAGTTCGGCCTCGCCGATCGATAGGCCGTGGTGCCGCCGTGTTGACCGAGTTGCACGTCGCCGATCTCGGGATCGTGGCCGATCTCACGCTCGTCCTGGGGCCCGGGCTCACCGCGATCACGGGTGAGACCGGCGCCGGCAAGACCCTGCTCGTGGAGGCCGTGGAGCTGCTCGTGGGCGGGCGCGCGGACACGTCCCTCGTCCGCGACGGCGCGTCCGAGGCGCGCGTCGAAGGCCGATTCGTGGACGAGGCTGCCGGCGGCGAGGTCGTCCTGGCACGCGTCGTGCCGCTGGACGGGCGCAGCCGCGCGTACATCGACGGCCGGCTCGCGACCGTCGGCGAGCTCGCCGAGGTCGGCGCCCGACTCGTCGACCTCCACGGCCAGCACGCGCACCAGTCGTTGCTCGCCCCGGCCGTGCAGCGCGGCGCCCTCGATGGCTTCGTGGGCCCGCCCGCCACCGAGCCCCTCGCCGCGTACCGCTCCGCTCGCGCCGATCTCCGGCGGATCGACTCCGAGCTCGCAGGTCTCGGTGGCGACGACCGGGCCCGCGCCCGCGAGCTCGACCTGATCCGGTTCCAGATCGGCGAGGTCGACGCCGCCGTCATCGAAGACTCGGGTGAGGACGTTGCCCTCGAGGCGGAGGAGGCCCTGCTGGCCGACGCCCTCGCGCATCGCGAGGCGCTGGCAGCGGCGTACGGCGCCGTCGAGGGGCCGGCGCTCGACACGGTCGGAGCCGCGGCCGCGGCTCTGGCGGGCCGCGGCCCGTTCGCAGAGCTCGCCGAGCGGCTCCGAGCCACGCAGGCCGAGCTGGCCGAGCTCGGGCGCGACCTGCGCGTCGCTCGCGACTCGGTCGAGGACGATCCGCAACGTCTGGAGGAGATCCGGACACGGAGGAAGCTGCTGCGCGAGCTCACACGCAAGTACGGCGAGACACTCGCCGACGTGCGCGCCTACGCCGAGGACGCGCGGCGGCGCCTCGCTGAGCTCGAGAGCTACGAGGCGCGCGCCGCGGAGCTCGAGCAGGTCCGCGAGGTCACCCGGGCGCAGGCGGCCGACGCCGCCGCCGCGTTGTCCCGCGCCCGGCTGGGCGGGGGCGGGTCCCTCGGCGAGGCGGTGACGCCGCACCTGCGGGAGCTCGCCATGCCGGCGGCAGCCTTCGAGGTCGTGGTCGAACCGGCGGAGCCGACCGACGACGGGGCGGATCGCGTCACGTTCCTCATCTCGGCCAACCCGGGGGAGCCGCCCCGACCCTTGGGGAAGGTCGCGTCGGGTGGTGAGCTCTCACGCGCGATGCTTGCTGCGCGCGTGGTGCTCTCCGAGGCGCCACCCACGCTGGTGTTCGACGAGGTCGACGCCGGCATCGGGGGTGAGGCGGGAGCCGCGGTGGGCCGCTTGCTCGCGGACCTGGCCGGCGCCCACCAGGTGTTGGTGGTGACGCACCTCGCGCAGGTGGCGGCCTTCGCCGACGCGCAGGTCGTGGTCGAGAAGCGCGAGCAGGGGAAGCGCACGGTGGCGAGCGCGGACACGGTGGCCGGCGAGGATCGGGTCCGCGAGCTGTCGCGCATGCTCGCGGGAGTGGGCGAGTCGGCCCACGCCCGGAGTCACGCCGCCGAGCTCCTCGACGTGGGCGAGAGCTTCAAACGGGCGAGGGCACATGGCGCGGCGTAGCACGCGGCCCTCGACGACCGTCACGGGCACCGCCCGTATCGACCGCCGTACCAAGGACCTCGTGAAGCGCCTGCAGCCCGGTGACATCGCGGTGATCAACCACCGGGACCTCGACCGCGTCGCCGCCGAGGGCCTTGTGGGGGCGGGCGTTGCAGCCGTCGTCAACGCCGGCGAATCGATCTCCGGCCGCTATCCGAACGGCGGGCCGATCCGGGTGGTGCAGGCGGGCATCCCGCTCGTCGATCGAGCCGGTGAGGACGTCCTCGACCGTGTGCACGAGGGTGAGCATGTCCGCATCGACGGCGGCGAGGTCTGGCGCGGCGAGGACCTGATCGCGACGGGCGATCCGCTCTCCATCGAGGAGATCCAAACCGCGATGGACACCGCGCGGGCTGCGATCGGGGGAGAGCTCGAGCGGTTCGCCGTGAACACTCTGGAATACATACAGCGCGAAGCGAAGCTCACGTTCGAGCCGATCGAGCTGCCGCCGATGAAGACGCAGTTCGAGGGCCGCCACGCGCTCGTTGTGGTGCGCGGTCACGACTATCGGACCGACCTTGCCGCGCTGCGCCCGTACATCCGTGAGTACCAGCCCGTTCTGATCGGCGTCGACGGCGGCGCCGACGCTCTGCTCGAGATGCGACTCAAGCCGGACATCATCATCGGCGACTTCGACTCGGTCTCGGAGACCGCTCTCGCCACCGGTGCCGAGCTGATCCACCACGTGCACCTCGACGGGCGCGCTCCCGGCCGGGAAGCGCTCCAGGCGTGGGGTGTGCCGTACCACGAGTTCGTGATCGACGGCACGAGCGAGGACGTCGCGATGCTGCTGGCGTACGAGGCCGGCGCGCAGCTCATCGTCGCGGTCGGAACCCACGCGTCGATGGTCGAGTTCCTCGACAAGGGCCGGAGTGGGATGTCGTCCACGTTCCTGACCCGACTCCGGCTCGGTCCGGCGCTCGTCGACGCCAAGGGCGTGAGCCGCCTGTACGAGGGACGGGTCAGGCGCCGCGACATCGCGCTGCTCGTCGGGTCGGCGATCGTTGCCATCATCGTCGTGAGCATCGTGTCGGAACCCATACACGTCTTCCTGCGGGGGATCGAACTGACCCTGCGCGACCTCTGGTTCTCGATCACCGACACGTTCTGAGCGCATGATCAACTTCCGCTTCCACATCGTGTCCCTCATCGCGGTCTTTCTCGCACTCGCGCTGGGCATCGTGATGGGAGCGACTGTCGTGAACCGCGCGATCGTCGACCGGCTGAACGACCGGATCGACACGGTCGAAAAGAACGCCAACGCCCGCAAAGCGGAGAGCGACGACCTGCGCGGGGAGGTCGGCCAGCTCCAGGGCTACATCGACGGCACGAAGGACTTCACGGTCGCGGGTCGCCTCGACGGCGTCGCGCTCGCCACGATCGCCACGCGTGGCGTCGACGGCGACGCCGTCAAGGAGACCGTCGAGCTCGCCCAGCAGGCAGGGGCGCGTGCACCCGGGATCATGTGGCTCGAGGGGAAGCTGACGCTCTCGGACGCCGACGCGCTCCGGCAACTCGGCGAGCTCCTCGGACGACCAGGCCAGAGCGCGAAGGCGACACGGGAGGAGGCGTGGAACGCGCTCGCGAGCCGGCTCGCGAGCGGGAGCCGGCGCGGCTGCGAACGGGCGGGATCTTCTCAGCGCCCTCGCCGATGCCGGGTTCATCAGCTTCGAGCCCGTCGGCAACCAGGGCGACAACTTCTCGGCGGCCTCCTTCGGGGGCGGTGAGGCCCGGGTACTGCTCATCGACGGCACGAACGGCCAGGTGTCGGACAATGAGGTGCTCGCGCCCTTCAGTAGCGCGCTCTCGGCAAACCAGCTCCGGGTCGTCGCGGGCGAGGTCTTCGACGAGAAGGACGGCGGCCCCAAGCGGGGCGCGATGCTGACCCCGATCCGTGGAAGTGACGACCTGAAGCAGGCCGTCTCCACCATCGACGATCTCGACGTCGTGGAAGGCCGCGTGGCGTCCGTGCTCGCGCTCGCCGACTTCAGCCGCAACGTCGTCGGACAGTACGGGTACGGCACGGGCGCGACGAAGAGCACGCCGGAATGGCCGAACCAGTAGCGGACACGCGGTCGGTCTCGCGATCGGCCGCGGGCATGGGGGTCGCGGCGGCGGCGTCGCGCGGGATCGGCTTCGCCCGCGTCCTCGCCATCGCGGCCATTCTCGGGACGACGTACCTCGGCAACACGTTCACGTCGTCGAACTACGTGTCGAACGTCCTCTTCGAGCTGCTCGCCGCGGGCGCGCTGTCTGCCGTTCTCGTGCCCACACTCGTCGACCTGCTCGACCGTTCGGACGAGCCGGAGGCCGAACGGCTCGCCGGCAGCGTGCTCGGGCGGGCGCTGATCGGGCTGGGCGTGATCACGGTCGTGGGCGTCGTCGCCGCGCCGTGGCTGGCCCGTCTCCTCGCCAGTGGCGTGGACGACCCGACGATCGCCGCACAGCAGGAGAGCCTGGCCACGTTCCTGCTGCGCTTCTTCATTCCGCAGGTGCTGCTTTACGCAATCGGCACGGTCGCGATCGCCGTTCTGTACGCGAAGAGGCGCCTGGTGGTCACGGCGATCGCGCCCATCGGGAACACCCTGATGATCGTGGCCGGCCTCGTCGTCTTCCGCGTGTTGACCGGCGGTGACACGGGGCTCGATCTTTCGCTGGCGGAGAAGCTCACGCTGGCGCTGAGCGCGACGCTCGGCGTTGCGGCGTTCGTCGCCGTTCCGAGCATCGCTCTCCATCGCGCGGGCTTCAGGTTGCGTCCCCGGCTGGGTCGCGGCGACCCGGCCGTGAGCCGGTTGCTTCGACTGTCTGGATGGGCGGTTCTCCAGCACGCCCAGATCGGGCTCCTGCTCGGCGCTGCGATCGTGCTCGGCAACTCCGTCGAGGGCGGCACGGTGGCGTACCAGGTGGCGTGGGTGTTCTTCCTCGCGCCCTACGGCGTCATCGCCCAGCCCATCCACACCGCGATCCACAACGAGCTGTCCATCGAGGCCGCTCGCTCGGACTTCGACTCGTTCGCGCGCTCGCTCCGCTGGGCGCTCGACGCCATGGCGATGCTCATCGTGCCCGTGTCGGCGGCGATGATCGTGCTCGCGAAGCCCGCGATGATCGTGTTCGCGTTCGGCGAAGCCGCGGAGAACGGTGTCGACCTGTTGGCAGCCGGGCTCGCGTCCTTGGCGCTCGGCTTGTTCGCGTACGGGGCGTTTCTCATGCTCGCCCGCGCGTACTACGCGCTCGGCGACAGCCGGACGCCGGCTGTGGTGGCGCTGCTCACCGGGGTGGGCGGGGTCGCGGCGATGGCCGTCGGCGTGTACTTCACCGAGGGCGCAGCCCGGGTCGCCGCTCTCGGCATCGGCCACACCGTCGCGTACACGGCTGGCGCGGTGATTCTCAGCATCGGTCTGTCCCGCCGAACCGGTCACGCGATCGTCCCCCGCGCGCTGCCGCGCGCCGTCGGGCTCTCGGTGGTCATCGGCTTCGCAGGGTGGGTCGTGGTCTCTGTGCTCGACCCTTCGGGCCGCGTGGCCAACGCGGTGCTTTGCATCGTGATAGCTCTCGTCGGCGGGGCGCTGTACCTCCTCGGTGTTCGTGTGACCGGGGGGCGCGTCGAGCGTCACCGGATCGAGGAACCGGAGGTGCCCGACCTCGATCCGGACGGTGCCGAGGTCGACGCATGAGGCGCGCGGTCGCGGTGGCATTCGTCGCCGCGCTCGGTGCAACCGTGCTCGCGGGCGCGGCCTCCGCACCCGCGAGCGGCGGGACGGCCAAGCCGAAGGCGCAGCGCGTCCTGGTCATCTCGCTCCCGGCCGTGACGTGGCAGGACATCCAAGCCCGCAAGGACAAGCTTCCGAACCTGATCCGGTTGCTCGACGGCTCCGCCGTCGGCGGTCTCACGACGCGGGCCATCGACCGCAAGACGAAGCTCGCCGACGGGTACGTGACCCTCGGCGCGGGCACACGCTCGGTCGGGACGAACACGGACACGGACGGGGAGGGCTTCGAGGTCGGTGAGCCGTTCGGCGACACCACCGCCGGGCAGGCGTTCGAGCGCCGGACCGGCCGTGACCCCCGCACCGGGCTCGTCAACCTCGGCATCGCCGGCATCGTCGACAAGAACAAGCAGGAGCTGTTCGACGCCGAGGTCGGCGCGCTGGGTGACAAGCTCGCAAGCTCCGACTGGTCCCGGGCCGTGATCGCGAACGGGGACGGCTACGACCCCGAGGAGCTCCCGGTCGGCGGCTACTACCGGCGCCAGGCGGTGTCCGGGCTCATGGGCTCCGACGGCGAGGTCCCGTCGGGAGCCGTCGGGCCCGAGCTCCTCGCACCCGACCCGCAGGCGCCATTCGGGTTGCGGTACGACAACGCCGCCGTTCTGCGCCGGTTCCGGGACGTCTGGCGGCCGCGCTCGGTCGTGCTCGTCGAAGGGTCCGATCTCGTCCGTGAGGACGCGTACCGTGTGTTCGCCACGCCGGTGCAACGAGACCGCCTCCTGACGCAGGCCCTGACGCGCACCGACCGGCTCATCGGCGGACTCTTGCGCGACGTGAACCCCGAAGAGGACGCGGTCATGGTCGTCGGCCCGGTGCACCCCTCGCGCGAGGTGCGCCTCACCGTCGCGTCACTGCGGGCGCCGGGCGTGAAGCCGGGTCTGCTCCGCTCGGGGACCACCCGCCGTCCCGGCTTCGTCCAGCTCGTCGACATCGCCCCCACGATCCTCGATCGCATCGGCCTCGACGCGCCGGACTCGATGGAGGGACGCCCGTTCGAGATCCGCGACGAGGGCGGGTCAGCATCCCAGCGTCGCGATGGCATCGCCGACGCCGACGCGGCCGCGACCTTCCGCGACAACGTCGTCGCCGTCGTCGCCGTGCTCTTCGTGGTCATCCAGGGCGTTCTCGCCGTCGCGGCATTGCTGTGGCTCGCACGCCCCGGGCCGCGACGCGGGGCCGCCCTGCACCTCGCCGCCCTCACCGGCCTCGGATTCATCGCCGCCGTCCTGCTCGCCCGACTCCTTCCGTTCCACGACTGGGGCGATGTGCCCTACTGGGCCGCGCTCGCGGTCGCATCGGTGGCGCTCGCATTCCTCTACCGCCTGGCGGGGCGGCGCGACGCCCTGATGTCGCTGATCACGGCGCTGGGCGTGATCGTGGCCGTCCTGGTCGTCGACGTCCTCTTCGGCGCACCGCTGCAGCTGAGCAACCCACTGGGTTACTCGCCACTCCTCGCGGCACGGTTCAGCGGATACGGCAACCTCGGATACGCGGCGTTGGCGTCGTCCGCGGTGTTGCTCGCGGGGCTGCTGGCGCACCGGATCGGCGGTCGGCGTGGTGCATGGTTCGGCATCGCGCTGCTGGCGGTGGTCTTCGTGGTCGACGGGGCTCCGATGTGGGGATCGGACGTCGGCGGCGTCCTGTCGATGCTGCCGGCGTTCGCCGCCACCGGGTACCTCCTGCTCGGCCTGCGGATCCGCCTGCGTAACGCAGTCCTCGGGCTCGTCGCCGCCGTCATCGCGCTCGTCGCCTTCGGCCTGTTCGACCTCACGCGTCCTTCGGACAAGCGGACCCACCTCGGTCGGTTGTTCGAGACCACGCAGTCACGAGGTTGGTCCGGGCTGTGGACCGTGCTCGAGCGCAAGATCTACGAGAACCTCTCGGTCCTGTTCCGATCCACGTGGCTGCTGGTCGTGCTCATCGTGCTCGCGTTCCTTGCCTACCTGTACAGCAAGCACCGCGACCGGTTGCACGCCCTCGTCGAATGGGTCCCGGAGCTCCGGGCTTCGTTCATCGGGTTCGCGATCGTGTCGATTCTCGGTTTTGCCGTCAACGACTCGGGTATCGCGGTCCCGGGCATGATGCTCAGCGTCCTGAACCCGACCGTCGTCGCTCTCCTGGTCCTCGTCGAGCGGCGCGTCGCGTCGCGTGACGCCGCTCCGGCGGATGCCGCGCCGCCCGACGCCGAACAGGTTCCGGCGGGCACGCGCGGGTGAGCGTTCTCGTCGGGATCGTCGTCGGCGTCGTCACGGCGTGGTTCCTGCGCATCGCGGGCCGCGACATGCTGCAGACCCCGGCGCTCGAGCGCACGAACTACCGCGGTCATCCGCTGCCGACCGCGGGCGGGATCGTGATCGTGCTCACCGTGCTCGTGATCGAAGCGGGGCGCGCGATCGCCGGCGCCGCCGGCATCGGGGACGAGCCCGGACTCACGCTGTCCCGCACTCTCGTGCTGTTCGCCGTGTTCGGGTTCGGTTTCCTCGGATTCGTGGATGACCTGCTCGGCGCGGGCGGCGACCGCGGGTTCCGGGGGCACATGCGCGCCCTCTCCCAGGGCCGCCTCACAACAGGGTTCGTAAAGCTGTTCGGGGGCGCGGGCGTCGCCGTCGTGCTCGTCGCCACGCCCGGCTTTGCGAGCGGACGTCGGCTCATCATCGACGCCGTCCTCATCGCGTTGGCTGCCAACTTCGCCAACCTGCTGGATCTCGCGCCCGGGCGCCTCATCAAGGTGTCGTGGGTCCTCTATCTCCCGCTGGCCGTGGCGCTCGGCACCGACGCGATCGGGATCGCCATCGCGCCCGTGATGGGCGCCGCCCTCGCCCTCCTCCCGGACGACCTGCGCGAGCGACTCATGCTCGGCGATACGGGCGCCAACGTCATCGGCGCCGTGCTCGGCCTCGGCGTCGTGCTCGGCCTCGGCAAGGAGGCGCGCACCAGCGTGCTCGTCGTGCTGATCGTGCTGAACGTGCTCGCCGAGATCGTGTCGTTCAGTCGCGTGATCGAGCGCGTGCCGCCCTTACGCGCCTTCGACCGCCTCGGGCAGCGCCCCGAGCGACGCCAGGCCCGACCCTCCTGATCACGGCCGGCAGTCTCGCTTCTCGTACAGGACGCGGGGCCCGCCGTACCGCGCCGTCACCTCGTAGCCCGCGTCGACGAGGCGCGGGCCCAGGTCGAGGTCTGCGTAGCGCGAGGTCCACACGAGGACCGCGCACACGTCGTGCCGAGCTGCGGCCTCCTCGATCCTCTCCGCCGTGACCTGGCCCTGCTCGATGCGCTTGATCGACGAGTCGTCGAGGTACGGGTCGGTCAGGCGGTCGGCACGCCAGAGGAAACCGGGCTCGTCGCTGAGGGCGAGAGCGCCGGAGGGCAGCTTCCCAAGATCGTCGACCGCGGCGCGCTCGCCGGCGTTGTAGGGGTCCGGCCACAACATGGTGTGGACGTTGCTCCAGTACCAGGGCAGGACCGCGACCGCCGCGATGAGGAGCGCGACGAGCGGCGGCGGGCGGAGCGCGACCAACAACGCCAAGGGGGCGATCAGGAACGCGACGTGCGGGCGCCAGAACGCGGGCTCGTAGACGAGGAGCGCGAACTGTGCCGCCAGCCAGACGAGGAGCACCGACGCCGGGCGGAAGAGCACCGGGCCGCGGGCAGGGGAGGAGGCATCGCCTGCGCGCGCCCAGCCGAGGCGCGCCAGCACCAACATCGCCAACGCGAGCCCCACGGCGACGAGCACGATCGGATCGCGGTCGACGAGCGTGTGCCACGCCTTCGTGACCGCGCCCCAGTACGAGGTCAGGCGAGAGGCCTCGCGGTTGTACGTGACGGACTGGTCCCAGACGCGCGCGAGCCCCCAGGGGAGGGCGGCGCCCAAGGCGACCACCGCCGCGGCGATCGCGGCGTAGACGACGTCGCGTGCTCCGCCGTCGCGAGAGCAGCAGGAGCGCCACGGCCAGCCCCGCCGGCGCCGCCAGCGCCTTGGCGACGACGGCCGCCCCGAGCAGTGCGCCGGCGGCTACCGCCCGCCTGCTCGACGGCTCCTGGGTGTACCCGAACGAGACGGCCACCGCGCCGACGGCGAACGCGAGCGCCGGGCCGTCGGACGCGATCCCGGCGGTGGTCCAGATGACCGAGCCGCTCGTGGTCACGAGCAGCGCCGCGACCAGGGCGCCGAAGCGGGACGTGATGCGCCGCCCCGCGGCGTAGGTGACCACGGTCACGGCGGCGCCGGCCACGATGGGCAGGATCCGCGGCGCGTTCGCCGTCCTCAGCCCGACCAGGTCGGCCACGTACAGCAGCGGCAGGTGCAAAGGGCCCTGCGGGGAGAACAGCTCGCGGAACGGGACGACGCCGTCCCGCATCTCGATGGCCGAGAGGCCGAAGAAGCCGTCGTCGTACGTGAGGTGACGGTTGGCGACGAAGGCCGGAATGCGTATGAGGACGGCTACGGCGGCGAGTACGGCGGCGTCGATCCACCACGCCCGCCGGTCGAGGCCGGGGCGCGTGCGCTCCGCCGTCACACGCTCCGACACATGCACCCCTTTCGCCTCGCCGCGCGGGAAGTTACCGCGCCATCCGCGTGTCGCCGCGGCGCGAGGTGGTAAGTTCGGAGGTGTCCCCGGATGCCCTCCGACAGATTTGTCCTGTGGGTGACGCGCGCCGGGAACCGGATGTCGTCAGGCGGAGCATGAGGCGGGGGTTGTCGTGGCCAAGCACATCTTCGTGACCGGCGGCGTGGCGTCGAGCCTCGGGAAGGGGCTGACCGCCTCGTCGCTCGGGCGGTTGCTGAAGAGTCGGGGGCTCCGGGTCACGATGCAGAAGCTCGACCCGTACATCAACGTCGACCCCGGGACGATGAACCCGTTCCAGCACGGCGAGGTCTTCGTCACCGACGACGGCGGCGAGACCGACCTCGACCTCGGCCACTACGAGCGCTTCGTCGACGTCCCGCTCACGAAGAAGTCGAACGCCACCACCGGCTCGATCTACCAGGAGGTGCTGGCCAAGGAGCGGCGGGGCGCCTACCTCGGCCAGACCGTCCAGGTCATTCCGCACATCACCGACGAGATCAAGGAGCGGATCGTCCGCCTGGCGGACGACGACGTCGACGTCGTCATCACCGAGATCGGCGGGACGGTCGGCGACATCGAGATCCTCCCGTTCCTCGAGGCGGTCCGCCAGTTCCGCAAGGACGTCGGGCGCGAGAACGTCTTCTACGTGCACGTCACGCTGGTGCCCTTCATCGGCCCGTCCGGCGAGCAGAAGACGAAGCCGACGCAGCACTCGGTCACAGAGCTCCGCAGCCGCGGCATCCAGCCCGACGCGATCGTGTGCCGCTCGGACCGTCCCATCCCGACGCGTCTGAAGGAGAAGATCTCGCAGCTGTGCGACGTTCCCGAGGCGGGCATCGTGTCCGCGGTCGACGCAGAGAGCCTCTACGAGATCCCACTCGTGCTCCACGACGAGGGCCTCGACGACTACGTCTGCCAGGTCCTGCACCTCGACCGCGAGACGCCCGACCTCGGCGAGTGGCGTGGCCTGGTGCGCCGGGTCGGCGACGCCGACCAAGAGGTGCGCATCGGCCTGGTCGGGAAGTACGTGAACCTGCCCGACGCGTACCTGTCGGTCGCGGAAGCGCTCCGCCACGGCGGCTACGCGTGCTCGGGGCGGGTGCTGATCGACTGGATCGCATCCGACGACGCCGAGGGCCTGCTCGCCGAGGGACGGCTCAAGGACCTCGACGGCATCGTGATCCCGGGCGGCTTCGGCTTCCGCGGGATCGAGGGCAAGATCGCCGCCGCCCGCTTCGCCCGGGAGCACCGCCTCCCGTTCCTCGGTCTGTGCCTCGGCCTCCACTGCGCGGTCATCGAGTTCGCCCGCGACGTCTGCGGCCTGTCCGGCGCCAACTCGAGCGAGTTCGACGCGAACTCGCCGCATCCCGTCATCGACCTCATGGACGAGCAGCGGGAGGTGGTCGACCTCGGCGGGACGATGCGGCTCGGGGCGTACCCGGCCCAGCTGCACGACGGCACCCTCGTGCAGAAGGCGTACGGCCAGGAAGTCGTCTACGAGCGGCACCGGCATCGCTTCGAGCTGAACAACAAGTACCGCCGGCCACTCGAGGAGGCGGGCATGGTGTGCTCGGGGACATCGCCCGACAACCGGCTCGTCGAGTTCGTGGAGCTCGAGAGGTCGATGCACCCGTTCTTCGTCGCCACCCAGGCCCATCCCGAGTTCAAGAGCCGTCCCGACCGTCCGCACCCGCTGTTCGCGGCGTTCGTCGCCGCGGCACGCGAGCGGGCCGAGGGGCGCGCGCCACGGCTGCCGATGGAGGCCGAGCCGGCGCGTCCGGCCGCCGCCTCTTGACCCAGTTCAAGATCGTCGGCTCCGAGACGGTCGTCGACACCGGCTTCGTGCGTCTCGCCGAGCTCGAGGTCGAGGGGGAGGGGGAGCGGTTCACCCGCATCGTGGTCCGACACCCGGGAGCGGTCGTCGTCGTACCCGTCGAGGACGACCACGAGCACGTCCTGCTCGTGCGCCAGTTCCGGGCCGCGGCCGACCGTGAGCTCCTCGAGGTGGTGGCCGGGAAGCGGGACGTCGAAGGCGAGGAGCCCGAGTCGACCGCGTCGCGCGAGATGCACGAGGAGATCGGCCGCCGTCCGGGCCGGCTCGTCAAGCTGTGCGAGTTCTACAACTCGCCCGGGTTCTGCGACGAGTACACGCACCTCTACGCGGCGCTGGATCTCGAGGTGCTCGACGCCCCCGCCGCTGTCAACGCCGAGGAGCGGGCGCTGACTGTCGAGCGGGTCCGCCTCGCCGAGGTCGACGAGCTCATCGCCGGCGGCCGCATCGTCGACGCCAAGAGCATCGCCGGTCTTCTGCTGACCCGCCGCTACCTGGCCGGGGAGTTCGACGGGTTCCGCGGCTGAGCGCGGCCGTCGCGATCGTCGGGCCATGACCGGGACCGTCACCGAAGCGCAGGCGCGGCCGGAGGACGCCCTGGACCGGCTGCTCGTCGAGCACGACTCGTGGCTGACGGTCGAGCGCGGGCTCGCAGCCAACTCGCTGGCGGCGTACCGCCGGGACCTACGGCGCTACGCCGAGTTCCTGCGCGAGCGCGGCGAGCAGGATCCGACGGCCGTCCGCGAAGAGACAGTGCTCGCCTACGTGGAGCACCTGAAGTCGGAGCGCGACGACGAAGGGAAGGCGCGGTTCGCGCCCTCGACGGTGGCGCGGGCGCTGGTGGCAGTGCGATCGTTCCATCGCTTCTGCCTCGAGGAGGGACTCCTCGCCGTCGATCCGAGCGAGGAGGTCGGCGCGCCGCGAGTGCCCCAGGGCATCCCCAAGGCGCTGACCGAGGACGAAGTCGAAGCGCTGCTCGGGGCCGTCGTCGGCGACACGGCCCGTGCGCTGCGGGACCGCGCGATCGTCGAGACGCTGTACGCCACCGGCGTGCGGATCAGCGAGCTCGTCGGCCTCGACCGGCGCGACCTCGACCTCGACGACGGCTTGGTTCGGGTGCTGGGCAAGGGCAGCAAGGAGCGCATCGTCCCCGTCGGCCGCTCGGCCCGCGACGCGCTCGCCGCCTACCTCGCGTCGGGCCGTCCCCAGTTGGTGCGGCCGAACCACCGTTCCGCCCGCGGCGACGGCGAGGCCGTGGTGCTGAACGTTCGGGGTGGCCGGCTGAGCCGGCAGAGCTGCTGGAAGATCGTGCGGACGGCGGGGGAGCGGGCGGGGCTCGTCGGACGCCTGTCCCCGCACGTGCTCCGGCACTCGTGCGCGACGCACATGCTCGAGCACGGCGCCGACATCCGGGTCGTCCAGGAGCTCCTCGGCCACGCCAGCGTCTCCACGACCCAGGTGTATACGAAGGTGTCCCCCGAGCGGCTCCGGGCCGTCTACGAGGCGGCCCATCCCCGGGCTCGATTCGCCGAGAGGGCAGACCTGACCGGGGGATAGGCTTTTCCCCCATGCCCGAGACGACGCTCCATGCGACCTTGCGCGACCGCCTGCAGGAGGAGCGCGACCGTTTGCTCGACCAGCTGCGCCAGATGGGCATCGGTCCGGGCGGGAAGCTCGACTTCGACGACGGCTTCGCCGACTCCGGCCAGGTGACCGCGGAGCGCGGCGAGGTGGAAGCACTGGGCGGCACGCTGCTCGAGACGCTCCGCGAGACCGAGGACGCGCTCGGCAAGTTCGACGCCGGGACGTACGGGCTCTGCGAGTCGTGCGGCAACGAGATCGCCGAAGCGCGCCTCGAGGCGATGCCCGCGGCCCGATTGTGCATCAACTGCGCGTCGCGCCGGCGTTGATCGCGACCCTCGCCACCGCCGCCGCTTGAGCGCCGAGGTCGAAGAGCGCCTCGTCTTCTTCGGCTGCCTGTTTCTGGCAATCATCTTGCACGAGATCAGCCACGGCGTCGTCGCGCTGTTCTTCGGGGACGACACCGCCAAACGCGCCGGCCGACTCACGCTGAACCCCATCCCGCACATCGACCCGTTCGGCTCGATCATCCTGCCGGCGTTGCTCACCATCTCCGGATTCGGCGCGTTCGGTTGGGCGAAGCCGGTGCCGGTGAACCCGGCGAACCTTCGGAACCCGCGGCGCGAGATGCTCTTCGTCGGGCTCGCGGGACCGATCTCGAACTTCCTGCTGATGGTCCTGGCGGCGGTGGCGGCGCGGGCTGCCTTCGGTGCGTACACGGGCAACGCCTTCCGCGTCGCCGACCTGCCACTCACCATCCAGGTGCTGCTCTTCTTCGCCCTCGCGAACCTCGTGCTCGGCCTCTTCAACCTGCTACCGGTCCCGCCGCTCGACGGGTCGTCGCTCATCGAGCGGGTGCTGCCACAGCAGTGGCTGGCGGGCTGGTACCGGTTCCGTCCGTACGGGATCGTCGTGCTCTTGCTCGTCGCCTTCTCCACGAACCTGTTCGGGCGGCTGTTCTCACCGTTCATCGACGCCCTGTTCGACTTCATCGTCCGATGAAGCCGCTGCACCTCGTCCGGCGGTTCTTCCGCGCGTTGTGGCCGGGCCGACCAGCAGCGGAGGACGTCGCGTGGGTCGAGAGCATTCTCGAGCCGCGCGAGCTCGATCTCTGGCGAGCGCTCCCGACTCACGACCGCCGGTACACGATTCGGGTGGCCCGCCAGGTCGAGTGGCGCCTCGCGGGCACGGAGTACGCGGAGGAGTCTCGCTGGCTCGCGGCGGCCCTGCTCCACGACGTCGGAAAGCTCGACGCCGGGCTCGGCGTGCTCGGGCGCAGCGGCGCCACGGTGGTCGGCTCCTGGGCGGGGAGTGCGCGTCTCGACCGCTGGGCCGCGACGGCCGGGCTCCGCCGGCGGGTGGCGTGGTACCGCCGCCACGACGAGCGCGGCGCCGATCGGATCCGCGCCGCCGGTGGCCGCGACGAAGCGGCCTGCTGGGCGTGGGCGCATCACCACCGTGACCGCTGGCCTGCGAGTGGAGTTCCCCGCCCCGTCGCCGAGGCGCTGGAGGCCGCCGACAACTCCTGACGGCTAGCCCGGTGAGGTCAGCAGACCCGTGGCCCGGCGCGCGCGCTCGAGCACGGGCTCGGCGATGGCGCGAGCCTTGCTCGCCCCGACGGCCAGCTGCCGGTCGACCTCGGCCGGGTCGGCTTCGAGCTTCGTGTACGCCTCCTGGACCGGGCGCAGCGCTTCGACGACCGCGTCGGCGACGGCGCCCTTGAACGTGCCGTAGCCCGATCCGTCGAACTCGCGCTCGACGTCCGGGATGGTGCGGCCGGTGACCGCGGCGTGGATCTCCAGCAGGTTCGAGATGCCGGGCTTGCCGGTCGGGTCGTAGCGGATCTCCGTGCCCGAGTCGGTGACCGCCGACTTGATCCTCTTGGCCACTGCTTCCGGCGGGTCGAGGAGCGGCACGGCGCCCTGGGGCGAGTCGGCGGACTTCGACATCTTGGCCGTCGGGTTCTGGAGGTCCATGATGCGGGCACCGACGGGCGGGAACGTCGCCTTCGGGACCGTGAACGTGTCGCCGAAGCGGCCGTTGAACCGGATCGCGACGTCGCGGGCGAGCTCGAGGTGCTGGCGTTGGTCGTCTCCGATCGGCACCTCGTCGGTGTCGTACAAGAGGATGTCGGCCACCATGAGCACGGGGTAGTCGAACAGCCCGGCGGTGACCGACTCCTGCCCCTCGCTCTTCTCCTTGAACTGCGTCATCCGTCGCAGCTCGCCGAACGTCGCGACGCAATTGAGGATCCAGGTCAGCTCGGCGTGCGCGGCCACGTGGCTCTGCACGAAGAGCACGCACCGGGCGGGATCGAGGCCCGCCGCCATCAGGAGCACGGCCGTCCGGCGGGTGCTCTCGGTGAGGTCGGCAGGGGAGTAGGGCATGGTCATCGCGTGCAGGTCGACCACGCAGTAGATCGCGTCCTGCCGGTCCTGCTCGGCGACCCAGCGCCGCACCGCGCCGAGATAGTTGCCGAGGTGCATCTCTCCCGTCGGTTGGATCCCGGAGAACACTCGTGGCATGACGCGTGAGGCTAGCTGCGACTCCGATCACCACCTCCGGGATTGCGCGGCTCAGCCGAAGGGCTCCGGTACTGTGAACTCGATGTCGTCGTACGAAGTGTCGACGTCCGTGTTCGAGGGCCCGTTCGACCTGCTGCTGCATCTGATCCTCAAGCAGGAGGTCGACCTGTGGGAGATCTCGCTCTCGCGGATCGTCGACGAGTACCTCACCGAGCTCGAGCGCATGGAAGGGCTCGACCTCGACGTCACGACCGAGTTCCTGCTCATCGCGGCGACGCTCGTCGACCTGAAGGCGCGGCGCCTCCTCCCGTCGCTCGAGGAGGTCGAGCTCGACGAGGAGCTCTTGCGCTTCGAAGAACGCGATCTCCTGCTCGCGCGCCTGCTGGAGTGCAAGACGTTCAAAGACGCCGCCAACGCGATGGCGACGCTCGTGCGGCGCGCGGACCGCAGCCTGGAGCGACGCGCCGGCGTCGAAGAGCCTTTCGCGTCCCTCAGGCCCGATCCGCTCGACCGGGTGGCGCCGTCGACCCTGCTGGCGGCGGCACTGCGCGGCTTGGCACCGAAGCCCGCGCCGACCGTCCAGGTCGAGCACATCGCGCCGATCCGCGCCAGCGTGCGCGACGCGGTCGAGGTCGTGCTCTCGGTGCTACCCGAACGCGGAGCGCTGAGCTTCCGGCAGCTCGTCGCCGGCGCGCCGACGCAGCTCGAGGCGATCGTGCGGTTCCTGGCGGTCCTCGAGCTCTACAAGCAGGGCGTCGTCGACCTCGAGCAGTTCGACACGTTCGGTGACTTGCGCGTGCGTCGCTTGCGCGAAGGCGAGACGGCCCTCGACGCCGCCAGCCTGGCGGAATGGGACGAGGCGGACGAGGCGCGACGAGCGCGAGCGCGGGCGCGAGGCCGTGAGCTCGGAGCCGGAGTAGCCGTGTACGACGATCCCCTCGACGAAGCCACCAGCGGACTGCGAGCGCATGAGGCGCGGCGCGTCGTCGAGGCGGTCGTCATGGCGGCAACCGACCCCGTCGAGCCCGGCTTCCTCGCCCAGCTCGTCGAGCTGCCCGTCGCCAGCATCGACGAGCTGTGCCGCGAGCTGGCAGACGACTACGAGTCGGCAGGCCGCGGCTTCGTGCTCGTCAAGGTGGCAGGCGGCTACCGGTACCAGACCCACCCGGACCTGTCGGCGTACGTGGAGCGCTTCGTGCTCGAGGGCCAGCACGCGCGGCTGTCCGCGCCCGCGTTCGAGACGCTCGCGATCATCGCCTACAAGCAGCCGATCTCGCGCGCGCAGATCTCGGCCATTCGCGGCGTCGACGTCGAATCCGTGCTGACCACGCTGCTGCGGCGCGGCTACATCGCCGAGGTCGGCCGTGATCCCGGACCGGGACAAGCCGTGATGTTCGGGACGACACGCGAGTTCCTCGAACGGCTCGGCCTCGACTCGCTCGCCGATCTGCCGCCGCTGGGCGACTTCGTACCGGCTCCCGACGTCGTCGACGCGCTGGAGCGGGGGCTGCGCGTCTCCGACGACCCCGCGCCCAACTCGTAGATGTCGACCCGGGCGCCGTCCGGGCAGCCCGGCAGCCCCGACGAGGGGGAGCGGCTCCAGAAGGTCCTCGCCCGGGCCGGATTCGGATCACGGCGGGCGGCCGAACTCCTCATCTCGGACGGACGCGTGACCGTCGACGGCACGGTGGCGCGGCTGGGGCAGCGCATCGACCCCGAGCGCAGCCACGTCGAGGTCGACGGCGTCCCGGTGACGGTGCGCGACGGCGTCGTGTACTACCTCCTGAACAAGCCGCGCCGGGTCGTGACGACCGCTCGAGATCCCGAAGGTCGAACCACGGCTGTGGATCTCGTACCTGCTGAGCCGCGCGTGTTCCCCGTCGGTCGCCTGGACTACGACACGGAAGGCCTTCTGCTCCTCACGAACGACGGCGAGCTCGCCCAACTCGTCACGCACCCTCGCCATGGCGTCCCGAAGACCTATCTCGCCGAGGTCACCGGAGTTCCGAGCCGCGCGGCCGTGCGCTCGCTCCGCGAGGGCATCGCGCTCGACGACGGCACGACTGCACCGGCGCGGGTCCGTGTCGTGCAACAGCAGGGCGGCAACGCCGCGCTCGAGATCGTCGTGCACGAGGGTCGAAACCGACTGGTCCGACGCATGTGCGAGGCCGTCGGGCACCCGGTGCTCCGGCTCGTCCGGACGCGCGTCGGCCCGATCGCCGACCCGCGTCTCGCACCCGGAGCATGGCGTGCGCTGCGACCGCGTGAGGTCCGGGCCCTGTACGCCGCGGCGACCGCGGCACCAACACCCCCGGGCGGCGATTCGAAGCCCGACTAACCTGCGTTCGTGTGAGGGTTCAGGCGCTGCGCGGCGCGATCACGTGCAACGAGAACACCCAGCCGGAGATCGAGGAGAAGACCCAGCGCCTGGTCAAGGAGCTCCTCGCCCGGAACGAGCTCGAGCACGACGATCTCGTGAGCTTCGTCTTCACCGCGACCGACGACCTGACTGCGGAGTTCCCGGCCACGGCGGCGCGGGGCATGGGGCTGGGTGACATCCCGCTGCTGTGCGCCCGCGAGCTTGCCATCGACGGAGGCAAGCCTTTGTGCGTCCGCGTCCTCGTCCACTGCTACACGGATCGTCCCCGAGACCAGCTGCACCACGTCTACCTCGAGGGCGCGCGCACGCTCCGTGACGATCTGCCGGAGTAGTCGTCCGCGATGGTGATCGGTACCGAGGTCACGATCACCGGCCCGCGTCCGCTCCGCGGGACGTCGCGTGTCCCGGGCGACAAGGGCATCTCGCACCGCGCGCTCCTGGCGGCGGCGCTCGCATCCGGCCGGAGCACGATTCGAGGCCTGGCGGACGGCGACGACGTGCAACGGACGCGCCGCGCGCTCCAGCAGCTCGCCGTACGGGTAAGGGAGCCCGACGCGTCGACGGTGACGGTGCTGGGCGCGGGCGCCGACGGCCTCCGCGAACCCGACGCGGTGATCGACTGCGCGAACTCGGGAACGACGATGCGCACGGTGGCCGGCCTGCTGGCCGGTCGTCCGTTCCTGAGTGTGCTGAGTGGTGACAGCTCGCTCCAGGCGCGCCCGATGGGACGTATAGCCCGTCCGCTGCGCGCGCTGGGGGCGCGAGTCGACGGGCGCGCGGACGGCGAGCTCGCGCCCCTCGTGATCCGCGGCGGCGGATTGACCGGACGCCGGATCGAGCTCGACGTCGTCAGTGCGCAGGTCAAGACGGCGGTGATCCTCGCCGCTCTCCAAGCCGACGGTGCCACCGAGGTCGTCGAGCCGGCGCCGAGTCGCGACCACACCGAGCGCATGCTTCGAGCCCTCGACGCGCCCGTCACGCCTGTCGACGATCGCACGACGCGCGTCGAGCGGGGCGCTCCGAGCTCGTTCGAGCTCGACGTGCCTGGAGACCCTTCGTCGGCGGCGCTGTTCGTAGTGGCGGCCTGCATCACTCCCGGTTCGTCCGTCGTGATCGAGGACCTGTGCCTCAACCCGCGGCGCCTGGGGTTCGTCGACGTGCTCCGCCGCATGGGCGCCCACGTGGGCACCGAGCGGACGGGCGAGCGGCTGGGCGAGCCCGTCGGGCGGCTGACGGTGGAGGCCTCGCCGCTCGTTGCCACGACGATCGTGCCGGACGAGGGGATGATCGACGAGATCCCGGTGCTGGCGGTGGCGGCCGCGTTCGCGGACGGCGTCACGGAGATCCAGGGCATCGCCGAGTTGCGGGTGAAGGAGAGCGACCGCATCAACACGATCCAGCAGGAGCTCACGCAGATGGGTGTCGGCGTCGAGACGAAGGCAGACGCGCTCACGATCCGCGGCGGCAAGCCCCAAGCGGCGATGTTCAAGAGCCACGGCGACCATCGGATCGCGTTGGCAGCCGCGGTCGCGGCCAACGCGATGCCGGGCGAGTCGACCGTGCGCGGGTGGCAGTCGGTCGCAGTGTCGTACCCGCGCTTCGCGGACGACCTCGGCGCCCTAGCGGCTGGCAGCGCGGCGTGATCCGCGTCGTGGCCATCGACGGGCCGGCGGGCTCGGGCAAGTCCACGGTTGCCCGCGGCGTCGCGTCGGCGCTGGGCCTCGAGGTGCTCGACACCGGCGCGATGTACCGGGCCGTCACGCTGCTCGCCCTCGAGCGTGACCTCGACCTCGGCGACGGCGACGCCATCGCGCGCGCGGCCGAGCAAGCGGCCCTCGAGCTCGGCGATCCACCGGGAAGCGTCCGCCTCGACGGTCGCGAGGTCAGCGGCGAGATCCGCGGCCCCGCGGTGTCGGCAGGCGTGTCGGAGGTGTCCTCGCATCCGGCAGTCCGCGCGCTCCTGCGGGCCCGGCAGCGGCAATGGGCCGAGCAGCGCGGTGGAGGCGTCGTGGAAGGCCGGGACATCGGGACCGTCGTGTTCACCGACGCGCCGCTCAAGGTGTTCCTCACCGCCCACGAAGACGAGCGGGCCCGCCGGCGCCATCGCGACGAGGAAGCCGCCGCCCGCCCCGGCGACCTGGCGTCCGTGCGCGACGCGGTGGACCGCCGCGACACCCTCGACAACCGGACGACGCCCCTGAACCCCGCCCCGGACGCGATCGTGATCGACAACACCGGCCGCGACGTCGACGACGTCGTGAAGGAGGTCGTCGACCGCTACGAGGCGGCGGTCGGAGCGGAGCCGTGACCGCCGGGCGTCGGGACGATCTCGGCAAGCGGATCTTCTACCGCGTCGCGCGGGCGCTCATCCTCACGCCGTTCAAGGCGATCTTCTTGGTACGCGTACGCGGGCGTGAGAAGGTCCCGCGCACGGGTGCGTTCGTGGTGGCGCCGTCGCACCGGTCGCTCATGGACATCTTCTTCACCGGCTACATCACCCGCCGGCGCATCCGCTTCATGGCCAAGCAGGAATTGTTCGAGAAGCCGTTCCTCGCCTGGTTGTTCACCGCGCTGGGTGGGTTCTCGGTCGAGCGGGGGAGCGCCGACCGTGCCGCATTGCGCGCGGCGCAGGAGGCGCTCGAAGGCGGTGAGCCGGTTGCGATCTTCCCGGAGGGCACGCGCCGGCACGGGCGTGACATCGTCGGCCTCTTCGACGGCGGGGCCTACCTTGCCACGCGCCTCGGCGTCCCGATCGTGCCCGTCGGGATCGGCGGAAGCGAGCAGATCCTCGCGTCGGGCAAGACGCTGCCTCGACCCCACCGCGTCGCGATCGTCGTCGGCGACCTCGTGCAACCACCCGACCGGGGCAGCGGGCGCGTCCGCCGTCAGGAGGTCACGGACACGACGGAGAAGGTCCGGGTGGAGCTCCAGTCCTGCTTCGACGAGGCGCTCGCGCTCGCAGGGGTCCGTGACGACGCGGCAGCGCGGTCCTCAGCGAGCGAGCTCGGCCAGGACGAGTGACGCGTCCATCCCGCGGTCGTCGCTGAACGGACCGCCACGGCGGCGGGCCTCCACCGGATCACCGCCGACCATGAGCGCCGCCAGCCCGTCGAGCGCGGGCACGAGCTCCCGCAGCTCGCGTGGCGGGGGGAAGTACTCGTCCTCGTCGGTGACGTAGACGGGCTCCACGCCCTCGGTCGGGGCGAGCTTGGCGATGACCGCCTGGACGAGGTCCTCGGGCGCGCTCGCACCGGCAGTGACGCCGACGACACTGGCTCCGTCCAGCTCGTCGACGTGCAGCTCGTCGGGGCCGTCGACGCGCATGACGACAGGGCACCCGGCAGTGCTCGCGACCTTCGTCAGCGCGATGGTGTTGGACGAGTTGGCGCTGCCGATCACCACGACCGCGTCGGCGCGGGTGGCGATGGCGGTGAGCGCAGCCTGCCGGTTCGTGGTCGCGAAGCAGAGGTCGTTCCGCGTCGCCGTCCACAGCTCGGGGAACTGGTCGCGGGTGCGTTCCATGATGCCCTCCCAGTCGTGCATCGAGAGGGTTGTCTGCGCGAGCAACGCGATCTTCGACGGGTCCCGGACATCGGGCAGCACCCGGTCGAGGTCCTCTTCGTGCTCGACGAGCTCCATCGAGTCGGGCGCGACCGCGAGCGTGCCGGTCGCCTCGTCATGGCCGGCGTGGCCGACATAGAGGACCGTGAACCCCTTGTCGGCGCGCACCTTCGCTTCGTGGTGGACCTTGGTGACGAGCGGGCACACCGCGTTCACGACGAACCGGTCGCGGCTGCGGGCGGTGGCGACGATCTCGGGTGCCGACCCGTGGGCGGAGAGCATCAGCGGCGCGCCGTCGGGAACCTCGTCGACGTCGTCCACGAAGACGACGCCGAGGTCACGGAAGCGGTCGACGACGAGCCGGTTGTGGACGATCTCGTGGTAGCAGTACACGGGCGGCTCGAACACCCGAACCATCCAGGCCAGCGCCTTGATCGCCATCTCGACGCCGGCGCAATAGCCGCGAGGTTGGGCGAGCAGCACACGTTCAACAGCCACGATTCTCCTAATCGCCGTCGCAAGCTCCGGCATTGCGGCAACGGTCGGCAAAGCCGCCGTCGCCGCGTGCAACGGTATCGGCCCTACCCTCCGGCGCCGGCACGGCCTCGGAACAGGGCGTCCCGTAGGATTGCGGCATGCCCCCCGCGTGTCGTGGCGGTGGCGTCCGGCTCGCCGGCAGAGTCGACCGGGATCCAGCCCGGCGACGAGGTCCTCGCCCTCAACGGCGAAGCGGTGCGCGACGTCATCCGCTACCAGCTCCAGGCCGACGAGCCCGTCGTCGAGCTCGAGATCCGCCGCGGCGGCCTCGAGCAGCTCGCCATGGTCGAGAAGCCGGCTGGAGCTCCGCTCGGCCTCGAGCTCGACAGCCCCGTGTTCGACCGCGTGCAGACCTGCGACAACCACTGCCCGTTCTGCTTCATCCACCAGCTGCCCAAGGGCATGCGCCGAAGCCTCTACCTGAAGGACGACGACTACCGGCTGTCGTTCCTCTACGGGAACTTCACCACGCTCACACGCTTCACCGAGGCCGACCTCGAGCGCGTGGTCACCGAGAAGCTCGGCCCCTTGTACGTGAGCATCCACGCGACCGATCCCGACGTGCGGACGCGCCTCCTCCGCAACCGGCGCGGGGCGACCAGCCTCCGCTGGCTCGGCGCCCTCCTCGACGCCGGCGTCGAGGTGCACGGCCAGGTCGTCGTGTGCCCCGGCATCAACGACGGCGAGATCCTCGACGACACACTGCTCGGCGTTCTCGACCGGTTCCCGCGGCTTGCGACCGTCGGAGTGGTGCCCTTGGGCGTCAGCGCGCACACCACTGAGCCCGACATGCGCGAGCACACGGCCGCAGGCGCCGGGGCCGTGATCGACACCGTCGAGCGCTGGCAGTGGCGATTCCAGGACTCGCTCGGGCGCCGCCTCGTCTTCGCCGCCGACGAGTACTACGTGCTCGCCGGCAGGCGGTTCCCCGGCGCAGGCGACTACGAAGGTTTCCTGCAGCACGAGAACGGCATCGGCATGGCGCGCGCCTTCGAGGCGGATGTGCGCGCCGCGCTCGCTGGCGCGCCCGCGGCCGGAGTCGGCCCGCGCGCCGGGTTCTTCGCCTGGGTCGACGGTGCGCCGGCCGACGGGTACCGCGCGCCGCGGCGCGGCAGTCCGTCGCATCGAGCCCGCGCTGCCAACGGGACGGGCGCGTCCGTCGCGATCGTCACCGGTCAGTACGGAGAGCAGGTCCTCTCCCCGCTGCTGCCGTTGCTGCGCGCCGCGACACCCGCGCCGCTGCGTCTCGTCCCGGTCCGCAACCGCTTCTTCGGCGGCAACATCGCCGTCACCGGCCTGCTCACGGGGCGCGACGTGAGCGACGCCCTCACGTCGGAGCCGCCGGGCGACCGGTACCTCGTGCCTGACGTCGTGCTGTCGCGAGACCGTTTCCTCGACGGACTCGGCGTCTCCGACCTCCCGCGTCCGGTCGAGGTCGTCCCGACCGACGGCGCGTCCCTCGTCGCCGCGCTGCAATGAACGCGCCGCTGCCGGTGGTCGCGGTCGTCGGGCGGCCGAACGTCGGCAAGTCGACGCTCGTGAACCGGTTCGCCGGGGGTCGCCAGGCGATCGTCGAGGCGCAGCCGGGGGTCACCCGGGACCGCAAGGAGCTCGTCGCCGAGTGGGCAGGCCGTCGCTTCCGCGTCGTCGATACCGGAGGCTGGCTCGCCGGCGGGGGCGACCTGGATCAGCAAGTAAGCCGCCAGGCCGAACGCGCCGTGGCCGCGGCCGACGTGATCGTCCTCGTCGTCGACGTCACGGTCGGCATCACCGACGAAGATGCACGGGTCGCGTCGCTTCTGCGCGGCGCCGGCACGCCGGCGGTCGTCGTCGTCAACAAGGTGGACGACGGCTCCCGTGAGAGTGACGCATGGGCATTCACGCAACTCGGCCTGGGCGACCCCCGCGTCGTCTCCGCGCTCCACGGCCGGGGGAGTGGCGACCTGCTCGACGCCGTGGTCGCGGTGCTGCCGGAGCCGGAGCCGGACCCTGAGGTCGAGGAGGAGTCGGGCCCCTTCTCGGTCGCGATCGTCGGCCGGCCCAACGTCGGAAAGTCCACGTTGTTCAACCGGCTCGTGGGCGACGAGCGCGCGGTCGTCCACGACGAGCCCGGCACGACACGCGACTCGATCGACACGATCGTCGAAACCGAGGACGGGCCGCTGCGCTTCGTCGACACCGCCGGCATGCGGCGGCGCAGCCGGGTGGACGAGCCGACGGAGTACTACAGCCTCGTGCGGGCGCTCGAGTCGGTCGACCGCGCCGATGCCGCGCTCTTCGTCATCGACGCCACCGAGGGGGTCACGCATCAGGACCAGCGGCTCGCCGAACGCGTCGACGCCGCCGGCACCGCGGCCATCGTCGTGCTCAACAAATGGGACCTGACCGACGCCGACAAGCGCAAGGACGTGCTGGAGCAAGCCGCCGACCGGTTGGCGTTCCTCGCGTACGCGCCCGTCGTGAAGGTCTCGGCCCTCACGGGCCGCAACCTGCGGCACGTGTTGCCGGCGCTCCGGGAGGCGGAGGCCGCGTACCACCGCCGGGTCCCGACCGCGGCGCTGAACCGGCTCGTCACCGACGCGCAACAGCGGCACCCGCCGCCCGCGGCCCGCAAGCGCCGGCCGCGGGTCCTCTACGCCACGCAAGGCGCGAGCGATCCGCCCACCTTCACGCTGTTCGCGACGCACGAGCTGCCGGCGACGTACCTTCGCTATCTCGAACGGCGCATCCGTGAGGCCTTCGATCTCGGACCGACGCCGGTGAAGCTCCGAGTGCGGTTGCGCTCTCGGTAGCCTGTCCTTCTCCATGGGCGACGACCAGGTTCGCGAGCACGTCGAACGCGCGCTGCAAGGCAATCTCGAGAAGGAGAGCGACAAGCTCGCGAGGCAGAACAAGATGTTCGTGCGCGATCGACTGGCGCGCCTCCTCGACGCCGGGTCGCTTGCGGAGGACGGGCTGCTCGCGAACGCGCTCGCCGGCTCGCTGCCCGCCGACGGCGTCGTCACGGGCACTGCACGGATCGACGGACGTCCGGTCTGTGTCATGGCGAACGACCCGACGGTCAAGGCGGGCTCCTGGGGCGCACGCACCGTCGAGAAGATCGTCCGTCTCACCGAGACCGCTCTTCGTCACGAGTTGCCGGTCGTGTACCTCGTCGACTCGGCCGGCGCGCGGATCACCGACCAGGTCGAGCTGTTCCCGGGGCGCCGCGGCGCGGGGCGCATCTTCGCCAACGAGGTGCGGCTCTCGGGTCGCGTGCCCCAGGTGTGCTGCCTCTTCGGGCCGTCGGCGGCCGGTGGCGCGTACATCCCCGCCTTCTGCGACGTCGTCTTCATGGTCGAAGGCAACGCGTCGATGTATCTCGGCTCGCCCCGCATGGCCGAGGAGGTCATCGGCGAGCACGCGACCCTGGAGGAGATGGGTGGGGCGCGCATGCACGCCACCGTGAGCGGTTCGGGCGACAACCTCGTCGCCGACGACGCCGCCGCCCTCGACGCCGCGAAGCACTGGCTCTCGTACCTCCCGACGAGCTGGCGGGAGCCGCCGCCTGCCATCGACGCCGTCGGCCCTCGTTCGGGTGTGTCGAGCATCGCTGACGTCGTGCCTCACGAGGAGCGCCGTGCCTACGACATGCACCGGGTCGTCGACGCACTCGTCGACGACGGCACCTTCTTCGAGATCAAGCCGCTGTACGCCAAGGAGCTGATCGTCGGGTTCGGCCGGCTGGCCGGGGAGACCGTCGGGATCGTCGCCAACAACCCGATGCACCTCGGCGGCGTCCTGTTCGTCGACTCGGCCGACAAGGCGGCACGGTTCATCTGGTTGTGCGACGCCTTCAACGTGCCGCTCGTCTTCCTGGCCGACGTCCCCGGCTTCATGATCGGGACGACCGTCGAACGTGATGGCATCATCCGCCACGGCGCCAAGATGATCACGGCAGTCACCGAGGCGACCGTGCCGAAGGTGTCGGTGATCGTGCGCAAGGCGTACGGCGCCGGGCTGTACGCGATGTGCGGGCCGGCGTTCGATCCCGATGCGTGCCTCGCGCTCCCGACCGCGCAGATCGCGGTCATGGGCCCCGAGCCGGCCGTGAACGCCGTCTTCTACAACAAGATCCAGGCCATCGAGGACGCCGAGGAGCGTGCCGCGTACGTCGCCGAGCGACGGGCGGAGTACGAAGCGGACGTCGACCTCGTCCACCTCGCGGCCGAACTGGTCGTCGACGCCGTCGTCGAGCCCGACGACCTCCGGGACGAGCTCGTCAGCCGGCTCGGCCTCGCCCGGACCCGCCGTCGCGACGACTTCCAACGGCGGCACGGCGTTCCGCCGGTGTGAAGGCGGGGCGCGACACTGGTGTCGTGCCCTGGTGCGCCACCTGCAACCGGTTCCTGTCGCCCCCGACCGTGCGGGACGACGGCACCTGTCCCACGTGCGGTCGCACGGTGGACACCGGGACTGCGCACGCGCCCGCCACGACGACCGACGAGCCGACGCAGAGTCGGCGGGCAGCGCTGCCGTGGCACCTGTGGCTGCTGGCGATCGCACTCGCGGTGTACCTCGGGTTCCGCGCGTGGCAAGGCATCGAGTGGGTCATCCAGCAGCTCTGAAAATCCTCCCGGCGTAGACTCGCCTCTTGTACACGGGCTGTGGCGCAGCTTGGTTAGCGCGTCGGTCTGGGGGACCGAAGGTCGCGGGTTCGAGTCCCGCCAGCCCGACCCCGTTTCGCAGGTCAAGCGGTAGGCGACGCTCTCCGGCGACATCCTGCGGGTCGGATTGACGACTCACTTGACGACCACCGGAACGGTTCCGCGTGAGCGTCGACGCTGTGATGCGGCAACTTCTGGACGACTTCTACGCCTTCGACTCCGGCGAGGAGCGCCTCACCGTTGAGGCGGAAGCGCAGGCCTTCGAGCAGAGCCCGGAGGCGCTCGGGCTCGACGCCACCGAATGGTCGGCGGTCATCGCGCTCGGGCTCCGACCGTTCCCGTTCGGCGCGATCTCGACCTCGAAGACCGGTTGCCAGCGGTCCTCCGGCGTCCCCGCTTCCGATCGGCGGCGCCTCCTGAATCTCCTCGACGAGCGTCACGCCCGAAAGGATGCTCGCCGGCTTGTACCGGCCGGGATTGTCTGCGAGGAGGCTCAGAAGTTGTTACCGCTGAGCGACCACGGTTCGCCCGTTTCGTGTCCCTACACCGCGATCGAGTCGGCTAAAAGAGCGGCGTGGTCTCCTGAAGCTCCTTCATGCCTTCCTCGACCGTGAGAGAGGGGACAATGCGAATGGTGTTCCATTGATCCAGCCTTGCGTCGGACAGGAACCGATGGACGCCTTCCGCCTTTTCCCCTTCCACGACGGTGACCACTAGGTGCTCATCGCTCACGTATGGTCCGGCCACCATCGTGACGCCGTTCCTCTCAGCGATGCTGGGCAGCTGCGGGGCCATCTCAAGCATGAGATCTCGGGTCTTCGAGTTGCTCAACGGACAGACGTCGGCGGTGTGCGTAGCTAGCAAGACGAAGTGCATTCTGGGACCCCCTTCTCAGACGATGGCGGCATTGTCCCTAGGCCACCGGGCGCCGGTCAACAGCCGTCACCCTCTTCGCCCACGTAGACGCTCGGAGCCGGGCGGCGGGTAACTTCAACCTACTCGGGTTCAATCGCGGCGTCGGGCACGTCACGCGGCGTCAGCGTTGATAGAGAGCAGCACGACGACCGTGTCCCGCGGCACGACCTCGCCGTCGTCTAACTCGTCCCGCTCGAAGTGATCTCGCGGAGTCTCGGACACGCCGGATACGCGATCACCGCGGACCTGTACGCGCACGTCGGCGCGGACCTCCAGCGCCAGGCGGCGGACGCGATGGACCGCGCTCTCGCGAACGTGACATGAGCGTCACGGAGTTGACGACCAAGTTGACGACCTGCCGGAGAGTTCGGCGTGAAATCCGGCGGACGCACCCCGAACCGGCATCGGTTGTGGCCTGCGGAGACGCCCGCGCGCGGACACGCGCGGACACGTGGCAAGAACCTGGGGGGACCGAAGGTCGCGGGCTCGAGTCCCGCCAGCCCGACCCGAAAACCGCAGGCGTGGGTCAGACGATCGCAATCGGGTTGACGGGCGACCCAGTGGCCGCCGGCAGCCGCAGCGGAGCGATCACACACAAGAACGACCAGCGTCTTGCCTCTTCGCACAGCGGGACGAGGTCCTCGAACTGCAGATAATCGAGCAATTGCAGCCCCATTGCATTGATGGCGAGCACGTGCACCGGGAACGCCACGCCTTCCGTCGTGCTGGGCGCGGTGTCGTTGTTGCCATCGCTCCCGAGGACGGCGACCTGACGGTCGGCGACGAACTCCATAGCGCTGGGGTCCAGGCCGACGCGAGCGTCCGCGGCGTTCCAAGGCCCGACTTCGGTTCGGCGCCGGCTGTGCCCGACTCGCACGAACAGAAGATCGCCCGTTACTACACGGAGATCCTGATCGCGCTCGGCGGCGACGAGGTCGTCGATGGTGACGTGATCGCCCGGCTCCAGCCATGAAATGCCACGGACACGTGGGATGTCGAGCAGGACGCCTCGGCCCACGATGCCGTCGTGCACCGCGTCGATCGCGAGGGCCGATGCACCGGTCGGCGTGAGTGTCTCGACACTCACGCCGTTGTACAGCTTGTCGTCATAGATGACATGACACAGGGCGTCGATGTGGCTGTCGGCGTCGCCGTGCACGTTCATTCTGAAACGGTCGGCGGCGAATTCGAGCCCGGGGACACGAATGCGATCGGCCGCGTGGCCCGTCATCTCGTGCTGGAGGGGCTCCGAGTTGTCGGCTGACGGAACGTTCTCGATTGGCCGCGCAAGCGAAACCGTCCGCCCGGATCGAACTTCACCGATCCCTGCGAGAACCTGTGCAGGCTTGATGTTGTTGAGCGCGCCGCGCCGGTCGTCGGTGCCCCGCCTCGCTGCCTTTGCAAGGCGGCGATAGAGAGCGCGGAAGTCGGCCGCGCTGAGGGTGGGGCCGTCCCCGTTCCCTCGTGCTCTACGCGCCATGGCGTCTTCCGCTTGTGCTGACGCGCCGACTCGCCCTTTGCCAGGCGTGCCAAGGACGCAAACTCTGTGTGATGTCAGTCATGATCCACATCGCCGCTCAACAGCTGATCACGAGCCTGCCATCACATTGCCCCATCAGACGCTCGTGGATCGCCCTGGTGCGCCAGCGTGCAACCCTTGGGTGCGAGGCGGATTGTCGGGGGAGCGAAGGTCGAGCGTTCGAGTCCCGCCAGCCCGACTCCTAACGCTGGTGTTCAGAGTCGAACGGCTCGGGCGGCTCTGAATCCAACTCCCAGTGCGTCGGCTGGTCGCCGGCCGCCTCCGGGACCGCCTTCTTGAAGAGCGCAAGGTACGCGTAGCCCTTGATGTTGCTCGTGAAGGTGCCGGTCATGGGCGTCGCTTCGTAGGAGACGAGCTCCCAGCCCGTGGACCCGAGATTGTTCAACCGCTGATTGAGGCGGGTCAACTCCGCGGCCTGGCGCTTCCGGCGCCACCACCGCTCCGAGATGTGCATCGCCTCGACGTGGTACGACCAGCGAATCATCCCGACAGATCGTAGGTCCGTCGGGACCTTTTCAGATCAGCGCCGCGAGGACGAGGCCGCCGGCAGCCGCGCCCAGCCCCGCTGTGAGGCTCGCCGCTGCATTGAGCAGCGACTCGTAGCGAGAGCCGTCTTCGAAGAGCCGAACGGTCTCGAACGTGAAGGTCGAGAACGTCGTGTACGCCCCGATGAAACCGGTGCCGATGAGGGCTCTGGGCGTCGCGCCCAGGCCGTGAAACAGGCCGAGACCGGTGAGGAATCCGAGCACCAGCGATCCGCTCACGTTCACGACCCAGGTGCCCCAGGGAAACACGCCTTCTACATGGTCCTGCACGAACCCGTCCACGAGGTAGCGGCTCGCAGCGCCCAAAGCCCCGGCGGCGGCGATCCCGACGAGGATCACGAGTCGGGAGCGCGACCGATGTACTTGACGACCTCGACGCTCTCTCGAACCACGAGTCCCTCGGTGATCAGCTCATCGAGCGTCGGCAGAAATGCGTCGATCTGCTCGACGCGGTCGACGAGGACGACGACCACGGGCAGATCCTCGGTGAGTCGCAGGATGCGCGACGTGTGGATCCGACTCGACGCCCCGAAGCCCTCGAAGCCGCGCACGACGGTTGCGCCCGCGAGACCGGCCTGATGCGCCCGTTCGACGATCTCGACATAGAGCGGTTTGTGCGCGTACTGGTCGCTCTCGCCGATGAAGATCGTCAGACGCTCACCGGGTCCCTCGAGCTTCACCGTGCCCTCCTTCGCATCGGCGGCCAGAACCGGCCGCCCACGATTCCCAGATACACCGCCGCGCCGCCGGCCGCCAGACTCCCGAGCACGTAAGCCAATCCGAGGGCGACGTACCCATCACGGAACAGGAGGTCGGCCTCGACCGAGTACGTGGAGAACGTCGTGTAGGCACCGAGCACGCCGATGGCGAGGAACGGTCTTGCAAATCGCGTCGGTGGCCAACGCTCGAGCACGAACGTCAACAGCAGCCCGAGCAGGAATGAGCCCGACACGTTGATCCAGAACGTGGCCCAGGGAAAGGAGCCCGCGGTGCCTCCCAGCTGGGTGCTCAACTCGTAGCGGATCGGCGCGCCGATCGCGCCCCCAGCGGCCACCGCCAGCACCACCGGCAGTCGAACCCGCGTCCGACGGACGGGCCTGTCGACGCGCAGGGTGTACCGCTCGGTGTTCGACCGGGGCTCGGTCATGGTCCCTACCTCGCGCTCGTCGTGCTGCCTCGGTAGGAGCCATCAGCCGGAATGGCGGTTCAGGCGAGCCCCATCGCCTCGTGCAGACTACCGGGCGGAATCGGGCGGGCTCCGACGGTCGCCCTCAGGTCGGAGACTCCGAGGTCGGGCACCACCGGCCGAAAGGTTCGCTCGTGCCGGCTGACCCAGCGCGGCTACGCCGTCTCCGAGTGCGGGGCGTCGACGGGCTTCGACTCGGGTGAGCCGCGCTGACGGAGCCACACCGTGAAGAGCGCGAGCGACCCGACGGCGAGGAACTCGCTCTGCCAGTTCTGGAACGACTCGAACCAGAACTGCGACGTCCGCGCGTACTCGACGGCGGACACGGACGGTTCGCCGTGCGCCTGCTGCTCCGAATTGAAGGCGCGGGCCCCGGTGACGGCGTGGAGGGCGAGCGAGGCCACGAACAGCGCCATGAACACGAGGAACAGCGAGTTCTCGTAGAACCGCAGCCAGATGCCGCCACGCCGCACCGGCCAGGGGACGTTCCCGCGCTTGGCGGCCAGGCGAGGATCGCGGTCGAAATCCTCGGTCCGCGCCCCCGGGTGCTTCGATTCGGACGAGCCCTTCTGGATCAGGAACACAGTGAGCACGACGTACGCCGCCATCTGGAGGTACTCGCTCTCCCAGTTCTCGGTCAGGGCCTCCCAGAACGCTCCACTCGTGGCGTACTCGCCGAGCGAAAGCTCCGGTTGCTCGTGTTCCTTCTGCTCGACGTTGTGCTCCCGGAAACCGGTGAAGAGCACGCCGACGACGAAGATCGCGAAGAGCGCGAAGCACACGAGCGGCAGGCTGTTGTTGCGGAAAAAGCCCCGCCTCGTAGTGCTGGGCCGCGCCTTTGCTTTCGTCAAGGACATGCGGCTGTCCTCCCCGGCCTCCCGACCGGTCACCCGCACCGAGTGTTCACCTCGTCCTCGGCCGCGTGCCATCGGCCGGTGCAACCTCCCGTGGGAAGCCCCGGGCCCGATCGCTTCGTGGTCCTTCGCTAGCCTGCCGCCATGACGGCGCGGCGCTTCCCCCGTGGTGGTGTCGCGAGCCCGCACTACCTCGCATCGATGGCCGGGCTGGCGACGTTGGCTCGCGGCGGGAACGCGCTCGACGCGGCGATCGCCGCCAACCTGACGCTGGGAGTCGTGGCGCCGTATCTGTGCGGGTACGGCGGCGATGTGTTCGCCATCGTGTGGGACGGCGAGCTGCATGGCTACCTCGGCGCGGGTCGGTCACCGCGCGCCGCCACCATCGACGCGGTGCGCGACCGGGCCCAGTCGGACACCATGCCGTACTTCGGTCCGCACTCGGTCACGGTGCCGGGCGCGGTGGCGGGCTGGTTCGATCTCCTCGACCGGTGGGGAACCCGATCCTTCGGAGAGCTCGCAACGCTTGCGCGCTGCTACGCCAGCGACGGATTCGAGCTCACGCAAACCGGCGCGGCGTTCCTCGGCGGATCGGTTGCCTTCTACGAGGAGTTCCCGGCATTGCGCGCTGCGTATCAGGGGGTGGCGGCGGGCGAGGCGCTCCGCCAGCCCGGGCTGGCCCGGACCATCGACACGCTCGCCGCCGACGGCCCGGACGCGTACTACCGGGGGCCGATCGCCGACGCGATCGCGGGGTCGGTCCAGGCGCTCGGGGGACTTCTCAGCACGGACGACGTCGCCGCCTATCAGGGCAGTTGGGTACAGCCGCTGCGCGCGCCGTACCGCGGCGTCGAGATCGCGGAGTTGCCGCCGCAGACGCAGGGCGTGGCAGCGCTCGAGGCGCTGCGCATCCTCGACGGCTTCGCACTGCCCGAGGACGGTCCCGACCGCCATCACCTCCTCATCGAAGCCACCAAGCTCGCGTTGGAGGACCGCAACGAGTACGTCTCCGATCCCGCGGCCATGACCGTGACGCCCGAGGACATGCTCGCCGACGCCCGAGTCAAGGAGCTCCGCGCGGGCATCGATTTCGGACGCGCGACCACGCCCGTGCCGGGCGAAGCACACCTCGGCGGCACGGCGTACCTGTGCGCGGCCGACGCCGACGGAATGCTGGTCAGCCTCATCCAGTCGAACTTCATGGCATTCGGCTCGGGGGTGCACGTCTCCCAGTGGGGGATCAACCTCAACAACCGAGGCGCGTCGTTCACGCTCGACCCGACACGGGTGAACGCGCTCGCGCCGGCGAAGCTCCCGATGCACACCCTGATGCCGGCGATGGCGCTGTACGACGGTGAGCCGACGATCGTCTTCGGAACAATGGGCGGCGACTCGCAGGCCCAGATCCACGTGCAGTTGCTCGCGCACCTGATCGACGACGGCGCGGACCCGCAGGACGCGATCGACGCGCCGCGGTGGTACCTCGCACCGTCCACGTGGACACTGCGAGCAGAGCCACAGTTTCCCGACGGGTGGTTCGATGCGCTCCGCGCGCTGGGCCACGATCCGCAACGCACCGGACGCATCGACACGGGCATGGGGCACGCGCATGCGATCCAGCGGATGGGCGGCGGGTACGCCGTCGCGACCGAACCGCGCGCCGAAGGGGCAGCGCTAGGCCTCTGACCAGCCGCATTACGCTGTGAGCGTGAGCGCGCGATGAAGGACCTCCTCGACGATATCGACCGCTGGCAGGCCGGCGGCCATCGCATCGCATTGGCGCGCGTGGTGGGTGTCGAGGGTTCCGGGCCGCGCGAGCCCGGTGCCACGATGGCGGTGAACGACGCCGGTGAAGTGGCGGGCTCGGTGTCGGGCGGCTGCGTCGAAGGTGCGGTGGTCACCGAAGCACTCAAAGTGCTCGACGGCACACGGGATCGGGGCGTGATCTCGTTCGGCTATTCGGACGACGAGGCGTTCGCCGTGGGACTGACGTGCGGCGGGACGATCCATCTGTTCGTCGAGCCGCTCGACTGGTGAGTGGCGCGATCTACGAGACGCTGCGCGACCGGCTGCGTGCCGAGGAACCGGTCGCGCTGGCCACGGTCGTCTCCGGACCCAACGTCGGTGCCAAGCTGCTCGTGGAGCCCGGCGAGCAGTGGCGCGGAACACTCGGCGATCCAGGGCTCGACCGGGTCGTCACCCGTGACGCCCGGGGCCAGCTCGAGGCGGGGCTGACCGCGACGCGCCATTACGGCGTCCACGGCGAGGCCCGCGAACGTGCGGTGGAGGTGTTCATCGAGGCGTTCGCGCCGCCGCCGCGGATGATCATCTTCGGTGCCGTCGACTTCACCGCCGCGCTGGCGCGTGCAGCAAAGCTGCTCGGCTACAAGGTGACCGTGTGCGACGCTGCGCGCCGTGTTCGCCACACCGCAGCGTTTCCCGATGGCCGACGAGGTCGTGAACGACTGGCCGCATCGCTACCTTCTCAAGGTCGCCGAAGACCTGGGCCCGCGCGACGCCGTGTGCGTCCTCACCCACGACCACAAGTTCGACGTTCCCGCGATCGTCGCTGCCCTGGACACGGACGTGGGCTACATCGGAGCGATGGGCTCGCGCCGGACGCACGCCGATCGCATCGGGCGTCTGCGGGCCGAAGGCGTGGACGACGACGGGCTCGCACGCGTCATGGCGCCGATCGGCCTCGACCTCGGTGCCCGCACGCCCGAGGAGACGGCCGTCTCGATCTGCGCCGAGATCATCACACTCCGCACCGGCCGCCAGGCGCGCTCACTCCGTGACGCGGACGGGCCCATTCACGCCTGACCAGCCAGCCCACGAACAGGAGGCACGATGGACCTCGGAATCTCGGGCCGCCGCGCCGCGGTCGCCGCCGCCAGCCGTGGACTCGGGTTCGCGACCGCGTCCGCGCTCGCCGGCGAGGGTGTCCGCGTCGCGGTGTGCAGTCGTGATTCGGCGGCGATCGATGAGGCGGCGAGCAAGATCGGGCACGACGCGGTCCCGATCACGGCCGACGTGTCCACGGCCAACGGCGCCCGCGCGTTCGTGGACGCGGCCAGCGAGGCGCTCGATGGCGTCGACATCCTCGTGACGAACGCCGGTGGGCCGCCGCCGGGAGACTTCTCGTCGACCCGCGTCGACCAGTACCTGGCCGCCATCGAGCTGAACTGCCTCTCCGTGATCGCGATGTGCGACGCCGCCGTGCCGGAGATGCAACGGCAGGGCTGGGGGAGGGTCGTGGCCATCACGTCGATCGCGGTGCGACAGCCGATACCGCAGCTCATCCTCTCCAACACGGCGCGCGCCGGTGCGACCGGCTTCCTCAAGACGCTCGCCCGCGAGGTCGCCGGCGACGGCGTCACCGTGAACTCTCTCCAACCCGGCATCCACGACACCGAACGCGTCCGTCAGCTCGGGACCGACGCCAGCCGGCATCCCGGCGGGGACGATCGGGCGACCCGGGGACTTCGGCGCGCTCGCCGCGTTCGTGTCCTCCGAGCACGCCCGCTTCCTGACCGGCACCGCGATCCATGTCGACGGCGGCGCATACGCTGGTCTGTTGTGAGCACCACTGCGGCCAGCGCGAAGGGTGCGCGCCGGCCTGCCGAGCAGCGCATCCTCACGGTGCCGAACCTCATTTCGGTCGCGCGGCTGGCTTGCGTGCCCCTGTTCCTCTGGCTGCTGCTCGCGCGCGACGACGAGATCGCAGCCGCACTGCTGCTCGGTCTGCTCGGCGCGACCGACTGGGTGGACGGGTGGATCGCCCGCCATTTCGACCAGGGCAGCGAGATCGGCAAGGTCCTCGACCCGACCGCCGACCGGATCCTCCTCCTGTGCGCCGGTGTCGCGCTGCTGATCAACGGCAGCCTGCCGCTGTGGGTGGGAGTCGTCGTGCTGGCGCGTGAGCTCGTGATCTCGGTCGCCGTGTTGGTGCTGGCGGCGGCGGGCGCCCGCCGCATGGATGTGCGGTGGGCGGGGAAGGCGGGAACACTGGCGCTCATGTTCGCCCTGCCCGGTTTTCTGCTCGCCGACGCTGTCTCGGAGATCCGGACGCCGTTGCTCGTCGTGACATGGGTGTTCACGATCGGCGGCCTGGTGCTCAGCTATTACGCCGCGATCGCCTACATCCCACAGGCCCGCGCCGCGCTCCGGGAGGCTCGGACGTCGCGCGACGAGAGGATGGCGGCGTGAAAGCGGTGATCCTCGCCGGGGGAGAGGGCACGAGGCTGCGGCCGCTGACGAGCAACCAACCGAAGCCGATGATGCCGTTGGCGAACCGGCCGATGATGGAGCACGTCGTGCGGCTCCTCGCGATGCACGGCTTCGACGACGTCGTCGTCACGGTCGCGTTCCTCGCCAACCAGATCCGCGACTACTTCGGCGACGGCTCCGACTTCGGCGTGCGGATGCGCTACGCCACCGAGGAGACGCCGCTCGGCACCGCCGGTTCCGTCCTCAACGCGTCGGAGGAGCTCGACGACACGTTCCTCGTGATCTCGGGCGACGTCCTCACCGACATCGACCTCGGCGCGATCGTCAAGGCACACCAGGATGCCGGCGCGCTGGCATCGATCGCGCTCAAGCGCGTCGAGAACCCGCTCGAGTTCGCGATCGTGATCACCCGCCCCGACGGCACGATCGAGCGCTTCCTCGAGAAGCCGAGCTGGGGCGAAGTGTTCTCCGACACCGCGAACACCGGGATCTACGTCCTCGAGCCGGGCATCTTCGACTACATCCGCCCCGACGAGGTCGTCGACTTCGCCGGCGACGTTTTCCCAGCCGTGCTCGAGAAGAAGCTGCCGTTGATCGGCACCGTCGTGGACGGCTACTGGGAAGACGTCGGCACCCTCGAGGCGTACCTCCGGGCGCACCAGGACGTCCTCGATCGGCGCGTGCACGTCGACATCGAGGGGTTCCGGATCGGGGAGGGGATCTGGCTTGGTGAAGGCGCCGACGTCGACCCCACCGCCCGCATCGAGGGCCCGGTCGTGATCGGCGACAACTGCCGGATCGAGGCGGGCGCGCACCTGCGCGAGTACACGGTGCTGGGCACCGACGTCGTGGTGAAGGCCGACGCGTACGTCGAGCGAGCGGTCTGCCATGACCATGTGTACGTCGGACCCAGCGCGCGCCTGCGAGGCTGCGTCATCGGCCGGTCGACCGACCTTCGCGCCCACGCCCGCATCGAGGAAGGTGTCGTCGTCGGCGACGAGTGCTTCGTGGGCGAGCAAGCCGTCATCAACCCGGGCGTCAAGGTCTACCCGTTCAAGACGGTCGAGAACGGCGCCATCGTCAACTCGTCGATCGTCTGGGAGAGCCGGGGCGCCCGTACGCTCTTCGGCCGGCGCGGGATCCGTGGCCTCGCCAACGTGGACGTCACCCCGGAGGTCGCGATCCGCGTCGCGATGGCGTACGGCACGGCGCTCAAGAAGGGCGCGACCGTGACGACCAGCCGTGACACCAGCCGGGCCGCACGCGCGCTGAAGCGCGCCGTCATCGGAGGCGCGAACCTCGCCGGTGCCAACGTCGAGGACGTCGAGCTCGCCACGGTGCCGCTCACGCGGTTTCAGGTGCGGAACGGCAAGGCGCGGGGCGGGATCAGCGTGCGTCTGGCGCCCGGTGACCCCGACGCCGTCGAGATCCGCTTCTTCGACGCAGACGGTCGCGACATCGACGAGTCGACGCAACGCAAGATCGAGCGGCTGCTCTACCGCGAGGACTACCGGCGGGCGTTCGCAGCCGACATTGGCGACATTGAATACCCACCGCGCGCGCTCGAGTTCTACACGTCGGCGCTGATGGACACGGTCGACCAGGACCGACTGCTCGAGCGCGGGTTCAAGGTCGTGCTCGACTACTCGTTCGGCGCCGCGTCGATCGTGATGCCGAGCGTTCTCGCCAAGACGGGCGCCGAGGTGCTGTCGATCAACCCCTACGCAAGCACCGCGTCGGCGACGGCGGCGCTCGAGGAACGCGCGGCGCGCGTCGCACGCTTGTCCGAACTGGTGCGGGCGTCCGGAAGCCAACTCGGGGTCGTCATGGATCCCGATGGCGAGACCGCGACGATCATCGACGACGAGGGCCAGGCTCTCGACAACGACCAGGCCCTGCTCGCGCTGCTGAGCCTCGTGACCGAGGCGAAGCAGGACGCTCACGTGGCGTTGCCGGTTTCGGTGACGCGGGAGGCCGAGCGCATCGCGTCGGAGCGCGGCGCGACCATCACGTGGACGAAGTTGTCGGCGACTCACCTCATGGAGACGGCGTCGACCGGCGGGATCGACTTCGCGGCGTCGCAGGACGGCGGGTTCATCTGGCCCGACTTCATGCCCGCGTTCGACGCCGCCGCCACGCTCGTGAAGCTGCTGGACCTGCTCGCGGCGACCGGACGCACGCTGTCGTCCGTGGTGAAGCTCCTGCCGCGATTGCACGTCGCGCACGAGACCGTGGCGACACCCTGGGAGCGCAAGGGCGCGGTGATGCGCGAGATGGTCGAGCGCGCCGGATCGCGCGATGTCGTGCTCGTCGATGGCGTCAAGGTGTTGCATCCGGACGGCTGGGCCCTCGTGCTGCCCGACCCGGAGGAAGCGCTGACCCACGTGTGGGCGGAAGGGGAGAGCGACCAGAACGCCCGTCAGCTCGCCCAGGAGTACGCCCGCCGCATCAGGCAGGTTCTGCGCTAGACATCCGGGAATGGAGTTCCCGGAGGGCTTGCGGTACAGCAAGGAGCATGAGTGGGTCGCGGTCGACGGCGGCCGGGCGCGGGTGGGGATCACGGACTTCGCGCAGGACGCCCTCGGTGACGTCGTGTTCGTGCAGCTCCCGGAAGCCGGGGCGAACGTGAGCGCGATGAGCAGCATCGCGGAGGTGGAGTCGACGAAGTCCGTGTCGGACATCTACGCGCCGGTCAGCGGGACGGTGGTCGAAGTCAACGCCGGCCTGGAGTCCACTCCCGAACAGCTCAATCAGGACCCCTATGGCGACGGGTGGATCTTCGTGATCGAGATGTCGGACCCGGCGCAGGTCGACGCGCTGCTCGACGCGAACGCCTACCGCCGCCTCGTCGAGGAGCAATAGCAGGAGTCACGTTCGTGCGCCCCGGGACGCACGGACCAAGCGGCAGTACCCTTTCCAGGGTGATCTGTGCGCGGTGCGGGCACGACAACGAGGCGGGCGCCAACTTCTGCTCGTCATGCGGCGCGCCGCTGGAGATCCCCGAGGACGAGACCACGGTCACCCTCGCCATCGAGGAGCGCCTCGAGCTCGATGACGAGCTGGGGGAGCTGCTGGCCGAGCTCCCGGCCGGCATGGGGGTGGTGGTCGTCCGCCGAGGCCCGAACGCCGGGAGCCGGTTCTCGCTGGAGCGGGACACGACGGCCGTAGGCCGCCATCCGAATTCGGACATCTTCCTCGACGACATCACGGTCTCGCGCCGCCACGCCGTGATCCGCCACGACCGGGACGGCTACGAGGTGAGTGACGCCGGCTCGCTCAACGGCACCTACGTGAACCACGAGCGGGTGGAGACGGCGGCGCTCCGGCACCTCGACGAGATCCAGGTCGGACGGTTCGTGCTCCTCTTCATGCAGGGTGGCTTCGAGGAGCACGCGTGAGCGTGAACCCGACCCAGAGCCAGAGCGCGAGCCACGACTCGTCGCACCTGTCGATCGGCGAGGTCCTCAATATCCTCCGCGAGGAGTTCCCGGACGTCACGATCTCGAAGATCCGGTTCCTCGAGAGCCAGGGCCTCATCGATCCCGAGCGGACACCGTCGGGATACCGGAAGTTCTACGAGTCGGACGTCTCCCGGCTCCGCTGGATCCTGCACCAGCAGAAGGAGAACTTCCTCCCGCTCAAGGTGATCAAGGAACGGCTCGATCGCCTGGGTGAGGAGCAACCGGCGCCCGTGCACTCGATCGCACGCGCGAAGCCCCGAGCACGGCGCGCACCGAGTCGGCAGGCGCGGCGTTCCCAGGACTCCGCGCCGCAGCTTCCGCTCGGCGACCCGGTGCCGACCGCGCCCCTCGACGACGAGTTCGCTCCGACCGCTGACAACGGCGAGACGGACGGCCACGAACGACGACACCGCGGCGCACAGTGAGGAGGTGCGCCCGGTCGAACGCACCGACGCTCCTCCGGAGAAACCGGACGACGCTGCCCATGCAGAGGGCGAAGGGCGCCTGACGCGTCGCGAGCTCGCCCGCACGGCGGGCCTCGAGGACTGGCAGTTGAACGAGCTCGAGTCCTTCGGGCTGCTCGAGCCGGTCGGGTACGACGGGGGCGACGCGCTCTTCGACGACGAAGGCCGGGAGATCGCGACGGCCGCGGCCGGCTTCTACGCGCATGGGATCGGCGCCCGACACCTGCGTATGTACAAGCACTTCGCCGAGCGCGAGGCGTCCTTGTTCGAGCAGGTGATGCTGCAATACCTGCGCCAGCGGAACCCCGAAGCACGCGCCAAGGCGCAACAGGAGCTTGCGTCTTTGTCCCGGCTCGGCCGCGCGCTGCGTGCGGCGTTGCTCGTTCACGCCGTGCGCGACTCGCTCGCCGAGTGACCGGCGCAGCGCAGGCCCGGAGAGAGCCGCCGCCGCCCGTCCTCGTCGACCGGCAGGCGATCGCAGCGCACGTCGAGCGCATCGCGGCCCGGATCACCCGAGACCACCCCGACGGCGTGGTGCTCGTGGGCGTCTTGAAGGGGGCGCTGATCTTCCTGGCCGATCTCGTCCGCGCGATCACCGACATCGACGTGACCGTCGACTTCCTCGCGATCTCCCGGTACGCCCCGGACTCGGGGCGCGTGCGGATCCTCAAGGACCTCGATGTCGACGTCGAAGGCCGGGACGTCGTCCTCGTCGAGGATCTCGTCGACACGGGCCTCACGCTCGCGTACCTGTTGTCGCACGTCCGGGAGCGGGCGCCACGGTCACTCGACGTGTGCACGCTGCTGGACCGGCCCGTACGGCGCATCGTGCCGCTCACGGTCCGCTACGTGGGGGAGGAGATCGACGACGTATTCGTGCTCGGGTACGGACTCCACCACGTCGACCTGTATCGAAACGTTCCGTTCATCGTCGAGGCCGACCGGCGCGTGGTGCTCGAGAGGCCGGCGGCGTACGTCGACATCCTCTACGGGGGCGGTGCCATCGATCGGGATCCGGCGTCGCGCTGTTCGTGAGGGTCGGTGGTAAGTTGAGGTTTCCCCGGATCTACGGAGGCACCGCGTGATCCGTCTGTCGCTGGTGGGAGTCCGAGTCGAGGTCCCCACGAACCAGCCGATCGTGCTGCTGCGCGAGGACGAGGGCCAGCGGTACCTGCCGATCTTCATCGGGCCGCCCGAGGCCACCGCGATCGTCTACGCCCTCCAGGGCATGGAGACGCCGCGGCCGATGACCCACGACCTCTTCAAGACGGTCCTGGACGACATGTCGATCCAGCTCCAGCAGGTCGTGATCACCGAGCTCCACGACGGGACCTTCTACGCCGAGATCGAGCTGGGCGGGAACGGGAACGCCTACCGCATCTCCTCGCGGCCCTCGGACGCGATCGCCCTCGCGGTCCGGTACGAGGACGCCGTCCCGATCTTCGCCGACGAGGCGGTCCTCGAGGAAGCCGGTGTGCTCTTCGAGAACGACGAGGAAGAGGAGCAGGTCGAGCAGTTCCGGGAGTTCCTCGACCAGGTCCAGCCCGAGGACTTCGCCCAGTAGGCAGGCTCCTCCGGGGGAGTGGCGGAGAAGATTGACCTGCCCTCCGGCGACGGGTAGCGTCACACGGGCGTAACTACCGGCGTGTCACTTTCGCGGGCCTCACCGTCGCCCGCGCCCGAAGACGGAGCGTCCCATGAGTCAGCGCACGACCGAGGGCACAGCCAGCCGCGGCAGCTCGAACGGAGGCGTTCCGCGCCTCGAGCAGGGGTCGCTCGATGCGGCGCTGGCAGGCAGCGAGCGTGGCGACGAGATCGGCTTCCGAGGGCCGCAGGTCTGCAAGATCGTGGGCATCTCGTACCGGCAGCTCGACTACTGGGCCCGCACCGACCTCGTGCGCCCGTCCCTCGCCGATGCGCGGGGGAGTGGCACGCAGCGGCGGTACTCCTACCGCGACCTCGTGCGGCTCAAGGTCATCAAGAACCTCCTCGACTCGGGTGTGAAGCTCCAGGCGGCCCGGAAGGCGATCGAGTACGTCCGCGGCGACCTCGGCGACGACTGGGCGTCGGCGAGCCTCGTGCTCAACGGGACGAACTCCGTGCTCGTCCGCACGGGTGAGGACCTCGTCGACGTCGTGCGCCAGGGGCAGGGCGTGCTGAACATCGTGTCCCTCGGTCAAGTCGTCGACGAGCTCGAGGCGAGCATCCACGAGCTCGCCGGCGTCGGCGGCGAGGACGCGCCGGCGCGGTCGGCTCACCCCGCAGGCAGCGCCAGTGCCGCCGAGGGCGGCTGACGGACGAGTGCACATGAGCGAGGCGCCGCTCCCGCACGAGCACGTCCGCTTCGCTCACAACTCGGAGCGTCAGTTCGCCAAGCTGCTCGACTTCTACGGCATCGAATGGGAGTACGAGCCGCGGACGTTCACGTTGGAGCACGACCGCGACGGCCGGCCCGCGCAGGCGTTCACGTCCGGACTTCTACCTGCCGGCGTACGACCTCTACATCGAGATCACGACGCTCAACCAGAAGCTCGTTACGAAGAAGAACCGCAAGGCGCGACGGCTCCGGGAGCTGCACCCCGAGCTCCGCATCAAGGTGCTCTACCAACGCGACTACCTGCACCTCCTGGTGAAGTACGGGCTCGAGCCGCCGTCGCAGCTGAGCGAGCAACTCGGCGAAGGGGGCCCGTTGCGCCTCGACGTCGACGTGCCCGCCGGAGGCGGACGTGCTGACCTCGCGCCGCGGGCTCGGAGGCGGAGTCGGCCTGAGCGCGACACCGGCGACCTAGGCTGCCCGGCCGTGACAGCTCCCAGCGAGTTGCGGCGCAGCCCGCTCGACGCCGAGCACCGCGCGCTGAATGCGCGCATGGCGCCGTTCGGCGGCTGGGAGATGCCCATCCAGTACACGAGCGTTCTCGAGGAGCACCGGGCGTGCCGCGACCACGCCGTCGCGTTCGACGTGTCGCACCTCGGGTCGGTGCGCGTCGCGGGGCGCGGGTGCGTTCAGCATGCTGCAGTGGTCGCTCACGAACGACTTGACGCGTATCGAACCCGGGCGGGCGCAGTACACGCATCTCCTCGACCCCGATGACGCGCACGTCGTCGACGACATCATCGTGTGGTGGGTCGGTGACGACGAGTTCCTCGTGATGCCGAACGCGTCGAACACCACGCCGTTGCTCGCCGCGCTCGAGGACGCGTCCCGGGCGCACGCCGACGGTGCGTGCTCGGTCGAGGACGTCACGGCCGGACGCGCCGTGATCGCGGTCCAGGGCCCGGACGCCCGCGGGCAGCTCGGCGCCCTCCACACAGCGGTGGGCCGACGTCCCGCGTTTCGCCGTCCAAGCCGCCGTTTTCGACGGCGAACCGGGCTGGGTCGCCGGCACCGGGTACACCGGCGAGGACGGCGTCGAGCTGCACGTGCCCGCGCCGCTCGCGCCCGCGTGCTGGCGTCTCCTGCTGGACGCCGGGATCCGGCCCGCGGGTCTGGGAGCCCGCGACACGCTCCGCCTCGAAGCGGGACTGCCACTCCACGGCCACGAGCTCGGCCCCGGCATCACGCCGCTGCAAGCGGGGCTGGCGTGGGTCGTCCGGTTCGACAAGGGCGACTTCCGGGGCCGGGCACCGCTCCTCGCCGAACGCGAGCGCGGCGTCCTGCGGCGCCTGGGCGGCCTCGTGCTCGACGGACGCCAGATCCCCCGGAGCGGCTACGCCGTGCAGGTCGGGGAGGAGCGGGTGGGGGAGGTGACGAGCGGGAACTTCTCGCCGGTGCTCGAGCGCGGGATCGCCCTCGCTTTCCTCCGGCCCGACGTCGACGACGGCGCCGCCGTGACCGTGGACATCCGCGGCCGTCCGGCTGCGGCCACCGTCACGAGGCCACCGTTCGTGCGGCGCGGCAGCTAGCCTCGCGAGAACGCCGTCGAACCCAGCGGGAGAGACCCCTGACGCGCGCCTCGCGGGCCGGGGGAGCCGAAGGAGCAACCTCCCCGGAAACTCTCAGGCGAACGGACCGTTCGGGCGAGGCGCCTCTGGAGAGCAGGCTCGGTCCGTCATCGGCGGCCGGGTCTCACCGACGGGGAAAGCCCGGCCGGCGCCGGTCGGGTGAATCTCTCAGGTCCCGGGACAGAGCGGGGAAGGGTCACGGGCATCGTGGCCACCGCAGACCGGCGGGCGTGAGCACACCCCGAGCGAGCAACCGGAGGAGCCGATGGCATCAGAGCAGCCCCTGGCCGAGCTGGAGGCGTCGGACCGCTTCGTCGGCCGCCACATCGGCCCGGACGCCGACGAGCAGGACCGCATGCTCGCCACGCTCGGTATGGCGTCGCTCGAGGAGCTGATCGACCGGGCCGTTCCCGACAGCATCCGTGCCCACGAGGCAGCTGCGAGTGCCACCCGCCCACACCGAAGCCGGCGCGGTCGCGCGGGCTGCGCGAGCTTGCGCAGCGCAACGAGGTGTTCACCTCGCTCATCGGCATGGGGTACTCGGACACGATCACGCCGCCGGTGATCCTGCGCAACGTCCTCGAAGACCCGGCGTGGTACACGGCCTACACGCCCTACCAGCCGGAGATCTCCCAGGGCCGTCTCGAGGCACTGCTCAACTTCCAGACGATGGTCACCGACCTCACCGGCATGGAGATCGCCAACGCATCGCTGCTGGACGAGGCGACCGCCGCCGCCGAGGCGATGGCGATGTTCCGGCGCCTGAACCCGGATGCGGGCGCGACGTTCGTCGTCGACGCCGACTGTCATCCTCAGACGATCGACGTCGTCCGCACCCGCGCCGAGCCCATCGAAGTCCGTGTCGTCGTCGCCGACGCCGCAACGAACTTGGTCGATTCCGTCGACAACGTGTTCGGCGCGCTGCTGCAGTACCCCGGCACCAGCGGAGCGGTTCGCGACCTCCGACCCTCGATCGCGCAGCTGCACGACCGGGGCGCACTCGTCGCGGTGGCCAGCGATCTGCTCGCGCTCGTCCTGCTCACGCCGCCGGGGGAGATGGGCGCCGACGCCGTCGTCGGCTCGTCGCAGCGTTTCGGGGTGCCACTCGGCTTCGGCGGTCCGCACGCCGCGTTCTTCGCGACGCGTGACGCGCACAAGCGGTCGATGCCCGGGCGTCTCGTGGGCGTCTCGGTCGACGGGAGCGGCCGCCCGGCGCTGCGGCTCGCGCTCCAGACCCGCGAGCAGCACATCCGGCGCGAGAAGGCGACGAGCAACATCTGCACCGCCCAGGTGCTCCTGGCCGTCATGGCCGGCCTGTACGCGGCGTATCACGGCCCGGACGGGCTGCGCCGCATCGCGACTCGGGTGCATCGACTCACCGCGATCCTCGCCGAGGGCCTCGAGAGTGGGGGAGTCGACGTCGCGGACGCGTCACTTCTTCGACACCGTCACCGTGCGCGTGCCCGGCGACGCGGCCCAGGTCGCGTCGCCGCGCCCGCGAGCACCGCATCAACCTCCGGGTCATCGACGCCGACACGATCGGCGTCGCCCTCGACGAGACCACGACCCGCGACGTCGTCGAGCGAGTCTGGGCCGCGTTCGGCGTCCGCGCGTCCGTTGCCGAGCTGGGCCACGGCACGCCCCGGTTCGTCCCGGATGAGTTGGCCCGCACCTCCACGTTCCTCACGCATCCTGTCTTCCGCCGCTATCACTCGGAGACGGAGATGCTGCGGTACCTGCGGCGCCTCGCCGACCGTGATCTGGCCCTGGATCGGACGATGATCCCGCTCGGGTCGTGCACGATGAAGCTCAACGCGACCAGCGAGATGGTGCCGGTCACCTGGCCTGAGATCGCGCGCCTCCATCCCTTCGCGCCGCTCGACCAGGCCCAGGGCTACCTCCAGCTGTTCGCGGAGCTCGAGGCCTGGCTGTGTGACATCACGGGGTATGACGCCGTGTCACTGCAGCCGAACGCGGGCTCGCAGGGCGAGTTCGCGGGGTTGCTGGCGATCCGCAAGTACCACCAGAGCTGCGGGCAAGGCGGGCGCGACGTGTGCTTGATCCCCGCATCGGCGCACGGCACGAACGCGGCGAGCGCCGCCATGGCTGGGCTTCGAGTCGTCGTCGTCGAGTGTGACGAGGACGGCAACGTCGACTTCGACGACCTCAAGGCGAAGGCGCACGATCACGCCGAGCGGCTCTCGGCGTTGATGGTGACGTACCCGTCGACGCACGGCGTGTTCGAGGACCGCATCGTCGACATCTGCGCCGTCGTGCACGAGTTCGGGGGCCAGGTGTACCTCGACGGCGCCAACCTCAACGCGCTGGTCGGCATCGCCGAACCAGGCGAGTTCGGCGCCGACGTGTCGCATCTCAACCTGCACAAGACGTTCTGCATCCCGCACGGCGGGGGAGGCCCGGGCGTCGGGCCGATCGGGGTGCGCGAGCACCTGGCCCCCTTCCTGCCCCGACACGGCCAGGTCCCGGAGGCCGGCCCGGAGGGCGGCGTGGGCGTGATCTCGGCCGCGCCGTGGGGGTCGGCCGCCATCCTGCCGATCTCGTGGGCGTACATCGCCATGATGGGCGGCCCCGGCCTGCGCCGGGCGACCGAGACGGCGATCCTCAACGCCAACTACGTCGCCCACCGCCTCGCGCCGCACTACCCGGTCCTGTACACCGGACCCGACGGGCTCGTCGCCCACGAGTGCGTCCTGGACCTGCGGCCGTTGACCCAGGCGACCGGCGTCACCGTCGAGGACGTCGCCAAGCGCCTCGTGGACTTCGGCTTCCACGCGCCGACGATGTCGTTCCCGGTCGCGGGCACGCTGATGATCGAGCCCACCGAGTCGGAGGACCTCACCGAGCTCGACCGGTTCTGCGACGCGATGGCTGCGATCCGTGAGCGAGATCCGGCGTGTCGAGGAAGGCGAGTGGCGTATCGAGGACAGCCCGCTGCGCCACGCGCCCCATCCCGCCGCAGACGTCGCCGTCGACGCCTGGGATCGGCCCTACTCACGCGATGCGGCGGCGTTCCCCGTCGACGCGTTGCGCGCCGACAAGTACTGGCCGCCGGTGAGCCGCATCGACAACGCCTACGGCGATCGCAACGTGATGTGCGAGTGCCCGCCCGTCAGCGAGTACGCGGAAGAGTGAGGCGCTGAGCCGCTACGCGACCGCGGTCGCTTCCAACTCGATCATCAGCTCGGGGAAGGCCAGCCGCGCCACTCCGAGCAGCGTCCCCGGCGGCGCGACCCCGGCGGCACCCGTCCGCTCGGCGAGAGCACCAGCGTTCGCGATGAAGGCGTCGACGTCCGTGGTGTAGAAGTTCAGACGCACGACGTTCGCCAGGCTCATCCCCGCGCCGCGCAACACCGCTTCGAGATTGTCTGCGGCCAGCGCGACCTGCGCCGCCATGTCCCCGGCGAACATCGGGTTCCCCTCACCGTCGACGGAGGTCTGCCCGGCGCAGAACAGGACCCGCTGCCCGCCTTCGACGACCTCGCCCTGGTTGAACCCGAACGCCAACGACCACTGCCACGGATTGACCGCTGTTCGCTGCACCATGCGTCCCTCGCTCTCTCTGTCAGGGGCGACTCGTAGCGTAGGGTCGCCGGCCGTGGCGCATCCCCGCATGTACGGCGACGACGACCCGCACCTCACCGAGCTACGAGGCGTGTGCCTCGCGTTCCCCGAGTCCTCCGAGGTCGAAGCGTGGGGAGGCCCTGGAGGAGCGGGGCTGACCGTCGGCTCCGGATCCCTGCTGTTGGGCCGATCCTGGTCTAGTTGACATAAGCAGGATTATGGGCGCTCGTGAAGAGGCCGCCTGCGGCGGCTCCAGGGACGAGCGCCCATAATCCTGGGTCGGGTTTGTTCGAGTCCCGCGGCTCACCGGCCCGGTCCCCGTTGTACGGCCGTCTGAGCCGTCTTCAGGGGTGTGTCCGGTTGGAAGGACTCGAGCCACCAGGTGGCGCCCGCAGACTCGTATTCGTGCGAAGACTCGTTCGCCGTCCAGGAGGCGATGGCGACGTCGAAAGGGGCGTCGACGGTCCGGTGGCGCAGGACCTCGCTCAGGAGCTCCTCGACGGCCTCTGGGGGCAGGTCGCCGATGGGAACGACACCGTCGTAGCGGGCGGCACGGCGCAGCGGGGTGCGGTTGGGCCAGTGGGCGGCGCACCAGATCGGGATGCGGGGCTGCTGCACGGGGCGGGGGAGGAACCGCACGCCGTCGACGTGCAGGTGTGGGCCGGAGTGGTGCACGGACTCCCCCGCCCATAGCTGCGTGATGATGTCGAGTCCCTCGTCCAGCAGCTCGGCGCGGGTGCGGTCGTCGGCCGGCTCGCCGAAGGCGCTGAACTCCCGCGAATGGTCGGTGCCGATGCCGACGCCGAGAACGACACGGCCCCGCGACAGGTGATCGACGCTCACTGCTTCGCGCGCCACGAGCCACGGGCGGCGGCGCGGCAACGGGGTGACGAGCGGGCCGATGCGCACTCGCGCAGTGCGCGCCGCGATGGCGGACAGCGCGATCCAGGCGTCGAGGTATGGGCCGTCGACGCGGTGCATGACGTGGTCCCAGAGGAAGACGCCGTCCCATCCGGCGCGTTCGGCGTCGACGGCGAGCTCCACCAGGACAGCCGGGTCACCGAACGTTCCGAACGGCGGGAGGAAGATCCCGTGCCTCATCGGCACACGAGCACGCCCGTGTGCGTCGGTGTGCGGAAGGCGCCGGAGCGGGCGATCTCGTCGCGGACCGCCGCGTCGACGTAGGCGAGGACGCCGTCCCACGTGGTTCCCGACGGCAGGAGCGGCTCGTAGAAGTCACGGCCGCTGCCGACGTGGCCGAGGACCGGGTCCGGATCTCTCACCACCACCTCCCCGCGGAGATCGTCGCGGTCCACGGTGTCGAAGTGCGTCCCGAGCACCGCGCCCGCGTCCTCGAGGCGGAACCGGCCGCTCGGGCGCTCGAGGTGCGGGCCGCCGATGGCGTCGGCGACGATGCTCCGCACCCGTTCCAGGTGACCGCGCCCGAGCGTCGAGACGAGCACCGCGCCGCCGGAGCGGGTGACGCGCCGCAGCTCCGCCACCGCCTCCGGGATGTCGGGGACGTGGTACAGCATGTGCATCGCGAGGACGACGTCGCACGAACCCGGTGCGACGGGGAGCTGCGTGACGTCGGCGACGGCCCACACGGCATCGGCCGCACCTCTCGCCTGCCGCACCATCCCTTCGGACAAGTCGCAGCCAACCCGCGTGATCGGCTCCGATGCGAGGCGGCTCAGGTAGTAGCCCGGTCCGCACCCCACGTCGAGCAGTCGCCCGTCGCGGGGAAGCTCGACGTGGCTGAGGGTCCAACCGAGGAAGTCGACGCGTGGCTCCAGGTGGGCGTACAGCTCCCGCCGCCGGGCGAACTTGCTCCCGTCGGCGTACGCGCGCCGCAGAAGCGTCCGGTCCGTGCCCGGCGCCGCGCGAGTCACGTCGCTCAACCCCGCTCGCCCTGCCCGCGATCGAGCGCACGGTGCATGACGAGCGCACGTGCCGTGAACCCCGATTCTTCGAAGAAGTTCTTCGTCGCCCGGTGCCCCGGGAGAGCGAGAGCGTCCATGCCGCTGCAACCGCGTGCCGTGCAGAAGGCCACGAGCGCGCCGGCCATCGCCTCCCCCACCCCGACTGCGCGCGCGCCGGGCTCGACGAACAGGTCGGTGATGACACCGAGAGTGTCACCCGTCCGGAGGCGCTCGAGTGTGACGACGCCGAAGCCGACGGCGGTCGAGTCCACGGTGCCCACGACGACGAGCGCGTCGTCACGTTCGAGGAGCGCGGCGTAGGCGTCCTCGAACGGCTCCGCGATTGCCTCACGCGCGGCCCACATCGCACCGCCCTTCATCGGCGCGAGCTCGCGCCGGGCGAGCTCGGCGAGCTCGGAGATGCGCGGGAGATCCTCGGCGGTGGCGGGTCGGCTGCCCTCCACGCGAACGCTCAGCTGGTGAGCTGTTCGATCTTGTACAGGATCGTGCGGCGGGCGCGGTGCGCCTCCTCGTAGGCACGCACGGCGTCGAGCTCGCTCGCCTGGAGGCCGTCGAGGCGCTCGACGACCTGTGAGGCCGACAGCTCGTCGTAGTCGGGGATCCCCAGCGTCGCAGCCGATGGCGCTGCGGTCGCCGTGAGCGTGTCCCCTGCCGCTGCCTCGCCGGCGGCCGCGGTCTGAGGCGCTGTGGTCACCGGTTCCGTCGGCACCTGCGGCTCCACTCTCGCCGCCTCCTCGGCGAGGTCGGGGATGTCGCCCTCCCCTGCCCCACCGAGTACGGCCTCGGCGCTCTTGCGGGCCATGGCGATGCCCTTCTCGACGTGCTCGCGAACCTTCGGCCCGCCGAAGTTCACCGCGACCTCGCCGAGCGCCTTCGCCTGGGCGACCTGATCCGACGCCTGCTGACGGCGCTGCCCGAGCTCTGCCTTGCCCCGCGAGACGAAGAGATTGAGGAACGTGGGCACCGTGTCGCGCAGGTACAGCGCGACGCCGACGGGCGCGTACACGAACAGATCGAGTGCCCGGTCGGTCGTCTTGCCGTCGTCGCTCACGTCGTCCTCCCGCTCCCGACTGGTTCGCGCTCTACACGAGCGAGTCTAGGAGTCGCTGCCCGGGGCCGACGCAAGCGGCTCGCGATCGCGGCTCCGATCAGCAGCAGCGCGCTGGCGAGGACGACCCATTCTCCGAACCGAACGTACGGCGTCTTGCCGCCGGTCGTCGTGACCGTGTCGCTGACGATGGCCCGGTGGAACAGCTTCGTCGTGTCGCGCACGTCGCCGTCGGCGTTGATGACCGCGCTGATTCCCGAGATGGATGACTGCAGGAACGGCCGGCCCGTCTCTGCCGCCCGCATCTGCGTCTGGGCGACATGCTGGGCGGCATTGCCTGATCGGCGGTAGGAGCGGTTGTTGGTGCTCACGACGACGACCTCCGCGCCGCGGTCGACGAAGTCCCGGACGAGCGGACCGAAGGCCGACTCGAAGCAGATCACGCTGGCGAGCGGATGGCCGTTGACGTGGAAGATCGTCCGCGTCTTCCCCGCGGTGTAGTCGTACGGGATGCGGTCCACGATCCCGGTCCAGTCGACCAGCGACCGGAACGGCACGTACTCGCCGAACGGGACGAGGTGCTCCTTGGAGTAGGTCCCGACGAGGCGGCCTTCCGGCGTGTACAGCAGGTTCTGGTTGAACTCCCGCCCGTCGGGCGCGGGGACGGCGGCATTGGCGAGCACGTCCGCACCGTGCTCCTCCCCCACCGCGACCAGGCGGTTCCGGAGGCTCGGATTGCTCTCGGGGCTGAAGTCGTCGAGCGACGACTCGGGGAACACGATCAGGTCGTACGGGCCGCGCAGGCGCTCCGCCAGGTCGAAGTGCTGCTCGGTGAGAAGCCCGCCGCGCTTCTCCTCGGTCGTGAGGTACCGGTCCTGGTCGTTGCCCTGGAGCAAGGCCACCCGCAGCCTCCCGGTCGGGTGCGTCTGGTACCGCGCCACATCGGCCACGGTGACCACGGCGGCGACCGCGACGAGGCCTGCGGTCGCGACGACGATCGAGCGGCGGGCGTGCCGGTGGATCGCGATCGCGAGATCGACGAGATACGCGTTCACCACCACGAGCAGAAACGAGACGAGCGCGACGCCGCCCCAACTCGCGAGAGCGCGCGCGGGAGGGAAGTCATGGAGCGCCACGCCGAGATCGCCCCAGGGCAGCCCCCCGAACGGCCAGCGCCCGCGCAGCGCCTCCGGCACCACCCATGCCGCCGCGACGAGCCAGGGCGATCCCAGTCGAGCGCGGTTCAGACAGCCGACGAGGTACCCGCTGAGGGCCGTGTAGGCCGCCCATGCCGCGACGAGCGGCACGATCGCGACGATCCCGAAGTACCAGAGCCAGTACATGAGGATCCCTGCGAACACGACGCCGAACATGAAGCCGTACAGGGCCGCGCGAGCGGGCGTGGCGTCGCGCCACGTCCAGAGGAGCGGCACCAGCGCGACGAGCGCCAGCGGTCCGAGGTCGAACGCCGGGAACGCCAGGGCCAGCAGGACACCGGACAGGACCGCCGCCCCCAGACGCCGTTGCACCCCGCGATCGCGCAGGGTCCTGCCGATCCGGCTCATCGGGTCATGCTTCCATTCACACGCCCGGCGACGGTGTCAGCCGGCTCCGATCCGAGTCACGCGCAGTCGCGGCAGAGCATGCGCTTGGCGTCTGCGAGCTGACTCCGGGGCAGCACGAGGAAACATGAGGCGCACAGGAACTCACCCGGTCGCCGAGGAACGATCCGCGCCGGCCCGTCGCCGCGTTCGTCGACGTCGGGCTCCTCCTCCTCGGCCTCTTCCTCTTCGTCCTCGAGCGTCGCGCTGGCGGTCCGCTCCTGGAGGAGGACGTCGAGCGGCTCCTCGACGTCGTCGGGATGCAGCTCCTCGTCGAGGTCGACGACGTCTTCTTCCTCGTCGGTCGTCTCGGCCGCCGCCTTCGCCGGCTCGGCCACGACGACCTCACCCTCGTCGCTCTCGGCGTCCGTCTCGTCCTCGTCACCGTCGACCGCGACGTCCTCGTCATCGTCGCCGTCGACCGCGATGTCCTCGTCCTCTTCGAGCTCGTCCTCGTCGAGAGATTCCTCGTCGAGCTCGGGCTCGTCCTCGTCGAAGTCGTCGTCGCTCATGGGTTTCTGCTCCGCGAGGCGCCTGCCCGAAGGGACGGACCCCGCTGCGCCTCGCTTTCCGGCGGGTTCCCGGGGCCGTGGGGCCGCGGAGTATAACGCCGCGTCCCCGAGGTGCTGCACAACGGGCCGGGATGCCCACGCATTCCCCGCGCGGGCCGGTGCGCAGCGGAACGCGTGCAGAACGAGGGGGGCCCAGGAGACCGTTGGGGCCACTGTTTGGCCCGCACTGCCCTGGCAGCGAGGTTATTCCAGCGTTCTCTACTTGGTCTCCCGGACCCCCAACACCCCGCACCGCCCCTTCCGAACGAGCTCCGCGGCATCGCCACCGGAAGACCCACGACCGGCATCACGGCGCGGGGGTGACGAGTAGTACGCCCGAGATCCGCAGCCGTGTCAAGGGACACCCGCCTTCGCGACGGCGTCGTGACCAGCACCGTCGCGCGTCGATGCTGCTCAGCGCGCTCCGAGTTTTTTTCGCTGCGGCTACGGCCGAGGGGCGGCGCGGCGCTGCTCGGCGGCGCGCTCGGCGGTCAGACGCTCCAGCTCGTACGTCGTGTGATCCACGTAGCGCATCGCCGCCGCGACCGCGCGGTGGCCCGCTTCGTCCGCGATCAGCCGGTGCATCTCCTGGCACACCTGCCGGTACGCCGGATGCCCCTGGGGCGAAGTCCGCAGCTCGAGCATGTGCATCGCCTCACGAGCGTTCATCTGGACCGCGAACCGGACCCGATAGGCGAGCGACACCGCGTACGGGGCCTGCTCCGGCAGCATCGGGGCCAGGGCGTCGTGGAGGTCGGCCGAGACGTCCATGGCGGCTTCGAACGGCTCGGCGAGGCCCGCCTCGATCATCGCCTCGGGGACGTCGTAGCCGTGTGCGGGCGACAGCGGCTGCCATTCGATCGTCATCATCCGGTGCCGCTGGAGGTCCCGGAACGCGCCGTAGTCGCACAGGACGTCGAAGCGATAGTCGGTGCGCTCGAAGGCCCGCCCGGGCTTGTGGCGCCGGTTCGCCCGCTCGCCCACGTAGGCGCGGAGCAACGCGACCCGCTCTTGAGTCGAGAGGCGCCGGACCCGGGCTCGGATCTGATCCTCCGGCAGGTTCGTGTGCGGGTAGCACACGGCCGCCAGGAGCTTGTCCTCGCCGTCGGGGTCGAAGTCGGTGAGCACGACCGCGGGCCGCGGTTCGGGTGCCTCGCCGGCGAGCACGCGCTCGACGACCTCGGCCGTCGCCTGCCGTGTGCCGGCGAGGTAGTCGGTCCACGCGCCGCCGCGCTCGGGGAGGTCGACCCGCGTCAGGAACGACGGGATGACCTTCCGCAGCTCGTCGAGCATCATCGCCGCGTACTGCTGCGCCTCGGGCAACGGGTGCGCGCGCATGCGCAGCAGCAGCGCCTCGAACGCCTGGCCCGTGCCGTAGATGCCGACGTTCGACAGCGTCGCGCCCGGCAGGATGCCGCGCGGCGTCGCACGCCTTGGCCTTGATCGTCTGCTTGTAGACGAAGTCGGAGTCGCCCGGCTCCTTCGGGTAGCGGGCACGGGCCCAGTCCATGAGGTCGGGCAGGACGCGCGCGTAGGTGTCGAACAGGGTGTCCATGTCGGCCACGTACCGGGCGCTGAGCGGCGAGCGAGCGATCTCCGGGTCGCGCCAGTACCGGTACCGGCCCCCGAGGCGGCTGTCGTACGGGATGTAGCGGGTGGACTGCTCGAGGTAGGCCATGAGCCGTCCCCACTCGAGGATCTTGGTGAGCAGGTTGGACGCCTGCTCGCAGGCAAGGTGCACACCTCCGAGTTGGGCGACCGAGTCGTCGCCGTACTCGAGGAAGACCCGCCGGTAGAGATCCTCGGCGCGCCGGAGACCGACGGTGGCGTCGACCGTGAGGTCGCCGGTCAGGTCGAGGTCGCCGACGAACTCGTCGAGGAAGAGCCGGCGCAGGCTCTTGGACGATCGTGAGTACCGGGCGAAGAGCGCGCCCTTGACGACCTCGGGCAGGTTCACCAACGCGAAGACGGGCGCGTCGAGATTCGTGAAGTACGGGCGCAGCACCGCCTGCTCCTGGTCGGTGAAGCGCTCGGGCACGTACTGCATGCGGCGTTCCGGGTCGGTGGACGGGAGGCCGATCGTACCGGCGCCTCTCGAAGGGTCGGCGGATAGCGCGTCGGCCTGGAGCCGCCGATCCTTCAGACGAGCAGCCGGATCGACGCCGGGACGAGCGTCACGACGAGCCGCCGGGTCCCGCCTCGCCGGTGTCCGTCGACCTCGAGGGGCAGGCGGCGCCGGCCAACGTCGATCTCGACCCGCCGCGCCCGGCCGCCGAGGACACGGGGATGCGGGACGTGGGTTCCGGTCGGAAGGCGCCGGCGCATCCCCCGGCGCTCACCGCGCGCCAGGGCGTACACCTGCACCTCGGCCCAACCGTCCCCCGGATGACCCCGCGGGACCACGTCGGCTCGCCGCAGGAACTGCCCGTTCGCCACGACCACGGTGGTTGCTCGCCCGTCGAACCAGGGTCGCCCGTCCAGTCGCACCTTGAGAACGCGCGGCCCGCGCCGGCCATCGGAGCCGGTCCGGCGCCGGGCCGAGCACGACCAGCGTTCACCGCGCCGACGGGGTCGTCGTGGCTCGAGCGTCAACGTGTCGATCGCAACCTCGGTCGTGCCGCCGGTGTCCGGCCCGATTCCCACCGCGCGGGCGAGATCGGAGCCCGCCGACGGCCGGAACCGCACGAGCGCGCCGGGATGAAGGGCCGCGAACGCGGCGAGGTCGGCGTCGTCCCCGGTCACCTCGTCGTCGGGCGGGCCGGTCGCGGCGCGTCCCCACGGTTCCCCGTGGCGAAGGGGCGGACTCATTGCCCCACGGCGCTCGACGCTGCGATCACGCCCCGGAAGCAGCCGTCGGCTGCCCCGCGCGGTCTCGGCCGTCGAAGGGTCCGGCGCGACTTCGCTGATCTGGCGGAGGAGGTCGATGCATTGCTTGACGTGACGCACGAAGTCGCCGCCGGTCATCTCGTCCTCGTCGGCGAGTACCTCGGCGAGGTCCTCCCCCGCGACCCAGTCGTAGGCGTACGGCACGAACCCCGGGTCCGGGGCGCGCGTCTCCGGCAGGCCGGCGTCGTCCTCGTTGTGGTTGAGATCTCGGGCGATGCGGTCGAGCGCCCGCCATCGGGCCGCGAGCTCGCGCGTCGGCCAGTCGATCCGGCGGGAGCCGACCCGCGCCGTCCCGGCCCCGTCGCTCGAACGTGAAACACGACACGAGCGCGGCGAGCTCGCCGGAATCGAGGCCGTCGAGCAGTCCCTCGCGCATCGTCTCGGCCACGGCGAGGTCCGTCTCCGTGTAGAGGTGAGCGAGCAACGTGCCCCACTCGGTGAGCGACCAGTCGTCGACGTACCCCCAGGCTTCGAGCACACGCAGGACACGGTCGAACTGGCGGGCGAGGCTCTCGCTGCGACCTCGCACACGCCGCTCGAGACGGGCCACGTCGCGTTCGAGGCGCTCCGCCGACGCCGCCGCCTGCACGCGCGTCTCGCGCTCGCGGTCGGCGGCGACCGGGTGCTCGGCGAGTTGAGCCTCCAGCTCCGACACCCGGGTCGGCTCCGGCCGCCCGTCCGCACGGTCACTGCCTTGGCGCCCGCATTCGACGGACGCGATCGGCGACTTCACGCCGGAAGCCGCTGTTCCGCGGCGCGTACGGCACCGGCAGGTCGATCTGCCCGACCGGTGTGGGCGGCTCGTCGAAGTCGTCGGGGCTCAGCCGGACCAGCTCACGCCCTTCGCTGAGCGCCAGCACCCGGGGTGTGCCACGCCGGCTTCGCTCATGGCCGAGCACGGCGACCCGACCGTGGCGGCGGGCGCGGACGAGCACGTCGCCGGGGCGGAGGCGCTCGAGGGCGGCGGCCGCCCGGCCGGCGCCGCCCCGCTTCCGGCGTTCGTCGTCCAGCGCGCCGGCGAGGCGCCGGTAGTCGTCGACGTCCCCGGGACCGCGTCGGGACGTGTCGCGATGCCGAGCCAGCAGCTCGCGGCTGCGCTCCAGCTGCCGTTCGAGCCCGACGACGTCACGGTCGGTCTGGAACTGCGCGAACGACAGGTTCAACAGATGGTGGGCGACGTCCGCCGGGTACCGTTGCACGAGGTTGGCGGCCATGTTGTACGTCGGCCGGAACGACGAGCGCAGCGCGTACGTCCGGCGCGACGCGAGCGCCGCGACCTGATCGAACGGCACGAACGGGCTCCAGCAGACGACCGCGTACCCGACGTCATCGATCCCTCGCCGCCCGGCGCGCCCGGTGAGCTGTGTGTACTCGCCCGGAGTGAGGAACTCGTGCTGCTCGCCGGTGAACTTCGACAGCTTCTCGATCACGACCGATCGGGCGGGCATGTTGATCCCGAGCGACAACGTCTCGGTGGCGAACACCATCTTGACGAGACCGGCGGCGAACGCCTCCTCCACAGCTTCCTTCATCGGCGGGACCATGCCGGCGTGATGGGCGGCGAGCCCGGCCTCGAGCCCGGTGATCCACTCGCCGTACCGCAACACCTCGAGGTCCTCGTCGGACAGGGCGTCGGTATGGTCCTCGGCGATGCGACGGATCTCGCTTCGCTCCTCGGAGGTGGTCAGGCGGAGCCCGCCGGTGACGCACTGCTGGACGGCCTGGTCGCAGCCGGCGCGGCTGAACACGAACGTGATCGCCGGCAGCATGCCCCGCTCCGACAGGATCTCCGTGATCTCGACGCGACGGGGCGTGCGGAGGCGGCTGCGGTGCCGTCCACGGGCGCCGGCTCGCCTGTCGTCTCCCGCCGCGTCCAGGCGCGCCGCGTCGCGGTTGGGGCGCACGTCGCCGTCCCGCTCGACGAAGGTCGGCAGTAGGTGGACCCGGTCGCTCCCTCGCTCGCCCACCATGTAGAGATGCTCGAGCCGCACGGGCCGCCGCTCCTCGATCACCGCCGCCGTCTCGCCCCGGACCGTCTCGACCCACGCCGCGAACTCCTCGGCGTTCGAGACCGTGGCCGAGAGACAGACGACGCGGACCTCGGGCGGCAGGTGGATGATCACCTCTTCCCACACCGCGCCCCGGTACGGGTCCTGCAGGTAGTGGACCTCGTCGAGGATCACGAATCGCAGGTCGTCCATCGTCGACGAGCGGGCGTAGATCATGTTGCGCAGGACCTCGGTGGTCATCACCACGACCGGCGCGTTGCCGTTGATCGAGTTGTCGCCGGTGAGGAGGCCGACGCGTCCGGCACCGTGTGCCCGGCCGAGGTCGCCGAACTTCTGGTTCGACAACGCCTTCAGGGGCGTCGTGTAGAACGCCTTCCCTTCCTCTTGCAGAGCGGTGGTGATCGCGTATTCGGCGACCACCGTCTTGCCGGAGCCGGTGGGCGCCGCGACCAGGACGGATTGGCCCGCGTCGATGGCGTCCAGGGCGCGTCGTTGGTAGGGGTCGAGCGGGAACGGTCTGCTCGCCTCGAAGGACTCACGCCGTCCGGCGTGGTCGTCCGTGAGCCGGGCTTCGGTCACGACCTCACGGTGTGCTCGGGGCCGGCGGGGGTACCGGCGTCGACTCTGCGGGCAGCGTCGCTTGGGGTACCGAAACCGGGGTGCTGATGTTCGGCTGTCCCGATCCCGAGTCGTCACCGGGCCGGAGGAACCAGATCAGTGCGACCGTCACGACGACGACGCCCACAACCGCGGCAACGGCGGTGAGCACTTCGCTCCGACTACGCGGCGGCCGGTACGCATCGCGTCGCCGGCGAGGTGGGCTCATCGCTTCAACAACCTTCCGACGATGATCGACATCTCGTAGAAGATGTACATCGGTATCGCCATGGCAAAGAGCGAGTATGGATCCTGGCTCGGCGTGATGACGGCGGCGAAGACCACGATGACCAAGATCGTCGGCCGGCGCCACCGACGAAGCTGCTGTGTCGTCAACACCCGCGCCAGCAACAAGAACACCAGCACCACGGGGAACTCGAATGCAACCCCGAACGCGACGATCATGAGCGAGACGAGCCCGAGGTATTTGTCCGCCGTGAGCTCGGGTCTCAGCTGGGCCCCGCCAATGTCCAGGAGGAACTCGAGCGCTTTCGGCAACGTCAACAGTGCGATGAACCCGCCGAGCGCGAACAGCGCAATCGACGAGAAGATGAACGGGATGGCGTAACGCTTCTCCTTGGGGTTGAGACCCGGCGTGATGAACCGCCAGAGCTCGAACAGCCACACGGGCAGCGCGAGGACGATGCCGCCGTAGGTGGCGATCTTGATGCGGGTGAGGAACGCGTCGAGTGGGCCGAGGAAGATGAGTGCGTTCTTCTGCCCATGCGTCGCGTCGCGGTAGTACTTGACGAAGAAGCTGATGATCGACTCGGAGAAGATGAAGCACACGATCGCGCCGATCGACACGGCGATGATCGAGATGACGATCCGACGCCGAAGCTCGGTCAGGTGCTCGACGACCGTCATGCGGCCGCCGTTCTCGGAGGTGGCCACGGAGCCCGTTACGAGGTGGTGTCAGCCGGCGGCGGCTCGGGAGGCGCGGAGTTGTCGGGCTTGCGGGCTTCGATCTGCCGGGGGGTGTCGCCGGCGTCGCCCTCGGAGTCGGTCTCGTCGTCGTGATCGTGGAAAGCGCCCTCGATGTCGTCTCGGATGCCCTCCTGGAACTTCCGGAACTCGCGATAGCCGCGGCCTACCTGGCGGCCGAGCTGCGGCAGCTTGCTCGGGCCGAACACCACGAGCGCCACGACGAGGACCACGAGGATCTCGAGCGGGCCGATCTGCGGCAATCGAGCTCCTTTCGCGCCGATCCCCCATGGTCGATGCTAGCCGTGAGGCTCTCGGAACCCGTCTCGGCAGCTGCGATCCGCTCAGGCCGATCCCTGCCCGGCGCGAGGCCTGCGATGATGCGCACACCCGTGCGACCGATCACGTTCGCCCACCGAGGCGCCCGTACCGAGGCCCCGGAGAACACGATGCCCGCGTTCCGGCGCGCGCTCGAGTTGGGCGCCGCCGGCCTGGAGACGGACGCGTGGTTGTCGGGCGACGGTGAAGTCGTGCTCGTCCACGACCGCGTCGCCCGCCGGGGCCTGCGCCGGCGCAACGTCTCGAAGTCCTCCACCGGCGAGCTCGCCGAGCTGGGGGTGCCCCGCCTGGCCGACTTCTACGCCGAGCTCGGCTCCGCGTTCGAGCTGTCGATCGACGTCAAGGACCGGGCAGCGGCCGATCCCATCGTGGAGATCGCTCGCGCCGCCGGCGGCGGCGCCCCGGGCCGCGTATGGCTCTGCCATGCGAGCGTGCGCTTCCTTGCGGATCTCCGCCGGCGGATGCCGGACGTGAAGCTCGTGCACTCGCGTCGTCGCCAGCACATCGAGGCGCCGCTCGAACGCCACGCGGCCGACCTGGCGGAGTCCGGGATCGACACGATGAACCTCCACCATTCCGAGTGGACCGCCGGGCTCGTCGCCCTGTTCCATCGGTTCGACGTGAACGCCTTCGCCTGGGACGTGCAGGAGGTTCGTCACCTGCGATCGATGCTCCGCCTGCAGGTCGACGCCCTGTACTGCGATCGCGTCGACCGCATGGTCGCCACGGTGGCCGAATGGTCGGACCAGCCCGACGCAGAGATCTAGAGCTACAGGAACCCGAGGTCGTTGAGTGGCCAGATCCGCACGAAGACGCGGCCCACGATGGACGACTCCTTGATCGGGCCGAAGTACCGCGAGTCCTTCGACGCCGGGCGGTTGTCACCAAGGACCAGGATGTCGTTCGGCGGGATCACGCAGCCTGGCTGACCTTCGCGAGGCGCTCCGCACCCCCGGAACGGCGTATCGATGTCCCCGCACTCCGCGCCGGAGTTGGGCGCACAAGTCCGCACGCCCTTCTGCAGGTACGACTCCTTCAACGGGCGGCCGTTGATGAAGACTTTTCCGGCGTGCGCGGAGAACGTCTCTCCCGGAAGCGCGATCACGCGTTTCACGAGATCCTTGATCTCGCCGTTCGCGTCCTTTGCCGCGGGCGGGGTCTCGAAGACGACGATGTCACCACGATTCACGTCGTGCAGGTGATAGCTCACCTTGTTGACGAGCACGCGGTCGCCGACGTTGAGCGTCGGCTTCATCGACTCGGATGGGATGTAGAACGCCTGGAAGAGAAACGTCTTGATGAGGATGGCGATGAGCAGGGCGCTGCCGATCAGGATCACCCACTCGATGATCGTGCGCCGGGTCTTACGGCTCTTCTCGCTCCGCTTCGAACGCTGACCCGTGCCGGCGCGCGCCGACTCCTCGGGAGTCTCGGACTCGGAAGGAGGCGCGGTGTCGACGCCGCCGGGGTCGAGGTCGGTCACGAAGCCTGCTCCACTGGCGGACATCCTCGCACGCGTAGGTGTCAGGGGCGGTAGCGGGTCAGAAGCCGGCCGGCCGCCTCGGCGCCGACCGCCCGGAGCGGCGCCGGCGCCACGACACGCGCCGCCGGCCCCAGCTCGAGCAGCAGGCGTTCCAACCAGGCACGCTCGCTGACCGCCAGGACCACTCGCCACGTGCCGTCGGGGCGCCCCTCGGCCTCCTCCGACGGGTAGCTCTCGACCACCCAAGTCGCCTCGGGATCCAGCTCCAGGGTCACGCGAGGGTCGTCCGCCCGCGGGTGGTAGACGCTCTCGCCGAAGTCGGGCTCGGTGCCGGCGGTCGGGTCGAAGTGCTCACCGGTCGGTCGAACCGCCCGGATGCGGTCGACGCGGAACAGCCGTTCGTCTCGGGCCAGATGGCAGTACGCCGCCGAATACCAGTGCCCGAAAGCGTGGAACACGGACCGAGGGTCGATCCTTCTCGTCGTCGTCGCGTCCCGCCCGAACGAGTAGTAGTCGATCTCGACACGTTCGTGCGCGTCGGCGGCGCGGCGCAACACGTCGAGGTGCGGAGGATCGCCGACCTCGACGGTCAGGCCCTCCGTCGCGCCGAGCGCGCTCGCGAGCTTGTCGAGCGCCGTCGCCAACGCGCCGTGGTCGTCCGAGCCTGGTACGGCCAGCAATGCCCGCCCCGCGGCCAGCAGCGCGAGCCCCTCCTCGGCCGAGAGCCGCAGGGGGCGGTCGAAGTACTCGGCGAAGCGGATCCATACCTGCCCGTCGACGATCTCGACCTCCATGAGCCGGTCCGGCGTGTACGGCGGGAGACCGCACAGCGGCAGGAGCTCGAGGTCGCGCTCGAGCTCAGCCTCCGAAACGCTGAAGCGGGCGGCGATGTCCGCGATCGCGGCGCCGGGGTGCTCGGCGATCCAGGGCACGAGCGCGAGCACGCGGCGCAGGCGCGAGCCGGCAAGTGGGCGCGGGCTCACGGCGCGCCGCCTGCGATGCCCTCGAGCCAATCGACCATGTCGGCGCGCAAGGCGGGCGGAGCGAGGACCTCGGCCGCGTCGAGCAAGCCGAGCACGAAGGAACGGAAGGCGGCGGTGTTCGTGACCGGGAGCTCGAGGACGACGCTGCCGTCGTCGCGGCGCTCGACGACGGTGGTACCGCCGACCTGGTCGACGACGGCACCGGCCTGCGAAGCGTCGATCAGGACTCGCGCTGCGACGACGTCCTCCTCGCCGTATCGCCACGGATCGTCTTGGATGAGAGCTCCGGGTTCGAGGTTGGCGGGAGCCTCGAACGCGCCGGCCGGGCCGGCGTCGACCTCGCCCCCGATGCGGTCGACACGAAACGATCGCCGCTCGCCCCGATCGTGGTCGTGTCCCACGACGTACCAGTGGCCCCGACGGAAGAGGATCCCCCACGGATCGAAGTGACGTGCCTCGCCGCGGTAGCTGAACGTCACCGTCGAGCTCGTTCGGTACGCGTCGAACAACGCCGGCAGCGCGGGGACCGTCGGCAGCGCGGCGAGGGCGTGCGCGGCTTCGCCCTCGCGCCCACCGAGCTTCCACAGCGCCTCGGTCGGCGCCGGACCGCCCTCGAGACGGACGGCCGTGACCGCGACGTGCAGCGCGGCCTGCTCCTCGGGCGTGAGGTCGAGCGACGGCAGGTAGTACTCGTCGGGCAGGATGCGATATCCCTGCTCCGGGCCGAGAGCGTCCACCGACTCGAGACGCACGGGGATGCCGATCCCCCGCAGCGTGTCCTTGTCGCGCTCGAACTGGCGGCGGTGCGAGAGCTTGTCGTCGGGGATACCCGGGGACGAGGTCGACGATCTCCTCGAGGGTGAGCGGCCGGCGCGTGTCGAGCAGCGTCGCCACCAGGTTCGTGAGTCGCTCGAGCCGGTCCGCCACTAGGTTGCGCGGTCGGCCGCCAGCGCGCCGGCCGCGCCGGCGGCGAGGAACAGCGCCGGGTCCGCGGCCGCCGGCCGTCCCATCGACACGACGTCGAGGCCGTGCTCGGCGAGCAGTCCGAGGACGTCGGGCGACGTCACGTCGACGAGGTCGTGGCGGGCTGCGATGCCGGCTTCGGCGAGGTCCGCCTGCAGGCGGGTCCTCCTCGTCGCCGCCGAGGCGGGGTACCGCGACCGCCACGCGCTCTCTGCAGGCCAGCCGCAACGCGGTTTGCGTGTGGTGTGACAAGCCGGCGTGCCGTGCCCTCGGGTCCGCGAACGACACCCGAAGGCAGGCGATCGGCTGGCCACCGAGGGCGGCGGCGGCGTCGAGGATCTCCCCGACCTCCATCCCGGAGAACCCGAGCCGGGTGTTGGTGCCGACGATGCCGGGTCCCATGGCCACGACCGCGGCGTCGGCGTCGGCGACGTGCCGGGCGACCGCCAGCGCCGAGAAGATCGAGACGGCTTCGTAGTCGCCCCCGAAGGCGTGGCCGCAGGTGATCGTGGCGTCGATGAGCCCCCGGTGACGGAGCGCGAACGCCAGATCCGACAGGGCGAGCGGGAGCCCGGCACCGTCGGTCATCACGTACGCGAGCCGGGCGCCGGGCGCGCGCTCCTTGAACGCCACCGCCGCCGCCGGCAACTGGCTGTGCAGCGCCGCCGCCACGACCGGCATGCCCTCGATCGACTCCACCTCGGCCAGCTCCTCGAGGTGCTCCTCGGCGCTGCCCACGTCGGCCTGCAGGCTCGTGTACCGGCCCTTGATGATGTGCCCGGGGCCTCGCTCCGCCCACCGCTCGCGCTCGAGGTTCCAGTGCACGACGTGCCACCCGCCCGTCCCCAACCCCAGTTCGACTGCGGTCGTGTTCACGACGACCCGGTCCCCCACGGCGACCGTGCCGGTGAGCTGCGTGAGTACGTAGGCGCGCTCGTTTCCCTCACCCAGGTCGACCTCGACGCGCTGCAGCCCGGGCCGCTCCATGAGCAGCGTCGTCACCTTGCCCGAACGGAACGACGGCATGCCGTGAGGTTAGAAGCCTCGGGCGGAACGAGGGCGCTACAAGCTCGAGATCAGCCGCTCGACCCTGTCGTCGCGGGCCTTGAACGGGTCCTTGCACAACACGGTGCGCTGCGCCTGGTCGTTGAGCTTCAGGTGCACCCAGTCGACCGTGTAGTCGCGCTTGCGCTCCTTGGCTCGCTTGATGAACGCGCCACGCAGACGGGCGCGCGTCGTCTGGGGCGGCGTGGTGACGGCCGTGTCGATCTCGCTGTCGCGGACGGTCCGTTGCAGCTTTCCGCGTCGCTCGAGCAGGTAGTACAGCGACCGCGCCCGAGTGACGTCGTGGTACGAGAGATCCAGCAGCGCGACGCGTGGGTGCGTCAGGGGCAGGTCGTGGCGCTTCCGGTATGCCTCGATCAGGTGGTACTTGATGACCCAGTCGACCTCGGTGTCGAGCGACAGCGGGTCCTCCTCGAGGCGGATCATCGTGTGCTCCCACATGCGCAGCGCTTGCTCCTCCAGCGGAGCGAGGCCACGCCGCTTGGCGAAGCGCAGTGCACGGTTCAGGTACTCGGTCTGGATCTCGATCGCGGAGAGCTCGCGCCCGTTCGCGAGGCGCACACGGCGACGGCACGTGAGGTCGTGGCTGATCTCACGGATCGCACGAATCGGGTTCTCGAGTGTGAGGTCGCGCCATGGGCTGGCGTCCTCCTCGAGCATGCGCAACACGACCGACGTGGCGCCGATCTTGAGGAACGTCGTGTACTCGCTCATGTTGGAGTCGCCGACGATGACGTGCAGGCGTCGAAAGCGCTCGGCGTCGGCGTGAGGCTCGTCACGGGTGTTGATGATCGGTCGTGACCGCGTCGTGGCGCTCGAGACGCCCTCCCAGATGTGCTCGGCCCGCTGGCTCACGCAGTACATCGCGCCGCGGGCGGTCTGGAGAACCTTGCCGGCGCCGGCGTAGATCTGGCGCGTCACGAGGAACGGGATCAGGACGTCGGTGAACTTGGCGAAGTCGCCGTCCCGTTCGACCAGGTAATTCTCGTGACAGCCGTAGGAGTTGCCGGCCGAGTCGGTGTTGTTCTTGAAGAGGAACACCTCGCCCCGGATGCCCTCCTCCCGCAGTCGCTGCTCGGCGCTGCGGACCAGGCCTTCGAGGATGCGCTCGCCCGCCTTGTCGTGGACGACGAGGTCGTCGATCGAGTCGCACTCGGGGGTGGCGTACTCGGGGTGGCTGCCGACATCGAGGTAGAGCCGGGCGCCGTTCTCGAGGAAGACGTTGCTCGAGCGGCCCCACGACACGACCCGACGGAACAGATAGCGCGCGACCTCGTCCGGGCTCAGGCGCCGCTGCCCGCGCAGCGTGCACGTCACCCCGTACTCGTTCTCGAGGCCGAAGATGCGCCGTTCCACACGCGGAGCGTACTGGCCGCAAGGCCGGCTCCAGGACCGGATCTCCGGCGTACGCGAGGAAATGAGTAGGCGCTACTCAGGCCTCGGTGAGGCGGTTCCATCACGATGCTGCCAACCGTTGGGAAGGGGAGCTCGTGAAGAGAGCGATTCATGTCGCCGGCATCGGACTCCTCGCGGCCGGGCTCGTGCTCGGCATGTCGGGGGTGGCGGGGGCGAAGACAGTTTCGGACAAGAAGTACGCCAAGACCCTGTGCGGCGCGATCCAGGCCGTGTCGGACACGATCGACCAGATCCAGCCGAGCTCCGGAGGCGACAACGCCGCGACGCAGGCGCAGATCCTGCAGTCGACCGACCAGCTCGTCGCCTCGTTGAACTCCGCGAAGGCGAAGGCGGCGAAGATCTCACCTGACGATGGCGGGAAGAAGGTCACGAAGCTCTTCGATCAGTACTTCCAGAGCACCGTCGACGGCGTCACCACCGCGCAGCAGAAGCTCGCGGCCGCGGATCCCAGCAACGTTGCGTTCACGGCGGACATCACGCAGTTCTCGGTGGCCTTGCAGACGCTGGAGGCGACGACCGGGGATCCGTTCTCGAAGCTGTCGTCGAATCAGGACCTGCTCCAGGCGCTGAAGAAGGAGCAGGCCTGCTCGCAGGTCGTCACCGTCGTCGGTTGAGTCGAGAGGCGAACGACGAATCCATGCTCGGGAGCGCGGGTCACCCCCGCGCTCCCTGTAGCGACGGTCGTAGAATTCGTGGGTGGTCCCGATGGAACGTCTCACGTGGGTCAGTGGTTCGTTCTCGGCGCACGTCCTCAATGCGCGGCTGCGCTCGGAGGGCATCGACGCCGAGTTGCGGGGCCCGGTCGACGGGCCCTATGCGCTCACCGTCGGTGATCTCGCTCGTGTCGACGTCTACGTCCCCGCCGATCAGATGGACGACGCCCAACTCGTCGTGCTCGCGGGCGAGGTCGACGCCGCCCTCGCGGCACCGCGTGAGTGGAGCGGCACCGACGGACGGCGCGGGGCCTGGGCGCGAGGTGCGGCCGTGGCCGCGCTGATCGCCGCCGCGGCCGCTCCGATCGTGCTGTACGCGCGCCTCGGCTGACGTGACCGTCGATCAGCCGGCCAACACGCGGTCGAGCTCGTCGCCCTTCACACGTCGGAAGGCACGCCCGGCGGCGCCCCGCTGGAGGACTCCGACCTCGAGCTGATCGGGCGCCAGCGGTTGACCGTCCGTTTCGCCGAGCAGCGAGGCGCCGAGGCGAATGCCCTCGTCGACGCTCAGGCCCGCCTGGTAGCGGGTCTCGAGCGCGTCCGCGATCGTGTCCGCCTGCCCGCCGAGCACCGTGTGGCCCTCTTCGTCCATCACCGTGCCGTCGTAGAGGATGTGGAAGAGCTCGTCGCCCTGCGGGGTGTCCCCCACCTGGGCGACGAGAATCTCGACCTCGTACGGCTTCATCTCGTGCGTGAACACCTGACCGAGCGTCTGCGCGTACGCGTTCGCGAGCGACCGCGCCGTGACGTCCTCCCGGGAGTAGGCGTAGCCCTTGAGGTCCGCGTGACGCACGCCGGCGATCTTGAGCATCTCGAACTCGTTGTACTTCCCGACCCCGGCGAAGGCGATGTGGTCGTAGATCTCGCTGATCTTGAACAGAGTCCGCGACGGGTTCTCGGCGACGATGACGATGCCGTCAGCGGCTTCGAGCGCGATGAGGCTCCGCCCCCGAGCGATGCCCTTGCGCGCGTAGTCGGCGCGGTCCTTCATGACCTGCTCGGGCGAGACGTAGAAGGGCATCGTCATTGGCCGGCGCCCTCCTCTGGACCTCCGAGCAGCGCGGTGGCACGCGGCTCGACCTCGTCGTCACCGAGCGCGCGGAACCCGTCGGCGGCGATCACGGCGACGGTCGGGAAGATCCGGCGCACCAGGTCCGGGCCCCCGGTGGCGGTGTCCTCGTCGGCGGCCGCGAACAGCGAGCGGATCGAAAGATCGATCGCCTCGTCCGCCGACAAGCCCTCGCGCCACTGGGCCTTGATCCAGTTCTTGGCGTGCACGCCGCCGGAGCCGTTGACCTGGAAGTCGGCCTCTTCGTACTTGCCGCCGGCGACGTCGAAGCTGAACACACGGCCGCGACCCCTCCGTTCGTCGTACCCGGCGAAGAGCGGCACCACGACGAGGCCCTGCAGCGCCGCCGGCAGGTTCGCCCGCACCATCTGGGCGAGCTGGTTGGCCTTGCCCTCGAGCGACAGGGGCTCGCCCTCGATCTTCTCGTAGTGCTCGAGCTGGGTCTGGAAGAGGCGGACCATGTCGTTGCCGGGCCCGGCCGCGCCGGCGAAGGCGATGCCCGAGTGGTCGTCGGCCGGGAACACCTTCTCGATGCGCCGGCTCGCGATCGCGAAGCCGCTGGTGGCGCGCCGGTCGCCGGCCAGCACGACGCCGTCGGCGAAGCGGATGGCGACGACGGTGGTCCCGTGCGCGATCTCGGGTGGAGCCTGCTGGCCCACCGCGGTCGGCGGAGCCGCGTCGGGTGGCGTGGTTCGCCGGAGCAGCTCGGAGAACGACGGTCCGGGATCGAATCCGGGCCCGAACAGGGGAAGCGGGCGCTCGTTCATCGAAGTGCGAGCCTACTCGGGCGAATTGTCAGCGAACGCGCCTCGACCCGGCGAACTACGCCGCGACTCCCCCGCAATGCGGCCGCCCGGTCTCGTGCCGAGATCCGACGATCCGCGTCCACTCCCCGGGCGTCATGTCGGTACCATTCGAGGTAGAGCTGGGCACGAGCAAGCCGTTCGGTGTCGTCGCCGAATTGACCCGAGTCCCCCGTTGCAGTTGAAGCACAGGATGCCGCGAACGCGACCAGTCCGGTGATCGTGATCGACGTGCTCAGGATCGGGCCTTGAACAGATCGGGCAGACGCCGCCTTGCTTCTGGATCATTTCGTCGACCTCATCAGCGCCGATGCCGTAACGATGCTTGAGGTGGTAGTGGCGGTTACCTCCGTAGAAGCGATCCTTGGTGTTTCACTGTCCCCGAGCGTTGCGGCAGGGCTTGCAATAGTTGCGTGTCGCCCGTCTCGCATCCGCCTGTTTCGCGGGAACTCATCGAGGCGTTTGTACTTGCCGCAGTCGGGACAACGCTTCATGCGCTGATCGTACGAAGCGGGGTGTGACATCAATGATTCACACGGACTACGTGCGAATCATTGACCCCCTTTTTGTACGTACGACTTTACGAAGTCCTCCGCGTTCTCCTCGAGCACGCTGTCGATCTCGTCGAGCAGGTCGTCGAGCTCTTCTTTCAGCTCTTCGCCCTGCTTCGACGGCGCGAGGTCTTCGACTTCCTCGTCGACGCGTTCCTTGGGCGCCGGGCGTTGCTTGCGTTCTCGTTCGGGCATGGGGGCGGACCCTCCTACGACGCCAGCCGAGCCACGAGCTCGGCGGGGGTCGTGCACTCCTCGAACAACGATTCGACATGGGCGCGCGTCCCGCGCAGCGGCTCCATCATCGGGATACGCCGGAGCGGGTCGCTCCCCACGTCGAGGATGAGGCTGTCCCAGTTGGCCGCGACGACCGCGTCCGCCCACTTCTCGAGGCACTGACCCCGGAAGTAGGCACGGGTGCTCGGCGGTGGCTCGGTCATTGCAGTGGTCACATCGGGCTCCTCGACCAACCGTTCGACCTTACCCGCCCGCACCAGGCGCTCGAACAGCGACTTTTCGGGTCGCACGTCGTGGTACTGGAGGTCGAGCAGCGCCATCTTGGGGTCGTCCCACTCGATGGAATCGCGCTCGGCGGTAGGCGTCGAGGAGCTTGAGCTTGGTGACCCAGTCCAGCTGCCCGTCGAGCGTCATCGGGTCTCGTTCGAGCCCGGTGAGTGCGGCTTCCCACCGCTCGAGCACCTGCTGACCGACCTCCTCGCCGCCGGTCGCCTCGAGGCCGACGTCGTCGGCGTACTTCTGCGCCAGTCGCAGGAACTCCCACTGGAGGTCGACGGCGCTGATGGTGCCCCCGTCGACGAGCTCGACGGTGGCCCGGCAGGTCGGATCGTGCGACACCGTCCGCATCGACGGCACCGGCGACACGATCGAGTAGTCCTTGTCGATGAAGTCGTCCTCGACCATGGCGAGCACGAGCGCGGTCGCGCCGACCTTCAGCAGCGTCGCCACCTCGCACAGGTTGGCGTCGCCGACGATCACGTGCAGCCGTCGGTACTTCTGCGGATCGGCGTGCGGCTCGTCACGCGTGTTGACGATCGGGCGCTTCAACGTCGTCTCGAGGCCAACTTCCTCCTCGAAGAAATCGGCGCGCTGGCTGAGCTGGTAACCACTGTGGCCGGTGCCGTTCTCGCCACCCACCTTGCCGGCGCCCGTGAACACCTGGCGGGTCACGAACCAGGGCAGCAGGTGGCGCACGAGCGTGGCGAACGGGACACTCCGGTCGACCAGGTAGTTCTCGTGCGTGCCGTACGAGTTGCCCTTGCCGTCGGTGTTGTTCTTGTAGACGACGATCTCCTGACCCGAGCCCAGGAGACGGCGGGCGGCCTGCATCGAGCGGGCGAGGATCCGTTCCCCCGCCTTGTCGGCGCACACCAGCTCGAGCGCGTCCGCGCACTCGGGCGTCGAGTACTCCGGATGCGCGTGATCGACGTAGTACCGCGATCCATTCGTGAGCACCGTGTTCACGAGGTGGGTCTCGATCTCGGGTGGAGCGGCGCCCTCGCGGGCGAACCCGCGGGCGTCACGACCCGGCGACTCGTCCTCGAAGTCCCACCCGACCTTGCGGTGCTCGACGTACGCGTTGATGAGCATCGACGAGGCGAGCACGGGGTTGGCGTCCGCGGCTCCGCGCAGCGCGACGCCGTACTCGGTCTCGATACCGCAGACCTTGGGGACTGCCACGGATTCAGCCTACCTGGCTGCCCTTCGAGCCCTTGTCCCCGGGCACGACTGCAAGCCGTCCCAGGTCAGAGGTACTGCCCGGTGGTCACGCGCTCGATCTGGCGGCCGCCGCTCGCGCCCTCGTCTTCGGCGAGGAGCGTGCGCACGAACACGATGCGCTCGCCCTTCTTGCCGGAGATCTTCGCCCAGTCGTCGGGGTTGGTCGTGTTCGGCAGGTCCTCGTGCTCGCGGTACTCCTGCCGGATGGAATCCACGAGATCCGACGACGAGATGCCCTTCTCGCCGCCGCTGATCTGGCGCTTGATGCTCATCTTCTTCGAGCGTCGCACGACGTTCTCGATCATGGCGCCGGAGGCGAAGTCCTTGAAGAACAGGACCTCCTTGTCGCCGTTCTGGTACGTGACCTCCAGGAAGCGGTTCTCGTCGTCGGCGGAGTACATGCGGCTCACGGCGGCGCCGATCATCGCGTCGATCGCCCCACGCCTCCCGCCGGCCTTCGCCGTCTCGTCTCCCGCGATCGGCAGCTCGTCGCTGAGGTACCGGCCGAAGATCTGGCGAGCCGCCTCCTCGTCGGGCCGCTCGATCTTGATCTTCACGTCGAGCCGGCCCGGCCGCAGGATCGCGGGGTCGATGAGGTCCTCGCGGTTCGACGCGCCGATCACGATGACGTTCTTGAGGCTCTCGACCCCGTCGATCTCGGCGAGCAGCTGCGGAACGATCGTGCTCTCGATGTCGGACGAGATGCCCGACCCGCGGGTCCGGAACAGCGAGTCCATCTCGTCGAAGAACACGATGACGGGCACGCCTTCCTCGGACTTCTCGCGTGCGCGCTGGAAGATCAGGCGGATCTGGCGCTCGGTCTCCCCGACGTACTTGTTGAGCAGCTCGGGGCCCTTGATGTTCAGGAAGTACGAGCGCGTCGCGCTGTCGCCAGTCTTCTCGGACACCCGCTTCGCGAGTGAGTTCGCGACGGCCTTGGCGATGAGCGTCTTGCCGCATCCCGGCGGGCCGTAGAGCAGGATCCCCTTCGGCGGCTGCAGCTGGTGCTCGTGGAACAGCTCGGCATAGAGGTACGGCAGCTCGACCGCGTCCTGGATCTGGTCGATCTGGTCGTCGAGACCACCGACGTCCGCGTAGGTGATGTCGGGCACCTCTTCGAGGATCAGCTCCTCGACCTCTGGGCGCGGGAGGCGCTCGACCAGGACCCCCGAACGCGTCTCCATCAACAGGTGGTCGCCCGAGCGCAACCGCTCCCCCAGCAGGCCGCTGGCGAGCTCGCACACCCGCTCCTCGTCGGCGCGACCGACCACGAGCGCGCGACGGCCGTTGTCGAGCAACTCCTTCAGGGTGACGACTTCACCGGCGACGTCGTGACCGCGCGCGAGCACGACGTTGAGCGACTCGTTGAGAACGACCTCCTGCCCGCGCTGGAGCTCTTCCACGTCGAGCTCGGGGTGCATGGCGACGCGCATCTTGCGACCGGCAGTGAACACGTCCACGGTGCCGTCGTCGTTCACCTCCAGGAACGTGCCGTACGCCGACGGCGGCATCGTGAGCTTCTCGACCTCCTCGCGCAGCGCGCCGATGTGCTCGCGCGCCTCGCGCAGGGTCGCCGAGAGCTTCTCGTTCTGCGAGACGGCCTGGGCCAACTGACCCTTCGTCTCGAGCAGCCGCTCCTCCAGCGTCCGCACCCGCTTCGGGGCGTCCTGGAGCCGGCGGCGCAGGACGACAACTTCTTCCTCCAGCGCCTTCGCCTGCTGCTGGAGCTCGCCGACCTGGCGTTCGTATTCTCCGAGGCGTCGCTCGTGCTCGGAGGCCACGTGACCACCTCCCACTGCGGACGGGCGCTCGACGCGCACCCTACACCCGGGTTCTCTGCGTCCCGGGGCACATTGCAGGCCAAAAATTTACCCTACAGCGGCTTGACAAATTGACGAGATATGTTTGGGGTCTTAGCCTTGACGGTGAAAGCTCAGGTCGGTGACCCCCGACACACCAAGACCCACGACCGAGGAGAGGACGCCACGATGAAGGTCTGGATCGACCAGGACCTCTGCACCGGCGACGGCCTCTGCGAGGAGATCGCCCCCGACGTGTTCACGCTGCTCGACGACGGCCTCGCCTACGTGAAGGAAGGCTCCAAGGTCTTCGAGGACCCGGGTGGGGCCGAAGGACTCGCCGCCGTGCCCGGCGGCATGGAAGAGGCGGTCATCGAGTCGGCCGAGGAGTGCCCCGGCGAGTGCATCTTCATCGAGGTCGACTGACTCGCCGAACACACAGTCGTCAGATCGACACGAAGCCCGGGTGCTGCACCCGGGCTTCATCGCGTTCCGAGGTGTTCGTGCGCTCAGCTCCCCCCGGGCGGCGCCTCGGATCCCCACCCCACCCGTGTGGTCGGGACGGACTGGGCGTACGCCGCCGAGGTCGACGTATACGTGTCGTCGTCATCGTCGCTGCCGCTCAACCATCCGAACGTCAGCCCGAGCGACCCGACAGTGATCAGGATCCCGCCGGCGAAGCTGAGCGCGAAGCCCAGGAATGGCAGCGGCGAGTTGCTCACGTACCCGCCGTGCGTCGTGACGTGCGTCTCCGGGTCGGTGAACTCCGCGTTCGAGTCGTAGTGGCCCGTCTGTGTGACGGTGGAGATGATCCAGCCCACGCCCGCCGGGATCATCAGGACCCCGACGATGATCGTCGCGATCCAGAGCCTGATCTTGGTCTTCCTCTTCATGCCCGCATCTCAACGGATCACGGGCCACGAGTCCTGAGTAGTCGGTACTCAGATCGGGCGTCGGTGCCCCGATCCACTAGCCGACGAGGCACGGACCGGTGTCGGCCGGCGCCTGGCCACCGCCGTTGACCACCGGGCCGAGCACGCTGTCGACCTCGCCTCGCGTCAGCGCGTACGCCGTCGATTCCTCTCCCGGGTCGACCGCGAACGCGACCCCGACCATCCGGCCCTGTTGGTCGACGAGCGGGCCCCCCGAGTCCCCGGGGGCGAGGTCGGCGGCGAGCACATGCACGCGCCGGTTCGTGCGACCCGTCCGGTAGATGTCCGTCCCGGTGGCGTTGACCGTCTCGGCAATGCGGGCGGGCGCGATCCGCAACGGCCCACCGCCGGGGTGACCGAACACGGCGCCGGTCGTGCCGTCCCCTCCGTCGGCGAACGGCAACTGGAACAGCCGCAGGTTCCGGACGCGCAACACCGCGAGATCGCGCTCCGGATCGAACGCGACAACAGTCGCGGAGAGCTGGCGACCGTCGTTCGTCTCGACCTCGGTGCGCGGTTCGCCCGCCACGACGTGCGCGTTGGTGACGACGAGGTTCGCCCCGGCGACGAAGCCGCTGCCCGCCTGGATCTGGTCGCAGGCCTCGCCCTGGATCTTGAGCACCGACGAGGCAACGCGCGCGGCGACGTCCGGCGCGACCGCACGGGTCGGCGGCGCGCCGACGCCGCCGGGCCCGTTGAGACGCGAGAACACCTCCGGGAAAGGGCCCTCGGCCACTGCCCGCCCGAGCCTCTGGGCCTGCGGCGGCGGGTCGGGCGCGTACCTGTTGACGGCCCGGACGATCTGCGAGTCGCGCGCCGCGCGCGCCGGCCACCCTTGCGCGCTCGCCAGCGCGGGCGTGAGCAGCCAGACCGCGACGAGAACCCCGAGCACCCCGACGACGGCGCCCCCGATGCGGTCGCTCTGGTGCACCCTCTGCGTCGACGGAAGGCGCCGGCGCAGTGCCAGCCCCGCCGCGTACCCCACCGCCTGCCCGGCGCTTGCTAGCACCAGGAAGAACAGGAGCGCGACGAAGAGCTTCACCTGTGACGACTGCGAGCTGAGCAACCCCATGACGTCGTCGACGAACGCGACTGCGAGCACGATCCCGAGGGCGAGGCCCGCCCAGGAGACGACACGGGTGACGAAGCCGAGGCGGTAGCCGAAATAGCCGGCGGCGATCATCGCCGCGACGACGACGAGGTCGAGGACGTTCACTCGTCGGGGACGAGAAGCCGGGCGTGGGTGAGGAACCCGGTGTGGGCGACCATCCGATGGTCGGGTCGCACGGACTGACCGTCGATGTGCCAGTGTCGCTGGAGAACCTCGAGGGTCTCGGTCATGCCGAACGCCGACGACGCCAGCTCCTCGCGCAGCCGCGCCACCTGCCCGATCGTCGGCAGATACGCGAGGAGGATGCCGCCGGGGCGCAACGCGGCCTCGGCGTGCTTGACGACGCGCCACGGCTCGGGGAGGTCGAGCAGAACGCGATCGAGGTCGTGGACCTCGATCCCGTCGTACGCGTCGCGCACTTCGATGTCGAGAGGCAGATCAGGACCGAGGAAGCCCTCGACGTTCCTGCGGGCCCGGTCTGCGAAGTCATCCCGGATCTCGTACCCGGTCACGTGGCCTGTCGGCCCGATCGCGCGAAGGAGCGTCATCGTGAGCGCGCCCGAACCGATCCCCGTCTCGAGCACCCGGGCACCCGGGAACAGGTCGGCGAGAACGAGGATCGGTCCGAGATCCTTCGGATAGATGACCTGCGCGCCGCGCGGCATCTTGAGCACGTACTCGGCCAGTGTCGGCCGCACCGCGATGAGCTTCGTGCCGAGCGAGGTGCGAACGGTGAGGCCTTCCTCGCGCCCGATGAGCGCGTCGTGCGGGACGACCCCGGCGTGCGAGTGGAAGGACCCTCCCTCGGCCAGCGTGACGAGGTGTCGACGCCGTTTGGCGTCGACGAGCAGCACACGGTCGCCGGCGACGAACGGGCGGGGCACGCGCCTACCGCGGTTCGGGGGTGCGGGAGCCGACACGCTCTCGCAACCGGCAGAACGCGCAGACGTCGCTCGTCGTCGGCGATCCGCAGACCGTGCACGCGTGAAGGCCTTCGCGCTCGGCTCCGGCGTCGTCGGCGAAATACTCGTGGGCGCGGTCCACGAATCCGAAGAGGAACGCACCCTTCGCGCCCGGCGAGCGGTCCTCGAGCGCGTTGAGCACCTCCTTGTAGCCGAGATGCCGGTTGCCCTCCGCCATCGGGCACTCCTCGACCTGGTAGTCGATGTTCCGCAACACGCAGTACGCAGCCGTCTCGCGCTCGCCGAGCCGGTACAGCGGCTTGACCTTGCGCGCGAAACCGGGGCTCGCCGGCAGTACCGGATGCTGGCGGCCGAGATAGCCGGTCTCCCATCGCAGCACGTTGCCGAGGAGGACCGCCGACTCGTCGTCGAGATTGTGACCGGTGGCGACGACGTCGTACCCGTGCTCGACGGCGACCGCGTTGAACAGGTGGCGCTTCGACAGGCCGCACGCGCCGCATGGAGCACGGTGCGTCGCGTCCGCGGCGGCGGGGATGTCGTAGCCGAACTCTGTGGCGAGGTCGACTTCGTGGAGCTCGAGGCCCCGGGCCTGGGCGAAGGCGCGCGCCGCGTACCCCGACGCGTCGGAGTAGTCGCCGATGCCGAGACCCAGGTACAGCCCATCCGAGTCGTAGCCGAGGTCGACGAGGATCTCCCAGAGTGCCAGCGAGTCCTTCCCGCCCGAGACGGCGACCAGGACACGCTGGCCGCTGGCGATCATGTCGTGGTCCTCGATCGCGCGCACGACTTGGTCGCGGCAGTGCTTCAGGAAATGGTCGCGGCAGAACGCCGCGTTGTGCCGCCGGATGTCGAGCACCGCCGGCGCCCGGCAGACGCGGCACTTCACTCGGCGCCACCCGAGGTGACGGGGCGGATCTCGACGACGTCGGTGTCGGAAAGACGGGCGTCACGAGTCACGAGCGTGTCGCCTTGGATGACCAACACGGACTCGGGGTTGACGTCGAGCCGCTGAAGCAGCGCCGCGACCGTGAGCGGGCCTGGCATCTCCACCTCGCGCCGCGGATTGCGCAGCACCACCTTCACGACCTCCCAGGGTACCGGGCGGTCTTCGACGAGAAGGCTACGGGTTTCGGGGAATCGTTCGGATCTCGAGCCGCTCGCCGGGCTTGAGCTCGGTTCGATACACGGTCTCGGGTGGCTCCGCGACTACGCGCCGGACGACGGCAAGCAGTCCGGCTGTGATCCCGGTCACGAGCCAACGGCGTGATCCGGAACGGATACCTCTGCGCAGGCCGATGCGCGCGATGCGGATGAGCATGTCCATCACGTGCGGCGCACCTCTACGATGGTGCGACGCTTCCGCCCGCGGAGCCGTCCCAGCAGGTACGCGCCGAGGACGATGGCGACGCCGGCGACGATCACGGCCGTGAGCCCCACGTTGCGTTGCGTCTCGGTCGCGGTCGTCGAGCCGCGCAGTTGGCTGAACTTGGCCTCGAGGTCAGAGCGAGTGATCGGTCGCTCGGCTCCCGGGCGCGTCTCCGTGTTGCCGTTGCTCGTCATGAAGCCGCCTTTCGCCGGCGCCGCGCGCCGCGCGCCTTCCACGTGATCGCGCCGCCGACGACGAGCGCCACGAACATGATCATGTACGGGATCCACGAGAGGTTTCCGGTGAACGCGCTCCCCGTCTCCTCCTGGAGCGCCCGCAGGCCGGCGACGGCGAGCAGCAGCACACCGACGCCCAGCAGCAGCGCGCCGAGGATGCCGAAGGCGATCCACCGACCCAGCTGCTGCAGCGGGACGACCGTCTCCTGCTTGAAGTAGGCGACGATCAGCTGCCACAGCTCCGCGACGAGCTGCGGCAGCGGCGGGTTGCGGCTCTCCGCGGGGGTCGACGCCGGGTCGGTCACAGCTCCTCATTATCACGGACTCGCGGCCGGGGCGGGGGTGTTCGGCATCGGGACCAGCTGGTCCGCGGCGGGGGCGTCGGGGAACCTGCTCACGAGCTCGGCGATGCGCTCACGCATCGCGACGCCCGACCCGCGGCTGAAGTTGCCGTTGGCGATGTACGAGAACGCGACGGGGCGCCCCGTGTCGACGAATCCGGCCAGACCGGTCACGCCTTGCAGCGAGCCGGTCTTGGCCCGCAGCTTCCCCGTGAGCGGAGAGCCACGTAGCTCGTCGGCGAGCGTGCCGGTCTGGCCGGCAACCGCCAGACCATCCCAGAGACCGTTGAACTCGCGTCGGGAGCCCAACGCAAGAACGCTCATCAGCGCCTGACACGACACCCGGTTGCCGTAATCCAATCCCGACCCGTCGACGAGCGCGACGCCGTCGACGGGTACACCGAGCTTGTGCACCTCATCGACGACCGCCTTCGTGCCCGCGGCGGTCGTCCCCTGATTCGCGGCCTTGAGACCGACCTCGCGGGCGAACATCTCCATTGCGAGGTTGTCGCTGGATTCCATCGCGGCGCCGGCCAACTCGTGCAGAGGCGCGGATTGCACCGACGCGACCGGCTTGGCGTTGTCGGGAGCGGTCGAGCGCCCCGGGGACCCGACCGAGACGCCGCGTGATCGGAGCAGATCGCCGAGCTGGCTCGCGGCGAACACCGCGGGGTCGTCGACGGGCGTGAGCTCGGGCTGGATGGCGCTGATGCCGTGGTTCACGGTGAGCGCGCCGATCGGACCGACTTCGGGATCGGTGCGGTAGGTCGGATCCCACGAGGGCACATATCGCACTGCCTCGTACCGCGAGTCGTCCCCCTGCACGCCGCCCGGGATGTTGCGGACGCCGGCCGCGACGATGGCGTCCGCCAACGTCGCGAGCGACGTCAAGGATCGGCTCGGTCCGGTCGCCTGCTCCTCGGTGTTCCGTCGTGGGTTCGACTCCACCATGCCCGCGTAATCGGGCGTGCTGAGCAGCGGATCACCCGCGCCGACCAGCCAGAGCCGCTCGACGGTTCCGTTCGACGGCTCGGAAGCGGCGACAGCCTTCGTCTCGTACTTGAAGTCGGGGCCCAGTGCCGAGACGACCGCCAGGCTGGTGAGGAGCTTCTGGGTCGAAGCAGGCGTCACCGCGAGGGTGGGGTTGTGCGAAGCGAGGTCCCCCGAACCGTCGTTCACGACGACGCACGTCTGCCCCGCGCCGGCCTCGGCGTCGACCTGTGTTTGCAGGCGCTGGGCGCCCACGGCGTCCACGATCGGCTGCGGGACCCGTCGAGGTGACCACAGCGGGGTCGCGAGACGGCGCGTCTCACCGGCCGCCGCCGGCGCGGCGTCGTCCCGGGACGCGAGATACGCGCAGCCGAACGCGGCGACGACGAGCACGAGAGCCGTGACCCGCCGCAGCGCGTCGTTGCGGATCACAGGCCTCGGCGCAGGCGGAAGCGCGCGTACCGGTACAAGTGAGCAAGCGCGGTCACGGCACGGTTCGACGACGAGTAGCAGACGCGCCCGGTGGCCCGGACCGCCCGCGGTCCGGCGTTGTCGGGGTCGGCCACAGCCAGCTCGGTCGCAGTGAGGATGGGCTTCCCGGTCGCGTCGGAGATGTCGGCGGCGGCGCGGGCGAAGCGTTCGTCCTGGCGCTCGTGATAGGCGACGATCCGCTCGAGCCCGTGATCCGGGTAGAAGGGACCGGTGCGCATCAGGCGCGCCTGGTTCGACTGGATCCCCAGCCCGAGGTACACGACGGCGTCGACGGCGTCGTGCGAGGCGATGAGCTCCATGACCTCCGGAATCGTGTCACGCGTCTCGGCGCCGGCGAGGTCAACCGGGTTGTTGCGGCTCCATCGGGGCGGGAGCTTGGTGTCGATGGCGGCGCGCAGGTCGTCGGGAAGGCGGAGCAGCTCGAGGCCGGCGCGCGTGACGGCGTCGGCTGTGACCACTCCCCAGCCACCGGCGGTCGTGAGCACTGCGACGCGCGGGCCCCGCGGGAGGGGTTGGGTCGCGAACGTGGCCGCCGCTTCGAAGGCCTCCTCGACGGTCGCCGGGCGCGTCGCTCCGGCCTGGTGGCACATGCCGTCGAAGATGCGCTCGTCCGAGGCGAGCGCCCCGGTATGTGATGCCGCGGCGCGTTGCCCTCCCGTGGTCACGCCGCCCTTGAGCAGGACGAGCGGCTTGCGGCGGGCGACGCGACGGATCCGGTCGTAGAAAGCTCGACCGTCGGTGACGCCTTCGACGTATGCGAGCGCAACCGTGGTCGCGTCGTCGCCGGCGAAGTACTCGAGGAAGTCCGGCACCGTGACCGCGGCCGCGTTCCCCGCCGAGACGGCGCGGCTCACGCCGACACCTGTCTGCACGGCGTAGTTCTGGAACGACGACACGAAGTTGCCGGACTGGCTCACGATCGCGATTCCACCGGATGGCGGGTACGGGGCGACGATCTGGGCGCAGAGCGATGCCGGTGTCGAGACGACGCCCTGGCCGTTGGGACCGACCAGCAACATGTCGAGGTCGCCGGCCAGCTCGACGAGCGCCCCCTCGGCGGCTCGCCCCTCTTCGCCCGCCTCGCCGTAGCCCGCCGACGTCACGAACGCAGCGCGGACACCCTTGCCCGCGCAGGCCTTCAGCAGGTCGGCGTTCGCCGCCGCGGGCGTGCACACGAAGACGAGATCGGCCGCGCCGTCGGGCAGCTCGTCGATCGACGTGAGCGCGCGCCGCCCGAGGATCTCGCCGCCTTCGCGATTGGTCGCGAACACCGCGCCCGGGTAGTCGTGCCGGAGGATGTTGTGGAGCGCGACGAAGCCGAACTTGCCGGGGTGGCTCGACGCGCCGGCGACTACGACCCCGCGCGGCTCGAACAGGGCCCGCCACTGCTCGGGTGAGGGCGTCACGTTCGGACCTCGACCAGGGCGTCGACCGCGACGGGCAGCCCGTCCACGACCATGAGCGGGTTCACGTCGACCGACACGATGTCTGGCTCCGCCTCTGCGAGCCGGGACAGCGCGAGCATGACGTCGCCCACTGCGCTGCGGTCGACCGGCGGTTCGCCCCGCACCGGGCCGAACAATGCCTGCGCTTCGAGTTCGTCGAGCATCTCCTCGGCATCGACGCGTTCGACGGGAACGAGCCGGAACGCGACGTCGGCGAGAGCCTCGGTGAGCACACCGCCGATGCCGACCATCACGCACGGCCCGAACTGTTGATCCCGCAGGACGCCGGCGATGAGCTCGCGACTTCCCCGCAGCATCGGGGCGACGAGGATGCCGACGGTCCCGTCGTCCGGTGTCGCAGCATCGAGGAGCGCCTGCGACGCCGCTCGCACGTCCTCGTCGCCGTGCAGCCCGAGCCGTACGAGACCACGCTCGGTCTTGTGCGTGACGCCGTCGCCGTAGAGCTTCACGACGACCGTGCCGTCCGGGGCGAGGTCGCGCGCCGCGTCAGCCGCGTCGTCAGGGGTCTCGACGACGCGCTCGTCGAGCACCGGTACGCCCGCGCCCGCGAGAAGGCGTTTCGATTCGGGCTCGGAGAGGGTGCGGGCGCCGGTCCGGGTCACACCGCGGTGGCGCGGTCCCGCCAGAACTCGTCGCGCAGCACGCGCTTGAGGAGCTTGCCGGCGTCGGTGCGCGGCAGCTCGTCGCGGAGCTCGTATCGGCGCGGCCGCTTGTACCCGGCGAGGCGCTGCTCGACGAACGCGCGAAGCTCCTCGAGGTCGATTGTCTCCCCCACCTTCGGCTGGACGACGGCGTACACGCTCTCGCCCCACTCGTCGTCGGGGATGCCGAACACGGCGACATCCAGCACCTGCGGATGCTCGTGGAGCACGGCCTCGATCTCGGCGGGATAGATGTTGACGCCGCCCGAGATGATCATGTCCTTCTTCCGGTCGTTGATGAAGAGGAACCCCTCCTCGTCGCGGTACGCGACGTCGCCGACCGACTTCCATCCGCCGTCGGTGAGCTGTGTCAGCTGCTCGTCGGTGCGGTGGTAGCCGTCCATTGCCAGCCCGGTCCGGATGAACAACTCGCCCGGCTCGTTCACGTCGGCTTCGGTGCCGTCCTCGCGGACCAGCTTCACCTCGATCCCGCCGTAGAGCTTGCCGCACGACCCCGGCTTGCGGAGCTGGTCCGCCGGCTTGAGCACCGTCACGATGCCGAGCTCGGTCGAGCCGTACACCTCGTAGAGGAAGCCGTCGCCGAGCTTGGCGACCACCTCCTGCTTGAGCGCGTACGGCACCGGGGCCGCGTTCGCGATCAGGCAGCGCATCGACGAGAGGTCCGCTCGCTCGAGCTCGCCCGGCGGAAGACTGACCAGCCGCTTCAGCTGCGTGGGCGCGGAGAAGGTGTTGGTGACGCGGTGCTCCTTCACGAGGCGGAGCCACGCGACGGGGTCGAACTTGCGCAGGATGACGATCGGGCAGCCCAGCGTGTGACTGATCACCGCGAACGCCAGCGGGCCCGAGTGGTAGAGCGGCCCGGTCGTGATGTGGACCTCACCGCCCGGGACGAGCCCGAGCTCGCCGAGCAGCGCACCGACGATGACCGGGTCGCTCGTGGTCCGCACCGCTCCCTTGGGCTTGCCGGTCGTCCCCGACGTGTACAGCATCTGGGCGCCGACGCTGTCGACGACGGCGTCGTCCACGACGGGATCGCTGTCCGACTGCGACGCGAGCAGATCGTCCCACGACTCGAACCCGGCCGGCGTGTCGCCTCCGAAGGTGATCACGGCGCGCACCTTCGGGAGGCGGTCGCGGATCTCGGCGACGAGTGGCGCCTGCTCGGCGTCGACGACGACGAGCGTGGCGTCGGAGTTGTCGATCACGTACTGCATCTCGTCGGCGTTGAAGCGGTACGAGAGCGGCACCGCGATCTGTCCGGCCTTGCGCGCCGCGTGGATCGTCACGACGACTTCGAGGGAGTTCGGGCCGCACCATACGAGGCGCTCCCCCGGCTGCATCCCGAGGCTCCGCAGCGCGTGCGCGAGTCGGTTGACGGTGCGGTTCAGCTCCTCGAACGTGACGGCGGCGGGACGCCCGCCGCCTGCCTCGTCGACGATGACGGCGGCGCGGTCACCGGAGGCATCCGCGTGCATCCGAAGCAGGTCCGGCATCGGGCTCATCGGCAATCCCCCCGAAAGTCGTCGGTAGCCTACCGAAGTGCCTCGGCCGGTCCCGTTGCGGGGAGTCATCGAAGGTTTCTACGGCCCGCCGTGGTCACTCACGGAGCGACTGACTGTGATCGAGTTCCTCGCCGAGCGGGGGATGAACGCGTACGCCTACGCGCCGAAGGACGACCCCAAGCATCGCGAGCGTTGGCGTGACGCGTACGACACCTCGGAGATCGAGGACTTTCGCACGATCGCGGAGCACTCGGTCGCACACGGCACCCGGTTCGGCTTCGGGCTGTCACCCGGTCTCGACATCGACTATCGAGACGCGCGCGACCGCGACACCTTGGTCGAGAAGCTGGCGCCGCTGCTCGACGCCGGCGTCGAATGGGTCGTGCTCGCGCTGGACGACATCCCGAACCGTCCCGGCCTCGCAGTCGAACAGGCCGATCTGAGCAGCTGGCTGCTGGGTGCGTTGCGCGGCCGGCGGGCCGACGTGCATCTGACACTCGTGCCGACCGAGTACGTCGGCACGCGGCCGACGTCGTACCTGGGGGCTCTCGCGGCCGGGCTCCCGACCGACGTCGACGTGATGTGGACGGGGCCGACGGTGTGCTCGCCGGTGATCCGGGCCGCCGACGCGCGGGCGTGGGCGACGGCACTCGCCGGACGGCGGCCCCTCCTCTGGGACAACTACCCCGTCAACGACGGCACGATGGTGCGGTCCCTCCATCTCGGCCCGTACCGCGGCCGCGAGCCGGACCTCACGGACGAGCTGGACGGTGTGCTCTGCAATCCGATGCTCCAGGCCCATGCGTCTCAGGTGGCGTTGGCGACCGCAGCCGACTTCCTGTGCGCGCCGCAGGAGTACGACGCCGAGGGATCGTGGTCACGTGCCATCGCCGCCGTCGGCAGGTCGCGTGCCCGTGCGCTCCGGGCTCTTGCGGCGGCGTGCGCCGACGGGCCGGTCCTGGCGCCCGAGCACCTCGAGGCGCACACACTGACGACGGCTCTCTTCGACGCGGTCCGCGACCCCGGCTGGCCGGATGCCATGCGCGCGTTGCGCGACCACCTCACGGCCGCGCGCGACGCCGGGCGCGAGTGGGCGGACGCGGGCGACGACCCACTGGGAGCAGAGCTCGAACCGTGGCTCGCGGCAGCGGCCGTCGAAGCCGAGGCCGGGCTGGCGGCGCTCCGTCTGATCCAGCAGACGTTTCCGGTCGCGCGCGTGATCCGCGACGGCAAAGCAAGGGCGTTCGGCACGGACGCGGAGTCGGCGATGATCCACGCGTTCGCCGCCCTGTTCGCGTGGAGCGCGGCGCGCCGGCGCAAACACGTCGTGTTCGGACCGCGCTTCGCCATCTATCCGGCCGTCATCCAGCTCGACGACGGCAGACCGGGTCTCGACGTCGACCTCGCGGTCATGGAAGGCCAGTCGGCGATCGACCGGCTGTGCCGCCTCGCCCTCGCGCGCTACCAGGAGTGGGCCCAGCGGCCCGTGGAACCGCTCACCGTCCTGGCCGACGGCGCCCCTGCTGCCGTCGAGCCCGACGGCACCTTCTCCGCGCCGGGCGTCCGAGTCGTGGTCGTGACCGCGGGGCCGGACGCCACCGAGGTCCCGGGCGTCGACGCCGCGTTGCCGTTCCCCGATGCCCGACTCCCCTGAGGGCCCCCGCGTGCTCACCGTCGTCATGCCCGCGCACAACGAGGCCCCGTACCTCGAGTCCGCCGTCCGCGAGGTGGACGACGGGCTGCGCGCCCGCGGGCACGACGTCGAGATCCTGGTCGTCGAAAACGGCTCGACCGACGAGACGCTGGCAATCGCCCGCCGTCTGGAAGAGACCTTGCCCGGTGTTCGCGTCTCGTCACGGGCGGTCGCCGACTACGGCGCTGCACTTCGTGAGGGCATGCTGACCGCGCGCGGCGAGCTCGTGGTCACGTTCGACGTCGATTACTACGAGCTCGGTTTCGTCGACGACGCGCTGGCGTTGCTGACAGGCGCCGCACCGCCGGCCATCGTCGTGGGCTCGAAGCGAGCACCGGGCGCACGCGATCAGCGGCCATGGCCCCGGCAGCTCGTCACGACGGTGTTCAGCTTGCTCCTGCGCGGCGTGTTCTCGTTGTCGGTGTCGGATACGCACGGCATGAAGGCGATGCGGTGCGCCGACGTGGAGCCGATCCTCGAGCGCTGTCGCTTCCGAACCGACCTGTTCGACACCGAGTTGGTGATCCGGACCCAGCGCGCGGGGCTTCCGATCGCCGAGCTGCCCGTCACCGCCCAGGAGCGGCGGCCGTCCCGAACGCCGATCTGGCAGCGCGTGCCCAGGACGCTGGTCGGGATGATCGAGTTGCGGCTCACCCTCTGGCGCGAGCGGCGGAGCTCGTCGTGACGCACGTGGTGGCGTCGGCGGCCGTGTGCCCGCCCGGTCCGCCCGCGCCCGGATGGGTGGCGATCGAGGACGGGATCATCGTGGAGGTCGGCAAGGGGCCTGCGCCTGCCGGGAGCGGTCGACGCCGGCTCGACTCTCCTCGTCCCCGGGGCTGATCGACCTCCAGGTCAACGGCGTCGACGGCGACGACTTCGCCTCCGCCGATCCCGACGGCTGGCGTCGCGCCGGTCGCGCGCAACTCCAGCACGGTGTCACCTCATACTCCCCGACGCTCGTCACTGCCCCGCTCGACGAGTACCCCGCGGGGCTCGAACGCGTCCGTGCCGCGCGCGCCGACGCGGAAGACCGGCCGCTGCCCTCGATCGTCGGCGTCCACCTCGAGGGGCCGTTCCTCGGCGGCGCGCCCGGCGCGCATCCTGTGGAGCTCCTGCGTACAGCCGACTGCGACTGGTTGAGGCGCATGCTGGACGCGTTCCACGATCTCGTGTCGATCGTGACGCTCGCGCCCGAAGCCGATCCCGGCTTGGCGGCGACACGCCTTCTGCACGATCACGGCGTTGTCGTCGCGCTCGGCCACTCGACCGTGACCTACGAGGAGGCGCGCGCAGCAGCCGATGCCGGCGCCCGTCTCGTCACCCACCTGTTCAACGGCATGGGCCCGTTGCACCACCGCGAGCCAGGTCTCGCCGGAGCCGCCCTCGACGACGAGCGCCTGACCCCGACGCTCATCGCCGATCTCGCGCACGTGCACCCGGCGGCGCTCCGCCTCGCGATCCACCGCAAACGCAGTGTCGGCCTCGTCACCGACCGGGTCGCGGTCACGGGCCTGCGCGTCACGGAGGACGGCGCCGCTCGCCTCGGCGACGGGACGCTCGCGGGTTCGACGCTCTCGATGGACACGGCTCTCCGCAACGTCGTCGGCCTGGACATCCCCGTCGAACGCGCGGTCGAGATGGCGTCCACGATCCCCGCCGGCGCGCTCGGGCTCAGCGACCGCGGCCGGATCGCGCCCGGCGCCCGCGCCGACCTCGTCGCGCTCGATCCCGACTCGCTGAGCGTGCGCGCCGTATGGCTTGCCGGCGAGCCGGTGTTCGGCTCGGGCGGCAGTTAACTCGGCGGTTCCACCTCGGCGCGCACGAGGTCGTCGGTGAGCCGGCGGAACGGATACGGCAAGAGTCTGTGATGCTGCCGGTCGTAGAACTTGTGCGGGTGCGACTCGGGGAGACGGCACAACACGTGCACCGAGACTCCGTTCACGGTCCCGGGATTGCGCACGCGGTGGTGCATCTCGTCCGGCGGTAGCAAGCGCGACACCGTGCCCGGTTCGTGCACCGTCCGGTCGACCTCTTCCAGGACGCAGCCCTCGTCGCCGGTACCTCCGTCGACGCGCCGGTAACGCGTCTCCTCGTCGAGCCCGGCGACGTAGCCGATGATCCCCCAGCACCCGTGCTCGTGGGTCCCGCTGCTCGTCCCGGGCGGGAACACGACAGAGAGGATGTGAAAGCGCTCGGCGGGATCGGCATGCAGCAGGTGCCCGATCGCGCCGCCATCGGCGTCGGGTTGCGACGCGCCGACGGGGAGCTCGTCGGCCCGGGACAGGAAGCGGTCCATGGCCGGCCGCATCGCCGCGATGGACTGCTCCTCGGACAGCTCGCGGTCGAGCGTGGAGGAGACCGACTCGGCCAGCTCGTCGATCGCGTCGGTCACGGGCAGCAGCCTACGCAGAGGTGTATCTCGCTAGCCTCGCTGCGGAGGCGGCGGCTTTGCCGATCGTCGCCGCACGGCCGGAGCTTGCGACGGCGACAAAGGAGCATTGTGGACATCGTGGCGGCGCTGTTCGTCGAGAACCTCAACTTCCGTCAGGTCGCCGGCGGCTCGACCCGTATCGACATCACCGGCGCGTTCTTCTCCGAGCCAGTCGCCGACTTCCCCGCGCAGATGACGCCTCACCTGGTCGTGCTGGTGCGCGCGCCGGCCGACGACAGCGGCATGGGGACGCTCGAGGCGGTGTTCACGCGCGACGGCGAAGAGATCGCGCGCAATGCCCAGCAGTTCTCGGTCGAACCGGGCAAGTTCGGGTACCGGCTGGTGCGACCGGAGCTCGAGTTCCCCGAACCCGGCACGATCGAGGCGCGGTGCACGATCACGGAATCGGGGTCCAGCGTGATCGTCCCGCTGACCGCCATCCCGGCGCCGTGACCACGTTCGCGTCCGCCCTGTCGCAGCACCCGATCGCGGCGAACGCCCTCGGTGAGGCCGCGGGCGAGGTCCTCGAGCAACTCGGTGGCGAGGGTTGTGACCTCGCCGTCTGCTTCGCGTCGACGCACCACGTCGGCGCGTTCGAGGACATCGGGCCCGCGCTGCACAACATCCTCGAGCCGCGCGTCCTCGTCGGTGGCACCGCGGTCGCTGTCGTCGGCGGGTCGCACGAGGTCGAGGAGAGCCCCGCGATCTCCGTCTTCGCCGGGCGCTTCGACGACGCAACGTTGACCCCGGTGACCCTGCGCGTGCAGGAGACGCCTGGACGGCGCCGCCTTGACGGGCTGGCCGTCGCTGGACCGCGCGCCGGCGAGCCTGCTTCTGTTCGCGGACCCGTTCACGTTTCCGGTCGACGCGTTCCTCCAACGCGTCAACCGCGATCTTCCCGGCCTTCAGATCATCGGCGGGCTGGCGTCCGCGGCCGGAAGCCCCGGCGGCAATCGCCTCGTCCTCGACGACCGCGTCGTCGACGAAGGCGCGGTCGGTGTGTTCATCGACGGCGGCATGGAAGTCCGCACGCTCGTCTCGCAGGGATGCCGGCCGATCGGCCGCCCGTACGTCGTCACCCGCGCCGAGCAGAACCTCATCGAGGAGCTCGGCGGGAAGCCCGCGATCGAACGCCTCCAGGAGCTCGCCGGCGCCGCGTCCGAGGAGGAGCGCGAGCTGCTTCGCCGCGGCCTGCACGTCGGGCTCGTCGTCGACGAGCACAAGGCGGAGTTCGGTCGGGGCGATTTCCTCGTCCGCAACCTCCTGGGTGCCGACGAGGGCTCCGGCGCACTCGCGGTCGGCGAGCAGGTCTCCGTCGGCCAGACCGTGCAGTTCCACGTTCGGGACGCCGGCGCCGCCGACGAAGACCTCCGCGAGCTGCTCAGCGGCGTCGACGCCGACGCGGCGCTGCTGTTCACGTGCAACGGGCGCGGGCGCCACCTCTTCACCGTGCCCGACCACGACGCCGGGATGGTCGAGTCCATGCTCGGTCCGATCCCACTGGCGGGAGCGTTCTGCGCCGGCGAGATCGGGCCGGTGGGAGGACGCAACTTCCTGCACGGCTTCACGGCCAGCCTCGCATTGTTCGCATGACGTCCACCCGGGGTACGCGAACGTTGATCGCTTTCGGCATACCCTGACAACGCGGCGCGGCAGCGGCGGCTTTGCCGACCGTTGTCGCAAAGCCCGAGCTTCGAGGGCGACAGAAGACACCAGCCGGAGCTCGCCGGCGGCGACAACGAGGCGGAGGAGGGGCATGACGGCCGAACCGGTTGCCCAGACGCCGGTGGTACCCGAGGAGCTCGAGCGGCGCGCCGTCGACGTCATCCGCGGACTGTCGATGGACGCGGTCCAGAAGGCCAACTCCGGCCACCCGGGCACCCCGATGGCGCTGGCTCCGCTCGCGCACGTGCTGTTCACGCGCATCCTGCGCTACGACGCCGCCGACCCCGATTGGCCCGACCGGGACCGCTTCGTCCTCTCGGCGGGACACGCGTCGATGCTGCTCTACTCGATGCTGTATCTCACCGGGTACGGCCTCGAGCTCGAGGACCTCGAGGAGTTCCGCCAGCTCGGGTCGCGCACCGCCGGTCACCCCGAACGCGGTCATGCCGCCGGCATCGAGGTCACTACCGGTCCGCTCGGGCAGGGATTCGGCAACGGCGTCGGCATCGGCATCGTCGAGCGGCACCTCCGCGAGCGCTTCGGCGAGGACGTGTGCAACCACCACGTGTTCGCGATCTGCTCGGACGGCGACCTCGAAGAGGGCGTGAGCCACGAGACGGCGTCGCTCGCCGGGCATCTCGGGCTCGGACGCCTCGTGTACATCTACGACGACAACCACATCTCGATCGACGGCCCGACCGAGCTCTCGTACTCCGACGACGTTCGCTCGCGCTTCGAGGGGTACCACTGGCACGTCGTGCAGCTGGGCGAAGTGTCCGAGGACCTCGACGCGCTCGAGCGCGGCCTCCGCGACGGCATCGCCGTCGAGGACCGGCCGACCTTGCTGATCCTGCGCAGCCACATCGGCTACCCGTCACCGAAGTACACCGACACCGAAGAGGCGCACGGCAACCCGCTGGGTGCCGACGAGGTCGCCAAGGTCAAGGAGATCCTCGGCATGCCCGCCGAGGACTTCTGGGTGCCCGACGACGTGCTCGACTTCTACCGCCGGGCGGGGGGCGCGGCCGTGCTCAGCGGGACGCGTGGAGCGAGCGGGTCGGCGCGTTCCGTGAGCGTGAGGCCGAGCTCGGTGAGGAGTACGACCTCGCCATCGCGGCCCGGGGCGGGAAGGGATGGGAAGCGAAGCTTCCGACCTGGGACGTCGGCGAGAGTCTCGCCACGCGGAAGGCGAGCGGGGCGACGCTCGACGCGATCCTCGACGTCGTTCCCGGCCTGATGGGCGGGGGCGCCGACCTCACCGGAAACACCGGGACCGAGCTGAAGGCGAACTCGCCCGTGACGCGGGACGACTTCACGGGCCGCCAGATCCACTTCGGCGTTCGTGAGCACGGCATGGGCTCGATCATGAACGGGATGGCGCTGTCCGGCGGCGCGCTCCCCTTCGGCGGGACGTTCCTCATCTTCAGCGACTACGAGCGACCGGCGGTACGGCTGGCGGCGCTGTCCGGAGCGAAGGTGGCGTTCGTGTGGTCGCACGACTCGGTCGGCCTCGGCGAAGACGGGCCCACGCACCAGCCTGTCGAGCACCTCATGTCGTTCCGCGCGATCCCGCGTCTCCGGGTGATCCGCCCCGCCGATGCCAACGAGGTCCCTCAGGCGTGGCGGGTGCACATCGACGGCGACGGCCCGACCGCCATCGTGCTGACCCGTCAGGGCGTCCCGGTGCTCGAGGGCACCGCGGAACGCGCGCCCGAAGGCCTGCCCCGCGGCGCGTACACGCTCGTCGACGAGAGCGGCGACCGCGTCGACCTCGTCCTCATCGGCACCGGGTCCGAGGTGCAGCTCTGCGTCGCGGCGCGCGATCAGCTGGCGGCGGACGGGCTCTCGGTCCGGGTCGTCTCGATGCCGTCGTGGGAGCTCTTCGCCGAGCAGCCCGACACGTACCGTGACCGGGTCCTGCCTCCGGGCGTCCCGACGCTGGCGGTCGAGGCCGGCGCCAGCCTGGGCTGGGACCGGTACGCCGACGACGTCGTCGCCATCGACCGCTTCGGCGCGTCGGCGCCGGGCAGCGCCGTCCTCGCCGACCTCGGGTACACACCCGAGAACGTCGTCGCCCGCGCCCGCGCGCTGCTCGCGCTCGATTCTTCCGGAGGAAAGGCCCGATGACCGTCACCCGCTCCCCCATCGCCCGCCTCGTCGAGTACGGACAGAGCCCCTGGTACGACAACCTCACCCGGGGACTGATCACCGGCGGCGGGCTCACCCGTCTCATCGAGGATGACGGCATTCGCGGCGTCACGTCGAACCCGACGATCTTCGAGAAGGCGATGGCCTCGGGCGAGGGCTACGACGAGCAACTCCTCGAGCTGACGACCGGCGGAGCCGCGATCGACACGACGTACTGGTCACTCGTCCTCGACGACATCCGCCACGCGGCCGACGTGCTCCGTCCGACCTACGACGCCCTCGACGGCACCGACGGCTTCGTGTCGGTGGAGGTGGCGCCGGATCGGGCTCACGAGACCGCTGCCACGATCGAGCAGGTCCACTGGCTGCACGACCAAGCCGCGCGCCCGAACGTGTTCGTGAAGATCCCCGCCACCCTGGCCGGCGTGCCCGCCATCGAGCAGTGCCTCGCCGAGGGCATCTCGATCAACATCACGCTGATCTTCTCGCTCGCCCGCTACGTGGAGGTCATCGAGGCCTATCTCCGCGGCCTCGAGCGCCACGCCGAGCAGGGCGGCGACATCTCCAAGGTCGCGTCGGTGGCGTCCTTCTTCGTGAGCCGGGTCGACACCGAGGCCGACCGGCGTCTGCCCGAGGACCATCCCCTCCGGGGGAAGGTCGCGGTCGCCAACGCCAAGCTCGCCTACGGGCTGTTCCGGGAGACCTTCGCCGGCGACCGTTGGGCGGCGCTCGAGGCGCGCGGCGCGCGGCTCCAGCGCCCGCTGTGGGCGTCGACGTCGACCAAGAACCCGGCGTACTCCGACACGCTGTACGTCGACGAGCTGGTCGGATCCGACACCGTCAACACGCTCGCGCAGCCCTCGATCGACGCCCTTCGCGACCACGGCGATCCCCAGCCGGACACCATCACGCGCGACGTCGACGGCGCGCGCCGGGTGATCGAAGACCTGGCCGGCGCGGGCATCGACTACGGCGATCTGACCGACACGATCGAGCGCGAAGGCGTGGACAGCTTCGAACGCTCCTACCGCGACTGTCTCGCCAGCCTCGAGAAGCGCGCCGGCGAGCTCACGAGCTGAGCGCGGCCGCCGCCCGCAGATGGTCGGCGAGGTCGCGGGGCCGGGCGTGCGCGTTGGCACCGCTCGTCGACGGCATCACGTACGCGGGCAAGCCCCCGAAGCCACCAGCTTGCTCGCCGGCGACGGCGTGCGGGTCCACGGCGGCGCGCCACCCCGTGAGCCCGACGAAGCACACCACACCCGGTCGCAGCCACCGGACGAGCCGCTCGACGCGCTCCGCGCCCGCCCGGTACTCGGCCGCGGTCAGCTCGCGGGCGCCAGTGGTCGCCCGCTTCACGAGGTCGGTCATGCCGATGCCGTGCCGATCGAGCGCGTCGACAGGGTCCCGATCCCGCTCGACGAGGCCGGCGGCACGGGCCGCGGGCCAGAAGCGGTTCCCCGGGCGCGCGTATCCGACACCGGCATCGGCCGCGTAGAGGCTCGGGTTCAGCCCGCACACCAACACGCGCATGGCGGGTCCGACGATGTCGGGCAGCGTGCGCTCCCGTCGCGCCCATACGCGGAGCGAGAGGTCCCCGAGCTCCACCTCTTCGACCGCGAACCCGGCGCCGGCCACGATGTCGCGCAGGCGCTCGGGCTGCCACTCGCCTCCACGGTCGTCCCACCGAAGGTCCAGAGTCAGCACGGTGCCGACGCGCATGGCGCGGTGCTGCTCGGCCAGCGCCAACGGAAGCGCTTCGAGGTCGAGTCGTCCGCGCTGCGCCTCGAAGACCGTGATCGTCTCCCGTTCCACCGCCTTATGATCGCCGGAAACGGCCGGACGATCGGTGAGGCGCGCCCATGACCAGTGGGGACGGGGACGCGGTAGCGGTCTCGGCGGCACTCGTGGTGTTCGGAGCTACCGGCGACCTCGCCCACCGCAAGCTCTACCCCGCGCTCGCATCTTTGGCCGCCCGCAACCAACTCCCGCGCCGGCTGGTGGTCGTCGGCGTGTCCCGTACGCGCATGAGCGACGAGGACTTCGCGACCGAAGTGCGCAACTCGATCGCCAAGGCCGCCCACAGCGAGACAGGGCAACGCCAGAACGCGCTCGACGAGCGAGGCGTGCAGTACCGCTACATCGCGGGGTCCTTCGACGACGAGGACACGTTCCGGCGCCTTGCCGAGGTGCTCACAGCCTGCGACGCCGCGTTCGGCACCTCCGGCAACGCGCTCTATTACTTTTCGACGATCCCGCAGCTCTTCGGCAAGGTCGCGGCCGGGCTCGCCCGCGTCGGTCTCGCCGAGGAGTCCGACGGCAACTTCCGCCGGTGCGTCGTCGAGAAGCCGTTCGGTCGCGATCTCGAGACCTCGCGCCAACTCGACGCAGAGCTCCACGCGTGCTTCCGGGAGCACCAGATCTACCGCATCGACCACTACCTGGCCAAGGAGACGGTCCAGAACATCCTCGCTCTGCGGTTCACCAACACCATCTTCGAGCCTTTGTGGAACCGCCGGTATGTCGACCACGTGCAGATCACCGTGGCCGAGGACCTCGGGGTCGAGCATCGCGGGACCTTCTACGAGCAGTCGGGCGCCTTGCGCGACATCGTGCAGAACCACCTCCTGCAGGTGCTCGCGCTGACGACGATGGAACCGCCGGCGTCGTTCGACGCCAACGCCATCCGCGACGAGAAGGTGAAGGCGCTGCGGTCCGTTCGGCCCCTCGATCCGGCGGACCTGACGCGTCTCGTCGTCCGGGGTCAGTACACCCAAGGCGAGATCGGCGGCGTCGAGGTCCCCGGCTACCGCGAAGAAGAGGGTGTCTCGCCCGAGAGCAACGTCGAGACGTACCTCGCGATCGAGCTCGACGTCGACAACTGGCGGTGGGCCGGCGTGCCCTTCTACATCCGCACCGGCAAGCGGCTTCCCCACCGCGTCACCGAGGTCGCGCTGCGGTACAAGCCGGTGCCGTTCCTGCCGTTGCCGTCGAGCGCGGTCGACTCCGTGGAGCCGAACACGATGGTCCTCCACATCCAGCCCGACGAGGGGATCACGCTCGAGTTCGCCGCCAAGGTCCCGGGCGCGTCATTCCGCGTGCGCGGTGTGGAGCTCGACTTCCGGTATCGCCACGCGTTCTCGGAGCAGGCTCCGGAGGCGTACGAGCGAGTCCTGGGCGACGCCTTCCTCGGTGACGCGACCCTCTTCATCAGGGGTGACGAGGTCGACCAGGCGTGGCGGATCGTGCAGCCACTGATCGACGCGTTCGAAGCCGGCACGATCCCCCTCTCGCTCTACCCCGCCGGCACGTGGGGGCCGAAGGAGGCCGACGACCTGCTCGCCGAGAGCTACGGCGACACGTGGAGGACGCCGTGAGCCTCCGCGGCGAAGTGCGCGTGGTGGACCACGTTCCGCAGGCGTTCGCCGAGCTGTTCGTCGAGGAGGCACCACCGTCGCTCACGCTGTCGGGAGGCTCGACCGCGCGCCAGAGCTACGAGTTGCTCGCCGGGGCGGACGTCGAGTGGGGCAAAGTCGACGTGTTCTTCGGCGACGAGCGATGGGTACCCGTCGACGATCCCGACTCGAACGAGGGTGCCGCCCGGCACGCATTCGTCGACCAGGTGCTGCCCCGCCACGTCCATTCGATGCGGCACGCGGGCGAGTCGATCGAGGAGGCCGCCGACGCGTACGACCGTCTGGTGCGCGGGTACGGGCCGCTCGATTTCGTCCACCTGGGGCTAGGCCCCGACGGACACACCGCGTCGTTGTTCCCCGGGTCGTCGGCGCTCGCTGAACGCGAGCGACTGGTCGTCGCCACCGGCGACGACCTCCACCCGCACCCCCGTCTGACCCTGACGTACCCGGCCCTGGACCAATCCCGCCTGGCGGTGTTCACCGTGGCGGGCGAAGGAAAACGCGAGGCCCTCCGGCGGGTCAAGGCCGGCGACGACCTCCCCGCCGCGCATGTCGCCGCGGCGCGTGTGATCTGGCTCGTCGACGAGGCCGCGAACGGGTAGACGGTCAGCGCGCTCTCATGGGGCGCCTAGGCTCGCCGCGGTGACGGCAGCTTTGCCGACCGCCACTGCAGGAGCCGGAGCTTGCGACGGCGACCAGGAGGTCGATGTGCTCAGCGCGGCGGAGGCCCGGGCGCTCGTGGGCGCTTCCAGTGCCCGAGCTCGTCGATGCGGCGGGTCGTCTGCGCGACCAGGGCCACGGCGACCACGTCACCTTCTCGCCGAAGGTGTTCATCCCGCTCACGATGCTGTGCCGCGACCGCTGCGGTTACTGCACGTTCGCCAAGCCACCGGCGCGGCTCGACGCGCCGTATCTCTCGCTCGACGAGGTGCTCGACATCGCCCGCCGGGGCGCCGCCGTTGGCTGCCACGAGGCGCTGTTCACGCTGGGCGAGGCGCCCGAGGAGCGGTACCCCGCCGCCCGGGCATGGCTCGAGGACCGCGGCTACGGCTCGACCGTCGACTACCTCGTCGAGGCGTGCCGAACGGTGCTCGACGAGACGGGACTCCTCCCTCATGCCAACGCCGGCGCGCTCGCGCAAGAAGAGCTCGAGCGGCTGCGAGAGGTCAGCCCGTCGCAGGGGATGATGATCGAGACGCTCGCCGAACGGCTGGGCGAGCCGGGCGGGCCGCATCACGGCGCCCCCGACAAGACGCCGGCACGCCGCCTCGCGACGCTCGAAGCCGCCGGCCGCGCCCGCGTTCCGTTCACGACCGGGATCCTCGTCGGGATCGGCGAGACGCGGGAGGAGCGCATCGCCGCGCTCCTCGCGATCGGCGAGGGCCATGCGCGCCACGGGCACGTGCAGGAGGTGATCGTCCAGAACTTCCTGCCCAAACCGGGAACGGCGATGCACCAGCACGCGGCGTGTGATCGCGACGAGTTCGTGTGGACCGTGGCAGCAGCGCGGCTCGTGCTCGGTGCCGACATGCACGTCCAAGCGCCGCCGAACCTGAGCGACGATCTCGGTGCCCTCATCGCCGCCGGTATCGACGACTGGGGTGGCGTCTCGCCCGTCACGATCGACCACGTGAACCCGGAGCGCCCGTGGCCGGCGCTCGAGCGTCTCCGCGCCGCCACGGAAGAGTCGGGGAAGACGCTGGCCCCCCGCCTCACCGTCTATCCGGAGTACGTCCGCGACCCGGAGCGCTGGCTCCACGCCGACGTGCGCTTCCCGGTGCTCCTGCGCTCGGACTCCGAGGCGCTCGGGCGCGAAGGCGCATGGTCGGCGGGCGGCACCGAGCAGCCGCCGGACGCTCTCCCGTTCGGTGCCGTTGCACGCGTGGGCGGACCGGTCGGCGAGGTCCTCGACGGCGTCGCCGCCGGCGAGGAGGTCGGCGTCGATGAGCTCGTCACGCTGCTCTCGGCACGGGGGCCCGAGCTGGCGCAGGTGTGCGAGGTCGCCGACGAGCTGCGGCGCACGACCGTCGGCGAGGTCGTGACGTTCGTCCGCAACCGCAACATCAACTACACGAACATCTGCACGTTCAAGTGCCGGTTCTGCGCGTTCTCGAAGGGGCCGCTGTCGCTCAACCTCCGCGGCGACCCGTACCTGCTCGACCGCGGCGAGATCCAACGAAGGGTGGTCGAGGCGGTCGAATGCGGCGCGACGGAGGTCTGCCTGCAGGGCGGCATCCATCCCGACTTCGACGGCGACTACTACGTGTCGGTCGCCCGAGCCGTGAAGGAGGTCGCGCCGCAGATCCACGTGCACGGGTTCACAGCGCTCGAGGTCACCGAAGGGGCCCGGCGGCTCGGCATGCCGTTGCGTGATTACCTACTGCTTGCGAAGGAGGCGGGCCTCTCCACGCTGCCCGGCACCGCGGCCGAGATCCTCGACGACGAGGTGCGCGCCGTTATCTGCCCGGACAAGGTCACGACCGACGAGTGGCTCGAGGCCCACCGCATCGCGCACTCGGTGGGGCTCCGGTCCAACATCACGATCATGTTCGGGCACGTCGAGGCGCCCGTGCACGTGGCCCGGCATCTCGTGCGGACGCGGGCACTGCAGAAGGAGACGGGCGGGTTCACGGAGTTCGTTCCGCTCCCGTTCGTGCACATGGCGAGCCCGATCTTCCTCCAGCGGCGCGCCCGCCCCGGCCCGACGTTCCGGGAGGCGCTGCTCATCCACGCCGTGGCCCGCATCGCGTACCGGGGTTGGATCGACAACATCCAGGTCTCGTGGGTGAAGATGGGTGTCGACGGCGCCCGGCAGGCCCTCCGCTCGGGCGCCAACGACCTCGGCGGCACGCTCATGGACGAGAACATCTCGCGCGCTGCCGGCGCCAGCCACGGCCAGGAGCTGGACGAGGCGGAGTTCCGCGAGATCGTCGAGCCACTCGGCCGGACGCTCGAGCAGCGCACGACGCTCTACGGGCGAACGCGCACGACCGGTCACCGGCTGCGACCGCCCGAGGAACCGCACGGGCACGGCAACGGGAACGGCGCGCCTGTCACGTTCGTGCAACCGGCGCCCGTGGGCCGTCCATGAGCGACGCCGACTTCGATGTCCTCGGCATCGGGAACGCGCTCGTCGACGTCATCACCTCGGTGGACGACGCGTTCGTGGACGCGCACGACTTCCCACGCGGCGCGACGACCATGGTCGAGCTCGACCGCGCCGAAGCCGTGTACGCCGACCTCCCCCCGGCGCAGGAGACCTCGGGCGGATCGTGCGCCAACACGATCGCCGGGCTCGCGTCGTTCCGCGCCGCGGTCGCGTTCATCGGACGGGTGCGAGACGACCAGCTCGGCAAGGTCTACACGCACGATCTCCGGTCGCTCGGGGTGCACTTCGACGTCGCGCCCGCCACCGACGGCCCGGCTACCGGCCGGTGTCTCGTGATGGTCACGCCGGACGCACACCGGACGCAGTGCACCTACCTCGGCGCATCGTCGGTCATCGGACCCGAGGACGTCGATGCCGGCGTCGTCACCCGGGCCCGGGTCACGTACCTCGAGGGATACCTCTGGGATCAGCCGTCCGCGAAGGACGCCATCCGGAAGGCCGCGACGGCCGCCCGCGGCGCGGGGAGACAGGTCGCGTTCACCCTGTCCGATCCCTTCTGCGTCGATCGCCACCGGGAGGAGTTCCGAGCCCTCGTTGCCGACGAGATCGACGTGCTGTTCGGGAACGAGGCCGAGATCTGCTCGTTGTACGAAGTCGACAACTTCGACGCCGCCTTGCAGCGCCTCCGTGAGCACTGCCGTGTCGGAGCGCTCACACGCAGCGAACAGGGTTCCGTCGTGATCGCGGGCGATGAAGTCCACGTCATCGACGCCGACCCCGTCGATCGTCTCGTCGACACGACGGGTGCGGGCGACCAGTACGCCGCCGGCTTCCTGTACGGGCTGACCCACGGCCACGACCTCGGGACGTGCGGCCGTCTCGGGTCGGTCGCCGCGGCCGAGGTCATCTCACACTTCGGCGCCCGCCCGGCGGTGTCGCTGGCGCAGCTCGCGGCAAGGGTCGTCGGCTAGCGATCACGGGAGCCATACGCTCGCGGTCGTGGCCCGTCGATCGAACGACCGCCCTCGTTACCGGACCGGTGATCGGGAGCTCGACGCCACGATCGCCGCGCTCGTCGAGCAGGCGGGCGCCGAGAACGCCGACCTCATCTTCGAGCTCGTCGTGTCGGCGATCCGCCTCGCACGTGACCGCGCCGACCGCGGCGACCTCAAGATCGCCAACGCCGCGCTCAAGGAGATGCGCCACGCGTTCCACGTGTTTGCGCCCTACCGGAGCGAGCGCAAGCTCGCCATCTTCGGCTCGGCCCGCACCGAGCCGGATTCCCCCCTCTACGACCAGGCTCGCCGCCTCGCGACCGCGATGGCCGCGAACGACTGGATGATCATCACCGGCGCCGGCCCCGGGATCATGGAAGCCGGCCTCGAGGGCGCCGGGCCCGACAACGCGTTCGGCGTGAGCATCCGGCTCCCCTTCGAGGCGGCAACCACCCAGTTCATCGCCGAGGGCGACCCGAAGCTCGTCAACTTCCGGTACTTCTTCACGCGCAAGCTCGAGTTCGTCAAGGAGGCGCACGGCTTCGCGATGCTCCCCGGAGGCTTCGGCACGATGGACGAGACCTTCGAGCTCCTCACGTTGGTGCAGACCGGGAAGTCGCAGCCGGCGCCGATCGTGCTGCTCGACATGCCGGGCGGGACGTTCTGGAGCGCGTGGCGCGGCTTCGTGGAGCGTGAGCTCGTCACCGGCGGCTACATCGGCAAACGCGACCTCGACCTCTTCCTGATCACGGACGACGTCCAACGCGCCGTCGACGAGGTCACCGGGTTCTACTCCAACTACCACTCCCAGCGGTTCGTCGACGGGCGATTGGTCCTCCGACTCCGGCACGCGCCGGACGATGCCGGCCTCGAGGCACTCAACGAGGAGTTTGCCGACATCGTCGTGCGCGGTCGCATCGAGCGCATCGAGACGACAGCGGCGGAGCAGGCCGACGACGACCACGTCGACCTCGAACGCATCGCGTTTCGCTTCGACCGGTTCGGCTTCGCTCGGCTCCGCGCCCTGATCGACCGGCTGAACGGACGCGAGCCCGCTCGATGAGCGAAGCGACCGCTCCGCCCTAGGTCTCACCGCCCAGCGCGTGGATGGCCCGCTCCACCGCCCGTCGGGCCTGGAGCAGGCGCTTCTCGTCGCCGGCCGCCGCATCGTCGCCGTCGGCCGCCGCCTGCAGCCGGTCGTAGGCGAGGTCGCGCAACGCCTCTTCGACCACCCGGAGCTGGCCGACGAGCTCCTCGACGCGGCCGGACTGATCAGGCATCGAGCGCCTCCGCCAACAGATCAGCGGGGTGACGGACGTCGAGGCCGGCGGCGGCGAGATGCATCGCGCAGCCGGGATTCGCCGAGGCGACGAGCGGGTCGAGGACGTCGTCGGCGGCGCGCCGGATGGCGGCGACCTTGCGATCGCGGACGTCGGACGACAGCTCCGGCTGCAGCGCGTTGTAGGCGCCACCGGCGCCGCAGCACAAACCGTCGTCATCGGTGTCGACGGTCGTGTACGCCGGCCCGAGCACCGTCCGCACGGCGTCGGCTGCCTTCTGCACGTGCCGGAGGTGGCACGGGTCCTGCACCACGACCACGCGACCCGAGGCGTGCACCGACAGCCCGCCCTGCTCGGCCAGCCACTCCGAGAAGTCCCGCACCCGCGCCGCGAACGCCGTCGCCTCGGGCGTGCCCACGAGGTGCCCGTAGTCCTTCATCGCCGCGCCACAGCCGGCGCTGTCGACCACCACGGGGGCGTCACCCGGCATCGACGCGATGACGCGGCGGGCGAGACGGCGCGGCGTCGTTGATTCGGCCCGCGTGCGTGTGCAGCGCGCCGCAGCAGTCCGCTCCACGGGCGGGCAAACCGGGGTGTGCCCCGGCAGCTTCCATGACGCGCAGCGCAGCCCGGTGCGTGTCGCGCTGCCACGCGTCCATCACGCACCCGGGGAAGAGGTAGGCATCTGTGCGGCCCGCCGTCGCGCTCGTCCGGAGGGGCCGGGCGAGAGATCGCAGCGAGATCCGCGGGATGGCAAGCCGTCGCGGCACGAGATGCATTCGTTGGGCCACGGCGAGCAGCCATGACAGGGCAACGAGGAGCCAATGGCGTGGGAGGACGAGCCGGTAGCCGAACCATTCGGCGGCGCGCCGGCGCCACGGCCGCCGGGTTCGGCGCTGTTCGTGGAGCGCAGCGCGCGCACCTTCCATCAGGTGGCCGAACGGCACCGACGACGGACACGCCGCCTCGCACCCGCGGCACTGGACGCACTCCTCCATGTACCGCTCGAACGTGGCGTCGATCGGCGCACCGTGGAGCTCGACCGCCTGCATTGCGGCGATCCGCCCTCGAGGCGAGGCGGTCTCGTCACCGGTCACCCGGTACGTCGGGCAGTGCGGCAGGCACAGCCCGCATGCCACGCACGCGACGAGCTCGTCCTCGTCGAGATCGAGAACCCCGTGCGCCACCGAACTCGTCGCGCTCGTCACGAACGCGACGCTTCCGGCGTACGCGGCCCGGGGAGCCGCCCGGGTGAGAGCTTGCCGGCGGGGTCGAACGCGGCGCGAATCCGCTCCATGATGGCGAGGTTCGGCGGGGGGCCGCCGTACCCGTCCACGCCCGTCGCGCCCGCCTCCCGCAGCAGCCAGCCGCCGTGCGACGACGCGACGTCGCGTGCCGCGCCGAGCCCGCCGGCCTCGGCGGCCGCCACGTGCACGGTGCCCACGCCCACCTCGGCCAGCCAGGTCACGCCGTCGATCGCGTCGAGCGCCGGCGCGACGTCCCGCAGCCGGCTCGGCCGCACGGAGATCCGACCCCGGTGCGGGCCGTCGGGCCAGGCCGGCCCGCCGTCGCCCGGATCACGGCCCGATGCCGGGTCGAGCCCGGCGGCGTTCGCCTCGGCTGCGACGTCGTCCGGGTGCCCTTCGAGCAGCACCTGTGTCGTGGCACCGTCCCACGCGATGCACGACGGACGGAACATCCGCCGGCGCGTCTCGAACGGGTCGGCCCCGGTCGTGATCCAGCGCGCAAAGGTCGCGCGCGGCTGGCAACGCAGCGTCACGCGCACGAGCACGCCGATCGTCCCCATCGACCCGACGAGGAGTCGCGGGAGGTCGTAGCCGGTGACGTTCTTCACCGTTGGGCCACCCCCCTTCACCAGCCGCCCGTCACCCATCACGAAGCGAACCTCGAGCAACCGGTCGCGCAGCGGTCCGTAGCGCAGCCGGCGCGGCCCGGAGAGCCCGGTGGCCAGGACGCCGCCGACGGTCGCTTCCGGCGCGCGCGGGTCCAGGGGGCATTCCTGCCCGGCGGCTCCGAGGACGGCGGCGAGCTCGCCCACCGTGGTTCCGGCCCCGACGGTCACGGTCAGCTCGGCCGGGTCGTACGCGACGACACCCGGCGGGCGCGTGCACCTCGACCCCGCCGGTCGTCGGGTTGCCGACGGCCCACTGCGTACGGGAGCCGACGGGCGCGACCGCGTCGGCGGCGGCGACCGTCGACCGCAGCTCCTCGACCTCGTCGACCACGGCGGACGGCGTCACACCCACGCGCCCTCGGGGACACGTTGCATCTCCCCGCAGCGGCTTCCGCGCGGCAGGATCTTCTGGGGGTTGGCGCGCCCGGCGGGGTCGAACGCGTCCCGCAGCCGCGCCTGGACGTCGAGGTCGTCGGCCGTGAACACGAGCGGCATCGCCTCCCGTTTCTCGAGCCCGATCCCGTGCTCGCCCGACAGGACCCCGCCCGCTTCGACGCACCGGCGGAGGATCGCGTCGCCGGCAGCGTGCACGCGCTCCCAGATTCCCGGCTCGCGCTGATCGAACACGATGAGAGGGTGCAGGTTCCCGTCGCCGGCGTGGAACACGTTCATCATCGTGAGGTCGTACTCGGCGGCGATCTCGTAGACGCTCCGCAGGACGTCCACGAGCCGCGTGCGGGGCACGACGGCGTCGTGAAGGTAGTAGTCGGGAGCGATGCGGGCGATGGCACCGAAGGCGGACTTGCGGCCCTTCCAGAGCAGCGCGCGCTCGGCGTCGTCGGCGGCGACGCGCACGGTCCGGGCGCCGTGCTCGTTCCCGACCCGCCGGACGGCGTCGACCTGGGCTGCGACCCCCGAGGCGAGCCCGTCGAGCTCGACGAGGAGCACCGCCGCCGCGTCCCGTGGGTACCCCGCGCCGACGAAATCCTCCACGGCCCGCGTGATCTCGGCGTCCATCATCTCGAGCGCGGCGGGGACGATGCCGGCGGCGATGATCCCGCTGACGGTGGCCGCCGCCGCCTCGATCGAGGTGAAGTCGAGCAGCAGCGTCCGGACCGCCGGCGGGTCGGGCAGGAGCCGCACGGCGATGCGGGTGGCGATCCCCATGGTGCCCTCGCTGCCGACGAAGCAGCCGCGCAGGTCGTAGCCGGCCTGGTCGGGGTCGAGGCCGCCGAGCATCGTCGTGGACCCGTCGCCGAGGACGACCTCTGCCGCGAGCACGTGCATCGCCGTGACGCCCGATGCGAGGCAGTGGGGCCCGCCCGCGTTCGTCGCCACGTTGCCGCCGATCGTGCACGCCTGCTGCGAGGACGGATCCGGCGCGTAATGGAGGCCCAGGTGGTGCACGGCGCGGCTGAGATCCAGGTTGAGGACGCCGGGCTCGACCCACGCGTACCGCTCCTGGGCGTCCACCTCGAGGATCCGGTTCAGGTGCGTGGTGACGATCACCAGCGGGTTGCCCACGGGTGTCGCTCCGCCCGCCAGGCCGGTGCCGCTCCCCCGGGCGACGAAGGGCCGGTCGTGACCGGCTGCGACCCGGACGGCGGCTGCCACGTCGGCGCCGCTCTCCGGAAAGCAGACCGCGGCCGCTTCGCCGCGGTCGACGCCGGCGTCGCGCTGGTACAGCGCGAGCTCGAGGGGCTCGGCACGCGCCCGGCCCGTCCCCAGTACCGCCTCGAGGTCGGCCACGAGAACGTGGGCATCACCGCTGGTCTCGATATGCGAAGCCTACCGACGCGCGGTGGGTACTCTCGGCGACGTGAGCACGTCGCAAACCCGTTCGGGCCCGACCCGCGAATGGGTGACCTTCGAGGATCCCAAGGACGAGGGACGCCGCTGGCAGATCGACGTGACGTTCCTCACGTCGCACTGGGAGTGCATCTTCGGCCGCGGTTGCCAAGGCGTGTTCACGGAACGCGCGCCTGAGATGGTGCAAGGTTGCTGCTCGTACGGTGCGCACTTCTCCAACCGGAAGGATCGCGACCGCGTCGTTCGCGCCTCGAAGGAGTTGTCCGACGACGAGTGGCAGTTCGCGAAGGCGGGCCGGTCCAAGGGCATCTACGCCAAGTGCGGCAAGGACGAGGAAGGGCGCATCGAATGGCGCACTCGCCTCGTCGGGGACGCGTGCATCTTCCTGAATCGGCCGGGCTTCCCGGCCGGTCCCGGCTGCGCTCTGCACCTGCACGCCATGCGGAACGGCACGCATCACAGCGACGTCAAGCCCGACGTCTGTTGGCAGCTGCCGCTCCGGTGCGTCGACGACGAACAAGAGGACGGAACCGTCGTCTCGACGCTGTCGGAGTTCGGTCGGGACGGGTGGGGCGAGGGCGGCGCCGACTTCGCGTGGTGGTGCACCGAGGCACCCGAGGCGTTCACCGGTCGCGAGCCCGTGTACCGGTCCATGGGCGAGGAGCTGCGCAAGATGCTCGGGAGCGACGCGCTGTACCGGCAGGTCGTCGACTACCTCGAGCAACGGTCGCGCTCGAAGCCGCCGCCCGCGCCTCACCCCGCCGAGACACCGGTCCGGTTCACGCGCCGTGCACCGACTGCGAACGGATCCGGCCGGAAGCGCTGATGTCCGCGGGGACAACCGACGTCGCGGTCCTCCTCGACGCGCTCGAAGCGGAGCAGACCGGCCTCCAAACGGAACTGCAGAGCCTCGCGACCGACGAATGGTTCCGACCCACGCCAGCGAGGAGATGGGACGTGCGCGACACGATCTCTCACCTCGCCGACATCGACGAGGTCGCCATGGACACGTGCACGGGCGGTCCCCGCCCGCTCAACGACTTCGCCGCCCGTTTCGCGTCGCCGGAGGACACGACGCTCTGGGGCGTCCTGCACGGTCGACGCCGGTCCGGCGCCGACGTGCTCGCATGGTGGGTGGACACTTCGACGCGTGAACGCGACGTGCTCGCGGGTCTCGACCCGGTGATGCGCGTGCCCTGGGGTATCGGCATGCGAGCGCCGTCGCTGGTCACGGCTCGACTCATGGAGACGTGGGCGCACGGCCTCGACGTGCGCCAGGCGCTCGGTCTCCCGATCGTCGACTCGAACCGCCTGCGGCACGTCGCGTGGCTCGGTTACCGCTCGCTGCCGTACGCGTTCTCGTTCGCCGGCCGCGAGCGCCCACCCGGCGAGCTCCGGGTCGAGGTCACCTCGCCCTCCGGCGACGAGACCTGGGAGTACGGACCACGCGAAGCCCCCAACAGGATCACGGGTCCGGCGGGAGAGTTCTGCCGGCTGTTCGCCCACCGGATCACGCGTGACGAGGCTCGCGGCCTCGTCGCCGAGGGCGACGGCGCGGTCGCCGCGCTCGAGGTCGCCCGGGCGTTCCTGTAGTTAGGGGCCGCCCACGAGGGCGCCGCCGTCGACGACGATCACGTCGCCCGTCAACCACGACGACGCGTCGGAAGCGAGGAACAGCGCCGCGCCGGCGCAGTCGTCGGGCACACCGAGCCGCTTCATCGGAAACCGGACCGCAGTCCCCTCTTCGTCGTGCTCGAAGAGCGCCCGCGCGAAATGCGTCTTCACCAGTCCCGGCGCGAGCGCGTTGACCCGCACGCCGGGAGCGAGCTCGACCGCGAGCTGGCGGGTCATGTGGATCAGCGCCGCCTTGGACGTGTTGTACATGCCGATCCCCAGCGAGGGCCGGATCCCGCCGAGCGAGGCGACGTTGATGACCGCGCCCCCGTGCTCGTGCATCCACGCCTGCCACGCCGCCTGCATCAGCAGCAGCGGCCCCTCGAGGTTCACCTCCAGCACCTTGCGCACGGCGCGTGGCTCCGTCTCGATCATCGGCCCGAACGTCGGGTTCGTCCCCGCGTTGTTCACCAGGATGTCGAGACCGCCCAGCTCGGCGAGACAGTGCGCGACGCACGCCTCGATCGCCTCCGGGTCGCCGGCCGACCCCGCGTACACGGTCACGCCCGGTCCGACGGCGCTGAGCGCGGCGTGCGTCTCCTCGAGCTCGTCCGGCTTTCGCGCGAGCACACAGACGCGGGCGCCGGCGGCCACGAAGCTCTCGGCGATCGCACGTCCGATCCCGCGCGTGCCGCCGGTCACGAGCGCGGCCTTGCCGTCGAGGCGGAACGCCTTGGCCGGGTCGATCATCGCTCGGTCACAGGTACAGGCCCGTTTGCCCCTCGGTGCGGCTCGACGCCACCGCGTGCACGTCGCGTTCCCGCAGGATCAGGTGGTCCTCACCTCGGATGTCGACCTCGAAGCCGGCGTCGGGCGCGAACAGGACGAGGTCGCCGTCCTCGACGTTGCGGACCGTCGGCCCGACCGCGACCACCTTCGCCCACCCGAGCCGCCGGCTCTGAGTCGCCGTCGCCGGGATCACGATCCCGGCCCGGCTCTTGCGCTCGCCCAGCTCCTTCGTCGGCAGCGCGAGGATCCGGTCGGCGGTCATGCGGATCGACTGCTTGACGTCGTCGGACGGTTCACCGTCGGGGGCCATCGGATTGCGAGGTTATCGGCCGGCGGCCATGGTTCCTGAGGAACGGGAGGCCGCGGCTAGCCTCACGACGAGGACGGTCGTCCCTGGAGATTCGTGGCAGACACCATCGTGATCGCCCATCGCGTCGGCTCGAAGGTCCGGGCTTACGTCATGCTCACGAAGCCCCGAGTCGTCGAGCTGCTGCTCGTCACGACCGTGCCGGCGATGGTGCTCGCCGACGACGGCCTCCCCTCCATCACGCTGATCGGTGCCGTGCTCCTCGGTGGCGCGCTCGCCGCCGGGGGCGCGAACACGATCAACTGCTGGATCGAACGCGATCGCGATCGCGTCATGCACCGCACCCAGGGACGGCCCCTCCCGGCGGGAGAGATCGAGCCCGGTCACGCGCTGATCTTCGGCATCGCGCTCGAAACGCTCGCCTTCCTCTGGCTGTGGGGCACCGTGAACCTGCTCGCAGCCTCACTCGCAGTGAGCGCGATGCTCTTCTACGTCTTCGTGTACACGATCTGGCTCAAGCCGAGGAGCCCACAGAACATCGTGATCGGCGGCGCTGCCGGGGCCGTGCCGGTCCTCGTGGGCTGGGCGGCGGTGACGGGCACGCTCGACGCTCCCGCGTGGGTCCTGTTCGCGATCGTGTTCTGCTGGACCCCGCCGCACTTCTGGGCGCTGTCGCTCCGCTACCGGGACGACTACGCCGCCGCCGGGATCCCGATGCTCCCGGTGGCGCGCGGGATCGCGACCGCGGCACGCCAGATCCTCGTGTACTCGCTCGTCGTGGTGGCCGTCACGCTGTTGCTGTTCCGATTCGAGGCCATGGGCGTCGTCTATCTCGTCGCCGCCGTCGGGCTCGGCGCCGCGTTCGTCTGGCAGGCGATCGGATTGCGGCGGGACGCCACGCCCAAGCGCGCGATGCGACTGTTCACGTTCTCGAACACCTACCTCGCGCTCCTGTTCGCGGCCATTGCCGTCGACACGCTCGTCCGAGCCCGCTGACCGGCGGCCGCGCCGGCGCGGCTGGCTCGTCATCCTGGCCGGCGTCCTGACCGTCGGGGTCGTCGCCGGCGTGCTCGTCGCCGTCCTCGGAGACGGCTCGGAGAGCGGCGGCACGACACGTCCCGGCTCCGTCACGGGCGCGGGTGCCGAAGTCGGCTCCCCCGCCCCCGACTTCCAACTCCCCGCGCTCGACGGGCGCGGCGACGTCAAGCTTTCCGACTTCCGGGGCCGGCCGGTGATCCTGAACTTCTGGGCGTCGTGGTGCAACCCGTGCCGGCAGGAGTTCCCACTCTTGAAGCACGCCATCCGCGACCATCGAGCCGATCGTCTGGCCGTGGTCGGCGTCACCTACCAGGACATCGCCTCCGACTCTCGGTCGTTCGTGAAGCAGCGAGACGCGACGTGGCCACAGGGCGTCGACCAGAACGGTGCCGTCGCCAAGGCATTCGGCGTGCGCGCGATCCCCCAGAGCTTCTTCATCCGCCCCGACGGCACGATCGCGGCACGAGTCTTCGGTATCACGACGGAGTCCGCCCTGGCCGACCCGCTCGCCAAGGTGCTCGGCGGCTCGTCGGGCTGACCGCTACTCCTCCCAGCGGAACAGGGAGGCAGCCGCGATCGGCGCCGCGATCGCCCACACGAGCAGCACGATCACATGCCCGAGTGGAAACGCGTGGGCAGGCGCGAGCACGTCGCGCACCGATTCGGCGAGCGCGGCGGCGGGCAGCGCCTCGGCGAGGTCCTGCAGTGCGGTCGGAAGTCGGGTCAGTGGGTACGCCATCCCGCCCAGGAAAAGGAGGAACAGGAACAGCGCGTTGGAGAGAGCCAAGTTCGTCTCGGCCCGCAGTGTGCCCGCCATGAGCAGCCCGATGCCGGCGAAGGCGACGGTCCCGACGAGCAACAGGACCATCGCGGGAAGGATCCGCGCACTCGTGCTCCACCCGAGCGCGAGCCCGACCACGATGATGATGACCGCCTGCACGAGCTCGATGAGCAAGACGTTCGCCGTCTTCGCCGTCAGAAGGCCGGCGCGCGACAACGGCGTCGAACCGAGACGCTTCAGCACGCCGTAACGACGTTCGTACCCGGTGGCGATGCCGAGACTCACCATCGCCGTCGACATCACCGCCAGTGCGAGGACGCCCGGCACGAGGAAGTCGACCGGCTCCGCGAGATCTGTGACCGCGTCGACCTTCGAGAAGAACACGAGGATCCCGAGGGGGATCGCAAGCGTGACGAGCAGGCTCTCGGATCTCCGCAGCGTGAGCAGCAGCTCGATCCGCGTCTGGGCGGCGAGTGCCCGCGTCTTCACGGTCGATCCTCGCTCGTCAAGCGGAGGAACACCTCCTCGAGGGACCCGCGCCCCGCCTGCAGCTGGCCGAGGGTCACGTCGCGGTCGCGCAGCCACGTGGCGAGGCCCGCGATGAGCGCGGGCGTGGCCGGCACGTCCACCACGTACTCACCCGGGCGCGGCTCGCGGACCTGCACCGGGTCGACGCCGAGCGCACCTGCAAGGCCGACGCGATCCAGGTCGGGCGGCGCCGAGAAGCGGGTCTCCTCGCTCGCTGCGCCGGCGGCGAGCTCGGCCGGCGTGCCGTACCCCACCACGTGCCCGTGGTCGATGATGGCGAGCCGGTTGCAGAGCTGCTCGGCTTCGTCCATGGCGTGGGTGGTGAGTACGACGGTGGCGCCGTGGTCGCGCAGCCCGCGCACGAGATCCCATGTCGTCGCGCGCGCTCGGGGATCGAGGCCCGCCGTCGGCTCGTCGAGGAACACCAGCGACGGCCGCCCGATCAGCGCGAGCGCCAGTGACAGCCGCTGGTACTGACCACCGGACATCCGCCGCACGAGCGTGTGCTCGGCTTCGCGGAGCCCGACGACGTCGAGCAGCCGTTCGGGCTCGTCGGGGTCGTCGTAGTACGACGCGAACAGCGTCAACGCCTCGAGAGGACGGATCCCCGGGTACAGGCCGCCGTCCTGGAGCATGACGCCGATCTTCGGGCGCAGGCGCCCGCCGTCGCGCCACGGATCGAGGTCGAGCACCCTGACGCCGCCCGCGTCCGCTCGCCGGTATCCCTCGAGGATCTCGACGGTCGTGGTCTTGCCGGCGCCGTTCGGGCCGAGCAGCCCGAAGACCTCGCCCGCCTCGACCGTGAGCGAAACGCCGTCGAGGGCACGTACGGCGCCGTACTGCTTGCTGAGCCCGTCGACTTCGATGGCGGGGCCTGACGGCACGGGCGGGCAGCCTACCGAGGCACCCTCGTCCAACCCGGGTCGGGCCGCGGCGGCGGCCGCTTCGCCGACCGCCGGCGCAGAGCCGGAGGCTTCGACGGCGACAAAGTGATCGAAGCATTGGTCAGAATGGGCGCAGTGGATCGGTACCAGTACCTGTTGCTCCTGGCGGCGTGCCTCGTCGTCACGCTGCCGCTGGAGTTCGTCTTTGGCGCCCGTGTGTGGCGCCAACCCCGACGGCTGCTGTTCGCACTCGTCCCGACCGTGATCGTGTTCGTCGTCTGGGACATCGCCGCCATCGCCCGAGAACACTGGTCGTTCAACGCGCGCTATGTGACGGGTCGCCAGTTGCCGGGCAGCTTGCCCGTCGAGGAGCTCGCGTTCTTCGTCGTGATCCCGATCTGCGGACTCCTCACGCTCGAGGCGGTGCGCCGCATCCTGGAGCGAGCGCGCTGATGTGGCAGTACACGGCGGCAGCCGTCATCGCAGTGCTCGGGGTCGTTCTGCTCGAAGCCCGCGTCTTGCACACGGGGCTGCTCCAGACCCGCGCGTATTGGATCGCGATAGGGATCTGCTACGCGTTCATGATCGCGGTGAACGGGTGGCTCACGAAGCTCAGCGCGCCGATCGTGCTGTACGACGAAGATGCCGTCACCGGTTGGCGCTTCCCCTGGGACATTCCGGTCGAGGACTACCTCTTCGGGTTCGCGCTCCTGACCCTGGCGATGCTGCTGTGGGACGCTGCCGCACCGAGGCGGCCACCGACCGCCGAGGTCGAGGGCGCAGGGCGGACGGTACCCTCGCAGGCGAGAGAGCCCGCGAGGGAGTCGTGATCGTGACGGATGCGCTGGTCGTTGTGGCTGTGCTCGTGCTCATGGAGCCGGTCACCGCGCTCGTCCACCGGTTCGTGATGCACGGCTTCGGGATGGGATGGCACCGCAGTCACCACGAGCCGCCCCGGCGTGTCCTCGAGGCGAACGACCTCTTCCCCGTCGTGTTCGCGGCCGCCACGATCGTCCTGCTGTCCATCGGCGTCTACGTGTCCGGCGCGCCGTCGCTCCTGGTGCCGATCGGAATCGGCATCACGGCGTACGGGGCCGCCTACCTGCTTGTGCACGACGTCGTGATCCACCGGCGGCTCGCGTTCCTACCTCTCCCCGATGCGCTCCTGCGCCGGTGGCGCGACGCGCACAACGTGCATCACCTGTTCGCGCGGGCGCCCTACGGCTTCCTCGCACCGATCGTGCCCGCCGAGCTCCGCCGCCGCGCCGCTGAGCGCGGCGTGGACCGCACGCGGCGGACAGTCAGCGGCCTCCCGGCCTGACCGACCGGGCCACCACGAGCGCCTTGCGCCACGACGGCACGCGGGCGCGCTGCGTGAACACGTCGAAGTCCGCAGCCTCGATCTGGTCGAGGATCTCGGCGTAGAGGCACCGGGCGGCCCGGATGCAGCGAGCCGACGCCGCGGGGAGGTACGGGATACCCAGATCTGCCGAGGCGTAGTACTCGCGGGTTCGGGCGATCTCGAAGCGCATCAGCTCGCGCCACGACGCGTCGACCCGCCGCTCCGCCGGGTCGGCACGAAAGCGGCGCAGGTCCTCCTGAGGGATGTACACGCGGGCCCGGCCAGAGGTCCTCGTTCACGTCCCGCAGGAAGTTCGTGAGCTGGAACGCGATGCCGAGGTCACGTGCGTGCGGGACGGCCGCCGTCGACGACGGCTCGAGAATCGGCAGCATCATCTCGCCGATCACGGCCGCCGACCCGTCCATGTACACGAGGAGGTCGTCGAACGTCTCGTAGCTCGCGACCGTCAGGTCCATCGTCATCGAGTGCAGGAAGCGGTGGAAGCAGCTCGGGATCGATCGTGAACGCCTTCACCGTGTGGACGACCGCCTTGAGGACCGGGTCGTCGGAGTCGCCGGCCTCGAGGTCCGCGAAGAACCGCTCCTCGAAATCGGCCAGCGCCTTCTCGCGCACCTCGACGGAGGCGGGGCCGAGATCGTCGACGATGTCGTCGGCGTAGCGGCAGAACCCGTACAGAGCATGGACGTGGTGGCGTTTGACGCGCGGCAGAACGAACGTCGCCGCGTAGTACGTCGTGCCGTACGCCTTGTTGAGCTCACGGCAGCGCGCGTACGACTGGTCGAGCGTGGTCACGAGCGGCCTCGCACTTTCGCCCACTCGTCGACGCGATCGGCAGCGAGGCGACCGGAGATGAGCACCATCGGGATCCCGACGCCGGGGACCGTGCCCATCCCGGTGAACACGAGACCTGGGATGCGCCGGTCCACGTTGCCGGGCCGGAACGGGCCGGTCTGGAAGAAGCGATGCGCCAGCGCGAACGGCGTGCCCCGCTCGAGGCCCTGCGCCTCCCAGTCACGTGGGTCGGTGAGTCGCTCGACGACCACGTCGTCGACCGGATAGCCGAGCTCGCCGACGCTGGTCGCAAGCTCGTCGCGCAGGCGCGGCCGCTCGGCGGCCCAGTCCACGCTCCCGTCGAGGTTCGGCGTGGGCTCGAGCGCGAACAGCGTCGACGATCCCACTGGAGCGAGCGTCGGGTCCGACGCGGTCGCGGTCGTCACGAGGATCGACGGATCCGGCATCCGGCGCCCGTCCTCGAGCAGAGCGGTGAACGCCTCGCGCCACGTGCGTCCGAAGTGGATGTTGTGGTGTGCGGCTCCTGAAGGCAGTCCGCCGCGCACGCCTGCCAGCCACACGACACAAGACGGCGAGTATCGGCCGCGCCGCGCGACGCGCGGCGGTGGGAGCCCGAGCAGCGAACGGTACGCGACGGCCACGTCGACGTTGCACACGACCGCGTCGGCCGAGATCAGCTCGCCGGAGGCCAGCCGCACGCCCTGTACCGCACCGTCGGCACCCCGCGTGATGCGGTCGACCGGCTCGGCGAACCGGAAGGTCGCCCCCGCCTTCTCGGCCGCGCTCGCGAGCCCCCGCGGCACCTCGTGCATCCCGCCATCGGGGAAGTACACCCCTTCGACCATGTCCATGTACGTGATGATCGAATAGATCGCGAGCGCCTCGAACGGCGACAGCCCCGCGTACATCGACTGGAACGAGAAGATCCGCTGCAGACGCTCGTCCCGGAAGAACGAGGCGACGGTGGGCGCCAGCTTGCGGAGCCCACCGAGTCGGACGAGCCGCACCAGCGCCGTCGGGTCGCGCGCGAGGTCGAGCGGGGAGTCGTAGTTGCGGTCGATGAAGTGCGGCAGCTCCAGCCGGTACAGCCGGCCGAGCCAGTCTGCAGAACCGCTGGAACGCGGCCGCCTCGTCGTTGCCCGCGAACGCACGGATCTCGTCGGTCATCGCGGCCCGGTCGGGGCGCACGCGCAGCTCGCTGCCGTCGGGAAAGCAGGCGCGGTACGTCGGGTCGAGTGGGCGGAGCGTCAAGTGGTCCTCCAGGCCCGCGCCGGCGGCGGCGAAGGTCTGCTCGAGCAGGTCGACCATGGTCAGGACGGTGGGCCCCGAGTCGATCCGGAACCCGGCCTCCTCCACGACGCCGGCACGCCCGCCGGGCACGGTCTCCCGGTCGACGACCACGACCTCGTGGCCGCGTCCGACAAGGTGGCAGGCGGCGGACAGCCCGCCGAGGCCGGCCCCCACCACGACCGTGCGCACGCTGCGTCCTCGGCTAGCGGTCGCGCCAGGCGACGAACGTGCCGAGCTCCTCGAGCGCGACGCGAGCTTCCGGGGCGATCGGGATCACGGCGAGGGCGTCGAGCGCCTGGTCGACCAGCCGTTCGATGCTGCGCTCGACCTCGTCCACGGCCCCGGTGTCGACGAGCACTGCTTGAAGCCCCGCGATCTCCGCGTCGTCGAGATCGGCCCGACCGAGGTTCTGGAGCCGAGCGCGCCTCCGATCCGCTCGCGCGCGCCGCCGCTGCCGCGACGAGCGGCGTGAGCTTGCCCTCGCGCAGATCGTCGCCGACGGGCTTGCCCGTGACCGCGGCGTCGCCGAACACGCCGAGGATGTCGTCTCGCAGCTGGAACGCCTCACCGAGCGGGAGGCCGAACGCGCTCAGCGGCTCGGCGAGCTGCTCGAGGCGACCGGCGAGGGCGGCGCCGAGATGCAACGGCCGCTCGACGGTGTACTTGCCGGACTTGTACCGCTCGATCCGCGCCGCCTGCACCGGATCGCTGCTGCCACTGGCCGTGCCCTCGAGGTCGAGGTACTGACCGACGCACAGCTCGACGCGAAGCTCGTCGAACACGGACCGGGCGACGTTCGGAGCCGAGCGGAACAGGATGTCGGAGTACACGAACGCGAAGTCGCCCACGAGGATGGCCGCGCCCTCGCCGTACCGGCGGGCCTCGCCCCGTCATCCGCTGCACCTCGTGGCGGGTCATGAAACGGCGGTGGATCGCCGGGAGCCCACGCCGCAAGTTCGAGCCATCCATCACGTCGTCGTGCACGAGCGCGAACGTGTGCAAGAGCTCGAGCGCGGCACCCGCATCGACGACCACCGCGTCGTCGTGCGCGCCGCCGGCCCCGACGTATGCCCAATGACAGAACGCGGGCCGCAGCCGCTTCCCGCCCGCCTCCACGAGGCCGCGCAGCGCGACGAGCGGCTCGGCCAGATCGGGGTCGACTGTGCGCCAACGGACGATCTCGTCGTCGATGAGCGTCGCGATTCGCGCCTCGATGCGGCCGCCGACCTCCGCCAGGCTCGGCGGGATCAGAGCCGTGCCCTCGGTCAGGCGCCGCGCCTGTGCCCTCGATGCCATCGAGAAATCGTACGCCGCCGACCTGCGCTGCGGATGACCTCGAGTTCGACCCCGTACCATCCTCCGGTGCCCGAGTTCCTTTCCGCGGAATGGATCGAGGCGCTCGACGCTGCGGCGCGCGCTGCTGTGCTCCCGGATTCGGCGGCGGCGGCGTCGATCACGATCGAGCAGATCGTCCGGGACGCGCCCGGCGGTGAGGTTCGCTACCACCTGCGTCTCGAGGACGGCCGGGCGCGTGTGCAGACCGGCTCGGCGGCCTCACCGGATCTCAAGCTGTTCGCCGACTACGACGTGGCGGCGCGCATCCAACGCGGTGATGTCAACGCCCAGGAGGCGCTGGCAGCCGGTCGGTTGAAGGTGCAGGGCCATTTCGCGCACCTGCTGCGCGTCGACGCCGCGTTCCGAGCTCTCGAGGATGTGTTCGCGTCCGTACGCGCGGTGACGAGCTACCGGCCGCCGGCGGGGTCGCGCTGACGTCCGCCGCCGCCTACGATGCTGCCTTGACCGTCCGGTCAAGACGGGCGGGAGAAGGCCCAGGAGGACACGGATGAGCGCGATCGCACTCGACGACTTCGTAGCGGAGGCCCGGGCCTTCCTCGACGCCAACGCCGAGCCGCGTTCCGAGGAGAAGTTCGTCTGGGGCGAGGGGGCCGACCGGGTCGGCATCCTCGACGAGAAGACCGCCGACGAGGAGGCGGAGGAGCTCCGGGCCGCCAAGGAGTGGAAGGCGAAGGAGTTCGACGCCGGTTTCGGCTGGATCACCGGTCCCGAGGAGTACGGGGGCCGCGCGCTCGATGCCTCCTACCAACGCGCGTACGGCGAGACCGAAGCGGGATACTCGACGCCGAGCGTCGCGCCGTTCTCGATCGGCCTCGGGATGGTCGCGCCGACGATCCTCGCCCACGCCATCCCCGATGTGAAGGAGCGCTACCTCCGCAGCCTGTACCGGGGCGATCTCGTCGCCTGCCAGCTGTTCTCGGAGCCGGTGGCGGGATCGGATCTGGCCGGGATCCAGACCCGCGCCACACGCGACGGCGACGAGTGGGTGATCAGCGGTCAGAAGGTCTGGACCTCGGGCGCGCAATTGAGCGACCTCGGCGAGATCATCACGCGGACGTCGGTCGACAAGCCCAAGCACAAGGGCCTCACGATGTTCCTCGTCGACATGAAGGCGCCGGGCGTGACGGTCCGGCCCTTGCGTCAGATGACCGGCGGCGCGTCGTTCAACGAAGTGTTCTTCGACGAGGTCCGCGTGCACGACTCGCACCGCCTCGGCGACGTCGACGAGGGCTGGACGGTCGCTCTCACCACGCTCATGAACGAGCGCGCCGCCATCGGCGGCGGGATCGGCAACCGCGCCACGACGTTCACGCGCTTCGTCGAGCTCGCCCGGTACCTCGGCCTGTCCGACGATCCACTCGTCCGGCAGCGGCTGGCGGACTCGTACGTCAAGCTGCACGTCGCCCGGTACACGAACCAGCGCGCGATGGCGAAGATCCGCGCCGGGCAGCTTCCCGGTCCTGAGATGTCCATCGCGAAGCTGTCGATGACTCAGAACTTCCAGCGGCTCACCGAGACGCTGTCCGGCATGCTCGGACCGCGGATCACGGCCGACACCGGCGAATGGGGCACGTACGCGTGGGGTGAGCTGGTGCTCGGCGTCCCCGGCATGCGCGTCGCCGGCGGCACCGACGAGGTCATGCGCAACATCGTCGGCGAGCGCGTCCTCGGTCTTCCAAAGGAGCCCCGCGCCAACGCGTAGCCGTCTGGCCCCTTTTCGGGGCGGGGGTACTGTCGAGCTCGTGCAACCGTTCGAGCGTCTGCGCTACCTCGCCCGCTGGTCGGACGAGGACGACAGTGCGCTCGTGTCGGAAGCGGCCGACTGCCTGGCCGGATTCGCCGACGACCCCGCCGGGCTCGTGGTGGCGTGTCGCCGCCTTCTCTCGCACCATCCGGCGGCAGGGGCTCTCTGGTGGCTGTGCGCGCGGGTGCTGGCCGCGCCGGATCCGGCCGACGCGGCGTGGGAGGCGTGGCAGCTCGTCAACGACGACCGGACCGCGGACCGTCTCTCGGGAGTGCTGCCGTTCCCGCACGACGAGCCGATCGCGGTGCTCGGCTGGCCCGACCTGGCCGGCGCCGCCCTGGCCGAGCGCCCCGATCTCGACGTCGTCGCGGTGCGCCGGCGCGCCGGTGACGACCACCGACGGGCGCGCCTCGCCCGGCGTCAGGCGTCCGTGCGCATCGTCAGCGAGGTCGACGTCGCCGCACTGGAGCCGTCGCATCTGCTCGTCGAAGCGATGGCGGCCAGTCCGAGCAGCGCGGTCGTCGCCGAAGGCGCCGTCGACCTGCTCGACACGCTCACCGCGACCGGCACGGTCGGCTGGCTCGTCGCCGGGGTCGGCCGATTGCTCCCCGAGCGGCTGTTCGCGGCGCTGCGGTCAGAGGTCGACCGGGGGCCCGACGAGCACACCCCCGTCGCGTTCGTGGAGGTGACGCGTTTCGCCCGCGTCGCCGGTCCCACCGGGCTCGTCGATCCCGACACGCTGCTCCGCCGAATCGACTGCCCGGTCGCGCCCGAGTTGCTCCGCTTGTCCTGATCCCGACTACCGGTCGGGCGGTGATGCGGGCGGCAACGGCGTCGGGGGCGGAGGTGGGCGGCGCGGCGACTCCGGCGGGACGTACTCACGCGGCCGCGGGCCGCCCCGGGTCCACTGTTTCGACCGCACCATGTCCACTTCCCGCATCACCCGCCGGCTCACGAAGCGCCGGACCACGCTCCGGATCGGCGGGAACAGGAGCAGCAACCCGAGAGCGTCCGTGACGAAGCCGGGGATCACGAGCAGGACTCCCGCCACGAGGATCAGCGCCCCGTCGAACACCTCGGTCGCCGGCAGCCTCCCCGCCATCCGCTGTTCGCGGATCCGGGCCATGACGCCCAGCCCCTGGCGCTTGACGAGCCACGCCCCGGCCAGCGAGACGAGGAGAAGGAGCCCGATCGTGTTGAGAAGGCCGATCCACTGCGAGACCTGGATCATCACCGCGATCTCGACGACGCCGACGACGATGGCGAGCGCGACGAAGAACGCGATCACGATCTGATGGTACCGCCGCGATTGCGGTGCTATGCCTCGAGGGCGAGAGACCCCCGGAAGCCGTCGTCCTCGTCGTCGATGGCGGCGAGCTCGGGCTGCTGGCGCAGCTCCGCGATCTTGTCGAGCTGGCGCTCGAGCTGGCGGGTCCGCGTCGTCTCGAGGTCGCCGAAGGCCTTGTGCGCGGTGTCGAGGTTGCGACCCACGCGGTCCATCTGGTCGACGAACATCTTCCACTGCTTCCCGAAGCCGTGCAGCAGCTCCAGGATCTCCTTGGAGGTCTGCTCGAGCCGGAAGTTGTCGACGGCCTGCCGGATGACCGCCAGCACCGCGTACAACGTGAGCGGCGAGCAGAACACGACCTTGTCGCGCAGCGCGTCGTCGAGGATCGTGCTGTCCTGCTCCTGGATGAACGCGTACACCTGCTCGTTCGGGATGAACAGCAGCACACAGTCGATGGTGCCTGCCGCCGGGTCCACGTAGCCGCGGGTCGTGATCTCCTTCAGGCGCCCGCGCACGTCGCGGAGGAACTCCTTGCGAGCCCGTTCGCGCTCGACGTCCGACTGGCTCTCCTGGTACCGCAGGTAGTTGTTGAGCGGGAACTTGACGTCCATGTGCAGGCAGAGACCCTGCGGGAGCAGGAACGTGTAGTCGGGCACGCCGCGGTCGCGTTCGAGCGCCCGGCGCTTGCGGTAGTTCACGTCCTCGATGAGCCCGGCGAGGCGCAGGACGTCCTCGGCCATGCGCTCGCCCCATTGGCCGCGAGCAGTCGTGCTCGACAGCGCCTCCCGCAGGGAGTGCGTGGTCGCGGCGAGCACCTGGGTCTGGCGGCCCGCCTCCTGCAGCTGCCCGGCCAGCTCACCGAGCTGCGACGCCCGGTCCCGCTCGAGGTCGACCACCAGGCCGCTCACCTTGCTCAGCTCGCCGGTCATCGACTCGAGCTGGCGGTTGATCAGCGCCGCCTTCCCGTCGAGGTCGGCAGCGCCCCGGTCCATGAGCGCCTGGTTGGTGGTCGCGAGCTGCGAGACGAGCGCGCCGGTGTCGACCGGAGGCCGGCGCATCACGGCCAGCAGGGCACCGGCCAACCCGATCACCACGAGCGTGAGGATCAACAGCAATACCGTCATGCGACCATTGTGCGGAGAGGGTGTGACAGCTACGGGGATGGTGGCCGACAGGCGCCTGACCAGGGAAAACGCCGCTGTGGGCGGGGCGGCTACTGGTCGCCGATACCGAACACGAACCCGCCGCGGGTACCGACGTACAGGCGTCCGTTCCACACCGCCGGCGTCGACTCGATGCAGCCGCCGAGCGGCACCCGCCACAGCTCGGGCGGGTCGACCGCCGGGTTGCGCACGTCGTAGGCGTGCATGACGCCGTCGCAGTCGCCCTGGAGCCACACGCCGTCGACGATCGACGGTGATCCCATCAGCGGCGCAGGGAGCCTCTTCTCCCATCGCACCACGCCCGTGGCGCGATCGATGCCGACGGCGCGCCCGGAATACGTGGTGAAGATCACCAGGTCGCCGGCGATGCCCGGCGTCCCCCAGACGCCCGACTTGTCGGCGCCCTCGTCCTTCTGCGACCACACGAGCGGGTTGTCGGCGCGGCGCGGGTCGAGCTTCATCATCTGGCCGACCTCCTCCGCCCGCGGACGCTTCTTCTCCCACTCGGAGCCGACGTAGAGCATCCCTTGCTCGTCGACGACGACGGAGGCGTCGGTGTCCTCCCCGGTCCAGAACCGGAACGCCCGCTGTGGGGGGCCGGACCCGGTGCGGAGCCCGCTGATGTCCCACCCCTGCACGAGACCGGCCGAGTTCGCGAAGTACAGCGTGTCTCCGGAGATCGCGACGGAGTTCTCGATCGAGACCTCGTTGTCCCCGGCGGCGGCCAGTAGCTCGTCGTCCCACCCCGGCGCGTTCCAGACGAGCGCGGGCGCGACCGTGACCTTCCCGTCGGGACCTGTCGCCCGGTTGAGCTTCACGACGTGCATCTGGCTGTTCTCGCCCCCGACGAAGAGATGGTCGCCGAGCACGAGGCCGCTGCCGTCCCAGTCGTCGTTCCACTTCGTCGGTGAGACGTCCGCGGCCGAGAGCCGCCACAGCTCGGTCGGCTGCTCCCGGTCGAACGCCAGCACCCGGTAGAAGCCGTCGCGCGACCCGACATACACGAGCGGGAACCCGTTCGGGTCGATCGTGACGGAGCCCTTGATCAAGTCGCCGGTCGGGAACGGCGGCAGTATGTTCTGCCCCGTCGCGGCGTCGACGAAGTGGACGGCGCGGTCGTACGCACCGAAGACGAGCCACGTCCGGCCATCGCGCTCGAACACCGCCGGCTCGCCGGTCCAGCCCGTCCCGCACCAGTTCGACACCTCGCCCCGGTCCTCGGAGAGCGAGCACATCGCCGCACCCGGGTACTGCCAGACGGCGTGGGGCGCACTCGGTATGGGTCCCTGCCCGTAGTACGTCCGCGTCGGATTGCCGCGGAACGTGAGAATGCCGGGGATGCCGGCGCCGTAGTAGGGCCGCCCGACCGACGCGGGATCGACCCAACCCTGGAACGGCGCGGTCGTGGCCGGCGGCGGCGGCGACGTGGTCGAGGGCGGGCCCGACGTCCGGCGGGCGGCACGCTCCCCGCCGTCGTGGCCACGCGCAACCAGGATCACGCTGGTCGCACCGGCCGCCAGCACGACCACGACGACGGCGGCAATCGCCGCGACACCCCTCCGCCAGCGCCGGAGCTCTCGCCGGTCGCGTCGTGACCGCGGCGCGTCCTCCTCGTCCTCGCGTTCGCGTTCCGCAGGAACGACGGGTATGGGCGCATCGGCGTCGGCCTGAGGCGTCGGGACCGTCGCGACGGGCGGCGGCGGCTGCACCCCACGAGTTTCGACGCGCCGGCGGCGCGCCGCGCGGATGGCGCGGGCAGCGGCGGCTGAGGCCACGACCGCGGCCGCGGCGATGGCCGCGACGCGCCGGTAGCGGCTCACGACGCAGTCGAGGTCGCGCCGCCGAGATGCGCCAGCAACAGCGCGTTCAACGCGCCGGGTGCCTCTTCCGGGATCCAGTGGCTGACACCCTCGAGGACCTCGAACCGGTACGGGCCCTCGACGTGCGCGGCGGTCCCCTCGGCCGCCTCGCGCCCCAGCGCCGGGTCGAAGGTGCTCCACACGTACAACGCCGGCGAGGTGATCGGGCCGAGGCCCTCGACGAGGCCGAGGTCGGCGGCGCGGTACCAATTGAGCGCGCCCGTCATCGCGCCCGGCTGCGTGAGGACGAGCACGTACGCCTCGACCGCGTCCTCGGGCAACGCGCTGGCGGTGTAGAGCGAGCGGAGCCCGGCGGCGTCGTTGTCGAGGAAGAAGGGCTCGGCCTCGGGGCTTCGGAAGAAGAGGATGTAGCTCGACTTGTCGCGCTGCTCGCCGTCCTGGATCGACCGCCGGAACGCGGCCGGGTGCGGCGTCGACACCGAGGTCACGGTGAGGAGCCGCTCGGGATGGCGGCCCGCGACCTGCCATGCCACCGCGCCGCCCCAGTCGTGGCCGACGAGGTGGAACCGATCGGCGCCCAGCGCGTTGGCGAACCCGAGCACGTCGCCGACGAGTCGGTCGACGCGGTACTCCCCCACGTCGGCGGGGCGGGCCCCCGGCGAGTAGCCCCGCTGGTCGGGGGCGACGACGCGGTACCCGGCGGCGCCCAGCGCCGCCAGCTGGTACCGCCAAGAGAACGACGTCTCCGGGAAGCCGTGCAGGAGCAGGACGAGCTCGCCGTCGGCCGCCCCGTCAGCCCGCGCCTCGAACACGAGATCCCCGACCGCCAGCTCCACCCGCTCCACGGCGGCGAACGCTACCGAGGAACGCTGTTGCACGCGGCGTGAAAGAAGCGTCTCGCCGAGCGTATGGTTGCCGCCGTCGATCAGAAGGGGGGCCCGATGGGCGACGACGGTCACGACTCCGACCTCGAGCTACCCATCAAGCTCGGCGGGTGCTCGAACGGCGAGTACGTCCCGCCGCCGATCACCCCGGTCGAGGCCGAGACGATCCGCCGCACGAAGGACGCGGCGGACACCCAGGCCCGGCGGCTGGGCATGAGCCGGCGAACGTTCCTGCGCTCGGTCTCGGGCGCCGCGCTCATGCTCCTGACCCTGGATGCAACGGCGCGGGCGGCGCGCGCCGGTGCCGCGGGTGGCCGCTACCTGCTGCACCCTGATTCGATCGGTGACCTCGACGCCGCGCGCGCCGCGATCGCCGGCAACGAGCTGATCTTCGACGTCCAGGTCCACTACCTGAACTACGACCTCGCCCAGCCGGGCGGGCTCGGGCTCGGCGCGCTGTTCCCGCAGCAGCAGTGCGGGGAGTCGGACCCGCGCGCGTGCTACTCCGTCGACCACGTCATCGAAGAGATGTTCCTGAAGAGCGACACGTCGAAGGTCGTGATGTCGGCGATCCCGATCCCCGGCAACGGCAACCCGCTGTCCATCCAGGACATGGAGCTCGTCAAGCGGATCATGACCGAGCTGTGCGGCAGCGGACGCGTGCTCGTGCAGGGACAGACGTTCCCGAGCATCGGCGAAGCGAGCTCGCAGCGCGACGAGATGGCCAAGCTCCGCCAGGAGCACAAGATCGGTGCGTGGAAGGTGTACACGCACGCCGGTGGCCCGCCGTGGTGGCTCGACGACCACGAAGCGGACGCCGCGCCCGGCGGGAAGGCCTTCATCGAGAACGTGCGCGCTGTCGGCCCGAAGGTCATCGCCGTGCACAAGGGCTTCGGGCTCGTCGGCGGCAACAACCGCGAGTACGCGTCACCTGTCGACGTGGGACCGGCCGCGAAGGCCAATCCCGACGTCAAGTTCGTGATCTACCACTCGGGCTACGAGCCCGAGGACCACGAAGGGCCGTACACCGACGCGACCGCCGACGTCGGCGTCAACCGTCTCATCAAGACGGCGATGGAGAACGGCATCGGCAAGGGCGGCAACGTCTACGCCGAGCTGGGGTCGACGTGGCACTCGGTGATGAGCGACCCGACGCAAGCGGCCCACGTGCTCGGCAAGCTTCTGAAGCAGTTCGGGCCCGACAACGTCGTCTGGGGCACCGACTCGATCTGGTACGGCTCGCCACAGGACCAGATCCAGGCGTTCCGCGCGTTCGAGATCACACCCGAGTTCCAGGAGCAGTTCGGCTACCCTGCGCTGACCCCGGCCGTGAAGCAGAAGATCCTCGGGAAGACCTCGGCGAAGATCTACAAGATCAAGTCGACGGCGCCCAGGAAGTGCGACTTCACCCGCGAGGAGCTCGAGAAGATCCGGCAGGAGCTGCCGACCGGCGCCCGCGCCTACGGCCCGAAGAACGCACAGGAGGTCGCAGCGCTGATCCGCGCCCACGGCTGGGCGTGATTCCGCCGGCTACGCACCGCCAGTCGACGCTCCGAGGGGAACGACGTAGGACTCGACTCGGCAGATTCCGCCGCCCGCGAACGTGAAGACGTCGCAGAAGGCGAACCTGGTGGACCTCACCGCTCTTGCGCCTCGCCTCGCCGTCGCCGATCGCGACCACGATGTCGCTCTCTTCGACGAGACGATCGACACGCAGGGTCGGCCTTCCCACGAACGCGTCGTTCTCGATCTCCTGATCGAAGGCGTCCTTGCCCGAGAGGTGCGTGTATCCGGGGAGATCCCAGACGACATCGTCGGTGAGGCACGCCAGGATCTGTCGGTGATCGCTGCGGCGGAACCCGTCGAAATACGCCTCGACGACGTGCTTGTGTCGCGACTCGAGCTTCGTCACGGATCCCCCTCGTGATGCAGTCGTTCCGACCTGTCAGACGAGAGTCGGCGCCGGTGACGTGTTCTCGACACTCGACGCGGAATCTCCTGCATCCGTGTGCCTGATCGGTGAGTTCCGGGAACCTGCATCGTCTCATCTCATGTCGATCCGACGTCGGACGAGAGGAGGAGCGCGATGGCCACCACGGACCCTGTGACCGAGCTCGATGCCCGGTACAGCGACGACGGAGCAACCGCGACTGCGTGGTCCGAGGCTCGCACCCGCTTGGAGGACGCCGAACTGTTCTGGGTGACGACGGTGCGTCCCGACGGACGTCCCCATGTCACTCCGACGCTGGCGCTCTGGGTGGAGCGGGCGTTGTACTTCTCCACGGGCCCGTACGAGCAGAAGGCGAAGAACATCGCCGACGAATCCGGAGTGCACCCTGCTGACCGGCTGTAACGCCCTTCACGAGGGAACGGACATCGTCGTCGAAGGTGAGGCGAAGAAGGTGAGTGACGACGTCACCTTGCAACGCATCGCCGAGGCGTACGTCGCGAAGTACGGCGAGGAATGGCGCTTCGAGGTGCGCAACGGCGCGTTCCACCACGGCCCGGGCGAAGCGTGGGTGTTCGAGGTGGCTCCGGTGACCGCCTACGCCTTCGCCAAGGGTGGATACAGCCACACGCGGTGGCGATTCGGAAGCGACTGATCTCCTGGTCAGTCGCGTGCGAAGCGGTGCGACCCGACGATGGTCGCACCGGTCGCGACCGGCTGTACCGAGCAGCGGTCGCCGATCTCCCGTTGGAACTCCTGGAACGCGGCGATCTCGGTGAGCGGGATCGGGTTCGAGCCGTCGTCGTTCTCGATCACCATGTGGACGAAGCCCACGCCGTCCTCCAGCCGGAACGTGATGTACCGGAAGTTGTCGGGCCGGCGCTCGGCCAGTTCGGCGTACACCTTCTCGACGAGCCGCTGGTTCTCGTCCGCCCGGTCGGGCTTGGTCTCGTAGCGCACGATCACGGTTCGCATGGCTCGCACTCCTGCTCGGGGACGCACCTAGGACCGGTCCCCGGGCGCGATCTCATCGGTGGTCAGCCGTGCGCGTAGACGACGCAACCGCGCTTCGTGACGTCCAGCGGCGCCCCGACCGCCGATGCCCGCACCCCCGCCTCCCGCGAGGGACGAACCGGGCGATCAGGTAGTCGCGCACGGCGGCGTGGTCCGGGAGGCGGACGAGCGGGGCGTCCCAGGCTCAGAAGGTGCCGCCGTCGATCGTGACCTTCTGGTCGGTGAGGTAGCCGGCGGCGTCGGAGACGAGGAAGCGGACGACGTCGGCGACCTCTTCGGGCGTGCACACGTGCCCGAACGCCGAGCGGGCGTGGAGCGTGCCGATGTCGTCGACGCCCATGGCGCCCTTCACGAGGCGGCGGCCCATCTCGGTCTCCACGAGCCCGGGCGCGACGACGTTCACGTGGATGTTGTTGCGGCGCTCCTCCTTCGCCAGCGTGCGAGCCAGTGCCTCGAGGCCCGCCTTGCCGACGTTGTACGGCGACGACCACCCTGCCATGTGCACCGTCGCGTTGCTCGAGACCATCACGATGTCTCCCCGCGGCCGCTCACGCATGCTCGGAAGCACCAGCTTGCTCAGCGCGAAGGGACCGAACGTGTGCGTGCGCCACACGCGCTCGAACTCGGCCGGGTCGGTGTCGGCGACGGACTGGCCGCGGCTGGCGATGCCGGCGTTGTTGACGAGGATGTCGACGGCGCCGAGGTCCGAGAGGACGGCGGCGACCATGGCCTCGTCGTCCTCCCACGAGTCGACGGACGCGTGGTACTTCTCGGCCCGGCGTCCGAGCTTCTCGACCTCGGCCACGGTGTCGGTGGCGGCCTGCTCGTCGCGGCGGTAGTTGATCGCGACGTCGGCTCCGTCCTCGGCCAGCGCGAGCGACACGGCCCGGCCGATCCCCCGGCCGCCGCCGGTGACCAGCGCCACCCTCCCTTCGAGTCCCATGCGCTCCCCCTGTGGTCGTGATTACCGGCCCGAGAACCTCGGCGGCCGCTTCTCGAGGAAGGCGGCGAGCGCTTCGCGCATGTCGCCGGTGTGGCTCGAGAGCAGTTGCGTGCGGTTCTCGAGGTCGATGGCGCCCTGGAGGCTCCCGGCTTCCAGGTTGCTCCACATGACTTCCTTGGTCATCCAGACCCCGAACGGGCTGTTGGCCCGGATGAGCTCGGCCGTCTCGAGTGCGGTGTCGACGACCTGGCCGTCGGGCACGACTCTCGACACCAGGCCGATGCGGTCGGCCTCGGACGACTCGACCATGCGGCCGGTGAGCATGAGCTCGAACGCGCGCGACGCGCCGACGAGGCGCGGCAGCAGGTAGCTGACGCCGATGTCGCAGCCCGACAGGCCCACACGGATGAACGCGACGTTGAACCGCGCGCTCTCGGCTGCCACGCGCACGTCGCACGCCAGCGCGAGCGCGAGACCGCCGCCCGTCGCCGGCCCGTTCACTGCCGCGATGACCGGCTTCGACAGACCCCGCAGCTGGGTCACCAGTGACGCGATGTGCTGCTGGCCGCGCATCGCCGCCGCCGGCCCGCCGCCACCCTCGGCGACGAAGTCGCCGGTCTCCTTGAGGTCGAGGCCGGCGCAGAAGCCGCGTCCTTCGCCCGTGAGGACGGCGACCCTGCAGTCGCCGTCCTCGTCGACGGCAGTGAGCGCGTCGTGGAGATCGGCGACGAGCTCGCGGCTCATCGCGTTCAGTCGTTCGGGACGATCCAGGGTCAGGAGCGTGATGCCTTGGGCGATGGACTCGCTGCGAACGGTGCTCACGAGTCTCTCCCCTGGGCCGCCTTCTGCGCACGTGAGAGCAGCTCGGGGGCGCCGAGACGCTCCGTCAAGGGCTCGAGCTCGGCAGCGGGGCCGCGCCAACGCCATTCGTCGACCGTCCCCACCGGTGCGTCGGCGCGCAACGTCGCCAGGTCGCGGAACAACATCGCCTCCTTCTGCCCGCCGCCGAGCGTCGTAGCGAGCTTCGGCGCGCCCCGCACGGTGACGTCCCACGTGGTCCCGTCGGCGGGGATCTCCTCGAGGTGCCCGTAGCGCGCCAGCACCGACGCCGCCGACTTGGCGCCCCAACCCGGGAGGCCGGGGAACCCGTCGGCGTTGTCGCCGACCAGGGCGAGCCAGTCGGGGATCGACGCGGGCGACACGCCGAACTTCTCCCGCACCGCGGCCTCGTCGAACAGCTTGCGTTGCCGCCGGTCGAGCTGCACGACGCGCGGGTCGCTGACGCACTGAGCGAGGTCCTTGTCGGGCGTGCAGATCACCACTTGCTCGACACGCGGGTCCTCGGCGCCGACCCGGGCGGCGGCGGCGAGGGCGTCGTCGGCTTCGAGGTCGACCATCGCCCAGACGGTCACACCGAGCGCGCGCAACGCGTCCTCGAGCAGCGGGAACTGCGCCAGGAGCACCGGGTCGATACCCGCGCTCGTCTTGTAGCCGGGCCAGAGATCGTTGCGGAACGACTCGATGACGTGATCCGTCGCGACGCCAAGGTGGGTGGCCCCCTCTTCGAGCAGCGCCAGGGTCGACCCGAGCACGCCGCGCACGGCGTCGACCTCGACGCCGTCGTCGTCGAGATGCCCGGGCAGCGCGAAGTAGTAGCGGAACAGCTCGTACGTGCCGTCGACGAGATGGATCCGCACAGAAGCTCCTTGTTCACCGTCGCAAGCTCCGGCTCTGCGGCGGCGGTCGGCAAAGCCGCCGCCGCCGCGCTGGACGCTACTGCGTTGCTAGGGTCACACGAATGGGCAGCCAGGGTGAGAAGCGCACACGCAAGGGTCAGAAGCGGACGCACCTCGCGAAGGTCGGGACACGTGACGAGGCTCGCGCCGAGCAGCACCGGGAGCGCGAAGCGATCGCCGACACCATGGGCTTCGGCCGTACGCCGGCATGGGTGCGGTGGACGGCGCTCTTCCTCGGCGCCGTCATCCTGATCGGCGGCGTCGTCACCCTCGTCGCCCTCGACTGACTCCTGCCGGGGCTACGCCGCGGGGCCCCTTCGCCGAGCCAACGCGACTCCCACCGGTGAGTGCGCGCTTCTCGCGTCGTCTACACACGGAGAGCGCGAGACGGAGGAGGCATCGATGTTGCTCGACGGCAAGACCGCGGTGATCTACGGAGGTGGCGGGTCGATCGGGCGGGCGATGGCCACCGCGTTCGCCCGCGAGGGCGCCCACGTCTTCCTGGCCGGGCGCACGCAGGCCACGCTCGACGACGCCGCCGAGGCCCTTCGAGCCGACGCCGGCACGGTCGACACGGCCGTCGTCGACGCGCTCGACGAGGCGGCGGTCGACGCGCATGCTGCCGACGTCGTCGCCCGGGCCGGGCGGCTCGACGTGTCCGTCAACGTGATCGACGTGAAGGACGTGCAAGGCACGCCGCTCGCCGAGATGGCCGTCGACGACTTCCTCAGCCCGATCGCCACGGCGACGCGCACCCAGTTCCTCACGTCACGGGCGGCCGCCCGGCAGATGATCACGCAGGGCTCGGGTGTGATCCTCTTCTTCGGCGGATCGGGCGATCCCGTCCGCGACTACTCGATCGGTGGCTTCCAGATCGCGCTCCAGGCCATCGAAGCGCTGCGCAGGCAACTCGCCAGTGAGCTCGGCAAGTTCGGCATCCGCGCCGTGAGCCTGCGCACCGGCGGGATCGCCGAGACGCTCCCGGACGACTTCCCCGGGGTCGATGACATCATCGCCACGATCGAGGGCCCGACGCTGCTCGGTCGGACGGCGACGCTCGCCGACGTCGGCAACGTGGCTGCATTCGTCGCGTCCGATCTGGCGGCGTCGATCACCGGAGCAGCGATCAACATCAGCTGCGGCGCGATGTTCGATTGAATCTCGGGTTTCGGCCCGTATCAGTCGGCGTACGTCCAGTCGGGACGTTTGCGCGCCTGCCGCTCGTCGTAGACCGCGACGCCGTCGCGGATGTCGACGAGCTTGGGCACGGGGACCTCGGGCGCCGCCGCCTCACCCTCGAGGTGGGCTGCGAACTCCTCGGGGAACTCCCGCAGCAGGCTGCCGATGAGCGCCTGCTCCTGGGCGCCGAGGAAGCAGCGGTTGGCGTCCGTGACGATGTCGAGCCGGGCGCCAATGACCTCGACGTCGTGGTCGGTTCCCTCACCCGTCGCGATGCGGTCCAGGTACGCGGTGACCTCTCCCGTCCCGAACTTGCATGCCGGGCACTGGCCGCACGACTCGACGTACAGGAACCGCGAGACGGCGCCCGCCACCGCGACCATGTCGGCGGTGTCGTCGTACACGATGAAGCCCAGCGACCCGAGGCCGCTGTCGATCTTCGCCATGCCCTCGTAGCTGACCGGTGCGTCGAGGTTGCGCGCCGTGATCACCCCGCTCGCGACGCCGGACAGGACGGCCTTGATCGTGCGCCCGGCCCGCGGGCCGCCTCCCACGCGTTCGATGACGTCTCCGAGCGGCGTGCCGAGCTCGATCTCCGCCACGCCTGCGTGTTGCACGTCGCCGACGACGGTCGCGATCGCGACGCCCGGCGACTCAGCCGTGCCCATGCCGCGGTACCACTCGGCGCCGCGGCCGAGGATCGGCACGACGTTGGCGAGCGTCTCGACGTTGTTCACGAGCGTCGGGTTCGAGCTCGGGACAGCCAGACCGTCCGACGAGAGGTCGATGCCCGCCGACCAACCCATCTGGGGCATCGCGGTGAACAGCCCGTAGATGTACGGCGGGAACAGACGCGGGAGCGGGTCCTCCCCCTCGATCACCTCGAGCAGCGCCTTCTCCTCGCCGAACAGGTACTCCTCGGGGCCGGTCACGAGGGTGATCGGCACGTCCCCAACCAGTCCCGCCGCGCTCATCTCCTGCAGCGCGCGGGTCAGCGCCGCGATCTCGGGCTCGAACGACGCCTTCACCGCCAGGTACACGCCGACGGCGTCGACGGTCGCGGCCGCGATCGCGAGCCCTTCGACGACCTGATACGGGTTGCGGCGCATGAGCATTCGGTCCTTGAACGTGCCGGGCTCACCCTCGGCGCCGTTGCCGACCGCGTACCGGTCACCGACCTCGGGCCCTCCGGCGAGGATCGACGCCCACTTGCGCCCGGTCGGGAACCCGGCGCCGCCCCGACCACGCAGCCCGGAGCGCTCGATCGTCTCGACGATGCCGGCGGGGCCGAGCTCCCGCGCCTGCACGAGACCCTGGCCCCCCTCGAAGGCGTCGATGTACTCGTCGAGCGAGGTCAGCGGCTGGTCCGGCAGCAGGACGGGCACGGCGGCTCCCCGGGCGTGGCGGTCGGCATCATTGTCGTCCATGGACACGTCGATGCTTCGAGCCGGCTTGCGCGCGGGCGTCGTCGCGGGCGTGCTGAGCGGCACGCCGTCGACGGCGTACGCGCTGGCGACGGGCCGCTCGCCCCTGGACGCGGTCGAGGCCGCGGGCACGCTCCTCGTCGCCGACGACGCCTCGCCCGGCGCTCGGGCTGCCGCGGGCGTCATCGCCCACGGCGCGATTTCGTTGGGGTGGGCCACGACGCTCGCGGCCATCCTCCCCCGCCGGCAGACGCCGCTCTGGGGTGCGCTCGCCGGCCTCGCGATCGCGGGGATCGACCTCGGCATCCTCGCCCGGCACTGGCCCCGCATCCGCGCCCTGCCGACCGTGCCCCAGGTCGCCGACCACGTCGCGTACGGCGCGCTCGTCGGGGCGATGCTCAGCCGGACGGGTCCACGTCGCTGAGCGCGACACGCTCGAACTGGCGCACACCGCTGCTGATCACGCGGTTGTGCGCCCACGTGAGGACAGGACGCGTGACGTGAGCGAGTCGCGCCAGCCACGGCTCGCGCAGCTCCAGCCTCCAGACGAGCCGCGCCGCGCATCCCATCGCCGTCGGCGTGACCTCCAGCCGGGCGGGACCCTCGAGGTCACCGCTGACGCGGCTTTCGACCCGCTCGGGTCGAACTGCTCGCTCGACGTCGATCGCGACGTGCAACGCGTACGGCAAGGGCGCCTGGATCACACATTCGGTGTGTGCACCGTCGTGCAAGCCGTCGCTCTCGAACTCACGCAGCCACGTCCACCACGTGGGATAGCTGTCCGTGCGTGACACGGTCGCCCAGAACGTCTCGGGCGAGACCGCGAACTCGAACCGGCGGTCGTAGTCGAACGCTTGGGGCACGAGGCCTCGGCGAGTCTCAGCCGCGCTTCAAGCGGCCGCGGAGGGCGGCGAAGGCGAGCGTCATGCTCACCGTCCCCACGATCGCGATCGCGAGGAAGCCGACGCCGAGGTCGTACGCGTCCCAACCGCCGTACAGCAACGACCGCATCCCCGCGAGGAGGTACGTGACGGGGTTCCACCGCGCGATCGTCTGGAGCCACCCGCTGAGGGCGTCCAGCGGGAGGAAGGACGTCGTCAGGAAGGCAAAGGGGAAGAAGAGGATGAAGCTCGTGTTGACGGCGGCGGGGTTTCCGGTCTTGAGCGCGATCGCGTACGGGAATCCCGTGAACGCCAAGCCCCACAACCCGGCCATCACGATGAAGACGACGATCCCCGGGATCCCGGTCTCGAAGCGCACGCCGACGATGTAACCCATGAGGACCACGGGGATCGACAGCGTGATGAAGACGAACACGTCCGCCATCATCAGGCCGAGCAACAGCGACAGCCGCCGGATCGGCGTCATGAGCAGGCGATCGAAGTACCCGTTCTGGATGTCGGTCACGAGCGCGCTGGCGCGCGACAGGCCCGTGACCGCGAAGATGATCGCCACCGGCAGTTGGAACGCCTTGAAGTCCACGCCGGTCCCCGCCTCCGCCAGTGGTTCGAGGGCGCCGATGTTGATGGCGTAGAAGAACACCGGAACGACGAGCGCGGGCACGACGAACTCGATCTCCCGCGGAACGGCCCGGATCGACCTCGTCGCGATGCCGACGCAGTCGGCGAGGAAGCCGGCGGGGCGGGCCCGGATCGCCGTCTGGTCAACCGTCGCCGTCGTCACCCGTCTCCTCCTCCCCGTGGCCGTTCTCCGACTGGATGTGCCCGCCCGTGAGCTCGAGGAACACGTCGTCGAGCGTCGGCTCGCGCAGCGTGAGATCGCGTACGTGCACACCACACCCGTCGAGCGCGATCGCGACCGGGCTGAGCACGGCGGACCCGTCGAGCGCCCGCACGGTGATCTCGTCGCCGTGGACGTCCACCTGATCCACGCCTGGGACCTCGCGCACCGCATTGCACGCGCGCTCGGCTCCGTCGTCGACCCGGGCGACGATGACGTCCGACCCCATCGAGCGCTTCAGGTCGGCCGGCGTGCCCTCGGTGATCAGGTGGCCCTGGTTGATGATGCCGACGCGGTGCGCGAGCTCGTCGGCCTCCTCGAGGTACTGCGTGGTGAGGAAGATCGTGATCCCCTCCGCGTTGAGCCGGCGCACCTCGTCCCAGACGCGCACGCGACTCGCCGGGTCGAGTCCGGTCGTCGGCTCGTCGAGGAACACGACCTCCGGGTTGTGCACGAGCGCGGCGGCGAGGTCGAGGCGACGTCGCATGCCGCCGGAGTAGGTGCCGATGCGATGGCCGAGCGCGGGACCGATGTCGACGAGCTGCGTGAGCTCGCGCAGCCGCTGCTCCGTCTCGGCCTTGGTGAGCCCGTAGAGCCGTCCTTGCAGGCGCAGCAGCTCGATGCCGGTCTGCGCCGGATCCAGCGACGCCTCCTGGAGCGCGACACCGATGCGCAGACGCACGTCGATGGGTTGCGTGGCGACGTCGAAGCCGGCGACCACGGCGCGACCGGAAGTCGGGAGCAACAGCGTGCACAGCACGTGCACCAGGGTCGACTTTCCCGCCCCGTTGGGTCCGAGGAAGCCGTAGATCTCGCCCGCCTTCACCTCGAGGTCGACGCCGTCGACCGCCCGGGTCGCGTCGAAGTACCGCCGGAGACCCTCCGTCTGGACCGCCGTGTCGGTCACGGCGCCCAAACCTACCGACATGGCTGCTCCTCCTGTGGCGACACCGTTCGACGCTCCATCTGCCGAGATCTCATCGCGCACAGCGTGCGCGGCCGCGCCGACAACCCCCTGTCGGGGTTTCGGGATGCCTGCGGCTAGCGGACGCGGTCGCCCGCGCCGGCGAGCATCGGCTCGGGGGCGACGTCGCTTCTCGCGTCCGTGGGGAGCGGACGCTCGGTGACGCCCAGCGCGAACCAGACCGTCGCCGCCCACAGCGCGGTGGCACCTGCGACGTGGATGCCGACGAGCAGGGCGGGAATACCGGTGAAGTACTGCGCGTACCCGACACCCGCCTGGGCGACGAGGACGACGAGCAACACCTCCAACCGCCGCGCGACTGCGCGGGGCGCTCGGGTGCGGTGCACGAACAGCAGCGTCACGAGCACCAGCGCGAGCAGCACCATCGCGCTCGTCCCGTGGACGCGGGCGACGTCCGGGATGTACAGGTCGAGGCGCGTGGCCCGCTGGGCCGTTCCGGGCACGTCACCGGAGTGCGGGCCGGAGCCCGTCACGACCGTTCCCGTGACCACGACGACCGTGGCGGCGACGACGAGCACGCGGCTCATCCAGAGGACCGGCAGAGCGACGATCGGCACCGGCCGCCGCGTGAATCCGGCGTCGGGCTGGGCCGCGCGCCGGCACAACACGAGCGCGTTCGCGAGCAGCACCATTGACACGAGGAAGTGGCTCATCACCCACGGTGGAGACAGCAACTTCTCGACGACGAGCTTCCCCAAGATGATCTGCACGACGACGCCGACGACGAGGCCGAGTGACAGGAGGAGCAGATCCATCCGCCGCGGGACACGGACGAGCGACCCGAGCACTGCCACGATGACGGCAAGCGAGACGAGCCCCGTGACCGTGCGGTTCACGAACTCGACCATGGCGTGGAAGTCGTTGGCGGCGTAGGGCGTGAGCCGCCCCGGCTCGCAGTTGGGCCAGTCGGGGCATCCGAGGCCCGAGCCCGTCAACCGCACCGCGCTCCCGGTCACGATGATCGCGGCGAGGAGAAAGGCGGCGACCACGGTGACGCGCCGGTACTGCGCCGGGCTGAGACGGAGTCTGCGCATCGCCGCGCATCGTAGGCGTGGCGCCGAGCAGCGGCCCGATCGTCTCCGACCGAGGGGTAGCTTTCACGTCGTGGCGACAGTCGAGTACGACGAGTTCGGTCTCTTCCACGAGAACGCTCAGGAGTACGACCTCCCGTGGCAGGGACCGCCCGCGGTCCGGCGCGAGGCCGTCGACGCCGGCGACGGGCGCAGGCTGAGCGCCCTCGTCTGGGGTGACGCCGACCCCGAGCTCGTCCTCGTGCACGGCGGCGCCCAGAACGCGCACACGTGGGACACGGTCGCGCTCGCACTCGGCCGTCCACTCGTCGCAGTCGACCTTCCCGGCCACGGACACTCCGACTGGCGTGACGACCGCCGCTACTGGCCGGTCGACAACTCGCAGGACGTGGCGAGCATGATGCGAACGCTCGCGCCCTCGTCCCGGCTCGTGGTCGGCATGTCGCTCGGCGGTCTCACGTCGATCGCGCTCGCCGCCCGGCATCCCGAGCTGGTACCGCGCCTCGTGCTCGTCGATGTCACGCCCGGCGTCGACCGCGACAAGGCCGCGCCGATCGCGGCGTTCGTGGCCGGCCCGGAGCGGTTCGAGTCGTTCGACGAGATCCTGGAGCGCACGATCACCTTCAACCCGACGCGCACCGAATCGTCGTTGCGGCGCGGGATCCTGCACAACGCCCGCGAGCAGGGCGACGGCAGCTGGACGTGGCGCTACGACCGCTGGCGCCTGGGCGAGGGCGAGGACATCCCGGACTTCCAACCGCTGTGGGACGACGTGTCGAAGCTCACCATGCCGCTGATGCTGGTACGCGGCGCGGACTCCGGCGTCGTCGGCGACGAGGACGTCGCCGAGCTGCGGCGGCGCCAACCGCGACGTCCGAGTCGAGGTCGTCGAAGGTGCCGGGCACAGCGTGCAGGGCGACCGCCCCGTCGAGCTCGCCCGTCTCATCGAGACCTTCCTCGACGGGTGAACCCGCGCCGCGAGGCGTGGGAACGCGTCGACGAGGACGGCGTGGCCGACGCTGGTCGACCACGTGCGCGCGCGACGAAGCCGGCGACATCGGCCTGCATCGCGCGACTCCTGACCGCGGAGCGCGGTCGTACGTGCACGGACGGCGGCGAACGCGCGACGAGCGCGCGCATCTCCATGCGTTACGACAGGGTTCGTCTGCTTTGGCGTAATCAACCCCCCTGGGATCGCATGGCGTTTTGCCTCTTGACCGCGTCCGTACGGTCCGTGGAGTCCCTTCAGTCCGAGAGGGGATCCGAGGCTCCGGGTTCATCCTCCGCATGTCTGACGCCACGTGCGTCCGGGGTCGCGCTCCCGGCTCGTCGCTCCGACATTGCGAAAGAGGGCGGGCAACGCAATGACGCGACATCTCCGTGTGCGCCACGCGATCGAGCGTTGCTCGCCCGCGTCCGCTCTCCTTGGACGGTTGCGGCCGCACTGACGGTCGTGTGGTCGCCGCCGCCTGCGCCGCGCCACCGCCACCTCCGCCGCCGCCACCTCCGACGGTGCCGCCCGGCTCGAAGGTCTATCTCACCTTCGACGACGGTCCGAGCGTGTACACGCCCCAGATTCTCTCCGAGTTGAACGCGGAAGGTGTCTCGGCAACGTTCTTCGTCTTGGGCCAGAACGCGGTGCTGCATCCGAGCACAGTGCAACAAGAAAGCGCCGACGGTCACGGGATCGGAAACCACACCTGGGATCACCCAGACCTCACCACATTGCTGCCGGAACAGGTGCAGACGGAGTTGCAATCGACGTCCGACGAGATCGCCACCCTGACCGGCGCGCCCCCCACCCTGTGGCGTCCCCCCTTCGGCGCTTCCAACTTCATCGTGACGCAGATCGCCTCGTCGCTCGGCCTGTCCATGCGCCTGTGGGACGTCAACCCGTCGGACTTCGACCGCCCCGGCGTCGACTCGATCGTGAACCAAGTCGTCAGCAATGTCAGCCCCGGCGCCATCGTCCTCCTGCACGACGGCTCTCCCGGCGATGACGAGGACCGCTCGCAGACCGCGGCGGCGGTGCCGATCATCATCGACCGGCTTCAATCGTTGGGCTACTCCTTCGGCGCGCTGTCCACAGTCTCCGGAGCCACGACCGGTCCCACCGGACCCTCCGTCGTCATCGGCCGAGAGTGAGCGGAGAGGCCTGACCGCCGTCACGCCGGCGGGCGCGGGCGAGGGTGGGAGTCTCCTGCCCGGCCCCTGACGACGAAGAGCGGGTCGTCGGGGGTGGCGACGCGCTCGTCGACCACGTCGACGAAGCCGGCCCGCTCCAGATAGGTGCGCACCAGCGTCCGGTGGTCGTCGTCGCCGGCGGCGAGCCAGATCGCCACGGCCTTCGTCGGGAAGCACCGGTTGGAGAACGAGACGATCACGGGGCCACCGGGGGCGAGGACGCGCCGGACGTCGACGAACACCTCGATCGGGTGCACCAGGTACTGGACGCTCACCGCGCACGCGACGGCGTCGAACGACGCGTCCGGGAACGGGAGCCGCGGCTCGCGGTTCAGATCGTGGACGACCCACTCGTCGAGCTGTGGGTTCGCCGCCATCTCCTCGGCGTTCATGCCGAGACCGACCACGCGGCCGAGCCCGTCCGGGAGGTGTGATCGCCACGACGACATGAGGTCGAGCACCGTCGCCCCCGCGGCGAACTGGTTGGCATAGACGCCCCGCAGCGCCTCGATCGCGCCCGCCTCGATGTGCACGACCATCCGGGCCACCGAGTAGAAGCCGGCGTCGTCCGTGGCGTCCATCCGGGTGAACGGGTCGTCGCGCACCCGCGGACCGTATCCGGTGCCACCATCGTCGCTGTGCACGAGGACGAGATCGCTCGCGCGCGGTGGCGCATACGCGTCATCGCCGTCGCCGCGGTCGCATTGCTGGCCGTGACGGTCGCGGTGCTCGTGTTCCCGATCGCCGTCGTCGTGCTGGCCGGGTTCGCCCTGCTCGGCGCGCCGTTCGACCTCGGCGTGAGCCTGTTGACGTGGTCGGCGGTCGTCGGCGCCTGCATCGGGATCGTGTCCGCCGCCGGCGTGTTCGCGTGGTCGCTGTACCGATCCGAGCGCCGCGCCCTCGAGATGGTGCGGGCCTGGCCGCACCCGGGCTCCCCGCCGGCGCCCCCGCCGCGGATGCCGCCGGGCGCGTACGAACGAGCCGACCGCCTCCTCCAAGGCCTCGCGCTCGCAGCCGGCGTGCTCCCGCCGTCGTGCGCGGTCGTGATCGACGAAGCGCCGAACTGCCTGACCGTCGGACGGAACCCGAAGACGGCGTGGATCGTCGTCACGACCGGACTGCTCGATCTGCCGCGGACGGAGCTCGAAGCCGTGCTTGCTTTCGAGATCGGGCGCATCGCCGAGCTCGAGGTGTCGTTCGACACCGTCGTGTATGCGTGCAGCGCCCGCGGGTTCGAGCTGTGGGCGGCCGCGTTCGGCGAGTTCGACGAGACGTCCGTGTTGCTGGCGCCTTTCGCGGTGCTGCTCACACCGGTCGTCGCCGGTGGGATGTTGCTACGCGCCGCCGCGTTGCGGTCGTGGGCGCGCCTCGCCGACGGCCTCGCGGTCCGGTACTGCCGGAACCCCGTGGCGCTCGCGAACGGGCTGCGCCGCATCCTCGAAGACCCGGCCGAGGTGCGGCGGGGAGACCCCGGCAACGCCCACCTCTGGCTCGAATACCCCCACACGGGCGTCGCGATGGTTCCTGCGGACGCACCGGATCCTGCCCCGCCGCGTCAAGCGCCTCGAACGTGTCGCGCGGCTGAGTTGACCGTCGCGGTCAGTCGGCGGCAGCGGTCGGCAGAGCCGCGGCGACGGCGGCTTTGCCCGACCGTCTTCGCAGGAGCCCGAGCTTGCGAGGGCGACCTAGAAGGCACCCAGAACTTCGTCGAGGGGTGCGTGGTCGGCACTGTGGTCGTCGAGGTGCTCGTACAGAACCCGCTCGCCGGGGCCGATGACGAACGTCGCGCCGAGCTGCGTGACGCGCCGCCCAGCCTTGTGGATCCGGTGTCCGTCCTCGCGCGCCCGCTTGGCCCCGGCCCGGCTGCGGCGGTCCGTGAGCAGCCGGAAGAAGCCCACGCGGCGCACCGACGCCGCCCGGGCGGCGCGGGCGTCATCGTCGACGAGCACGGGGAACGGGACGTCCTCGTCGGCGACGAAGGCGGCGGCGTGCTTCACGCTCCCCGTGCCGATCGCCACGACCTCGGCGCCCCGCCGCTGGATCTCGTCGTATTCGCCCCGCAACTGCGCGGCGTGCTCTCGGCAGAGCAGTCAGCCGAAGTGCCGAAGGAAGACGAGGACCACGGGCCGTTCGGCCCAGAAGTCGCCGAGCCGTCGAGGCTGTCCCGTCGAGTCGGGAAGCTCCAGCTCAGCCAGACGGCGGAGATCCACTCTTCCTCCTGTCGCCGTCGCAAGCTCCGGCTCTGCGGCGACGGTCGGCGAAGCCGCCGCCTGCGCCGCTGCCGCCCGCACCCTATGGGAGAATGGAGACATGACGCAGACAGAGACCCAGAGCTTCCGCCGCATGGACGAGTCGACCGCCGACCAGTGGGCGGTGATCGGCGCCGAGTCGTTCAAGAACCAGGGGCGCGTCGCCGACCGAGTGCTCGGCATGCTGGAGTCGCTCGCCGACATCACCGACGGGTTCGCCGTCGACCAGCTCACGCATTGCCTCCAGACGGCGACGCGCGCCGAGCGCGCCGGCGCCGACGACGAGGTTGTGATCGCCAGCCTCTGCCACGACGTCGGCAAGGCCGTGAGCGTGCCGAACCATCCCCGGATCGCCGCCGAGATCCTCAAGCCCTACGTCCGGGACGACGTGTACTGGATGATCCTCGTCCACCAGGACTTCCAGGGCCGGCACTACTACCACCACTTCGGCGGCGACCCGAACGCCCGCGACCAGTACCAGGGGCATCCCGCATACGAGCTCGCCGAGCGCTTCGCCGACGAGTGGGACCAAGCCGCGTTCGACGCCGACTACGACACGCTGCCGCTCGAGCACTTCGAGCCCCGTCTACGCGAGCTGTTCGCCAACCCGAAGTCGCTGTAAGCCCGGGCGACCGACCTACTCGATGACACCGAGCCGCCGGGCGCTCGCGAGCGCGCCGTTGCGCACCTCGGCTTCGTCGCCGATCTCTCCGCCGCGCATGAGCACCTTGCCCGCGACGACCGTCGTGTCGACCACCGATCCCGCCGCCGCGTAGACGAGGTTCGCGACGAGGTCACCGGGAGTGAGCTCGGGAGCGTCGCTCCGCACGAGCAGGAAGTCGGCAGGCTCTCCCACGCCGAGACGACCACCTTGTCCGAGCAATGGCGCGCGCCGGCCGGTCGCGACCGCCCACGCCTCGGTCGCCGGCATCGCGGCCGGGTCCCGCTCGGCCTGCTTCTGCACCAGCGCGAGGTGCTTCACGTCCTGGAACAGGTCGAGCGAGTTGTTCGACGACGCGCCGTCGGTGCCGAGCCCGACGGGGATGCCGTGGCCGCGAGCCTTCGCGTACGGGAACACACCGCCGACCGCGAGCTTGAGGTTCGAGACGGGATTGGTGACGACCGTCGCGCCGCGCTCCCCGACGAGTTGAAGCTCGCCGTCGTCGAGCCAGACGCCGTGGGCCAGGATCGTCCTCGGCGTCAGCGCCCCGATCCGGTCGAGGTAGGGCGCGGGCCGCACGCCGTGGGCGGCGACACAGTCGCGAACCTCGCCCTCGGTCTCCGACAGATGGATGTGCACGCGGAGGTCGCGTTCCGACGACAGCTCCGCGATCCAGTGCAGCGACTTCTCGCTGACCAGGTAGATGGAGTGCGGCCCGAGCGTCGGCGTGATGCGAGGACCCGCATCCGCGAGAGCATCGAGGGATCGCTCCGCGTCGGCGCGCAATGCGTCCGACTTGTCCCCGTCCAGGCCGTCCACGAGCGGGAGCGCCACCGAGGCCCGGATGCCGGCGTCCTCGACTGCCCGGGCGACGGCTTCCGGCTGCCAGTACATGTCCCAGAACCGCACGGTGCCGGACCGGATCATCTCCACGCAGGCGAGGCGCGTCCCCCAGTACACGTCGTCGGCGGTGAGCTTCGCTTCGACCGGGAAGATCTTGTCCTGCAACCACTTCATGAGCGGGAGATCGCCGCCGTAGCCGCGCATCAGCGTCATGGCGGCGTGCGTGTGGCCGTTGACCAGCCCGGGCAGGAGCGCCATGCCGGCCGCGTCGATGACCTCGTCTCCCGGCTGCGCCTCGACGCCGGCACCAACGGCGCCGATGCGGCCGTCCTCGATCCGCAACCCGACGGCGTCGCCGTCGAGCCGCGCGTTCTGCACGGCGAGGCTCATGCTCTCCCTGCCTCCTTGCTCAGCCCGGGCAACACCGCGTCCAGCGCGCCGGACCAACCGGGCTCGGTTGGCGGCGGCGCCGGCCCGGAACTCCTCCATGGTGAGCGGGGCGGCGCCGATGCCGTTGGCGAGATTGTCGACGACGCAGATGCTCGCGTAGGCGAGACCGATCTCGCGGGCGAGTACGCATTCGCCGGCGATGGTCATGCCGACGAGGTCGGCGTAGGCGGCGATCAACCGGATCTCGGCTCGGGTCTCGAACCGCGGCCCGATCGTCTGCCAGTAGACGCCGCCGTCGTGCAGCGGGACGTCGCTGTCCTCGCGCCAACGATCGCCGACGGTGCGACGCCATACGGGATCGAACCCGGGTGACTGGTGCCCGTCGTCGCCGTGCGAGAACGAGATGCCGAGGTGGAGCGCGATGAAGTCGTCGGGCGCGACGAACGTTCCGACCGGCAGGTCGCGCCGCAGGCTTCCCACCGACGCCAAGCCGAGGATGCGGTCACAGCCGAGATCGGCGAGGGCGCGCACGTGCGCCCGGTGGTTGATGTACGGCGCGGCGACGAACTGGTCGAGCCCGTGACGCTGGATCACCACCCAGTCGGTCGCGTCCAGCAGGGCAACCGGGCCGTACGGCGTCTCCAACTCGACGCGGGACGCCTCCGCCGCGAACGCAGTCCCGAGAATGCCGTGTCCACCGATCACGGCGAGCCGCCCCACGGAGAGAAGCCTAAGTCCTGACCCGCAAGCGCACCCTTGCCCGGGTACCGCCGGCGCGGTCCACTATCGGTGTGAATGCGGTGCAGCGCGAGATCGCCGACCTCGAGGAACGCCTCCGACTCGCCGAACTGGGGCCCGACCCGAAGTTCTTCGAGGAGACCATGGCCGACGACATCGTGATGATCGACGCGACCGGCGAACCGGACCTCGCGAAGTCGAAGGTCGTGAACGCGGATCGGCCGGGGAACGGGGCCAAGTTCACGCGCGTGGAGATGACGGACTTCGTCATCCACGACCACGGGAGCACGGCCGTCGTCACGTGCACCGGCACCTACGAATCGCCGACATCCACGGTCACGCTGAAGTTCATGCGTACGTGGGCGAAGAACGACGACCGGTGGCAGATCGTTGCCGTCTTCGTGGCGCGAACCTGATCACAGGCCCTCGGCCAACGAGGCCAGCGCCGTCACGAGCGCCTCACGATCCGACGCCGCGCCGTGGCCGTCGCGCAGGGTCGGCGGCAGCTCGATCTGGATGCCTCCCCGGCGCGTCCGGTTCACGGGGTTGTCGAGATGGACGCCGCGGAGCGTCGGCGGGATCGCGCGCAGATCGTCGACGAAGCGGTGCGACGGCACGGCGACACGAAATGCGGCCGCCGCTCGCGCTGCGAGCTCCCGGTTCCGACCGCCGATGAGGACGACGTTGGAATGCCCCTTGCGGCCGTATCCGTGGACGGACACGACGAGCTCGACGTGATCGAGGAACGCGGTCAACGCCGGCGACTTGCTCGGGTCGACGAGCGCCGACGGGATGTGCCAGCGAAGGTTCTCGGGCTGGCGCACCGCATAGAGCGACGCACCGGCGCGGTCGGCTGCCGCGGTCGCCACCTCGGCGGTGCCTCGCTCCAGGCTGCCGCCGTGAATCGCGAGAAAGCCGAACGGGGAACGCAGCTCCCATTCCTCCACGACACCCGGATGTCGGAGCAGCTCGTCGAACACCCTCCTACAGTGCCCGAAACCGTGAGCGTGGCGCAGTCCGCTTGCCGCGGATCGCGAGGTCGCCGGTGTTAGCGTCCGAAAGGATGTTGCAAGGCCGTCTTCAACGGCGCGCCGGGCGGGTGCTTGTCACGGTGACGATCGGACTGGTGGCCGCGGCGTCGGGATTCACGGTCGCAGCCGGCCCTGCCAAGGCTCAGGAGGACCCGGACGTCGCCCGAGCCCGCGAGAAGCTCCAGCAGACCCAGGCGGATGCGAACGCGGCCCACGATCGCTACCAGAAAGCAGTCGACGAGCGCGATCAGGTACAAGCGCAGATCGCGGCGCTCGAGCAGGCGATACCGGAGATGCGCGCCCAAGAGGCCCAGCTGCGCGTCCAGCTCTCGACGCGCGCCGCTGCCCTCTACAAGAACACGGACCCGGCCGCGGGCCTCGAGCTGCTGACGGCCAAGAACCACATCCAAGCCGGGCGCAAGACGAAGCTCACCGAAGCCGCCGACGACTTCGACAACGAGCGGGCCCGTCAGCTCCGCGAGACGGCCGACCGCCTCGAGCAGGCGCAGCGGGACCTCGAAGGCAAGCAGGCACAGCTGGAGGAGCTGCTTCCTCGCCTCGAGCAGGAGAAGGCCGACTTCGATCAGAAGGTGAGCGAGGCGAACCGCGCGCTCGAGGTGGCGGAGGAGATCGGCGCGTTGCGTGCGCTGGGCGAGCCCGTGATGGGTCCGACCGTGCTCACTCCCCAGGAGCTCGTGGCGTGGTACCGGTCGAGCGGTGCATCGCCGCGCCTGTCGGGCGGGATGTCGATCGAGGAGCTGGCGCAGATCTTCGTCGAGGAGGGAACGGCCGAGAACGTGCGCGGTGACTTCGCGTTCGCGCAGTCGTACATCGAGACGGGCGGGTTCCGGGCCGGTGGGAGCGACAACAACTTCTCGGGGCTGGGCGTGTGCGACGGCTGCTCGGGAGAGACGCGCTTCCCCACCGCCCGGGACGGGGTGCGGGCACAGATCCAGCACCTGCGCAACTACGCCGACCGCCGGTCGGTCGCGTCCGACCTGCAGAACCCGCCCTCTCCGTACTGGTACGGCTCGGATCCGGCCACGGCGGCGAGGAACTTCGACACGTTCTACGCCAAGGGATGGGCGCCGACGTGGCAGATGATGGGGCACGGCAACTGGGCGACGGACCCGAACTACGCCTCGAAGGTCATCGGCGTCTACAACCGCATGATCGCCTCACGCGGCGGCTAGCGACGATGCGTCCCTCACCCGGAACTGTTCCGGGTCAGGGACGCATCAAGCCCCGCCCGGTCACGAGCGGGAGATCGAGCACCGACAGCAGCCCCGGGTCGGCGTCGCACACCAACGGGATGGCGTTCAGGCACCGCATGGCCGTCGCAGTGAGGCCGCCGGTGTTGTGGTCGCCGTCCTCGCCTTCGAAGTGGAACTGGCAGTGGAGGGCCGGGTCGCCTTCGATGTCGACGCGGTAGCCACCTTGGCCCGGGAGCCGCGGCCAGTCCGGCGCCACCTCCTCGTTGATGCGCGTCACGTGCTCGAGCACGACGCGGGGCTCGCCCCCGACGATGCCCTGTACCTCGAAGCGCATACCTGCGGTCGTGCCGGAGGCGATCGTCCCGAGCGGCGTCTCGTAGTCGCGCTCGGCAGGTACGCGTTCGTGCACCTCGCGGATGTCCTCGAGCTCCACGCCGAGCCCCGCCGCGAGCACCGACACCGTGCCGCCCCACGCGAGACCGATGACGCCGGGTTGCAGGATCAGCGGGAGCTCGTCGAGTGACCCGCCGAACCCCATGATGTCGAAGAGCACGTCGGCCTGGAGGTAGGTCGAGTAGTCGAGGATCTCCATCACCCGCACGGAGTCGACGCGCCCGCACGCGCCGAGGAACGCGAATGGGATCAGATCGTTGGCGAAGCCGGGATCGATGCCCGACGTGAAGCACGACACCCCGCCCGCCTTGCACGCCGTCTCGAGCGGATCGCTGTAGCGCCGGGGCGCCGAGGGCGGGTACACGAGCGGGACGACGGAGGTCGAGACGACGTTGGTTCCCGCTTCGAGGATGCGCACCATGTCCGCCACGGCCTCGTCCGGACGCAAGTCGCCGGTCGCGGTGTACGACACGCAGTCGGCGCCGAGGCCGACGATCTCGTCGGGATCGCTGGTGGCGGTCACGCCGGTCGGCGCGAGGCCGGCGAGCTCGCCCGCGTCCCGGCCCGCCTTGTCGGGGCTGTGCACGAGCACGCCCGCCAGCTCCAATTCGGGGTGTTCGATGATGCCCCGGAGCGCGAGCCGGCCCACGTTCCCGGTGCTCCACTGTGCGACTCGGTAGGTCATGCACCGAATCTCACTCGCAGTCGGGCCGCTACTGCAAGACGGGCATCAGTCACGGGAGCGGACGCGGAGACGAGAACTGGAACGGCACGGGCTGCATGCCGAGCCGGTCGCGCACGGCGTTCATTTCCCCGATCTCGCTCCGCTGACCCGCCGCCATGCCGCGCGCGAAATTGCGGATGTTGCCCGTCGTGGCCTCCGACGCCACGAAGTCCGCCATGTGGATGCCACCGTCGTGGTGCCGAATCATCAGCTGCGTGAAGAGATCGTCTGCCTCGGGCCCTTGGGCGGCGCGGAGCCGGTCGAGCTCGGCGCGGTTGGCCATGCCCGGCATCTCCTGCGCCGGATAGGGCTCGTCCATCCACTTCATCGCAATCCCGTCGGGATCGGGCGTCGACCGGTAGCCCCATTCCGAGAGGACCGCGCGCATCTGGCCGACCTCGATGCCCTGGTCGGCGATGATGTCGTGCGCGATGTGCTGCAAGGTCGGGTCCGACCCGTGCTCCAGGTACGCGTATCCGATCTCGAGCGCCTGCAGGTGGTGCGTCTGCATGTCCTCGAGGAACCCGACGTCGACGCTGTCCCGCCCGGGGTGGTCGGCTTGCGCGAGCCGCCACCCGAACACGCCGGCGATGAGACACAACGCGGCGATGAGGATCACCGCCTGCGGGAGCGTCGGTGGCCAGGAGGGCAGACGGCGGCGACGCGTGTCGTCGCCGCCGTCTGCCGTTCGAGCGTCTGGTGCCCCCGGGCGAGGGTCGGTGCCGACGGTCACGCCGACCATGTTGGCGCGACCACGGCGCTCGGGAGCGTCGGCTGCTCGATCGCTAGTCGTGGGACGAGCTGCTGCTCGCCTTGCCCAGCTTGAGGACCGGCGCCGGATGTTCGGGCTCGGCGCCGCCCTTCACCGTCGGCTCGATCCACTGGACGACCTCGCCGTCGCTGTACGTCTGCAGAGCCTTGAACTCGAGCTGGTTGACGTTCTTGGGCAGGGGACCACCGCGCACCGTGAACAGGTCGTACCCGTCGGGCGGGATCTGGCCGCCGGTCCAGGTGATCTTCGAGACGGCCTCGGTCACCTCGCCGAAGTCCGTCTTGATCGGCTTGGGCAGCGGTGTCTTCTCCACCGTGAACGTCCAGCCGCCCTTGACGAGCACACTGACGTTGGGGATGGGGTGATCGGTCGGGAACGTCACCTCGAGCCCGACGGTGGACGCGTTGTCCTTCTCCGTCGGCACCCGGAAGCTGAAGCTCGACGTCGACCCTTTCGGAGCGCTCTCGGGATCGACCTCGACGTGAGCGGCCGCGGGACCCGCGACGAGCACGACGAGGGCGAGGCCGAGCACCGCGCCAAGGAGCACACGACGGATAGAACGCCTGTTGCTCATGACTGGAGAACCCCCTCGAGTGAGCTGGACGCTCATTAGTCGTCCCGCCCGCCCGACAAAGTTCCGACGCCTCAGCAGGCGCCTACGAGTCGCCCGTCCAGCAGCCGAGGACACTGCTTGCGAGCTCGATGGCGATGCCCGATCGATCGACCTGCGTTGGAGGGAGTGCCGCGACGTCGACCGTGAGGACCATGGCGTCTTTCTTGGCGACGACCGATCCGTCGGCCTTGGTGAAGCCGCCTTCGGCGAGACCGGAGAGCGCGTCGGCGACGCCTTCCCTTCCCTGGAGATCGCGGAAGTACCGGCGCGCCTGCGAGATCGTGTGCAAGTCACGGACCGAGAGATCGAGCGCTCCCCCGTCGAACGCGTACCGGCACGAGTACGTGTCGCCCCGGACGGCGGAGACCGGTTCGCCGATCAACGGCACTCCCACCGAACCCGGGACGGCGTCGCGCACCATCGGCTCGCACACTTCGCGTGCCGCCGGTCCCGGGCCCGTGCGCGCCGAGCCGTGCGCGATGGCCTCGACTCCGCTCGAGCTCCCGCCGCACGCCGCTGCGGCTGCAATGACGCCGACGCACGCCGCGGCGAGCGCGGCCGTTCGTCGTCGAACCATGCCGTCCACTCCTCCATGAGCCGTCGTCAGGAGACGGGCGCCGGTTCCTCGATCTTCGCGCTCGGCCGGTCCGGCGAGGGTGCAGGCGGTCGCAGGCGAAGTGCCGCCGAGGCGGCGAGCCCGGCGCCGAGCCCGAGTGCGAGCGCGACCTCCAAGCGGGCGACGGTCGCGGGAACGTCCGTCGGGAGTTGGGAGCGCGTCAACGTCGTCAGGTCGCCGAGGCCGCCCGCGACCGCCACGATGAGCCCGGCGAAGAGCACCGCCGGGATCGCGTTGGACGGCGGGCGGACGACGAGCCACACCAGCGCCACGACGGCAAGCGCGACGCCGCCGATCGAATAGACACTTGCGCCGATCTTGGTCGCGAACGAAGCCGTCGTGGCGTTCCACGTTCCGAGGACGTGCGCCGTCTCCGACACGGCGACCACACCGAGTGCACCCACGAGCACCCACCGCCACGCACGCGTCCGACTGAGCGCGACGACGGCGAGCGCGACGGCGAGGGCACCGACCACCCATCCCCAAGGGCTCGGGCCGGGTATCCAGAGCAGGTCACCGTTGACGGTGATGTCCTGTGTGCCACGGCGCAACTGCAGGCTCCAGCGGTCGATGACGTGGCGTTGGTCCGGCGCCCGCGTGACCTCGGGCGGGTCTTCCGTACCCATCCAGTGCGCCCTGTGGTCGTGCCACCGGGCCACGGTTCCCGAGGCGATGCGGTCCCAATCGGGCGCCGCCGCCGGATCGGCGGACGACGGGACCTGTGTCTTGCCGTCCCTGGTCCGGTTGAGGTACGTCGCCGGCGACCGATCGTTCTCGAACACGCCGCGGGGACCGACGCGGCAGATACGGCTCACCCTGGTAGCCGAGCACGACGACGTCGGTGCCGGTGTCGTTGCGCAGCTCGAGCTCGTTCCCGAGATCGACGGGTCGCACGCTGAGGCCGGCGACACGGGGCGTCGTGCCCTCGACCGTCGTCTCGAAGTTCGAGGGCTGGACCCCCGCCACCCCGTGCGCGGCGGCGGGCTGGGCAGTGACGATGATGACCACGATCGCACCGGTGGCAGCGGTGACGACGCCCCGAAGGAACCGCACGCCGAGCATGATCGCGCCCTCGCGGCGCTGGTCTCGTACGCGCCTCAGACGGCCCGCGCCGCCCGAACCATCTCGACGAGCTCGAGGCGGGCCCGAGCCACCCGGGACCGGATGGTGCCGATCTCGACGCCGCACAGCTCGGCAGCCTCGGAGTAGGAGCAACCGGTGACCTGGGTGAGCACGAACGCTTCCCGTTGCGCGGACGGAAGACGCGTGACGAGGTCCCCGAGACCGTGCAGGTCGTCCACACTGCCGGTCGCGGCCACGACGGCGGCCGACTCCGAATGCAACCGGGCCGTCAGCCGACGCCATCGGGACCGACTCCGGACGGCGTCGACGCATGCCCGGCGGGCGATGGCCAGGAGCCACGTCCGCCCGCTCGACTCGGCCCGGAAGCCCGGGAGCGCCCTCCATGCCCGCACGAAGACGTCCTGGGTCACGTCGTCGGCATCGCTCTGCCCGACCACGTGGGCGGCGAGCCGCCACACCTCGGCCTGGCTCAGACGGATCGCGGCGCCGAGCGCCAGCCGATCCCCGTCTCGAGCCTGGACCAGGAGCCCCGTGAGCCGGTCCATCCGCAGGAACATACTTGGGAACCCCGAGCCGCCGGAGGTCGACTACCAAGCATGCGATGCGAAACCGCGCAAACCGCCATCTCCGCCCGGCTCGACGGCGAGGACCTCGGCGTCGACCCGGACGGACTCGCCCGCCATCTCGACCACTGCAGGCCCTGCCGGGCCTTCGCGCGCGATGCTGAGTCCATGCACCGAGACGTCCGGCTCGCGCGCGCTCCCGAGGTCCCGGACCTGACGGCGTCGATCCTCGCGTCGATCGGGTCCGACAGAGTCCCGTATCCCGGACACGAACGGGCTCTGCGACTCACGCTCGCGATCGTCGCCGGCGTCATGATCGTCGCCGCGCTCCCCGCACTCGTGCTCGGCGACGACGCCGGCCTGCCGGTCCACGCCGCCCGGCACGTGGGATCGTTCGACCTCGCTCTCGCGGTCGGGTTCCTGTTCGCAGCCTGGCGCCCGTCGCGGGTCGCCGGCCTCCTGCCCGTGGTCACGGCGCTGGTCGTCTGCCTCATCGGCACGTCGGTGCTCGACGTGCTCGAGGGACGCACGGGCGCGCTCACCGAGGTGCAGCACGCCGTCGAGGTCGTCGGCCTCGCCGCCGCGTGGCTCCTCGCCCATCCTCCCCGTCCCCGCCGCGCGCACTTGTCGACGTCGTGATCCGTCGCTTCTTCTGGCGTTGCGCCGCAGTCCCGCTGGTCGCGGGTGTCATGGTCGCGGCTGCGGCGACGCCGGCGTTCGCGCACGCCTCGCTCGAGGAGACGAACCCGACCGCGGGGCAGGTCCTCGACCAGCCACCGAAGACGGTGACGCTCGGCTTCAACGAGTCCGTCGAGGTCGCGCTGGGTGCCATCCGCGTCTACAACTCCAAGGGCGACCGGCTCGAGATCGGGAAACCCTCGCATCCGGACGGCCAGCAGAGCCGCGTGCAAGTCGACGTCCCGAAACTGGACGACGACTCGTACGTCGTGACCTGGCGCGTGATCTCCGCGGATTCGCACCCGGTGAAAGGTGCGTTCACGTTCCAGGTCGGGAAGGCCGCGACCGCGGGCAACCTGCAGAACCTCACCGAGCGGCTCCTCGCCAATCAAGGCGGCGACAACACAGTCGGCTTCTTCTACGCAGTCGCCCGCTTCGGAGTCTTCGCGTCCCTGGCGCTCCTGATCGGCGCGGCCGCGTTCCTCGTCCTCGTCTGGCCCGCGGGTCGGGAGTCCGTGGGCGTGGCGCGACTGGTCTGGGCCGGCTGGATCGGTGCCGTGGTCACGACCATCGTGGGAATCGCGCTGGACGGCGCATATGCAGCCGCGCTGCCACTCGGTGATGCCGTCAAACCCAGCGTCATCTCCGACGTGCTCGACACGCGCTTCGGGCGCGTCTGGCTGCTGCGCCTCGTGCTGCTCCTGATCGCGATCCCGTTCATCAGGCTCCTCGTGAAGCGGCGTCCTGTCGTCGAGTACCCGCTGCCGAAGTGGTGGACACCGGCCGCGGCCGCGGTCGCCGTCGGGCTCCTTCTCACGCCCGGGCTCAGCGGCCACGCGGGTACGGGCGACCTCGTCCCGCTGGCAGTCGTCGCCGACGTCGCGCATCTCGGTGGCGTCGCGCTGTGGCTGGGCGGACTGACCGTGTTGCTCGCGGTCGTGTTGCGTCGCAAGCACCTCGAGGAGCTCCGTGATGTCGTCCCGAAGTACTCGCGGCTCGCACTGGCCGCGATCTCCGTGATCATCGTGAGCGGTGCCTTCCAGGCCTGGCGGCAGCTCGGTTCGCTGAGCAACCTGCGTGACACCGACTACGGCAAGCTCCTCGCCGCCAAGCTCCTCGCGTTCGGCGTGTTGATCATCACTGCGGCGTTCAGCCGCGAGATCGTGAACCGCAGGTTCCGTTCGCCTCGGCCGTCCCCGGCGCCGGCGCCCGTACCGGTGCCACGCGTCCCGGTCACCGCCGGCGGTCCTCCACTCCCTCCGGACTCGGACGGGAACAACCCAGGCGGTGGCGGCGGGGATCGCGATGGCGACGACGAAGTCGACGAAGACGCGTGGGAGATGCGAAATCTCCGCCGCCACGTCGGCCTCGAGGCGGTGATCGCCGTCGTCATTCTTTCGATCGCGGCGCTTCTCGTGAACGCGGCGCCGGCGGTCTCGGTGAACGATTCCGGTGCGTCGGGAGTCACGTTGCGCTCCTCCCAGGCCCGGGTCGATGTCACCGCCGTGCCCGGGAGCCCGGGCCGGAACGAGCTGCACCTCACCGCCTTCTCGCCCGAGGGCGCGCCGCTCGCGATTCCCCCGTCGGGCGGGCTGAACGAGGTCGGTGAGTTCCAGGTGTCGGCGAGCCTCCCCAGCCGTGATATCGCGCCGATCCAGGTCCCCGTTCGACGCATCGGGCCCGGGCACTACATCTCGTCGGGCGTGAACCTCCCGATCCGCGGCGATTGGAACCTCACCATCAGGATCCTGTTGAGCGAGACCGATCAAGCGGCGTTGGCGGGCAAGCTGCCGATCGGCTGATCGCGTCGCGCCTCTCCCAACCGCCGCAGCCGGTGGTGGAACCGCTGCATCAGCAGATCGACCGCCTCGTGCATGGTCGCGGCGGTCACTCCGGCGCAGACGATGAGGCTGCCGTCGACCATCAGCGTGGCTTCGGCGGCGGCGGGCGAATCGCCGGCCGGGTGCGGCTGCGCACTGAGGTGGGTGCGGGCCCGGCGGACCACACGCGGTGCCGTTCGACACAGGTCGCGCATTCGGTCGAACGCGTACACCCGGTCGATCGCCGCAACCGGTCCGTCGATGGTCTGCGTCAAGGTCGAGAGCGTTCCTTCGTTCATGGCTGGGGCGTCCTCCGTCTCGTCGAGCGATGCCGCGGAGTCTGAAGACCCCTACTGAGATCGTGCTGAGAGATACCTGGGCCGGCTCGTAGACGTCGTCGGCCGAGTTCGCCCGGTGCCGGCACCGGTGCCACGATGGCGCCCCGGCATTTCTCGTCGCCGACCGAGAGAGACCACCGTGCTCCAACGTCTAGCCGCGTGGTGCTATCTGCGCCGCCGTCGCGTCCTGCTGCTCTGGGTCGCGGCGCTCGTCGGCGTGGCGGTCATCGGCGGCGCGATCGGGAGCTCGTTCGCGCAGAGCTTCTCGCTCCCGGGGACGGAGTCGCAGCGCGCCGCCGACCTCCTCCGGGCGAGGTTCCCGGCCCGGGCCGGGGACGAGGGCCAGATCGTCTTCACGGCACCCGCGGGAGTGCGCGACCCACAGGTGCAGGCGCGCATGGAGGCGCTGTTCTCCGACGTGGAGAAGGTGCCGGGTGTGAGCAGTGTCGGCAGTCCGTATGCGCAGCCCGGTACGCAACAGGTCGCGCCCGACGGCACAGTGGCGTACGCGACGGTCCAGTTCGCCAAACGCGCCTTCGACGTGCCCGATGAGGCGAAGCAGTCCATCCGGCGGCTCGCCGACGAGGCGACGGGCGGGGGCTTGCGCGTGGAGCTCGGCGGCCGCATGTTCTCGGAGCAACCCGGGCTCGGCCCGACCGAGCTCGTCGGGATCTTCGCCGCCGTCATCATCCTGCTCGTCGTGTTCGGGTCCGTGCTCGCCATGGGGTTGCCGATCGTGACGGCCCTGTTCGGCATCGGCATCGGCATCGGTCTCGTGCAGCTCGTCAGCCACACGGTCTCGACCCCGGATTTCGCGACCCAGCTCGCGGCCATGCTCGGGATCGGCGTCGGTATCGACTACGCGCTGTTCATCGTCACGCGCTACCGACAGGGCCTGCACCAGGGCCTCGACCCGCAGACCGCCGTCGTGCGCGCGATCGACACCGCCGGTCGCGCCGTCGTCTTCGCCGGGTGCACCGTCGTGATCTCGATCCTCGGGTTGTTCCTGATGGGCGTGGAGTTCGTACGCGGCCTCGCAATCGGCGCGTCGATCACGGTCTTGATCGTGATGCTCGTCTCGATCACGCTGCTCCCGGCGCTCCTCGGCTTCGCCGGGCGCACGATCGACAAGCTCTCGGTGCCGGGGCGCCGCACCCGCGAAGCAGACACGCGTGCGAGCGTGTGGTTCCGTTGGAGCCGCGTCGTGCAGCGCCGGCCGTGGCCCGCGTTCGTCGCCGGGCTCGCGCTCCTCGTCGTCCTGGCCATCCCGTTGCTGTCGATCCGGCTGGGGTTCCCCGACACCGGGGGCAGCCCGACCTCCGATACGACGCGCCGCGCCTACGACCTGATCGCCGACGGCTTCGGGCCCGGCGCCAACGGGCCGCTGATCATCGCGGTCGAGTACCCGAAGGGCACAGATCCCGCCGTGCTCGACCGCCTCGCGACCGCGGCGCGAGAGGCGCCGGGGGTCGCTGCCGCCACCCCGCCGATCCAGAATCCGGACGGGAATGCCGCCGTCATCCGCGTGGTGCCGACGACCTCGCCGCAGGACGAGCGGACGACGTCGCTGGTGAACAACCTGCGTGACCACGTGATCCCCGACGCGGTACGCCGCAGCGACGCGGTCGTCCACGTCGGCGGGTTCACGGCGTCCGGCATCGACATCTCCGAGCGGCTGTCGTCGCGACTCCCCTTGTTCATCGGCGCCGTGCTCGCCCTCAGCTTCCTGCTGCTGCTGGTCGTCTTTCGCAGCGTCCTGGTCCCGCTCAAGGCGGTGGTCATGAACCTGCTGTCGATCGGCGCGGCCTACGGCGTAGTTGTCGCCGTGTTCCAGTGGGGCTGGTTCGCCGATCTGCTCGGTGTGAGCAAACCGGGGCCGATCGCGCCGTTCATCCCCATGATGATGTTCGCCATCGTCTTCGGGCTGTCGATGGACTACGAGGTGTTCCTGCTCTCCCGGATCCGCGAGGAGTACGACCGCAACCACGACAACGCCCTCGCCGTCGCCGACGGTCTCGCCGCCACCGCCCGGGTCATCACTGCCGCCGCGTTGATCATGGTGACCGTGTTCGCGAGCTTCGTGCTCGGCGACGAGCCGAACATCAAGATCTTCGGTCTCGGGCTCGCTGTCGCCGTGTTCATCGACGCCACCGTCGTGCGCATCGTGCTCGTGCCCGCGACGATGGAGCTCCTGGGCGACCGCAACTGGTGGTTCCCGCACTGGCTCGACCGGTTCACGCCCCGGCTGCACGTCGAGCCGGCGACGCATCTCGACGAGGAGCTGGCCGAGCTCGCCGACGAGCCCGCCCGTGTGGGATCTCGCTAGCCGCTCACGTACGCGTCGATGGCATCCAGGTGGCGGCGTGCGTCCTCCTCGGGGAGGAACGACGCCACGAACGAGTTGCGCGCCATCTGGATCATCTGGTCCGCAGTCAGGCCGAGTGCCGCCGCGGTCCCGACGTAGTTGTCGGCCACGTAGCCGCCGAAGTACGCGGGGTCGTCCGAGTTGATCGTGACGAGCAGGCCGCGCTCGAGGAGCTCGCCGAGGTTGTGGTCGCGCAGCTCGGGGAAGACACGCAGCTTCACGTTGGAGAACGGGCAGACGGTCAGCGGCGTCTGCTCCGCCACCAGTCGTTCGACGAGCCGGTCGTCCTCGGTGCAGCGCACGCCGTGGTCGATCCGGCGCACGTGGAGAAGGTCGAGCGCCTGCCAGATGTAGTCGGCCGGGCCTTCCTCCCCGGCGTGCGCGACCGCGAGGAAGCCCTCGGAGCGAGCCCGGTCGAACACGGCGCGGAACTTCTCGGGCGGGTTACCCCGCTCCCCCGAGTCCAGCCCGACGGCCACGATCGCGTCGCGGTACGGGAGTGCAGATTCCAGCGTGGCCATCGCCGACTCGGCGCTGAGATGGCGCAGGAAGCACATGATGAGCTCTGACGTGATGTGGAGGTTGCGCCGACCGTCCTCCAGCGCGCGGGTGATCCCGTCGACGACGGTGCCGAGCTCGACGCCGCGATCCGTGTGGGTCTGTGGATCGAAGAAGATCTCGGCGTGCCGGACTCCCTGGGCGGCCGCCCGCAACAGGTACGCCCACGTGAGGTCGTAGAAGTCGCGCTCGTTTACCAGCACGCTGCAGGACGCGTAGTAGATGTCGAGGAACGACTGGAGATCCTCGAACACGTACGCCCGGCGCAGGGCATCCTCGTCCTCGTACGGGAGGTCGACGTTGTTGCGGCGCGCCATGGCGAACGCCAGGTCGGGCTCGAGCGTGCCTTCGATGTGCAGGTGCAGCTCGGCCTTCGGGAGATCGATGAGCATCTTCTCCATGGAGGGCGGGCGGGAGGTCAGCCCCCGCCCTCGGCCATGGCCGCGGCGCGCTTCGCCATCTCGTCCGGCGGGACGTCCTCGACGTGCGTCGCGACGCTCCACCGGTGCCCCCACGGGTCCTCGAACTGACCCGGACCGGTCGCCGTAGAACTGGTTCTCGATCGGCCTGATCTCCTTGGCACCCGCCTTGAGCGCGGCGTCGTAGGTCTTGTCGACGTCCTCGACATAGACCGCGATCGTCACGGGCGAGCCGCCGATCGCCTTCGGGCCGACATAACCCATGTCCGGATACTCGTCTGCGAGCATCACCACGGAATCGCCGAACTGGACCTCGGCGTGTCCGATCTTGCCGTCGGGGCCGCCCATGCGCATGCGCTCCGTGGCGCCGAGTACCTGCGTGTAGAAGTCGATGGCCTGCGCGGCGCCGTCAACGATGAGGGACGGGCTCACCTGGGGGTAGCCGTCGGGGATCGGCTTCACGGAAGGGCTCATGTTCACTCTCCTTCGCTCGGTCGCTTCGGGGGAACGTATGTTCGCAGACTATCGGCGGGCGGAAGGGCCCGCAAGAACTTCTCACTCGGGGTCGTAGCGCACGCGCCGCTCGACGTCGACGGCGAGGGAGCGACCGATCGGGTGCTCTGCCTCCTCCGCAAGCTGGGCGACCAGACCCGCCGTCCGCGCGATGAGCGCGAACCCCCGGACGCTCGCCGGCGGGATGCCGGCGTCGACCAGCGCGGCGCCGCCGGCGCCGGCACCGTTGATCGGGAGACGACGGCCGGTGACCTCCTCGTGGACGTCGGCGACCTGCTCGAGCAGTCCGAGGTGCGGGCCCAGAAGATGCTCCTCCGCCGCCAGGTCGTACAACCTGGGTACCCGCGGATCCTCGGCGCGGTGCACGGGATGCCCGAGCCCGGGGACGCGCTGCCCGGCGTGACGGCGTTCCTCGACCGCGGCCTCGGCGATGCGCCGCAGCGATGCATCGTCGATCGTGTCGGCCTGCGTGACTCGCGAGCGCGTCGGCGAGGAAGAACGCGGTATCACCGGTCGGTCCGAGGAACACGCTGCCGGCGCCGAGGAGCCCGGCTGCGATGGCGCCCTGGATGGCCTCGGGAGCGCCGGTATACGTGAGCCGCGCTGCGAGGGCGCTGGGCGTGAGCCCGTGGTCGGCGAGCGACACGAGCACGGCGTCGACGATCCGGCGTTCCCCCGGGGTCGCCTCGCGTCGCGTGACGAGGAAGTAGGCGAGCTCGGTCAGCGTGAGCCGGCCCATGACCTCGCTCGGGAGATCCCGACCCCCGACGGTGATCCGGTCGGGAGTAGACGCTCCGATCCTCGTCCGCAGCCACTCGGGCTCGGCGGGTTCCGGCGAATCGACGTCAGCCAAGGTCGACCTCCTCGGGCGTTCGCTCCACGGTGAGCCGATGCTTCGCGAGCCTGCCCGTCGGGGTGTGCGGTAGCTCGTCGACGATCTCGAAGTACCGCGGAACCTTGAACCGAGCGAGGTGCCGTCCGGCGAACGCGTGCACCTCCGGCACATCGAGGGCGCGCCCCGGAGCGGCGATCACGAACGCCTTGACGTCCTGCTCGGACAGCTCGGAAGGCACCCCGATCACGGCCGCCTCGACGACGTCGGGGTGGCGCTCGAGCGCGGCCTCGACCTCCGCCGGCGACAGGTTCTCCCCCCGTCGCCTGATGACCTCTTTCTTGCGGCCGACGAACGTGTACGTCTCGTCACCGTTGTCGCGGACCAGGTCGCCGGTGCGGAGCCAACCGTCGACGAGCACCTCGCCGGTTTCGTCGGGCATCTCGTAGTAACCGCGCATGATCGCCGGGTTGCGAAGCTCGAGCTCGCCGACGCCGCCCGCGGCGACGGACCCCGAGTCGTCGACGACGCGGGCGTCGTTGACGTGCCCGAGATCGGGGTGTTGACGCGCAGAGCCGAGCGAGCCGTACGGACGCGAACCGTGGCGCCAGACGAGCCCGTAGGGCGTCTCCGACAGCGCGTATCCACAGACGATCTCGAAACCGAAGCGTGATTCGATCTCCAGCTGCCGATCGCGATCTGGTGACGGGCCCGTGTAGCAGAGGCGGATCGGGTTGTCGGCGTCGTCCGGACGCGGTGGCTGGCGCATCAGGATCTCGAGCATCGCCCCGATGGCATTGAACTCCGTCGCGTCGTATCGCCGTGCCGCCGCGATGAAATCACCCGCCGAGAACCCGGGCAGCAGCACGAGGCTTCCCCGGGCGGCGACCGATCCCAGCGTCGAGTACGCCGGTGCGTTGATGTGGAACAGCGGGAGCGAGGTCATGAGCCGGTCGCCGGACGTGAGCTGCAGCCAGTACGGGAAACCCTCCCCCGCCATCACGTAGGCGAGGTGCGTCTGCATCACCAGCTTCGACCGCCCGGTCGTGCCCGAAGTGGGGATCATGACCGCGACGTCGCGTTCGTCGACGCCGGCCGGGCCGCGGTCGTCGGGCGCGGCCTCGAAGAGCTCACCGACGTCCACGCGGGGCGACTCCTCGACGAGCGGCGCAAGGCCGTCATCGGTGATCACCAACCTCGGCGCAGCTTGGTGCACGAATCCGGCGAGCTCGGCGCGCGAGCTCTTCGGGTTCACGGGGACCTGCACCGCCCCCACCTCCATGAGCGCGAGCCAGGTGAGCAGGTATTCGGGCGTGTTGCGCGCCGTGACGAGCACCCGGTCTCCCCGATCGACGCCCGTCGTGCGGAGCGCGCTCGCCGCCCGCTCGATCTGGTCCAGCGCCTGCGCGTAGCTGTACACGCTTCCTCCGGCAAGCAGCCACGTGCTGTCCGACGCGTCGTCGACAGCCCGCCGGAACAGCGTGGGAATGGTTCGCTTCAACGGATCAGATCGCGAAGAACAGGTCGCGGAACTTGCCCGCCAGCTCCTCGTCGCCACGGGCGGTCCCGCCGTTCATGCGCGCGTACCCCGTGAGCACGAGCGTCGCCGGATCGAACTCCAGAATCGCCGGGCAATCGTCGATGTCGCCGGGCGCGAATTGCACACCTTCCGACGACACGTCGGCCCGCACGTCCCCGCCGTTGTGACCCGTGGTCCGCACGCCGACGGAGTACGGGCGATCGACCCGGCTGACGTCGGCTGTTGCCGACCACAACACGAAAATGACCGGAACCAGGAGGTCGGCGGCATCGCCTGACATCGCGTGCGGCTCACGAATGCCCTCGCGGATGTCCCAGCCGTGCACGGCGTAGTCCACGATCTGGAACATCGGGTAGAACATCACCGGCAACGGCCCCATGTACTTGTGCGGGACCATGAAGGCGGCCCAGTCTTCGGCCGAGAGCGCCGCGAACTCGCCCATCATGCGTTCGCTGTCGTCGCGCAGCCTGCCGATGAGCTCCTCCCGCGGCACCGTCCGCAGTGCCTTGGCTCCCTTGTCGACGTGGAGAGCCATGTCTCGGAGCCCCAGGGGCTCCTCGGCGGAGGCCCCGGTGCGGGCACCGGCGAACGCCGGCAAGTAGCCCTCGGTGGTGTCGACGAGGTGGCCGACGACGTCCCGGGCCTCCCAGCTCTCACACGCGGTGGGGGCCTCCCATCGAGCCGGGTCGGCGACCAAGCCGAACATCTCGTCCATCTCGCCCTGGAGGACGCTCAGCACTCGTTCCTTGCTCGCCGGGTCCTGGAAGTTCCAGCTCGGGTCGCTCGGCGCCATGACTCCCCCCTTCGCCTGCCCGCGCAACCGTTGCGAGCGTGATCGTACGGCAGCGCTCAAGTTCTCTGGGCGGTGTGCCGATATCCCTCTCGGCGCGGATTCTCCGCGCGCTTGCACTCCGTTCACGACCGGGCCGAGGGGGACGTGATGGGCAGGATCCGTGCAATTGGTCATGGGCGCGCTCTCATCGGGGTGATCGCCGTCGCCGCACTGGCGCTGGCGGGCTGCATGCGGACCAATCCGCCTCGGCCACCGGTCCCCGTGGCTGCGTTCAGCGTCTCCACTGCGCCACTGGTCGCGTCGTTCACGGACCAGTCGACGGGCGCGATCGACACGCGATCCTGGGACTTCGGGGACGGTGAGACGTCCACCGAGCAGAGCCCGACCCACCCGTACGCCGCGCACGGCGATTACGTGGTGACCCTGACGGTCACCGGGCCGGGGGGCACCGACACCGAGACCCAGACCGTCAGCATCAAGCCACCGGCGCCGGTCGCCTCGTTCACGGCCGAACCGCCATCGGGCACGGTGCCCCTCACGGTGCTCCTCACGAGCACGTCCACCGGGCTCGTCGACTCGGTCGCGTGGGACCTCGACGCCGACGGCGTCTTCGACGATGCAAGCGGCCCGACTGCAACCCAGACGTTCACGACGGCCGGAAACCACACGGTCGGGCTGTCGGTGACGGGACCGGGTGGCACCTCGACGGTCAGCAGCGTGATCTCGGCGACGTTGCCGCCGCCACCGATCGCCGTGCTCACGGCCCAACCGGATTCCGGGGTGACACCCCTGATCGTCTCGCTGAACGGTTGCGCGTCCGGGGGCGAGATCACCAGCTTCGCGTGGGACTTCGACAGCAACGGGACCATCGACCAGACCGGTCCGTGCACGACGCAGCACACCTTCAGCTCACCCGGGTCGTTCACGGTCACGCTGATCGTCACGGGCCCCGGAGGCATGGCGACGGCCAGTCAGACCATCGTCGCGAACGCCAACACGCCGCCGGCGGTCATCATCACGGCGCCGGCGAACGGCGCCGCGTTCAGTGCCGGTAGCCCGGTGACGTTCAGCGGGACGGCGAACGACGCCGAGGACGGCCCCTTTCGTCGAACATTCAGCCTGGAGCTCGAGCCTCAATGGCGCGCTCGGCAACGGCGCGTCGATCCAGGTCAGCACGCTCACCATCGGCGCACATGTCATCACCGCGTCGGCCACCGACAGCGGCGGAGTACCGGCCACCTCGTCGATCAACATCACGGTGACGCAGCCGCAGCCGGCTGCGCCGGTGGCCGGGTTCACCCGAGTCCCGGCGGGCGGCGGGTTTGCGCCGCTGAATGTCAACTTCACCGACACGTCGACCGGCACCATCACTTCGTGGTCCTGGAGCTTCGGTGACGGTGGCACGTCGACCGCGCAGAACCCGAGTCACACGTACGGTGCGGGCGGCTTCACGATCACGCTGACCGTGACCGGGCCCGGCGGTAGCGACTCGTTCAGCCAGCCGATCCTGGTGGCCGACCCCGACCCCGGCGGCGACCCGGTGACTGCGGCGGACGCCGTGCGAGCCGCCGCCCGGGGACGAGGGCCCACCAGATGGCCTGTAGGTGAGTGATCGGCCAATAATCACCCCGTGACCGACGCGCTCGAAGCGAACAAGGCCCTCGTCCGACGGCTCTACGACGAGGGCTTCAACCAGGGGAACCTCGACGTCGTGGCCGAGCTCGTCGCGCCCGACGTCGTCACGCACGACCCGATCATCCTCGACGCGCCGACCGGTCCCGACTCGATCCGCGGCGGTATCGAGATGATCCGCAAGGCGTTCCCCGACTTCCGCGTCGAGGTGCTCGACCTCGTCGCCGAGGACGACAAGGTGGCGTCGTTCGTGTCGATGAGCGGCACCAACACCGGCGACTACCGCCGGGGCGGCGCGACGAACAAGAAGGGGACGATGCGGGCGTTCTTCCTGTGGCGGGTCGCCGACGGGCGCTTGGCCGAGAGCTGGGGCATGGCGGACCGATTCCAGTTCCTCCAGCAGCTCGGCGTCGTCCCCTCGGACGACGAGCTCGCCGCGAGGACGCCGAGGCAGGACTAGCCGCCGGCTACTCCGACCGCCACTCGGGAAGGTGATCGGGACCATCGACGAGCGGCGGCACGTCGGGCGGGACCCGACCGGGATGGTTGCGGTACTGGAGCGGGTGCTGCATGACCGGCCCGCCGTCGGGACCGGAGGTCACGGTGCCGCGCTCGCGCAACGGCTGTGCCGCCAGCATCTCGCCCTGAGACAGCACCGGCGACGCCGGGACGCCGGCTGCCGCCAGCTCGTTCACGAGGTCGTCGCGATCGAGGGTGGCGATCGAAGCTTCGATTTGGGCTGTCGAGCGCCTTGCCGAGGGCGATCCGCTCGCCGAACGACAGCGACGCCGCGTCGTCGAGCCCGAGCGTGACCATGAGCGCGGACCAGAAGTGGTCCTCGCTGATCACCCCGAGGGCGATCCACCCGCCATCCGCCGTCTCGAACGTGCCGTAGCCCGGCACCTGACCCCCCATCGCCTGGCCGTCCGACAGCGTGAGCGGCGGGACGGCACCGACCCAGCTGGCGAGGATGTCGGTCATGGACACGTCGATCGACTCGCCCTCACCGGTGCGCGACCGCCGCACGAGCGCCGCGCAGACGGCCATCGCGGCGTAGACACCGCCGGCCAGGTCCGCGATCGGCGGGCGCGCGACCACCGGTCCCTCGCCCGCGCGGCTCCAACACTGCCGCCCACGCCTGGTAGTTGACGTCGTGCCCGGGAACCTCGGCGAGCGGGCCGGTCTGCCCGTACCCGGAGATCGAGCAGTAGACGATCGACGGGCACACGCGCCGGATGCTCTCGTCGTCCACCCCGAGCGTGCGTACGACGCCGGGACGAAACCCTTCGACGACGACGTCGGCGTCCTTTGCACGAGCGAGCACCGCATGTCTGCCGGCATCGTCCTTGAGGTCCACGGCCGCGCTGCGCTTCCCCGCGTTGAGGACGGCGAACAGCGTGGGGAAGACGCGCATCGGGTCACCGCCCGGAGGCTCGACCTTCACGACGTCGGCGCTCAGCTCGACGAGCAGCTGCGTGGCGTAGGGGCCCGGTCGCCAGATGCTCAGGTCGAGCACTCGGATCCCCGCCAGCAAGCCTTCGCCACCCACGGCCGACACGATAAGCGCGGGACGAGAGGCGCGACACGAGAAGCGCGACGCAACGGCGTTAGCGTGAGCCGGTGCCAGCACGGGTCGCGGTCGTCGGGCACGTGGAGTGGATCGAGTTCGCCCGAGTCGAGCACGTGCCTGCCTCCGGCGAGATCGTCCACGCCCTCGACGCCTGGGAGGAACCGGGGGGCGGCGGCGCCGTGGCAGCCGTCCAGCTGGCCCGGCTCGCAGGCGACTGCCTGTTCCTCACCGCGCTGGCAGACGACGAGCTCGGGCATCGCGCCGAGCGGGAGCTCACGGCGCTCGGGGTGCGCGTCGAGGTGGCGTGGCGCCGTGAGCCGCAGCGGCGGGCGTTCGTCTTCACGGACGCGCATGCGGAACGCACGATCACGGTCTTGGGTGATCGACTCGGGCCCCGCCGAGATGACCCGTTGCCGTGGTCGGAGCTCGACGGGGTCGACGGCGTCTACTTCACGGCGGGGGACGCGGGCGCGGTACGGGCGGCGAGGGCGGCTCGCACGCTGGTCTCGACGGCCCGCACGATCGAACCGCTGGCGGAGGCGGGCATTCAGCTCGACGTGCTCGTCTCGAGCAGCCGCGACGCGGGCGAGCGCTATACGCCTGGTGCGATCGATCCCCCGCCGCGCCTCGTCGCGCGGACCGCGGGCGCCGCCGGCGGGTGGGTCGAGGCGCTCGACGGGAAGACGACGGCCTGGACGGCCGCTCCCCTCCCCGGCCTACCCGTCGACGCGTACGGCGCCGGCGACTGCTTCGCTGCCGGGCTGACCTACGGGCTCGCCGACGGCCGGCCGCCTCAGGATGCGCTCGCGCTCGGCGCGCGCTGCGGTGCCGCGTGCGTGACCGGCCGAGGGCCGTACCGAGGTCAGCTCGCCGGCGATGGCTGACGTCGACGGGTTTCCGCCACGATCCCGGCGACGACGACGAGCGTCAGCGTCGCGATCTGCAGCTCGGGTGAGATCTCCAGCCCGATCACGACCGTCGCCACCGCGACGGCGGCCACGGCAAGACGCGGCGCGAGTGGCCCGGTGCGGAGCACCGCGCGGAACGCGACCAGCCCGAGGACGTACGTGGCCACGCCGGCGGCGAGGAACCAGGCGGTGGCCGCAGTCGCGGGCTCGTCGTACCGGACGACGGCCTCCTTCATGCCGGCAGCGAAGACGATGATGCCGCCGAGCACGGGGAGGAACGCGTAGCCGAACGCGAACAGTGCCAGCCACGGGTTCCGCGAGTCGGGCGCGACGTCGAGCGCACGCTCGGCCCGTTCGTCTTCGCCGTCGAAATACAGCCACCACAGTGCCGCCGCCAGCGCGAGTCCCAACACGGCAGTCACGGCGAGACCCGTCGTCAGGTCGTGCCCTTGCACCCCGATCCCGACCGCGATGACGGATTCCCCCAGCGCGATGAGCACGATGAGCCCATGTCGCTCCACGAAGTGCTGGGCGCGGATGCGGAAGCCTCCGACTGGGGTCAGGGCGGGCGAGGCCCAGTGGAAGACGAAGGCCGACGCCCACAGTGTCCACTGCAGGCCGCCGCTCGTGAACCCGGCGACGAGGAGGAGCGCGGCGGTGATCAGGTTGAACGGTCCCAAACGGAACATCGCCCGCACCGTGCTCTCCTCGCTCGCGCGCAAGAAGAGACCGGTGTGCACGAACGTCACGATGAGGTATCCGATGCCGAAGGCGATGCCCGAGTCCCCGAACGCATCTGGGATCGCCAGTGCCACGACCAAGAACCCGGCCATGCCGACCAGCATCAGCAGCCGCACGACCGGCTCACGAGGCGGCACGGCGTTGGTCAACCAGGCGTAGCCGCCGTACATCCACCAGACGTTGCCGAAGATCAACGCGACGCGCGCGACGCCGGTGCCGTTGGGCTCGCCGACCAGAAGGCTGGTCAGCTGCGTGATCGTGAAGACGAAGACGAGGTCGAAGAACAGCTCGATCGTCGAGACGCGAGCGTCTTCGTCCACGCGCTCACCCTGAGGTGGTCAAGACCGGCGGCGGACTCAGTCGTGCGAGCCGTTCAAGCCGGGAACGCGCCCAACCCCAACCGCTCCCGGACCTCCGGGCGCCGCAACGGAGGAAGAGTCTTCGGAGGCTGTCGACGCTTCGGAACGTCGGCCAGCAACCGCTCGGTGATCTCCGCCACCTCGAGGGTCGCCGCTTCCATCTGCTCCGCCAAGGCCGGGCTCGGCTTCGCGATCCCGGTCACCTTTCGGATGTACTGGCCGGCGGCCGCTTCGATCTCTTCACGTGTCGCGGGAGGCTCGAGCCCGCGCAGCTCGGTGATATTTCGGCACATACCTGCAGCCTAGGACCGCGTCGAGACTCACCCGCGCGGCTCCGACGTGGGCGCACGCGGCGGGGTCCGCCGGGATCTGCCTAGGCGACGCGATCGAGGATCACGACCGGGATGGTGCGATCGGTCTTGGCTTCGTACTCGGCGAAGGCGGGAACGTCCTGAGTCTGCAACCGCCAGAGGCGATCCCGCTCCTCTCGATCGGGGACGCTGGCTTCCACGTCGAACCGCTCACTTCCCACCTCGACGACGGCACGCGGGTTTGCCCGGAGGTTGTGGTACCAGTCGGGATTGGTCGGCGCACCGCCCTTGGTGCCGAACACGACGAGCCGGTCGCCGTCGCGGCGGTACGCGAGGGGGTTGATGCGACTCAGGCCGGTCTTTGCTCCGGTGGTGTGGAGCAACAACATGGTGCTCCCCTCGAACATCCCGCCCACCTTCCCGTCGTTCGCACGGAACTCGTCGATGATCTGCTGGTTGAAGTCGTTCACGGTCGACATGGAACATGGGAACCCAACGCCCAGTCGACGTATTCCAAAGGCAAGGAGGAGCGGCATGGCCCGAGAGGACTTCCCCGCCCCCGACCACGGGTTCGTGCTCACGCACTTCCTCGTGGTCTCGGACATGGACCGGTCGCGCGAGTTCTACCGGTCCATGCTGGGCGGCACGGTGGTGAACGAACGGAGCCCGGTGATGATACGGGTCGCCAACTCGTGGTTGATCTTGAACGAAGGAGGCGGGCCGACCGACGACAAGCCCGACGTCATCCTGGAGACGCCATCCGATCCGACCCGCACCAGCGCCTTCCTCAACATCCGCGTCGCCGACATCGCAGCCGTCTACGACGACTGGCGCCGCAAGGGCGTCGAGTTTCTCACCGAGCCCAAGGATCACGGGCGCGAGATCCGCGCGTATGTGCGCGATCCCGACGGCCACCTCATCGAGGTCGGTCAGTCCACCGGCATCCTCGACCGTTCGTGACGTCGCGGGTCACGACCGTCGACCCGCGACGCCTGTCTAGGTGCCGGGGCAGAAACCCGCCTTGTCCGTGTGGAACGTCCCGTCCGCGCAACGCACGTCGGGGTTGTCGTGCGAGAAGACGCCGAGCGGGCTCTCCCACGACGGGACGACCCAGGCGTGCACCATGTACCCCGTCGTCTTCAACATGCTCCCCTTCACGGCGGCGCACTCGTTTGCCGACACGTCCTGGTCGGCGGGGAACGGCACTTCGATGCCGTTCGGCCCGGGCTTGATGCACACGTTGCTGTGCCGGTGCCAATGGTCGTTCGGCCCCGCAAAGCCCTCGGGCGCGCCCTCACCCATGCCGTAGTACATGAGACCGATGATCTGCGAGCCCGGGCTCGTGCCGTCGTAGATGAGGGAGTTCACCTTCGTCGGGTCGAACGACCCCGACCCGATGATGCCTCCGTACGAGATGTAGTGCGCCCCGCTGCCGGGAGCAAAGCCGCCCGCGAGTCGGTATCCGGCCGCGGTCGCGTCCGCGACGGTCGGGTAACGAAGGGCAAAGTCGCGGGCTTCCGAGAGTTGCGTCTTCAGCGTGGTCCGAGTCGTGGGGTCGAGCGGCCGGTTCGGCTGCGACTCCGCGGCAACATCCTCTGCCTTGACGCCCGTCACTTCCGCGCCGTTCAGCGTCGTCGCGCCGTGATGGTGACCGGACGCGATCGCGCCGTGGTCGTGCGCGGCAGTCGCTGCGCTCTGCGTGTCGCTCCCGCCGGCTTCGTGGTGGTCGTGCGACGACGCCAGTGCGGGAGTGAAGGCGAGCGACGAGATCACTGCGACGCCCAGCCCCGCGATTCCCACCACCGGAACGGCGATCGCCGGGCGCAGCCGCTGTTGCGCCACCGCAGGTCGGACGATCACGGCGAGTGTCAACGCGACGATGCCCAGCTCACACACGGATGAGAGCGCGTCAGGCCAACCAACGGCCTCGGGCGTCCAGGCCTCGGGGCCGATCGGGACGCCCCACACCCGGGACACCGCCCACACCCCGACGATGCCGGCGTTCAGGAGCGCGCCCGCAGCCAGGAGCCACCGCGTCGGCCTCACCACCACCGCGACCGCCCACGACAGCTGCAGCCAGGCGACGACGGCGAAGAAGGTGCCGTGAGCCCACGACAGCTCGTAGTGCTCACCGCTCACTGCGAAGTGGATCACTCCCGCTCCGAGCGACAAGGCTGCCAGGACCCAACGCAGGTAGCGACCGACCGTGCGCTCGTTCGTCGTCATGGTTCCCCCCGCGACGTCAATCGTGCACTGTGCTCCGGTCTGGGAGGATCGTCGTTGTTCGCCTGGCGGGCGTCAACCACTCGTTCAGGATTCAGGGAGTTGCTTGGGCCCGACGACGCCGCCCGCCCACCGGCACGCTCGCTACGGTGCCCCCATGCGAGCCGTCCTCTGTCGCCAGTACGGGCCGCCGGAGTCGTTGACGGTCGAGGAGGTCGACGATCCGACTGCCGGGAGCGGGCAGGTCGTCGTCGACGTCAAGGCGTGCGCGGTGAACTTCCCCGACGTCCTCATCATCCAGAACCTCTACCAGTTCAAGCCCCCGCTCCCCTTCTCACCCGGCGCCGAGATCGCCGGGATCGTGAGCGACGTCGGCGCCGGCGTCGACGGCGTCCGCGTCGGTGATCGGGTCTTCGCGTCGACCGGATGGGGTGGCCTCGCCGAGAAGATCGCCGTCGGCGCAGCGACGCTGATCCCGATCCCCGACGGCATCGACTTCGGCCCTGCATCGTCGTTCCTGTACGCGTACGGCACCTCTCACTACGCGCTGAAGGACCGCGGGCGACTCCAGCCGGGCGAGAGCCTCGTCGTGCTCGGCGCCGCCGGCGGGGTGGGGCTGGCGGCCGTCGAGCTCGGAGCGCTCATGGGCGCGAACGTGATCGCCGCCGCGTCGAGCGACGACAAGTTGGAGCTGTGCCGCGAGTACGGCGCGTCGCAGACGATCAACTACGCGACCGAGGACCTGAAGACACGGATCCGTGAGCTCACGGCAGGCGCGGGAGCCGACGTCGTGTACGACCCGGTCGGCGGCCCGTACAGCGAGCCGGCCCTGCGCGCCACGGCGTGGGAGGGCCGGTTCCTCGTCATCGGCTTCGCCGCCGGGGACATCCCCGCCATCCCCTTGAACCTCGCGCTGCTCAAGGGCTGCGACATCGTCGGAGTCTTCTGGGGCGCGTTCGTCGGTCGGGAGCCCGGGCGCCATCGCGACAACGTCGAGGAGCTCACGGGCTGGTGGCGCGCGGGCAAGCTGCGCCCGCACGTGTCCTCGACCTATCCGCTCGACCGCGCCGCAGAGGCGATCCGCGAGCTGGCCGACCGCAAGGCCAAGGGCAAGGTCGTCGTCACGGTCGGCGACCGCTGAGAGTCCGGCGGCGCGGCTCAACGCTCGTCCACCACTCCTCGACGATCGTCAGCTGCTCGCGACCGCGTCCCCGATGTAGTACGGCCAGATGAGCAGGGCGAGCACGATCTGCCAGAAGTGGGGATGCGCGTACCCGATCGTGAACAGCCAACCACCGAGCCATAGACCACTCACGGTCACTGACGTGTGATTGTTTGCCATCGCGAACCTCGTTACTCGTGTCGGAGCACCGAGACACTACTGATCGCCGACGTGGTACACAGGCCCCACCCGAGACACGAGGAACGGTGAAGCATGTCGGACAACCTGCGGACACTCGCCGAGTACAGCGCCGCGATGGAAGCCGGCGACACCGAGGCCGTCTACGGGTTCTGGTCGGAAGACTTCGAGAGCCACGTGACCGGACGAGTCAGTCCCGACCGCGTCGGCACCGACATCCGTGGCTCCGAGCAGCAGTGGTGGGAGCAGGCGAGATCGGCATTTCCCGACATGACGTTTACCGTGAACCTCGTCATCGAGTCCGGTGATCTCATCGTCTCCAACTGGACCGTCAAGGGCACCCACACGGGTACCGCGTTCTACGACGTTCCCCCGTCGGGCGAGCCGGTCGAGATCAACGGCACCGCAATCGTCCGCATGCGCGACGGCAAGATCGTCGAGCATTGGGGCGGCCCGCATTGTCAGGAGGGCCTGGGCCTGATCCGCTGACCAGTTCGGTCGTTCAACCGGCGGCGCGGCGAGCCGCCTCCACCTGATCGGGATTCGTCTGGCGGTCGTCGTGCCAGACCCACCACTCGTACGTGGGCGTTTGGGGATAGCCCTCGGGTGAGTCCTCCCACACCTCTTGGCGCCCGAGCGCAGTCATGTCGAGGTAGTTCCAGGTACCCCCCATCTGCTCGTCGCCGCGGGCGTTGATGAAGTAGGTGCGGAACACACGATCGGCGTCACGGATGAACGCGTTCGTGCCGTGCCACTCGTCCACGCCGAAGTCCTTGTCGAAGCCGTCCGTCATCGTGTACCAGGGGATCTTCTCCCAGCCCATCCGCGCCTTCACGCGCTGGATGTCCTCCTGCGGCGCCCTCGAAGCGAACGCGAGAGACGTGTCGCGGGCGTTGAGATGGGCGGGATGGGCGACCTGGTCCGCCACCATCGAGCAGCCGACGCAGGCATGCTCGGGCCAGCCGGACACGCCGGGCTCGAAGAACGCGCGGTAGACGATCAGCTGACGGCGGCCGTCGAACAGGTCGAGCAGGCTCGCCTTGCCCTTGGGCCCGTCGAACTCGTACTCCTTCTCCACGGCCAGCCACGGCATCCGCCGGCGCTCGGCGGCCAGCGCGTCACGAGCGCGGGACAACTCCTTCTCCTTCACGCGCAGTTGCTGGCGGGCGGACTCCCATTCCTTCGGCGACACGATCGGGGGTGTGTCCATCGCGGTCTCCTCTCGCGTGTTGTCGTCCAACGTCGTTCGGCCGGCCAGGCCGTTGGTGCAGGCGGCGCAACGCGGCTCGCAGCGCGACGGCGATGCCGCTGCCGGTCACGGCCAGCGGCGCGAGCCACTCTTCGAACGGCACCCCGGCGATGTGCGCAATCGTCATCGGTAGCTGTCCTCGTACTGGTCATGGCGACGGAACCACGACAAGTCGCCCTCATTGCGCCCGAATGGCGCCCGGTCGAGCCACTGCCACATGGGCCACAGCGCGTCGAGGCCCCGCGTGTAGGCGGAGTAGGTGTGGTACACGACGCCGTCCTCGAGCGCGAACGCGCTCATGCCGGGCCCCTCGTACGGCAGGTTCGCGGGATCGACCTGCCACCCTTCGAGCGGCCGGAAATTGTACGACCCGCCCTTCGCGACCGACTCCTCGGTGAACGACACGTTGAAGTCGAAGTTGAAGTCGCTCCGTCCCGAGGACGCCCACGGGAAGCTCCATCCCATCCGGTCCCGATACGCGAGCAACTTCGGCAGTGGCGCACGGGAGACGGCCGTGAACGCGACGTCGTGATTCTGGAGATGGAGGTGCGTCTCGTCGAAGCCGTCGGCAACTCCCGAGCAGCTCGGACAGCCCTCCTCCCAGTCGGGGCCGAACATGAAGTGGTACACGAGCAACTGCGAACGGCCGCGGAACAGGTCGGCGAGCGTGGCTTCACCGTCCTCGGTGTCGAAGAGGTACTCCTCTCCGATGCGCACCCACGGCAGCTCCCGCCGCCGGCGGGCGAGGTCGTCGTTCAGTCGGGTCAGCTCCTTCTCGGCCTTCAGGAGTTCGAGCCGGCCTTCGAGCCACTCGTCTCGGGTACCGGTGTGGTGATTCGTCATGGCGATTGATCCTCCTGTCACGTGTCGGAGCGGATGGTGCGGCCGAGCTCACGCAGGGCGTCCGACCATCCCGCGTGATGCGAGGCCTGCGCTTCCTCGTCCGGAAGCCCGACCTGATGGATCTCGACCACGGTCGAGCTCGACAACGGCTGGAAGGTCACGGTCACGATGGAGTCCCGGAACCCGGTTGCATGCGAAGCCCACGTGAACACGAGGCGGCGCGGTCGGTCGATCTCGCGGTAAGTGCCGGTGTGCTCGAAGGACGACTCGTCGTCGACCATGACGATGCGGAACGCCCCGCCGACACGCGGGTCCGTCTCGGCACGAGTCTCCCGAATCGGGGACGGCCTGAGCCACGTCCCGATGCTCTTCGCGTCCAACCATGCGTCGAAGAGATCTTCGGCGGGGGCGGCGATCTCGCGCCGGACGGTGACCGCGTATTCGTCGGTCACGACGGCCTCTTGGCGCTGGCGCGGCCGGTGACGAAGGCGTCGAGCGAGGCGAGTTGATCGCTCCAGAACCCTCGGTAGTGCTCGACCCATTTCGCTGCTTCGGCCAGGGGTGCGGCATCCAGGGTCAAGATGTGCTCGCGCCCTCGGACACTTCGTCGCACGAGGCCTGCGCCCTCCAGCACCCGAATGTGCTTCGACGTCGAGTTGAGCGAGATCGGAAACGCGCTGGCGACATCCGTGACCCGGGCGTCCGAGTCGGCAAGACGGGCCAAGATGGCGCGGCGCGTGGGGTCGGAGACCGCCGAGAAGACCCGATCGAGCGTGGCGACAGATCGTTCACCCATACGGATGAATATAGGCAGCCGTCGCCCGGGAACGCAACTCGGGACGCGCCCTGCTATGGAGACGACGTGCTCTCGAGGTTGAGCGCGACAGCTGCGCCGATCAGCTTCTTGAGCGCCGGCTCGTCGATCTTGTCCCCTTCGCGAATGTCGAGGGCACGCCTGACCTTCCCCTCGAGGCTGGAGTTGAACAGGCGTGACGGGTCCTTCAGCGACGCTCCCTTGGCGAAGGTCAGCTTGACGACGTTCTTGTAGGTCTCACCCGTGCAGACGAGGCCGTTGTGCGACCAGACAGGTGTTCCCGGGTTCGTCGGTTTCACCCATTTCCACTCCTCGACGATCTCCGGGTCAGCTTCTTTGATGACCTTCCGCACTCTGGAGAGGGTCTTCCCACGCCAGTCGCCCAGCTCCTTGATCCTCTTGCTGATCAGCTTGGATGGCGATTCTTCGTTCGGGGATGCCGAACGCTTCATCGTGGTGCCTCCTCGAGGTTGTCGACGCATGCGCTCTGCACGCGGATCAGATCGTGGCTGTCGGCAGTCATCGGTCTTCGAGCAGCCCGAGGACGTTGCCATCGGGGTCGGTGACGGTGGCCACCAGGCGGCCGCCACCGACATCGCGGGCGGGCTCCTTCACGGTGGCACCGGCGGCGGTCACCTCGGCCAGCTTCGCCTCGAGGTCCGCCACCTGCCAGTAGGCCACCGGTGAGGTCATGCCCTGCGGTCCCCCGCCCGGCAGGAGCCCGATGTGCTGGCCGGCGGCCTCGAAGCCGACGTAGTAGGAGTCGTCGACCTGCGGCGGCACGCCGAGCAGGGCCGTGTACAGCTCCTTGGCCTTCGCCAGGTCGGAGACGGGATGCAGAACGGTCTTGATGCCCTGGGTGGACGAGTCGGTCATGGTCACTCCTCGAGTCGACACGATCACGGATCACGATCGGGGATCACTGTTCGATACTCGATCGCTGTTCTATAGTAGTACAGTGATCGAGTCAAGAGGAATCCGACGGGGACGGCTCATGGCGAACGACGTCACACCCGACACGCTGGAACCGCCCTGGTGGCGGCCGCCGAAGGGGAAGGCGCGGCGACGGACCCCGCTGTCGCGCGACGCGATCGTCGACGCCGCCCTGGCGATCCTCGACGCCGAGGGCGTCGACGCCCTCACGATCCGGCGGCTCGGCCAGGAGCTCGGGACGGGTTCCGCCAGCCTGTACTGGCACATCGCCGGCAAGGACGAGCTGTGCGAGCTCGTCTACGACCGCATCATGGGCGAGATCGAGCTTCCCGAGCCCGACCCCTCGCGCTGGGAGGACCAGCTCAAGGACATGGCCAGGCAGTCGTACCGGGTGATGCTCTCGCACAACGATGCCGTCCGTCTGTCGATCGGCCGCCCACCGGCGGGGCCGAACACGCTGCCGATCGTGGAGTGGATGCTCGGTCTGATTCGGAGCGCCGGCATCCCCGACCAAGCGGCGGCGTACTTCGGGAACACGCTGGGCCGACTGCTCGACGCGTCGGTCCTGGAAGACTCGAGCGCGATCCGGGGGCACGACGACGCCGAGGACGTCGGCGGCGAGATGATGCGCGACTACTGGTCGAGTCTCCCGGCCGACCGGTTCCCGAACATCAGCTCGCTCGCGGACACGACGTTCGCCGGTAGCCCCGACGCGCTGTTCGAGTTCGCGCTCGATCTCCTGATACGCGGGCTCGCCGCGTACAAGGACGGCGCGCCTCGGCGCAACGCCTGAAACTCGCCGTCGCCGACCTCGACCTTCAACGCGCCGGGCTTCTCGCTCAGGCGCCGACGCCAGTGGCGTGTTCGAACATCCGAGCTCGTTCTCGTGGCGTAGCTCGTTCTGCGAACACCTGCAGCTTGTCGAGTGCAGGAAACAGCGCAGTGAAGAAACGGCCCTGCAGCTCTCGCACCGTCGTGCGGTCCTCGTTCTTGCCCAAACCACTCAGGAGGTTGAGTCGCGAGGCATCGACCCACTCCTGGAGCTCTGGTGCTTCTTGCCAGCCCATCTCCGTGCTGATGCCCGCGAGGATCACGCGCAGGTAGTCGAACGGCGTGTGGGGCATGACCGTCGGCGGGCAGAGGGCGTTCTTCTCCTCCGTCGTCCTTCCCGTGGATTCGAGGAAGCCCTGCAACGCGCCAGACAGCGTCAGGCCAACACGCGTGACCAGTTGAAGGGTGATCGTGTCGTCGGTGAAGATCGCTCGAGGCGGGTTGTCGCTCAACCCGGCCGCGGCGCAATGCACGTGGAGATGATCAGGACTCGACGGGATCGAGCCCTCCTCGAGGACGATCCGATCGGGCTCGATGCGTTCCACGTGCCCGAGCCGGACGACGTTCGCGATGCGACGGAGTTGCTCGACCTCCCCCACGCTCGCCGTCCCGCCCTTCATCATGGTGGGCACGACGTCCCGATCGGTGCGGAGCATCTCCCCCTCGGCCTCGAGACACTCGAACACCTCCTCCACCGATTCCGACTCGACCATCGCCTCGAGTTGCAGGACGACCCCTTCGAACGTGCGCGGCTGCCCAGGCTGGAAGTACGCGCGGTTCAGGATCCAGTTGTCACGCGGACGGATCCAGGTGATGTCGTCCGGATCGGTACCTCGATCGAGCAACCAGCCGATGGCATCCGACCCCGTCTTGCCGCCACCGATGATGACGTACCCGGCGGCCGGGTCGGCGAGCCTGGTCAGCTCGCCGACCGGGACGCAACGAGCCCCGTCGGTCACGGCGAACGGCGCCGGTTCCGTCGCCGGCACGCGCGACGCCATATACGTCGCGTCGACGACATGACTTCGGACCGTCACGTCCGTCACCTGATCCGTCACTCGGGAGCGGAAGCGCCGATCGCCCAGGTAGTCGGACATGGGGAAGAAGCGGACCCGGCCCGACGCCAGGAACCGGTGACGCATGATCTCGTCGTAGTAGCCGCAGATCTCGGCGCCGCTGGCTCGCTCGGAGAACCCGGCCTCCGGGCCGTCGGGCTCGACCCGGTCCTGCCCGAGTGGCGTGGAGTTGACGCCATAGAAGCTCGACGGCTGATGGAGCTGCACGAACGGGTACGCGTCCAGCCAGTGCCCGCCCGGTCGATGGCGGCGCTCGACCATGACGATGTCGGCGTCACTGTGCTCGATGAGCGAGTCGACGAACGCCATCCCGAGCGCACCGGCCCCGACGACGAGATAGTCCGTCTCGAGCTCCGAGTTCCTACCCATGCACGCAAAATAGCCGTGTCGTGCAAAGCATGCTCCGCCTCCGCGACGATCGGCCACATATCGACGGTGCGGATGAAGATGGGGTGCGTCAGTGCGGCCCGAGGCGACCTCAGGGCGCTGGGTCGAGGGCTTCGAGAGCGCGCCCGAGCGCACCCTGAGCCTTGTGCGCGATCTCCGTCGCGCGGTCCGAGGATCTGATCGCCACCGTGAAGGAGTCCTGCACCACGCCGCCCTGCATCCTCACGACTTCCGCGACCCAGCGGCGAGCGTTCTGTCCTCGCTCGGCGCTCGGTGCTGCACTCATGATCACGACTCGCTTGCTGTAGAGCTCGCCCGTGCCGACCAGCCAATCGAGTGCGTTCTTCAACGCTCCCGGCATCCCACCGGCGTACTCCGGCGTCGAGATGAGTACCGCGTCAGCGCGCGCGACGGCACGGCGAAGCGAATCGACGTGCGCATCGCCTTCCCCGTCGGGGCGGAAATGCGGCAGCTCTCCGAGCTCGTCCCACAGCGTGAAATCGACGTTCGTGGCCGCCGCGCAGATCGCCCGTAAGAGCGCCGAGTTGGACGATTCGCCCTGCAGACTTCCGGAGATGGCAACCACGTTCACCTGATGTCCCAACGCGCGCTGTACCCGCGCCCTTCCCGATCTTGGGCAGACTGGGTACATGGCCAAGTACTTGGTGAACAGGCGGGCTGTCGCCAATGCTCGGAGCCTCATCGACGCCCGTCAGTACCGGATGCGGAGCCGGTGGGCTGACGTCCAACCACGGGCGGCCGAGCAGAACACTTTCCTCAAGGCTCATGGCTGGGCGGAGTACGCGTCCTGGCACCTCGCGCTCACCGATGGCGCACCTGACGAGACGAAAGCCCGCTATGCCTTCGTGTTCGGCGACTTTCGCCGCCTGCACCGTATGGGCTTGATCGCCTGCTACTACCGGGCCGCGGAGTGGGAGCACACCGACGTCATGCGGACCGCACACAACCTCCTTCTCTACCTCGACAAGTCGCGAAAGTGATCACCGTCGCTGAGGTCGCGGCTCATGTTCGCCGATCGCTCTGGTCAAGGACCGGGTGGAGTCACATCGGAGGTAACAATGAAATGAGCACGTTGATCGCGTTCGCGAGGCGCTTCGCGCGCAGGCAGCTGGCGATCTCGAACCCGCTCGTCTCCTGATACGCGATGACGCTCGCATCAACGTTCCGGCCGTCTTGCCAGTCGGTCCCCTCGCCGGTTTCGACGGCATCGTCGCGCTCGTGTTGGAGATGATGGGACGATGCGATGGTGGGTTCCGTTCGGACTTCGTCGACGCCATGGGTGCAGGGTCCATCGTGACGACTCTCAACGAGGTCAGCGCAACTCGTGAGGGGCGTTCCATCGCCTACAACACCGTCTGGACATTCCGGTTTGCGGGCGACCAAGTCGCCGAGGCCTGGCTCCATCCGTCGATCGCCGAGCACGAGCTCGCTGACTTCTACGGCTTTCGCGAAGAGGCGTAACCGAGGTGCGTTGACCTGTCGACGGCCCCGCCTGACAATCCCGGCATGAACAGGCGACCAACGGTGTCGGAGGGGGGACGCCCGGTCGCTACACCGGTCTTCCGAGGAGCAGTACGGCTCGGCGCATGACGCAGCACCGAATCGCTATCGTCGCTCCGTGTGAGCGCGCGACGACAAAGCTCGCCGAGACCCAGGTAACTTTCGGCGAGCAGGCTCAGCGGCGTGGCCAAACTGATCTACATCGCGAACGTCTCCCTCGACGGCTACATCGAGGACGCGCACGGCAGGTTCGAATGGACCGAGCCCACCGACGAGGTCTTCACCTTCATCACTGACCTCGTGCGCTCCGTCGGCACGTACCTCTACGGCCGCCGCTTGTACGAGACGATGGCCGTCTGGGAGACCGACCCCGTCTTGGCCGCGCAGTCGGAGCTCATGGGCGACTTCGCCCACGTCTGGCAGGCCGCGGACAAGGTCGTCTATTCAACGACCCTGCATGAGGTCTCGACCGCCAAGACGCAGCTCGAGCGCAACTTCGACCCCGATTCGGTCCGCGACATGAAGACATCCGCCGCCAGCGACCTCACCGTCGGCGGTGCGACCCTCGCAGCGCACGCGTTCAACGCCGGGCTGGTCGATGAGTGCCACCTCCTCGTGTATCCGGTGCTCCTCGGCCAAGGCAAGCCCGCATTCTCCGGCGATGTCCGCGCGCAGTTGGACCTGCTGGAGGAGCAGCGGTTCGGCAACGGTGCCGTGTACCTCCGCTACCGCACCCACAGCTGACCCGTACGAGACGGATGGGCGAGTCGCCGTCGAGGCGCTCCCGCGTGGGGTACAGGCGCGTGTCGGAGGGGGGACTTGCGGCTTGACCTCACGGGCTCGGCTTCTCCACCTGGTCAAGCTGCAGCTTGAGCGCTCCGGGGGAACCCATACTGGGTGAGATCGTCCAGCGGGTGCGTGACGGAGGACTACGGGTGAACATCGGCAACGTCGCGACCCTCGACCATGTCGTTACGGCGTTCAATCCGACCGAGCGGATCAGCGAGCAGACGATCATCCGCGTTCGTCCGTGAGTGCCACACGGCCATCCCTGCAACATTCCACCGAGGAGACGCATGACCGAGGAGACAATCTCATGAAAGCGATCGTGGTGACCGACCAGGCTGCGGGAACGGCCGGGATGACGCTGGTGGAGCGACCCGAGCCGCCGGCAGCGATCAACGACGTCGTCGTTCAGGTTCATGCGTCGGGATTCGTCCCGACCGAGCTGGCCTGGCCCTCGACCTGGACCGATCGCCGCGACCGTGATCGGACACCCTCGATCCCCGGGCACGAGCTGGCCGGAATTGTCACCATCCTCGGCTACGGCACGACGGGTCTCTCGGTAGGACGGCGGGTGTTCGGTCTCACCGACTGGCATCGCGACGGCACCCTGGCCGAGTACGCGGCCGTCGAGGCACGCAACCTCGCGCCTTTGCCGGGCGACGTCGACTTCACGGTGGCCGCAAGCCTGCCGATCTCTGGCCTCACCGCGTGGCAGGGACTGTTCCAGCACGGCCGCCTCCAGGCGGGAGAGCGCATCCTCGCGCACGGCGCCGCCGGGGCGGTCGGGACGATGGTGACGCAACTCGCCCGAGAGGCCGGCGCCTACGTCATCGGCACCGGACGCGCCGCCGACCGCCAGAAGGCGCTCGACTACGGCGCAATGGAATTCGTCGACCTCGACAACGACACCCTCGAAGACGTCGGCGAAGTCGACCTGGTCTTCGACGTCATCGGCGGCGACATCCAGAAGCGATCCGCAGGGATGATCCGAACCGGAGGAACACTGGTGACGGTCGTCGGGCCGCCCGAGGCGCGGCCCGCGGACGGCCTGGCGATCGACTTCGTTGTCGAGTCCGATCGTGCCCAGCTGGGTGAGATCGTCCAGCGGGTACGGGACGGACGACTGCGGACCAACATCGGCAACGTCGCGACCCTCGACGACGCCGTCACCGCCCTCAACCCGACCGAGCGACGCAACGGGAAGACCATCATCCGCGTTCGCCCGTGAGGACGGTGTTTCTCGACACGCCCTGGTCGGTGGGCGCAGGACGCGCGTTCCGGCGCGGCCTGCGGAAGCCGGTTGGCCAGATGCCCGAAGGGTGCGAGATTCGGCCAGGCGACGGTTGCGCGATGAGTGGCGCCTTGCCGTGGTCTTCTGGCGCAAGCGCCGTTCAGACCCCGAGCGCGAACACGAGATCATTTCGCAGCAGGGGCGACACGCGGCCCTTCACGTGCTCGGGTGCAAACGGGCGGCGAGGGAGTTCCTCGACGGGTTGGACATCGAGCACATGGAAGCCGACGCTGGCTAACAGCTACCGAACGACCGCCCCTATTCGATGGTTCTAGTGCTGCACGTCTCACTCTCACCCCGCGCCACAACGACGTCGACGACGGCCGATTCGGCGCGCCCCAGCATCGATATGCGCTCCCCCGTCTACGCCTAGAAGCTCGACACGTGCTGAAGACCGCGGTGAGGGCGCCGCTCGCGTGAGCTTCGCCGCGCGAGCTAGTGCTAATCGAATTCGACCAAGCCGCCCAAAGGTTGTGTCGGAGGGGGGACTTGAACCCCCACGCCCTTGCGGGCACTAGCCCCTCAAGCTAGCGCGTCTGCCTAATTCCGCCACTCCGACGTACACCGCGCGACCGCACGGGGAACGGTCAGTGTACCCAGAGGTCTGCCGCCGGCCCGAGGTGCGTCAGACGCGCAGGGCGAGGAGCACGGTGGTGAAGGTGAACACCATCGCGGTGACGATTGTGATCCGGTCGAGGTTGCGCTCGACCACCGTCGACCCCGCCATCGAACCACCCATTTGGCCGCCGAACATGTCCGACAGCCCGCCGCCGCGGCCGGCGTGCAACAGCACGAACAGGATCAGGAGGCCGCAGGCGATGACGTCGAGGATCAACAGAATCGCGTTCAGCACGCCGAAAACGCTAACACAGCGTCAAGACCGAAAACGCACCACCCGCGCGAATTCGTCGGGGTCGAGAGAAGCTCCGCCGACGAGGGCGCCGTCGATCTCGGGCATCGCCATGAGGTCGGCGATGTTCCCCGGCTTCACGCTCCCGCCGTAGAGGATGCGGATTGCGCCGGCGGTCTCGGCGTTGAACAGATCCCGCAGCGCGCCACGGATCACCGCGATCGTGGCGTTGGCGTCCTCCGGGGTCGCGTTGCGACCGGTCCCGATGGCCCAGATCGGCTCGTACGCGACGACCGAGGCAGCGGCGCCGGCCGCCCGCACGCCGGCGAAGGCGGCGCGGACCTGGCCGTCGACGCGCTCGTCGGTGCGTCCCGCCTCGCGCTCCTCCAGCGTCTCCCCCACGCACACGATGGGCGTCATCTCGTGCTTGAGCACCGCCTTGTGCTTCAGGTTCACCTGCTCGTCCGTCTCACCGAACAGCTGGCGGCGCTCGGAGTGCCCGACGATCACGTACGACACGTTGAGCTTCGACAGCATCGGCGGGCTCACCTCACCCGTGAACGCGCCGTGGTCCTTCCAGTGGACGTTCTGGGCACCGAGCAGGATCGGGATGCGGTCGGCCTCGAGCACCGTCTGCACGGATCGCAGCGCCGTGAACGCCGGGCACACGACGATCTCGCACTCCTTGTAGTCACGATCCTCGAGTCGGTACGAGAGCTTCTGGACGACCTGGATGGCCTCCAGATGCGTGTGGTGCATCTTCCAGTTGCCGGCCATGATCGGCCGCCGGTCGTTGTTCGCCATCAGCTCCTCGTCCTTTGACGGGATTCTCGCAGGGCTCGCAGGCCCGGCAGGTCGCCCTGCTCGATGAACTCGAGCGACGCGCCGCCGCCCGTGCTCACGTGGTCGATCCGATCGGCGAGCCCGAAACGGCGGACGGCCGCCGCGCTGTCGCCACCCCCGACCACGGTGAAGCCGGGGCAGGCTGCCACCGCGTCCGCGACGGCGCGGGTCCCGGCAGCGAACGGCGCCACCTCGAACACGCCCATCGGCCCGTTCCAGAGCAGCAAGGCGGCGCCGCCGATCTCGGTTGCGAACTCGTCCGCCGTCTCCGGACCGATGTCGAGGCCCTTCAGGTCGGCCGGCATCGCGTCCGCTGTCACGACCCGCGTGTCGGCATTGTCCGCGATCTCGTCGGCTACGACGACGTCGGTCGGGATGCGGACGCGGCCCGTGTCGAGAAGCCGCTTGCACTCGTCGACCATGTCCGGCTCGACGAGTGAGTCACCTACGGCGTGACCTTGCGCGAGGAGGAACGTGAACATCATCGCCCCGCCGACGAGGATCGCGTCACATCGCCGAAGGAGCGCGTCGATCACGCCGAGCTTGTCGCTGACCTTCGCGCCGCCGAGGACGGCCACGAATGGGTGCTCCCGGGCGTCCAACAGCCGCGAGAGCGTCTCGACCTCCCGGAACAGAAGCCGGCCGCCGGCGCTCGGAAGGACGCGCGGCGGCCCGACGATCGACGCGTGCGCGCGGTGCGACGCACCGAACGCCTCGTTCACATACATGTCGGCGAGCTCGCACAGGTTCGTCGCGAACGCGGGGTCGTCGGCCGTCTCGCCCGGCTCGAACCGCAGGTTCTCCAGCATGGCCAGCTGACCGGGCTCGAGGCTTGCGACGACGGGTTCCACGGCGGCACCCACCACGCGCCGCGCGAGAGGTACCTCCTCCCCGACCAGCTCGCCGAGGCGCGCCGCGACCGGAGCCATTGAGTACTGCGGGTCGGGCACGCCCTTCGGTCGTCCGAGGTGCCCGGCGACGACGATGGCGGCGTCGTGCTCCCGGAGCCACGTCAGGGTGGGGAGGGCAGTCGTGATCCGCAGGTCGTCGGCGACCGCGCCGTCCTCCAACGGGACGTTGAGGTCGACGCGCACCAGCACCCGCTGCCCGCGCTCGAGGGGAAGGTCCTCGAGACGCGGGATCCCGAGGTCAGCGCTCGCCAAGGAACGCGCTGAGATCGATGAGCCGGTTCGAGAAGCCCCACTCGTTGTCGTACCAGCCGAGGACCTTCACCATCGTGCCGTTGGCCATCGTGTCGGTGGCCGAGAAGATGCACGACGCCGGATTCCCGACGATGTCGGCCGAGACGAGCGGCTCTTCCGTGTACGTGAGCACGCCCTTGTACGACGCGTCGTTGGCGGCAGCGGCGAACGCCTCGTTCACGTCGTCGGCGCTTGCGCTCTCCCCGAGCACCGTGACGAGGTCCGTGATCGATCCCGTCGGTGTGGGGACGCGCATCGACATGCCGTTGAGCTTGCCGTCCAGCGCCGGCAGCACCAGCCCGATCGCCTTCGCCGCACCGGTCGAGCTCGGGATGATCGACAGCGCCGCCGCTCGCATCCGGCGCAGATCGGCCTTGCCCTTGCGGGTGGTCTGGGCGACGTCCTGCAACGCCTGCTCGGTCGTGTACGCGTGGATCGTCGTCATGAAGCCCTGCTCGATCCGGAAGCGGTCGTGCAGCACCTTCGCCAACGGCGCCAGGCAGTTCGTCGTGCACGAGGCGTTCGAGACGACGTCGTGCTTCGTCGGGTCGTAGTCGTCGTCGTTGACGCCGATGCAGAGGGTGATGTCGGCGTCGCCCGACGGCGCCGAGATGATCACCTTCTTGGCGCCGCCCTTCAGGTGGCCGGCGGCGGCGTCACGGGCGGTGAAGAGCCCGGTCGACTCGATGACGACATCGACGCCGTTGTCGGCCCACGGGATCTCGGCCGGGTCCTTGACCTCGAGCTTCTTGACCTCCGTGCCGTCGACCGAGAAGCCGCCGTTGCTCACCTTCACCTCGTTGGGGAGCGTGCGCCCGACCGAGTCGTGCTTCAGCAGGAAGGCCATGGTCTCGCTGTCGCCGAAGGGATCGTTGACGGCGACCAGCTCGACGCCGGAGCCCGCGCCCCGGTCCAGGAGGGCCCGATGGAAGGAGCGGCCGATCCGCCCGTATCCGTTGATCCCTACTCGTACGGTCATCAGGTGATCCTCCGTGTCTCGGCTCGGTGGCCGGGTGGTTCCCCTCGCGCCGGCGGACTACAGCAGAGCTTGCAGCGCTGCCGCCAGTTTGCCCGGATCGTGGACCAGCCCGTCGCCCCCGGCCACGTCGGCGGGGACGGGCTCGACGCCGCAGTCCCGGATCGCCGCGTTGTCGGCGGCGAGCGCCCCGTCCCGCTGGTACAGGAAGGTGTCGACGCGGGCGCCGTGCTCCTTGACGGCCAGGAGGTGGTCGGTGGCGTCGAGGCCGGTCGTCTCGGGCGGCTGCGGTCGCAGGTTCGACACCTGGATCACCCGCCCCGGTGCCGCTGCGACCGCGGCGCACAGATCCCGCACGCACAGCACCGGCAGGAGGCTCGTGTAGAGCGAGCCCGGCGCGAGGACGACCTGGTCCGCAGACGCGATGGCGGCGACCGCTTCGCGTGGCGCGATGGCGTCGCTCGGCACCACCTCGACCCGCCGTTTGCGGCCGGCGCTGTTCTGGACCGCGACCTGGCCCTCGACGGCCTCGCCCTCGACGTCCGCCTTCAGGACCACGGGATCGGTCGTCGCCGGGAACACCCGCCCCACCGCGTCGAGGAGACGCCCGGCCTCCTCGAGCGCGGCCGTGAAGTCGCCGAGCGTCTCCGTGAGACCGACGATCACGAGATTCCCGAGTGCGTGCCCGCCGAGCTCGCCGCCCCCGAACCGGTGCTCGAAGGCGTCGCGCCACACCGTGTCGCTGCCCGCCAGTGCGACGAGGCACCGGCGCAGGTCGCCGGGGGCCGGGACGCCGAAGTCGCGCCGGAGCCGGCCCGAGGACCCGCCGTCGTCGGCGACGCTCACGATGCCGGTGATGGTCCCCGCGTACCGCCGCGCCGCCCGGAGCACGACCGACAGTCCGTGACCGCCGCCGAGGGCGACGACGGCCGGTCCCTCACTCACGCTCGAGGTCCCGATGGTGGACCCGGGCGGGGAACCCGAGCCGCTCGAGCAGACGGGCGATCTCGGCGGCGATCACCACGCTGCGGTGGCGCCCGCCGGTGCAGCCCACGCCGATCGACAGGTATGACTTCCCCTCGCGCACGTACGCGGGCAGCAGGAGCTCGAACATCCTGCTCAGCTCCTCGAGGAACGCCTGCGTCTCCTCCTGCTTCATCACGTAGCGGCGGACCTTGGGATCGGTGCCGGGAAGCGGGCGCAGCGACTCGACCCAATGCGGGTTGGGCAGGAACCGGCAGTCGAACACGAGGTCGACGTCGAGCGGCAGGCCGTGCTTGTAGCCGAACGACACGACGCTGATCTGCAGTCCGCTCGGCGCGTCGCCCGGCTCGCCGAAGAGCTCGCGCAGCCGGTCGCGGAGCTCGTGCACGTTGAGCTCTGAGGTGTCCACCACGACGTCCGCCTGCTCCTTGATCCGCTCCAGACAGCTCGCGCTCGCGGGTGATGCTGTCGCTCACCCGGTGTGAACGCGACTCGGCGACGGGGTGGGGCCGGCGGGTGGCGTCGAACCGGCGCACGAGCACCTCGTCGGAGGCGTCGAGGAACAAGACACGCGTGCGCGCCCCGGTCTCGCGCAACTCCGCGAGCGCCGACTCGAGCTCGGGCAGGAAGTCCCCCGCCCGTGTGTCCACGACGAGCGCGAAGCGGCTCGTGCCCTCGCGACCGCGGCCGAGCTCGGCCACCTTCGGGATCAGCGCCGGCGGCAGGTTGTCGATGACGAAGAACCCGAGGTCCTCGAGGACGTCGGCCGCCGCCGAGCGGCCGGCGCCGGACATACCGGTGACGACCGTGACGTCGAGGGGCGATGCATCATCCATTGCCGGCACCCATGGTCGCAGGTCCACCGTGCAGTCGCTCGTACAGCTCACGCGCGACGCGCTCCGGCAGCCACGTGACGGCAAGAAGGTCGTCGAGGCTGCGTTCGCGCAGCTTCTTGACCGAGCCGAACTCCTTGAGCAGCCGCGAACGGCGCGTCGGGCCGAGCCCCTGGACCTCGTCCAGGACCGACTTCGTCATCTTCTTCTGCCGTAGCTGGCGGTGGTACGTGATGGCGAAGCGGTGCGCTTCGTCCCGCACCTGCTGGAGGAGATAGAGCGCCTCCGAGTCACGCGGCACCCGCACCGGCTCCGGCTGCCCGGGCACGTACACCTCCTCGAACCGCTTCGCCAGGGCCGCGGCACAGATGTCCTCGAGCCCGAGCTCTTCGAGCACACGGACCGCCACGTTCAGCTGGCCCTTGCCGCCGTCGACGAGCAACAGGTTGGGCGGGTACGCGAACCGCTTGCCCTTGCGTGCGCCTTCGTCGCGCTCGTCGAGGTAGCGGCGGAAGCGGCGCGTCAGCACCTCCTCCATGGCCGCGAAGTCGTCCTGGCCCTCCTGCCGGCGCACCTTGAACCGCCGGTACTCGGACCGCTTGGCGAGGCCGTCCTCCATGACGACCATGGAGCCGACGATCTCGGTGCCCTGCAGGTTCGAGATGTCGAAGCACTCGATCCGCAGCGGCGCCTCGGGGAGACGGAGCGCGTCCTGGAGCGCGGTCAGCGCCCGGGCGCGGGCGTTGTGGTCGGAGGCCCGCTTGAGCTTGTGGCGCGCGAACGCCTCACCGGCGTTGTGGGTCACGGTCCCGAGCAACTGCCGCTTGGCACCGCGCTGCGGCACCCGCACCCGCACCCGTGACCCACGTGTCGCGGCCAGGAACTCCTCGTAGACCTCGGTGTCGTCGGGGAGCACGGGGACGAGCACTTCGCGTGGCACGTCGGTCACCGGGGCGTCGCCGTAGAGCTGCTCGAGAATGCGGCCCACGAGCGCGGGGGCGCGAGCTCCTCGACCTTGTCGACGACCAGTCCCTTGCGGCCGACCACCCGCCCTTTGCGCACGAAGAACACCTGCACCGACGCCTCGAGCGGGTCCTCGGCCACACCGATGCAGTCGAAGTCCTCCTCCTTCGGGCCGACCATCTGCTGGCGCTCGATGACCTTGCGCACCGAGCTGATCTGGTCGCGCAGACGGGCGGCGCGCTCGTACTCGAGCTCGTCGGCGGCGCCGTGCATCTGCTTCTCGAGCCGGTCGAGGACCGGCGCGTGGTCGCCGTCGAGGAACTCGAGGAGGTCGGCGACGAGTCGGTCGTAGTCGTCGCGCCCGACGGCACCAACGCACGGCGCCGCGCACTTCTCGATGTGCGCGTACAGGCACGGACGACCGAGACGGTGGTGGCGGTCGAACTTCGGCTGCGTGCACGTCCGGATCGGGAACGTCCGAAGCAGGAGGTCGAGGGTCTCCCGGATGGCGTACGCGTGCGCGAACGGCCCGTAGTACCGGACGCCCTTGCGCTTCTTGCCGCGCATGACCATCGCTCGCGGCCACTCCTCGTCGAGCGTGACGGCGAGGAACGGGTACGACTTGTCGTCCTTGAGACGGACGTTGAACCGGGGCTTGTGCCGCTTGATGAGGTTGAACTCGAGGAAGAACGCCTCGACCTCGTTGCGGACCTCGATCCACTCGACCGACTCCGCCACGGCCACCATCTGGCGGGTGCGCTCCGGCAGAGATCCCGGCGGGCCGAAGTAGTTCGACAGCCGGCTGCGCAGGCCCTTGGCCTTCCCGACGTAGATCACCCGGCCCTCGGCGTCCTTGAACAGGTAGGCGCCGGGGCCGGTGGGGACGGTGCCGGGCTCCGGTCGGTCGATCACCCCTCTATTGTCCTCCTTCCGGGGCTTGGCAGGAATCATCAGAGAAATGACATTGCTGCCAGCCCGATCCTCGCGGAGGATGGCTTCGTGACACCCGGGACCCCTGCGCCCTCAGCCCACACGGTCGTCGTCGTCGCCTTCGACGGTCTCCAGCTGCTGGACCTGGCCGGGCCGGTCGAGGTGCTGAGCGCGGCGACCCGCCTCGGGGCGTCGCCCCCGTACCAGACGGCCGTCGCGACGCCCGATGGCCGGCCCGTCCGCTCGGAGAGCGGCGTCTCGGTGGCCGCCGACGTCTCGCTGGCGGCGCTCGCACGGGGCCGAGAGCGAATCGACACGCTCGTGGTCGTCGGCGGAGAAGGCACGCGAGCCGCCCGCCGCGACCAGCGCTTCTTGCGCGACCTCGCGGCCGTCGCAAGGCGGGCGAAGCGGATCACCTCGGTCTGCACCGGCGCCTGGCTCCTCGCCGCCGCCGGACTGCTGGACGGCTATGAAGCGACCACGCACTGGGCATCGTGCGACGCGCTCGCCGACCGCCATCCCCACGTCGGGGTGTACCCCGACCGCATCTACGTCCGCGACCGCGACCGCTGGACCTCCGCCGGCGTCACGGCCGGCGTCGACCTCTTCCTGGCGATCGTCGAAGCGGACCACGGCGCCGATCTCGCCCATCAAGCCGCCGGGTGGCTCGTCGTGTTCGTACGTCGACCCGGCGGTCAGTCTCAGTTCAGCGCCCAACTCCGCGCCCAGCGCGCCACGACGACGTCGATCGCCGACCTCCAGGGATGGCTGGCCGACCACCTCGACGAGAACCTCGGCGTGGATGCAATGGCAGCCCGGGCGGGCATGAGCCCGCGCACGTTCGCCCGCGTCTTCCGCCGCGAGACCGGCACCACGCCCGCCGCGTTCGTCGAGGAGCTTCGCGTCGAGACGGCCCGGCGGTTGCTCGAGACAACCGACCTCACGGTGGCGGCGGTCGCGGTCCGCGTCGGCCTGAAGCACCCCGAGACGTTGCACCGCGCGTTCCATCGCCGCCTCCACACGACCCCCGATCGATACCGCCAGCACTTCCGCCGGCGGGCGTCCTGAAAGGACCGCCACCATGCAGATCGCCATCGGCCTCTACCCCGGGTTCACCGCCCTCGACGCCATCGGCCCGTACAACGTGTTCACGAACGTCCCCGGCACGGACGTCGTCCTGTGCGCGGAGCGGACGGGGGCGCTCGCCGACGACAGCGGCATCCTGCGCCTCGACTTGGAGCGCACCTTCGACGAAGTGCCGACGCCCGACGTGCTGCTCGTCCCCGGTGGGCTCGTCACGCGGGTCGTCGCCGCCGAAGGCGGCCCGATCGTCGACTGGATCCGGGCTGCGCACGAGACCTCCACGTACACGACGTCCGTCTGCACCGGCGCGCTCCTCCTCGGTGCGGCCGGCGTGCTGAGGGGCCTGCGCGCCACCACCCACTGGCTGGCCTACGACCATCTCCGCCGCTACGACGCCGACCCCACCGAGGAGCGCGTGGTCATCGAAGGAAAAGTCGCCACTGCGGCCGGTGTCTCGGCCGGCATCGACCTCGCGCTCACCCTCGTCGACCGGCTGTACGGCGCCGAGGTCGCGCAGGCCGTGCAACTCGGAATCGAGTACGACCCCCAGCCGCCGCACGACACCGGCGCGCCGTCGAAGGCACCGGCCGAGATCCGCGACCTCGTCTCCGCGGTCATGGCCGAAGAGGAGGCCAAGCTCCTCGCCGGCGGGTAGGCCGCCGCTACGCGGCGATCTCCGTCGCCGGCTCGAGGCGGACGGCAGCCCGGCGCCGCTCGCCCGCCTGTACGAGCCGGTACGCCAGAGAGACGAGCAGCACGATGAGCGCTGCGTTGCGCGCGCCGAGGACGAAGAGCGCGAATGTCCCGCCGTGGATCAGCTCCGGCAACAGGGCAAGCAGCGCGACGCTCAATCCCGACGCCACGAACGCCAGCCGCGTGACGAGCCGTTCGCCGTGGACCGCCGCAATGGCGGCGAAGGGCAGGAGCCACAGCAGGAACTGGGGCGAGAGCAGGGGTGAGAACACCAGGAAGACGCGTGATCGCGGCCATCGGCGCGAGCCCGTCGAGCACGCCGGTGCCGCGGGGCTTGGCCCGCGCCGCGAGCACCCACGCCGCCGCCACGCCCGCGACAAGCGCGAGCACGAGCAGCCCCGCGACGAAGCTCGTGACCTCGCCGACCCGCCACGCTCCCCGTTCGATGTGCGGCGTCACTCCGCCGATGCTCCTCACGAGCGCACCGACCGTGCTCTCGAACTCCCAGCCCTTGGCGCCCCGGAACGTCAGGACCTGAATCGGCCCGTCGATCCCGCCCCACGCCACCCACGCCGCGGTGCCCGCCGCGCCCACGGCGAGGAGCGCGCCGAGGGCGCGCCACGCCCGCCGCACGACGAGCACGGGGATCAGGACGACCGGCCAGAGCTTGGCGAAGCACGCCAACGCGAGCGTTGCCCCGCCCGCGTACTGATGTCGACGGCGAACGAGCGCCACGCCGAGGACGGCGAGGAACACGGACAGGAGGTCGAGCCGAAGGTAGATGAACGGGTAGAGCAGGAACGGGAGGCCGAGCACCAGGTAGGCGATGCCGGCGCGCCGGCCCCACGCCCAGGCGACGACGGCGGCGATCGCCAGGTCGATCACGAGCTGTGACCACATGAGCCGCACCGTCGTCGACCGGACACTCCCGCCGTCGATCACGTCGATCGCCGCCACCATCACGGGCGGGTACTCGACCGCGAAGTCCCGGTACGGCCGCCCCTCGTGGCTCGCGATCTTGTCGTAGCGGCGGGCGTCTCCCGGGAGGATGCGGTACCGGCTCGGCGCGGTCGCGTCGGACGAGAGCGCGATCGGCACGACGGCGACACGCACAGCCGCCAGGAGCACGAAGAGGAGCAGGAATCGCCGGGGGGACACCGCCGCGGACCTATCGGATCGTCGATGAGAACTGGATGAGCCGGCCGAGCACGGTGTGAGCGGGCGGTACACTACGTGGAGGCCGGCCTGGCATTCCGGCCACATATCAGTCCCGGGGCCGACAACCCCGCGGTGGGCGACCAGGCTGTCCCCGCCGGCCTGACCGGGGCTTCCCGAAAGGGATCACATCCATGTTGCGACTCCAGGCCCTCCTGCCGGACCGGTACACCCTCGCGTCGCCCGACGAGCTCGACGAGTGGATCGGCGCGGCCAAAGCCACGCTCGGCTCGAAGCTCCTGATCCTCGGGCACCACTATCAACGCCCCGAGGTCATCAAGTGGGCGGACGCCCGCGGGGACTCGTTCAAGCTTGCTCGCTTCGCAGCCGACAACGACCACGTCACCGACATCGTGTTCTGCGGTGTGCATTTCATGGCCGAGTCGGCCGACGTCCTCACCGGTGCGCATCAGCGTGTCATCCTCCCCGACCTCAACGCCGGGTGCTCGATGGCCGACATGGCCGACCTCGACCAAGTCGAGGAATGTTGGGAATCGCTCGCCGGCATCACCGACATCGAGCGGATCATGCCGATCACGTACATGAACTCGTCGGCGGCGTTGAAGGCGTTCGTGGGCGAGCACGGCGGCGCCGTGTGCACGAGCTCGAATGCGCGAGCGATCCTCGATTGGGCCCTCGCGCGCGGCGACAAGGTGCTCTTCTTCCCCGACCAGCACCTCGGGCGGAACACCGGCTACGACATGGGCTTCGGCGAGACCGACATGCGGGTCTGGGACCCGCGTCACGATCTCGGCGGGCTCGAGGAACGCGACGTCAAGGACGTGACCTTCCTGCTGTGGAAGGGCCACTGCTCCGTGCACCAGCGTTTTCGGACCGAGCACGTCGACGCGTTCCGGGCCGAGCACCCGGAGGGCGAGATCATCGTCCATCCAGAATGCGCGCACGAAGTCGTCGAGCTCGCCGACCGGGTCGGATCGACCGAGCGGATCCTCGAGTGGGTGGAGGCTGCTGCACCGGGATCGGTCATCGGCGTCGGAACAGAGATCCACATGGTGCAGCGCATGGCCGAGGAGCACCCCGACAAGACCGTCGTGTCCCTCGATCCGTTGATCTGCCCGTGCTCGACGATGTTCCGTATCGACGGCCCGCACCTCGCGTGGTGCCTCGAATCGCTGGTACGCGGCGAGCTCGTCAACCAGGTCGTCGTCGACGCCCACACCGCCGAATGGGCGCGGGTCGCGCTCCAGCGCATGCTCGACCTCCCCGGCACGCCCACCGCGGCGGACAAGGTCGACTAGCGCCCTTTCCTCGTCACCAACAGCAGTAGGCGCGGGATCGTCGCCGCGTCCTCGTACTCCGGGACGCGGGCGAGGAGGCCCGGGGCGGGCGGGGGCTCGTCGACGTGCTCGATGAGGAGGTCGTGGGCGGCGAGCTCGTTCACGTACCGGTGGAGGGCTCGGTGCATGAACGGGAGGTCGACGCCCGGCGCGACCTCCTCCATTGCGACGTCGTCGGGGAGGTAGGGGCCGACGCGCCAGTACTGCTCGTCGAGGATGTGGTCGATCACCCATCCGCTCCCGGGCGCCTGGAGCAACGGGTGGTTCAGGAACAGCACGAAGCGGCCACCGGGGGCGAGCACCCGCGCCGTCTCGGCGACCGCAGGCTCGAACGGATCGAGGTGCTCGAACACGAGGCACGACACCACGGCGTCGAACGACGCGGCCCGCAACGGCATCGCCTCGGCGCCCGCCCGCGCGTAGAGCGGGCCGCCATCGCGTACGCGCGCCGTCGCCAGCTGCGCGGCGGTCGGGTCGATCCCGACGACCTCGGCGCCGAGCGTCGCGATGCGACGCGCGATCTGTCCCTCACCGCATCCGAGGTCGAGCACACGGTTCGTGCCCGCGAAGTGTTCGTCCACGAGGGGTAGGAGCTGTTCCTCGTACTCGGGGTCGACGCCGTCGGTGAACTTCTCCTGCCACCAGCCGGCGTGGCGCTCCCAGGGATCGCCGTCCGGTTCGCTCACGCGACGGCGTCGTCCTCGAGTCCGAGGATCGGGGCGAGGAACCTGCCCGTGTAGCTGTCGGGGGTCTTGGCCACGTGCTCCGGTGGGCCTTCGGCGACCACGAGCCCGCCGGCATCGCCGCCCTCGGGCCCGAGGTCGATGATCCAGTCGGCCGACTTCACGACGTCGAGGTTGTGCTCGATCACGATGACCGTGTTGCCCCCTTCGACCAGCCGCGCCAGCACACCGAGCAGGCGGTTCACGTCGTCGAAGTGGAGACCGGTCGTCGGCTCGTCGAGCATGTAGACGGTCCGGCCCGTCGCCCGCTTCCCCAGCTCGGATGCCAGCTTCACGCGCTGGGCCTCACCCCCGGACAGCGTGGGCGCGGGCTGACCGAGCCGGACGTAGCCGAGGCCGACGTCGAAGAGCGTCTGCAGCTGCCGGGCGATCGTGGGCTGGTTCTTGAAGAACTCGAGTGCTTCCTCGATCGAGAGGTCGAGCACCTCGGCGATGTTCTTGTTCTTGAACGTGACGTCGAGCGTGTCGCGGTTGTACCGAGCACCCTTGCACACCTCGCACGGCACGTAGACGTCGGGCAGGAAGTGCATCTCGATCTTGATCGTCCCGTCGCCCGAGCACGCCTCGCACCGTCCGCCCTTCACGTTGAACGAGAACCGTCCCGGTTGGTATCCACGCACCTTCGCCTCGAGACTCGACGCGAACAGCGAGCGGATCTTGTCGAACACGCCGGTGTACGTGGCCGGGTTCGAGCGGGGCGTCCGGCCGATCGGCGACTGGTCGATGTTGATGACCTTGTCGAGGAGCTCGGTCCCCTCGATCGTCTTGTGACGGCCCGGCACAGTGCGGGATCGGTACACCTTCTGCATGAGCGCGTGGTAGAGGATGTCGTTCACGAGCGTCGACTTGCCGCTGCCGCTGACGCCGGTGATCGCGACGAAGCATCCGAGCGGGAACTCGACGTCGATGTTCTTGAGGTTGTGCTCACGAGCATCACGCACGGTGAGCCACGCCTCGCCCGGTTGGCGGCGCATCTCCGGCACCGGGATCGACCGCTCCCCCGCCAGGTACTGACCGGTGATCGAGGCCGGCTCGGCGATGACGTCGTCGAGCGTTCCGTGGGCGACGATCTCGCCGCCGTGCTCCCCGGCGCCGGGGCCGATGTCGACGACCATGTCGGCCGAGCGCATCGTCTCCTCGTCGTGCTCGACGACGATCACCGTGTTCCCGAGGTCTCGCAGGCGCACGAGGGTGTCGAGGAGCCGGTGGTTGTCGCGCTGGTGCAGCCCGATCGACGGCTCGTCGAGCACGTACAGCACCCCGACCAGTCCGCTCCCGATCTGCGACGCCAGTCGGATGCGCTGGGCCTCTCCGCCGGCGAGCGTCGCCGACGACCGGTTCAGCGACAGGTAGTTGAGCCCGACGTCGAGCAGGAAACGCAGCCGCTCGTTGACTTCCTTCAGGACGGCTTCGGCGATGATCAGGTCGCGTTCGGACAGCTCGAGCCCGCCGAGGAACTCCGCCGCCCTGGCGATCGACAACTCGCCGAGCTCGTAGATGTTCGTTCCGCCGACCGTGACAGCCAATGAGGCCGGGCGCAGACGGGCGCCGTGACACGTCGGGCACGGCACCTCGCGCATGTATCCCTCGATCTGCTCGCGCACGCGGTCGCTCTCGGCTTCCGAGTGGCGGCGCTCGAGCCACGGCACCACGCCCTCGAACTCGGTGGTATACGAACGCTGCCGCCCGTACCGGTTTCGGTACCGGACGTTGATCGCGCGTTTGCCCGAACCGTGCAACACGGCTTGCTTGTCGCGCTTGCGGAGCTTGCGCCACGGCGTGTCGACCGAAAACCCGTACTCCTTCGCGAGCGCGCCGAGCACCCGGTCGAAGTACTGACTCCGGAACCCTGCCCACGGCGAGATCGCCCCGTCCGAGATCGAGAGGTCGTCATCGGAGACGACCAGTTCGGGGTCGACCTCGAAGCGGGTGCCGAGCCCGTCGCAGCGCTCGCATGCGCCGTAGGGCGAGTTGAACGAGAAGTTGCGCGGCGCGAGCTCCTCGAACGACAAGCCGCAGTTCGCGCAGGCCAGATGCTCAGAGAAGGTGAGCACCTCGCGGTCCTCGTCTCGCTCCTGCTCTCCCTCCCGGGGGACGATCTCGACCTCGGCGACACCCTCGGCCAGGCGCAGGGCGGTCTCGAGCGAGTCGGTGAGCCGACGCTCGATGCCCGCGCGGCGAACGAGGCGGTCGACGACGACCTCGATCGTGTGCTGCTCGTACCGGGCGAGCCGCTCCCGGCTCTGTGCGTTCCCGCCCGAGCCGCGCATGCTCGACAGCTCGTGCACCTCGCCGTCGATCCGCGCCCGGGTGAAGCCCTGGCCGGCGAGCTCCGTGAGCAGCCCCTCGTACTCGCCCTTCCGGCCCCGCACGACCGGCGCCAGCACCTGGAACCTCGTGCCCTCCGGTAGCTGCAGGACGCGGTCGACGATCTGCTGCGGCGTCTGCCTGGTGATGACCTGCCCGCAGTTCGGGCAGTGCGGCACGCCGATCCGGGCGTAGAGGAGCCGCAGGTAGTCGTAGATCTCGGTGATCGTGCCGACGGTCGATCGCGGGTTCTTCGACGCCGACTTCTGATCGATCGAGATCGCCGGCGAGAGGCCCTCGATGAAGTCGACGTCGGGCTTGTCCATCTGGCCGAGGAACTGCCGGGCGTACGCCGACAGCGACTCGACGTACCGGCGCTGGCCCTCGGCGTAGATCGTGTCGAACGCCAGCGAGGACTTCCCCGAGCCCGACAAGCCGGTGAAGACGATCAGGCGGTCCCGGAGCAGCTCGAGATCGACGTTCTTCAGGTTGTGCTCGCGAGCCCCCCGGATCGTGATCGCATCCGCCACGGCGTCAGTTTACCGGCGCCCCGGTCCGAGCGAACGGATGTTCGGGACTCCGAAATCCGCATCCGGACGCCGCCATCGACCGGCCACGCTTGACCGATGGAGCTCCAGATCACCGACCGCACCCGCCTCCGCCGGAAGCCGGATCGGGGGCGCTTCGACTGGCCGACCGTCGAGCGCGATCCTCGACGAGGGATTCGTCTGCCATCTCGGCTTCCTCGCCGACGGCGCACCGACAGTGGTCCCGACGTCGTACGGACGCGTCGGCCGAGACCTCTACGTGCACGGGGCGGCAGCGAACCACGCTCTGCGGACGTCGGCAAGCAGCCTCGACGTGTGTGTCGCCGTCACTCTCGTCGACGGCATCGTCCTCGCCCGCTCGGCGTTCCATCACTCGATGAACTACCGGTCGGTGATGGTCTTCGGGAGGGCAACGAGAGTCGATGACCTCGACGAGAAGCGAGAGGCCTTGCTCGCGATCGTCGAACATGTCGTTCCGGGACGATCGGCCGAGACGCGTACGCCGACCGACGTCGAGGTACGCGCCACGCTCGTCCTACGAGTGCCGCTGTCGCAGGCGTCGGCCAAGGTGCGAAACGGCGGTCCCATCGAGGAGCCCGAGGATCTCGAGCTCCCCTTCTGGGGCGGCGAGATCCCGCTCGCGCTCACGCCGGGCACACCCGTCGCGGACGGCCAGAGCGAACCGGACGCCGAGGTCGCGACACCGTCTCACGCCGCGCGGTACCGGCGACCGGACTGACGCCGCGCCTCGCGACTACCGGCCCCGGAGCTCGTCGCGGATCTCGGTGAGCAGACTCACCTGGGTGGGCGTCGCCTCCTGGCGGAAGACCCGCTGCACGGCTCGCACGATGAGGAACAACACCGTCCCGATGATGAGGAAGTTGACGAGGGCGGTGATGAACTTCCCGTAGGCCACGACGCCGTCGCCGACCTTGAACGTCAGGTCGTTGAAGTTCGGCTTGCCGAAGATGGCGCCGATCACGGGCATGATCACGTCGTTCACGAGCGACAGCACCACGGCGCCGAACGCGATCCCGATGATCACCGCCACGGCGAGGTCGATGACGTTGCCGCGAAGTAGGAACTTCTTCAGGTCCTCGAACACCGCGCCTCCTCGGTCTGCCCGCCCTACCGGCGGAGATGTACAAGGGATAGCGCGTCAGCTGACCTCGCGCAGCTCCCGCTTCAGCTCGGCGATCTCGTCGCGGAGGCGGGCGGCCTCCTCGAAGCGCAGATCCTTGGCCGCGTCGTGCATCTCGTCCTGGAGGGTCTGGACGAGCTTGCCGACGTCGTCGGGCGCCACGCCCTCGAGATCGAACACCGCCGACCGCTTGGCGCCGCGCCCACGGCCGCCTCCCCGGCCCCGGCCGGCACGCTTGTCGTCGTCCTCCCCCTCGCGGGCGCGGACCATCTCGAGGATGTCGACGACCTTCTTGCGGATCGTCTGCGGATCGATCCCGTGCTCGGCGTTGAACTCGAGCTGCACCTTCCGCCGCCGGTTCGTCTCGGAGATCGCGCGGCGCATCGAGTCCGTGACCTGGTCGGCGTACATGATCACCTGACCGTCGACGTTCCGCGCGGCGCGGCCCATCGTCTGGATCAGCGACGTGTCGGAACGCAGGAAGCCTTCCTTGTCGGCGTCGAGGATCGCGACCAACGACACTTCGGGCAGGTCGAGACCTTCCCGCAGCAGGTTGATGCCGACGAGCACGTCGAACTCGCCCAGACGCAGCGCGCGCAGGATCTCGACCCGCTCGAGCGTGTCGATCTCGCTGTGGAGATAACGGACGCGCATCCCGAGCTCGATGAGGTAGTCGGTCAGGTCCTCGGACATCTTCTTCGTGAGCGTCGTCACGAGCACGCGCTGCTCCGCTTCGGCGCGGGCGTTGATCTCGGCGACGAGGTCGTCGATCTGACCCTTGGTCGGCTTGATGATCACCTCGGGATCGACCAGGCCCGTGGGCCGCACGATCTGCTCGACGACCTGCTTCGAGGTCTCGAGCTCGTACTCACCCGGCGTGGCCGACATGAAGACGACCTGGTTCACGTGCTCGATGAACTCGTTGAATCGGAGCGGCCGGTTGTCGAGCGCCGACGGCAGCCGGAACCCGTGCTCGACCAGCGTGTCCTTGCGCGAGCGGTCGCCCTCGTACTGCCCGTGGAGCTGGGGGACGGTGACGTGCGACTCGTCGAGGACGCACAGGAAGTCGTCGGGGAAGTAGTCGAGCAGCGTGTACGGCATCTGACCGGCTTCGCGGCCGTCGAGAAACCGCGAGTAGTTCTCGATCCCCGAGCACGAGCCGATCTCGCGGAGCATCTCCAGGTCGTAGGTGGTTCGCATCCGCAGGCGCTGCGCCTCCAGCAGCTTGCCCTTTTCCTCGAACCACGCCAGCCGATCCTTCAGCTCGGCCTCGATCCCCTCGATCGCGCGCTGCATGTGGTCCTCGTCGGTGACGTAGTGAGACGCCGGGAAGAGCACGAACCGCTCCAGCTCCTCCACGATCTCGCCGGTCACCGCATCGACCGAGACGATGCGCTCGACCTCGTCACCGAAGAGCTGAATGCGAACGCCCCGCTCCTCGTACGCGGGGAACACCTCGATGGAGTCGCCCCGCACCCGGAACTTGTTGCGGACGAACCCCTCGTCGTTGCGCTCGTACTGGAGCTCGACGAGCCGGCGCAGGATCGCCCGCTGGTCGTGCTCCTCCCCCACGTCGAGCATGAGGCACTGCTGCTCGTAGAGCTCCGGTGAGCCGAGACCGTAGATCGCCGAGACCGAGGCGACGATGATGACGTCCCGCCGGGACATCAGGGCGCTGGTCGCCGAGTGGCGGAGCCGGTCGATCTCGTCGTTGATCGACGAGTCCTTCTCTATGTACGTGTCGGACGAGGGGACGTACGCCTCGGGCTGGTAGTAGTCGTAGTAGGAGACGAAGTACTCGACCCGGTTCTTGGGGAAGAACTCCCGGAACTCGCTCGCCAGCTGGGCGGCGAGGCTCTTGTTGGGGGCGAGGACGAGCGTGGGGCGCTGCGCCCGCTCGATCGCACCCGCGATCGTGAACGACTTCCCCGAGCCGGTGATGCCGAGCAGTGTCTGGTAGCGGTCGCCCCGCTCCACCCCGGTCACGAGCGCGTCGATCGCCTCCGGCTGGTCGCCGGCGGCGGTGAAGGGGGAAACGAGCTCGAGGGGAGGCATCCGCTCGATGGTACCGGCGGCCTGTGACGGCTTCGCCGATGACGGGTCGGAACCGGCGCTATGCGTCGGGTTTTCGATCCATCTCGGCTTGGGCGTCACGGTGCCGGCGCTCGAGGTCCGACCAGATGTCGTCGAGTTGGCGCTCGAGCGAGGCGCGATCGCCGGCGTTGTCGACGACGTACGTGGCGAGCTTGCGGCGCTCCTCGTCGTCGACCTGTGCGGCCATGCGCGCCTCGGCGTCGGCTCGGGCCACTCCCCTGGCCTCGAGCCGCTCCAGCCGGACGTCGCGCGGCGCCTCGACCACGATCACCGTCTGGTACGGCCGCTTCCTCGCCTGCTCCGACTCGGCGAGCAACGGCACGTCCAGTACGACGATGGCGTCGCCGGGCGCGGCGGCGACGCGGCGCGTGAACTCCTCGTTGATCGCCGGATGCGTGATCGCTTCGAGCTCGCGGCGTGACTCGTTGTCGGCGAACGCGACCTTCGCCAGCGCGGCTCGGTCGAGCCGGCCGCCGGCGTCGAGGATCCCGTCGCCGAACCGATCCACGAGCTTGACCAGGGCCGGCTCGCCCGGCTCGACCACGGCTCGCGCGACCTCGTCGGCGTCGACGATGACCGCGCCGCGCGCGGCCAGCAGGTCTGCGACGGTGGACTTGCCGGCTCCGATCCCGCCGGTGAGCCCGACGAGCAGCACTCAGGCGTTCTCGGCCGTTGGTGTGTCGTCGGCGGCCGGCGCTTCGGCAGGCGCGTCGGGTGTCTCACCTTCGGAGGACTCCGCGGCGGCGGCCGTCTCCTCGGCGGACGGGCCGATGTACTGGCCCTGCTCGTCGAACTGGTCCTCGCCGAAGTGCTCGCGGTACTCGGCCGCGACTTCGCCGCCCTCGGCAGCCTGCTTGATCGACAACGAGATCCGCCGCCGGTCGAGGTCGATGTCGATGATCTTCACCCACAGCTCCTCGCCGGGGGTGACGACCTGCTCGGGCGCTTCGACGTGGTGCGCGGCCATCTCGGAGATATGGACAAGCCCCTCGATGCCGTCGCCGACCTGGACGAACGCGCCGAACGGCACGAGCTTCGTGACCTTCCCGTAGACGAGCTCGCCGACCTGGTGGCCGTTTGCGAACTCCTGCCACGGATCCTGCTGGGTGGCCTTGAGCGACAGCGAGATGCGCTCGCGGTCGAGGTCGACGTCGAGCACCTGCACCTCGACCTCGTCGCCGACCTGCACGACGGAGCTCGGATGATCGACGTGCTTCCAGCTCAGCTCGGAGACGTGCACCAGGCCGTCCATCCCGCCGAGGTCGACGAAGGCGCCGAAGTTCACGACCGACGAGACCACGCCCTTGCGGATCTCACCCGGCTTGAGGTTCGCGAGGAACTCGTCGCGCTGCTCGCGCTGTGTCTCCTCGAGGTACGCGCGTCGTGAGAGCACGACGTTGTTGCGGTTCTTGTCGAGCTCGATGATCTTGGCGTCGAGATTCCGGCCGACGAACGGGTGGAGATCACGCACCCTCCGCAGGTCGACGAGTGATGCGGGGAGGAAGCCGCGGAGACCGATGTCGAGGATCAGACCGCCCTTCACGACTTCGATGACCGGTCCGGAGACGATGCCGTCCTTCTCCTTGACCGCTTCGATCGTTCCCCAGGCGCGCTCGTACTGCGCCCGCTTCTTCGAGAGGATCAGGCGACCGTCCTTGTCCTCCTTCTGGAGGACGAGGGCCTCCAGATCCTCGCCGAGATCGACGACCTCGTTGGGGTCGATGTCGTTGCGGATCGAGAGCTCGCGCGACGGGATGACGCCTTCGGACTTGTAGCCGATGTCGAGGAGAACCTCGTCGCTGTCGATCTTGACGACCTTTCCGGACACGATGTCGCCGTCGTCGAACTCGACGATCGTGGCGTCGACCGCATCGGAGAAGGATTGCGTCCCCAGGTCGTCGAGGACGACGGGGCCGCCGTCGGGCGGGGACTCGGCTGTTGCTACGGCGCCGTCGGCGCCTGACCCCTGCGAAGCTGCCGCAGCGGGCTCACTCTGACTCGTCTCGGGCACGGGCGCGTTGTCGGTCGCTCCCGTGGCCTCCTGCTCGGACAACATTGCTCCTTGGAAACAGTGATCGCTCCCCCTGCCTGCCGGCGCACCTCAGGTGACGACACGAGCGCGGGAAACCGGCCCCGAAGGACCGCACATCAGCGTAACCCAAGGTCAGGCGGGCCGCCGAGCCAGGAGCAGCAACTCGGGGTCGTCGAGAGTGGGTGGCGCGGTCCCGTACCGGCCGGGTGTGACCCCGTGCACGCCGACGACGTCCAGGCCGGCGCGCCCGGCCATGAGCGCGAGCTCGCGCACCGTGAGGCACGTGGTCCAGAGGTCGAAGACCTGCTCGACGCCGTCCTCGTTGCGCACCGTCGAGCGCTCGTGGAGCACGCCGGTCGCGGGGTCGAAGCTCTCGCCGTCCTCGAGGAAGCGGATGGCGAACGCGGCCGAGAAGGCCGTGAGGGCGAGGCGGCCGCCCGGCCGGACGGCGGCGGCGATCCGCCCGAAGACCCGGGGCTCGTCGCGTCCGCCGAGGAGCCCGAACCCGCCCTGGCAGAGGCAGATGACGGCGTCGAACTCCGCCTCGTACGCGAGCTCCCGGACGTCGGCGACCTCGAAACGGGCCGACGACTCCTCGGTCGCGGCCGCGTCCCGAGCGAGGATCACGAAGTCCTCGGACAGGTCCACACCGACCACATCCATCCCCCGCCGGGCGAGCGCGAGGGCGTGCCGCCCGGGGCCGCACCCGACGTCGAGCACCCGCTCCCCCGCTTCGAGTCCGAGCGCGTCGACGAGGAACGCGACCTCCTGCTCCGTGCCCTTCGTGAACGCCATGACCCGGCCGGTACCAGGCGCCCAGTAGGCGCGTCCGAGGTGCGCGGCGATCGGGTTGAACCACGGACCCGGCGGCACCGGCGGCATGTCGGTCACGTCAACCAAACTCGCGCGTCTGTCGATCAGATCGCTCACTGCCGGCAGGACCATCCGCGTGCCGTGGGTATTGCGCGGAACGCTCGGTCGCGATTCCATTGCGACCAGGACGAGCATGAGCAGGTAGCCATGGACAAGCTCGTGAGACTCCTGCGACATCCGCTGCCTCGGGTGCTGTTCTGGCTGACGATCATCTTGATCTTCGAAGCCTTGGACATCCCGTGGCGCGTGCGGAAGCTGCGCGCGCGTCTCTCCTGATCCGTTCTTCTACGCGAGGTTCGCGACGCGCTCGAGCAAGCGGCGCACCGTGGTGTCAGCGGCCGAGGACGAATAGCGTCCCGCCAGTGGGTGGCCGGTCATGACGGCGCGCTACGAGTCCTCTCGATTCGCGAGCTTGGCCGCCACCGTGACCGGTTTCGACGCTTTCGCGCGCATGCTGCTTGCCGGCGCCTTTCGTGCCCGCGCGTCGTGAGCCCGACGCCGGAAGCCCAATCTCCGATGCTCACGTTGGGCGAATGGTTTTGCATCGTCCGCAGCCGCGCCGGTCTCAGCCGCAAGGAGCTCGCCGCCGACCTCGGGGTCCCCGGCCTGTTCGTGACCAGGTGGGAGGGCGATGACGCCGCGCCGACCATCGACCAGTTCCGAGACATCACGGAGCTCTGCGGTGCCGGGTGGCTCTGGGAAGCGGTCAGGGACGGGAAGGTGCTCATGGGATCCGAAGCGAGGGCTGTCCGTGGCCGGCACAGCTACTGAGTGGGGAGCCGGCGCGGGTCGGCTAGCGGACGCCGACCCGCGACTTCTCCTCCTCGTCGAGCTGCGCAAGCTCAGCGTCGAGGTCCTCGGCGGGCTCGACGCGCACCGTCGGCAGGATCCGGTCGAGCCACTTCGGGATCCACCAGTTGGCGTTTCCGAGCAGCTCCATCGTGGCCGGCACCAGGATCAGCCGGACGATCGTCGCGTCCAGGAACACGGCGACGGCGAGACCGAAGCCGAACAGCTTGATCGCGCGGTCGTCGCCGAGCACGAAGGCGCTGAACACGAGGATCATGATCAAGGCCGCCGCGGTGATGACCCTCGCGGTCGCGGCCAGCCCGTCGGCCACCGCGGTCCCGTTGTCGCCGGTCTTGTCGTACTCCTCCCGCATCCGTGAGAGGAGGAACACCTCGTAGTCCATCGAGAGGCCGAACACGATGGCGAACAGCATCATCGGTGCCCACGCCTCGACCGGACCGGCCTTCGCCACGCCGATGAGGTCCTTACCCCAGCCCCACTGGAACACCGCGACGATCACGCCGTAGGCGGCGCCGATCGACAGCAAGTTCATGATCACCGCCTTCAGCGGCACGAGAAGGCTGCGGAACACGACCATCAACAGAAGGAAGGACAGCAGGAGCACCAGCCCGATGAACACCGGGAGGCGTTCGGCCGTGTAGTTCGAGTAGTCGGTGGCACCGGCCTGGAGTCCGCCGACCTTCACGTCGACGTCCGACCCGCGTGTCGCCGACGGGATCACGTCGTTGCGCAGGCGGTCGACCAGATCCGCGGTCTGCTGGTCCTGCGGCGAGTGCGTCGAGAACACCTGGATGATCGCGGCGTTTCCGGCCTTGTTCGGCTGCGGCGGCGTCACAAACGCGACGTCCTTCGCCGTCCGCGCCTGCTCCGCGACCTGCTGCGCGGTCGGGAAGTCGGCTTGGCCGCGCGGCATGTCGACGGCGAGGAGCAACGGGCCGTTGAATCCCGGCCCGAAGCCCTCGACGAGCAGGTCGTAGGCGCGTCGTGTGGTGTCCGACGTCGGCCGGTTGCCGGCGTCGGCGAACGCGAGACGCATCGACAGCACCGGCGCCGCCAGCACCAGGAGGATGACGAGACCGGCGATCGCTCCCGGCCACGGGCGGCGTTGGATGACTCGGCTCCACCGGTGCCAGAACGACTCGCGGAACTCGCCCTCGGCGCGCTTCTTGTGGGGCAGGCCGAGCTTGTCGATGTTGCGACCCACGAATCCCAGGACCGCCGGGAGCAGAGTGATTGCGGCGAGCATGGTCAGCAGGACGCCGAGCGCGATACCGACCGCGAGGCCGCGCACCGCGGGCACGTTGATGAGCAGCATCCCGAGCACGGCGATGACCACAGTCGTGCCGGCGAACACGACCGAGCGACCCGCGGTGTCGGCTGCCAGCGCGACTGCACTCTCGGGTTGATGGCCGTCGCGCAGCGCCTGCCGGTAGCGCGTGACGATGAGCAGGGCGTAGTCGATGCCGACTCCGATCCCGATCATCGCGACGGCCTGGGTCGTGAAATCCGGCATGGTCAAGCCGTTGGCGGCGAGCTGCACGAGCGCGATACCAGTACCGATTCCAAACAGCGCGGTCATGATCGGCAGCCCGGCGGCGAGGACGGAACCGAATGCGATCAGCAACACGACGATCGCGAGGAGCACGCCGATCGCCTCGCTCGCCGGTAGCTCCTGGTCACCGAAGAGTTGGCCGCCGAGCTCGACGCGCAGGCCGGAGACGTTGACCTTCTCGGCTTCGGCCTTGACCTTGTCGGCCGCGTCCTGGAAATCCTTGTCCGGACGATCGGCGAAGTTGACCTCGGCGTAGGCGATGCGGCCGTTCTGCGAGATCTGGCGAGCGTTCGCGGGGTCGTACGGGCTGACGACCTGTGTGCGAGGCGCGGTGCGCTCCACGCGAGCGAACAGGTCCTCCATCGCCCGCTGGACGTTCGGATCGCTCACCCCCCGAGCGGTCTCGAACACGATCTGCCCGCTGAATCCGGCCGCGGTCGGCGAAGCCGCGATCCTCGAGAAACTGCTGAGCCTGCTTGCTCTCCGAACCCGAGAGCGAGAACTCGTTGCGGAAGACGCCGCCGGCAGCGCTGGCGACGAAGCTGACGGCGACGAGGAAGGCGATCCACGCCGCGAGCACACGCCAGCGGCGGCGGTAACACAGGCGGGCCAGGCGCTTCAGCATGGGGGGATACCTCTGCGTCTCGGTGTGTACTTCGGAAAGGCTCTCGTCCCGCTCCGACCCTGCCCGGTCGCGGAACTCATCGAACCGACTTGACGCCGATTACCTTATGAAGTGAGATAGCCAGGTGTCAAGACGTTCAAAACGTGACCTATTTCTCGAAACCATGGAGGCGTGCCGCGAGTTCATCAGCGCCGCTGACGCCGTGAACCAGATCATCGCGGAGCGCATGGGCGTCAATCGCACGGACCATCGCGTGTTGGAGGTCCTCAACCGACGAGGAGCGATGACCGCGGGAGATCTTGCACGCGCAACGCATCTCACCACCGGCGCCGTCACCGCGGTGGTCGACCGACTCGAGGATGTGGGGTTCGTCCGTCGCGTCCGGGACACGGACGATCGGCGGCGGGTACTCATCGAGCGGACACTCGAAAGCACGCGGACGGCGATGCGCTACTACCAGCCGTTCATGTCGGCGACGTTTGAGTCCATGACCAAGTACAGGGCCGAGGAGCTCGAAACCGTCCGTGACTTCATGCGCGGTGCTGCCGAGCTGTCGGACGGCTACGCCGAGGAACTTCGAGAAGCAGGGGAAGTCGCGCCGAACGACGCCGAGACCGGCTGATGCGAGCTACTTGGCGTCGGCCCACGTGGGGCCGAACCCGAGGTCGACCACCAACGGGACCTTCAGCGTGCAGACCGACTCCATGACTTCGCGCACGAGCTGCTCGACCCGCTCCCGCTCGTCCAGCGGGACCTCGAGGACCAGCTCGTCGTGGACGGTCAGGATCATGCGCGAGCCGAAGCTGCCGTCCTCGAGCGCACGGTCGAGGTCGACCATCGCCAGCTTGAACACGTCCGCGGCGGACCCTTGCACCGGCGCGTTCTGGGCCATGCGCTCCCCCATCTGGCGGATGCGGAAGTTGTCGGACGACAGCTCGGTGATCTGGCGGCGGCGGCCGAAGATCGTCGTCGTGTACCCACGCTGCTTGGCCTCACGCACGGTCGTGTCCATGAAGTCCTTCACGCTTGGGAAGCTGGCGAAGTAGTTGTCGAGGATCTCGCGGGCCTCTTCGGTCGGTACGCCGAGCCGCTGACCGAGGCCGTACGCCTCCATCCCGTACGCCAGGCCGAAGTTCACGACCTTGGCGAATCGGCGTTGGAACGGGTCGACGTCCTTCTCGTCGACGCCGAAGACCATCGCCGCGGTCGTGGTGTGGATGTCGGCACTGCGCGAGAACGCCTCGATCAATCCCTGGGTCGTCGGTCAGGTGCGCGAGCACCCGCAGCTCGATCTGCGAGTAGTCGGCGGTGAGCAGCCCGTAGCCGTCGTCGGCGATGAATGCCCGGCGCATCTCGCGGCCGTCGGCCGTGCGGACGGGGACGTTCTGGAGGTTCGGAGCCTCGCTCGAGATGCGCCCGGTCGTGGTGTCGGTCTGCTTGAAGGTGGCGTGAATGCGGCCGTCCTCGCCGATGAGCGGCGGCAGCGCGTCGGCGTAGGTGCTGCGCAGCTTCTCGACCTCCCGGTAGCGCAGAAGGTCCTCGATGATCGGGTGCTCTTCAGCCATCTTCTGGAGGGAGTCGGCGTCGGTCGACGGGCCCGTCTTCGTCTTCTTCACGGGCGCGAGACCGAGCTTCTCGAAGAGCACCTGCCGCAGCTGCGGCGTCGAGTTCACGTTGAACTCCTCGCCGGCGTGGGCGTGGATCCGTCCGACGAGCTCTTCGCAGCTCTGGGCGAGCTCGGCCCGCAGCCCTTCGAGGAACTGCCGGTCGACCTTGACGCCGTACTCCTCCATGCGCGCCAGCACGCGGACGAGGGGTCGTTCGACGCGCTCGTACAGGTCGGTCAGCTCGCGCGCTTCGAGCGCCTCGGCGAGCGTACCGGCGAGGCGGCGTACGGCCAGCGCCCGCCGGCCGGTCTCGTCGACACGCGACTGGCCGCTCAGGTCGAGGTCGAGCGTTCCCTCTTCGGCGTCCGGTGAGCGCACTTCGAGCGACAGGTAGCGCAGCGCGAGGTCCTCGAGGAGGTATTTCCCTTCCGCCGGGTCCAGCAGGTACGCCATGACGGCGGTGTCGTCGCGCAGTGCGCGCACGTCGACGGGGAGTCCGTGCATCAGCTCCTTCCCGCGGTGGACGACGAGCGGCGGACCGCCCTCGCCCACGAGAGCACCGAGCGCGTCGCTCACCTTCGCGTCGCGGAGCAGCTCGCCGTCGATGTAGTCGGCGTGCGCGTCCTCGTTCGTGACGGCCACGCCGACCAGCGGACTGCGACCGGCGTCGCCTTCCCATCGTCCCTCGAGCGTGTACGGGCCGTCGACGGCACCGAGGTCCCGGAGGCGCGTCGCAGCCGCGGCCGCATCCGGCATGATCGTGACGTCGGCTTCGAACGACTCGGCTTCGGGTTCGGCCGCCTCTTCGCCGACAGCCTCGAAGAGTCGCGGCAAGAGCGTCCGGAACTCGAGTTGGTCGAACAGCACGCGCACTTGCTCGCGATCCCACGAACGCTGACGAAGATCGGCAGCCGAGAAGTCGATCTCGACGTCCGAACGCAGCTGCGACATCTCCCGGTTGAGGAACACGCGGTCGCGTGCGTCTCCGAGGTTCTGGCGTTGTTTCGGCGGTAGCTCGTCGAGGTGCTCGTAGATTCCTTCGAGGTTCCCGTACGTCGAGATCAGCTTGGCGGCTGTCTTCTCGCCGATGCCGGGTACCCCGGGCAGGTTGTCGCTCGTGTCCCCCCGGAGGGCGGCGTAGTCCGGATACTGCGCTGCAGTCACGCCACCGGTCCGCTCGACGATTCCAGCCTCGTCGTAGAGCACGTAATCGGAAACGCCGCGCCGGTTGTAGAGCACCTTCACGTGCGGATCGCGGACGAGTTGGTACGTATCTCGATCACCGGTGACGATGACCGTGTCGATCCCCTCCTCCGCTGCTTGCTCGGCGAGGGTGGCGATGACGTCGTCGGCCTCGACTCCGCCGACCTCGAGCGTGGGGATCGCGAGCGCTTCGAGCACCTCGTGGATCAACGGCAGTTGCGAGGAGAACACGTCCGGAGTCTCCTTGCGCCCCGCCTTGTATTCGGCGTCCATCTCGTCCCGGAACGTCGGCGCCCCGGTGTCGAAGGCGACGGCGATGTACTCGGGCTTCTCGTCGCCGAGCATCTTGATCAGCATCGACGTGAAGCCGTAGACGGCGTTCGTGATCGTCCCGCTCCGGGTCGCGAGGTCGGTGGGAAGCGCATAGAAGGCCCGGTACGCCAAGGAATGGCCGTCAAGGAGAAGGAGCTTGCTCATTCGTTCCTTTCGCCGTCGCCAGGCTCCGGCTTTGCGGCTCGGTCGGCAGAGCCGCCGACGCCGCGATCGATCGTATGCCCGCGACTACCCGCTGGACGCGGAGAGTCGGCGGCCCCGAAGCCGGCGACTCCCATCTCGGCGCGCTTCAGCAGGTCAGAACGCAGCGTCGACCGTTGCTCAGGGAGTGAGCTCGCCGTCGAGAACCCGGCGGGCGACGTCGTGCACCTTGACCCGGTTGTGCATCGCCTGCTGCTGGAGGAAGCGCCACGCCTCCTGCTCGGTCTTGCCGTGCTGGTCCATGAGGACGCCCTTCGCCCGGTCGATCGTCTTGCGCTCCTCGAGGCGTTCGGCGAGGTTGCCGACGTCCCGCTCGAGCGACGCGAGCTCCGCGTAGCGCCCGAGCGCCATCTCGATGGCGGGGATGAGGTCGCTCTTCTGGAACGGCTTGACCAGGTATGCCAGCGCGCCGGCGTCGCGCGCCTGCTCGACCAGGTCACGCTGCGAGAACGCGGTGAGCACGAGCACCGCCGCGAGCCGCTCGCTCGTGATGTGGCGCGCCGCAGTGAGGCCGTCCATGCCCGGCATCTTGATGTCGAGGATCACGAGGTCGGGCCGGTTCTGGCGCACCAACTCGATCGCCTCGTCGCCGCGACCCGTCTCGCCCACGACCTCGTACCCCTCCTCTTCGAGGAGCTCCTTGAGATCGAGGCGAATGATCGCCTCGTCTTCAGCAATCACGACGCGTGTGGGGTCCGGCACGGGCGCGCTCCGTGAGTCGGGATGTTCAGTGGGCCGAGAGCTCGGCCGCCATCCGGTCGAGCAACGCGTCCTGCTCGCGCTCGAGCTCGGCGATCGAGCCCGCGAGCGTCTCCCGGTGGCGGGCCAACGCGTCGGCGTGGCGGCGGGCGTCGCGGGCTTCGATGTCGCCGAGCGGCGTCTCGGCGACGAGCGCGCGTAGGCGAGCGTCGTCGGCTTCGTCCTCCAGGAACGCGACCTGCTCGTCCGTGACCGCGAGCTCCGTCCGGAGACGCTTGAGCCGTTCGCTCACGTCGACGAGCCGCCGCTGCAGAATCGACTGGGACATGGGCCAGGCAGTCTACGGCCTGGGGCCGCGATTCCCATGGGAAACCGGCCACAATGGGTACGTGCACGTCCCGAGCGCGATCTTCACGCCCGAGCACGACGAGCTCCGAGCCGCCGTCCGGCGCTTCGTCGACAAGGAGCTGGTGCCATCGGTCGACGAGTGGGAAGAAGCCGGATACTTCCCCGACTGGGTATTCAAGCGCTGCGGCGAGCTCGGCTTCCTCGGGCTGCACTACCCCGAGCAGTGGGGCGGCGCGGGCGGCGACCTCGCCGCCGAGATCGTGTTCATCGAAGAGCTGTCGCACTGCGGGGCGGGCGCGATCCCGATGGCGATCTCGGTGCAGACCGACATGGCGACGCCCGCGCTGGGAGAGTTCGGTACCGACGAGCAGCGCGAGCGGTATCTGCGACCCGCGATCGCGGGCGAGAAGATCGGCGCGATCACGGTCTCGGAGCCCGACGCCGGGTCTGACGTCGCCAACGTGTCGACGCGCGCCGTCCGCGACGGCGACACGTGGATGATCAACGGCCGCAAGATGTTCATCACCAACGGCGCCCGAGCCGACTTCCTCACGCTCGTCGCGCAGACCGAGCCGGGCTCGGGGTATCGGGGGATCTCGCTGTTCCTCGTCGACACCGACCTGCCGGGCGTCTCGGTCTCGCGCACGTTGAAGAAGCTCGGGATGTGCTCGAGCGACACCGCCGAGATCGCGCTCGACGACGTGCCCGTCCCCCATGCCAACCTCATCGGCCTCGAGCCGGGCCAGGGCTTCGCGCAACAGATGTGGCAGTTCCAGTACGAGCGGCTGGCGAGCGCGGCGGCGTGTGTCGGACAAGCCGACACGACGTTGGGCGAGACGATCGCGTACGCCCGGGAGCGGCGCGCGTTCGGCAAGCCGATCGCCGACCATCAGGTGGTCGCGCACATGCTCGCCGACGCCGCCACCGAGCTCGAGGCGGGGCGATCGCTGCTGTACGCGACCGTGTGGCGGATCCTGCAGGGCGAGTACCCGGTCGCCGAGATCTCGATGACCAAGAAGTACTGCGCCCAGGTGCAGAACCGGCTGGCCGACACGTGCCTCCAGGTGTACGGCGGCTACGGCTACATGGCCGAGACGCCCGTCAGCCGCGCGTGGCGCGACGCCCGCCTCCAGCGGATCGGCGCCGGCACCGACCAGATCATGAACGAGGTCATCGCCAAGCGCCTCGGCATCAGCGCCGGGGATTGATGACGACCACCGCGGTCCTTTGCACCGACGGCTCGGACCTCGCGGAGCGAGCCATGGCGGCGGGGCGGTCCGTCCTGCGACCTCCTGACAAGGTCTTCGTCGTCACGGTGGTCGACGAACTTGATCCGATGCTGGCGGCGGATGGCAGCGGCCACGCCGGAGCGACAATGTCCCCCGAGGAGCTCCGGAGGCTCCAGGAGAAGACGCGCTCCGACGGTGAAGCCATCGTGCACCGCGCCGCCGAGGGGCTCGGCTTCGACGGCGCCGAGACGCGCGTTCTCGAAGGCCGACCCGGTCCGGCGTTGTGCTCGTTCGCCGAAGATGCTTCCGCGACCGCGATCGTCATGGGAACGCGCGGGCGAGGTCGGCTCAAGCGTGCGCTCCTCGGATCGGTGTGCGACTACGTGGTGCGTCACGCGCCGTGCCCCGTCATCGTGGCCGGAGACGCCGCCGGCATCTAAGCCCGCAACTCGTCGGCCAAACGCGCGAGACGCGACCGATCAGCGGCCGAAGTCGAAAGCACCGGTAATCTCGCAATTCCGCCCGGGTGTTGGAATTGGCAGACAACATGGATTCAAAATCCATTGTCCGAAAGGGCGTGTGGGTTCGAGTCCCACCCCGGGCACCGTCCGATCCTGTTCCAGTGTTTGTGGAATGCACGGCATGTGGGTACGCCCTCATTACACTGCACGGCGAGACCGCGGAGTGCGTGATGTACCTGGCCCTCGAAACGAATCAGTGGGTGGCGATCCTGGTCGGTGCCGCCTGTCTTGCGGCACTCGTGGCCATCGTGGTGGCGCCATGGAGGCGGGTCCGAGCCGAGCCGCCGATCCCCGACGACGTCGAGGCCAGGCTCCTCCTCGGTGAGGACCCGAAGGAGATCGCCGAGCAAGAGGACGAGGAGAAGGCCGAGGGCCCGTCGGGCCCCCGCGCCGAGGTCTTCGAGCTCGACCCGGAACGCCGCTCCTCGGCGTAGCCGCTATTCGGCGCTCGCCAACGCGAAGAACAGGCGCGCCTCGCAAGCCGCGTTGCCATCGACCGTCGCCTGGCCTCGCCCCCAGCCGCCGCGGGCGCTGAGCCGCTCGAGCTCCACCTCGGTGACCAGCTCGTCGCCGGGGCGCACGAGGCGGCGGAATCGCACCTTTTCGACGCCTCCGAAGAGCGGGAGCTTGCCCGCGTAGCGATCGTCCGCCAACACGGCGATGGCGCCGGTCTGCGCGAGCGCCTCGAGCTGCAGCACCCCGGGGAAGACGGGGTTCCCGGGGAAGTGGCCGGCCAGGAACGCCTCGTCCCCGGTCACCCGGTAGCGGCCCCGCACCGATGCGCCCGGCTCGAGGGCGTCCACGGCGTCGACGAACCGAAACGGCGGCCGGTGCGGGAGAAGGGCGACGAGCGCATCCGAATCGATCGGCATCAGCAGCGACGAGACGTTACACGCCGTTCTCCAGCCCGCAATCCGGTCGTGTAACCCTGCCCGCGCACTGCTGGTCGGAGCTTGAACCACACCTCGGGCGGAAGCGAAGTTCGTGGCTATCGCCGTCATCTTCCCCGGTCAGGGGACCCAACTCACCGGAATGGGCGCGCCGTGGCGTGACCACGAGGCGTGGAACGTCGTCGACCGGGCCGAGTCCGCCCTCGGCGAGCCACTCTCCTCGCTCGTGCTCGACGCCCCGGCGGAGCAGCTCGCCCGCACCCGGGACGCCCAGCTCGCCGTGCTGCTGACCTCGCTGGTGGTGTGGGAAGCGGTCAGCGAGCGCATCGAAGCGCCGATCGCTTTCGCCGGCCACTCGCTCGGGCAGGTCACTGCCCTGATCGCCGCCGGGGCATTGCCCCTCGAAGAGGGGGTGCAGTTCGCAGCCCGGCGGGCGGAGCTCACGCAGGCGGCCGCAGACACCCATCCCGGCCGCATGGCGGCGCTGCTCGGCGCCTCGCTCGAGCAGGCCGAGCAGGCGTGCCGGGCCGCCCCCGACGGATGCTGGATCGCCAACGACAACGCGCCCGGCCAGGTCGTGATCGCGGGCACCCCCGACGGCGTCGAGTCCGGCTCGGGCCGGGCCAAGGAGCTCGGCGTCAAGCGGGCGACCCCGCTGAACGTGGGCGGCGCCTTCCACACTCCGCTGATGCGGACCGCCGCCGACGCCCTCGCCGCCGAGCTGCCGGCCGTCCCCCTGTCACCGCCGACCGCCCCGGTGGTCTCCAACGGCGACGCCCAGCCGTACGAGGATGCCGACGGCTGGCGATCTCGGCTCGCGGTGCACGTCACCGACCCCGTCCGGTGGCGCACCTCGATGGGGACGCTGGCCGATCTCGGCGCGACGCAATGCCTCGAAGTCGGGCACGGCTCGATGCTGGCGACGCTGGCGAAGCGGATCGTGCCCGAGATCCCGGTCTCGGGAGTCGCCACCCCGGACGATCTCCCCACACTCACGGAGGTTCGATGACGATGGAGACGGCGCTCGTGCAGGGCGAGGGTCTCATGGTTCCCGAGCGGGTGATCGTGGCACCCTCGGTGGGCGTGTTCCGCCCTCTGTTCGGCCACGACGTCGCGTGTGGGCAGAGCGTCGACGCAGGCCAAGCTGTCGGCGTGATCGAAGGTCCGGGCGTCTCGACTCCCGTCCGCAGCCCGTTTCGAGGTGTGCTGGCCGGTCTGCTCGCCCACGACGGCGAGCGGCTGCGCGCGGGCGAGCCCGTCGCCTGGCTGCGAGTCGGGTAGCGGTGCGGGCCTGCGTCGACGGCTGGGGCACCGCCGTTCCCGGGAAGCTCCTCACGAACGCCGATCTCGAGCAACGCGTCGAGACGACGGACGCGTGGATCGTCGAGCGCACCGGCATCCGTGAGCGCCACATCGCGGATCCGACGGACACGACGGCGTCGCTGGCGATCGACGCCGGTACGACGGCGATCAAGCACGCCGGGATCACGCCCGACGCGATCGACCTTCTCATCGTCGCCACCGCCAGCCCCGAGCAGCCCATCCCCCACACCGGCGCCTTCGTGGGCGAGGGGCTCGGTCTCCGCTGCGGCTCGTTCGACCTCGGCGCCGGGTGCGCCGGTTTCGTCTACATGCTTGTCGTCGGCTCCTCGCTCCTGACGACCGGCAACCTCGATCACGTGCTGATCGTCGGCGCCGAGACGCTCAGCCGCATCACCGATCCCGAGGACCGGGCGACGTGCATCCTCTTCGGTGACGGCGCGGCCGCAGCCGTTCTCAGCCGCTCCCCCGACGACGGGCCCGGCGTGCTCGCGTGGGACCTCGGCTGCGACGGCTCGGCAGCCGGACTGCTCGAGGTCCGGGCCGGGGGCAGCCGGATGCCGGCGACGGCCGAGACGATCGCCGCCGGCGAGCAGTACCTGAAGATGCAGGGCCAGGAGGTGTTCCGGCGTGCGGTGCGGGCGGTGGTCGATTCCGCTCGGACGACGCTCGACCGCGCCGGCGTGGCGACGTCGGACGTCGCGTGGTTCGTTCCGCACCAGGCCAACATCCGCATCATCGAATCCGCCGCCACCCGGTTGGGCATCGAACAGGACCGCACGATCGTGAACATCGACCGCTACGGCAACACGTCGGCGGCGTCGATCCCGCTGGCGCTGGCCGAGGCCGCCGACGACGGCCGGCTCCGCGACGGCGACCTCGTGCTCATGTCGGGTTTCGGTGCCGGGATGACCTGGGCGAGCGCACTCTTGCAATGGGGCAAGGCTTGACCGAAGCGCGGGTCGCGTTCGTCACCGGCGGTTCACGAGGGATCGGTCGTGCCTGTGCCGTCGCGCTCGCCGAAGCCGGCCACAGGGTTGCGTTCTGCTATTCGAGTGATGAGGACGGCGCCAAAGGCACATGTGCCGCCGCCGAGGAAGCCGGCACCGACGCCCTCTCCGTGCGAGCCGACGTCACCGACCCTGCCGCAGTCGACGCGGCGTTCGGAGAGATCGAGGATGCGGTCGGCCCGGTGGAGCTGCTCGTCAACAATGCCGGCACCAACGAGGACGGGCTCATCGCGCGCATGTCGGACGACCAATGGCGTCGCGTGATCGACACGAACCTCACGGGCGCGTTCCACACGATCCGGCGCGCCGCGCCCAAGATGATGCGCGCCCGGTTCGGTCGCATCGTCAACGTCTCGTCCGTCGTCGGGCACGGGGGCGGCCCCGGGCAAGCGAACTACGCGGCGGCGAAGGCCGGGCTGTTGGGGCTCACACGCTCCGTCGCCCGGGAACTCGCCCCGCGCAACGTCACCTGCAACGTCGTCGCACCGGGGCCTATCGTGACTTCGATGACCGAGGGCCTCTCCGACGAGTGGCAGGCCAAGGCGGAGGAAGCGGTGCCGTTGGGTAGGTTCGGCAGGCCGGACGAGGTGGGGGCAGTGGTGGCCTTCCTCTGCTCGGAGGCTGCCGGATATGTCACCGGAGCTCTGGTCCCCGTCGACGGGGGCCTGGGGATGGGACACTGAACCCCGACCATCCGTACGGGACTGGAGGACTGGATGGAACGTGACGAAGCACTCGGCGTGCTGCGCGAGGTGGCGGTCGAGGTCCTGAGCGTCGAGCCTGACAGCGTGACCGAAGGTGCGCGCTTCAAGGAGGACCTCGACGCCGACAGCCTCGACCTCGTCGAGATGGTGATGGGCCTCGAGGAGCGCTTCGACATCTCGGTGCCGGAAGAGGACCTCGAAGGGGTCACGACCGTCGGACAAGCCGTCGACCTCGTGCTGTCCAAAGTGGGCGCCGAAGCATGAGCGAGCTCGACCACCGGGGACGTCCGCGTGTCGTCGTCACCGGCGCCGGAGTCAAGACGCCGGCCGGTAACGACGTCGCCTCGTTCTGGCAGGAGCTGTGCGCGGGTCGGACGACCGCGCGCACGATCGAGAGCTTCGACCCTTCCGAGCTGTCGATCAGGTTCGCGGGCGAGGTGCGGGACTTCGACCCCGTCGTGTACTTCGGCCCGAAAGAGGCGCGGCGCCAGGACCGCGTCACGCAACTCGGCTTCGGCGCCGCCGCCGACGCGCTCGCCGAAGCCGGCGAGCTCGGCGCGGACCCGAGCCGCTGCGCAGTCATCATCGGCACCGGCGTCGGGGGGCTGCACACGCTCGAGGAGAACCAGCGCCTCTACTTCGACAAGGGCCCGTCTCGCGTCAGCCCGTTCTTCGTCCCGATGATGATGCCCAACGCGACCGCCGGCGTCATCGCGATGCAACTCGGTTGGACGGGACCGAATGTCTGCGTTGCCACCGCCTGCGCCGCCGGCGCCCACGCCATCGGGGAGGGCGTTCGCCTGATCCGTGACGGGACCGCCGACGTTGTGATGGCGGGCGGCACCGAGGCTTGCGTGACACCGCTCACCGTCGCGGCGTTCGCGCGCATGGGAGCACTCAGCTCGCGCAACGACGATCCCCAGCATGCGTCACGGCCGTTCGACGCAGACCGCGATGGCTTCGTCATCGGCGAAGGCGCGTCGTGCGTCGTGCTCGAGTCGCTGGAACGGGCACAAGCCCGGGGCGCAGCCGTCTACGGCGAGGTCGCGGGGTACGGCCGCAACGCGGACGCGTACCACATCACCGCCCCCTCACCGGGTGGCGCCGGTGCTGCCACCTGCATGCACCTCGCTCTCGACGACGCCGCCGTCAAGCCCTCCGAGATCGGTCATGTGAACGCGCACGGGACGTCCACCGAGCTCAACGACGCTGCCGAGGCGGAGGCCGTCCGCAAGGTGTTCGGCGACTCCCCGCCCCCGGTGACCTCGACCAAGGGCGTGACCGGTCACCTGATCGGCGCCGCCGGCGCCGTCGAGGCGGTCGCGGCGCTGCTGGCGTTGCGGAACGGCGTCGTACCGCCGACCGCCAACCTCGAGCATCTGGGCGACGACATCGAGCTCGACGTCGTCGCCGGCTCGCCGCGTGAGATCGGCACGAAGCCGGCGATCTCGAACTCGTTCGGGTTCGGCGGGCACAACGCGTGCCTCGTTCTCACCCCCGTCGGCTGATCGCAGCGTCATGACCCCGCTGTTCTCGCCGACGCCGACCGCGCCGGTGATGACACAGCGAAGCGACGCGGTCACGGCCGCGCTCTCCGACCTGCACGGTCGCACCGTCAGCTGGTTCCGCCTCGACGGCGGCAAGCACCGCGGCGCGATCGGCGTCGCCGAAGGTGACGCGCTCGAGCGGGCGGTTCGGCTCGGTGTCGAGCTCGGGGTGCCCGTCGTCGGGGCGATCGCCACCTCCGGCGCCGACGTCGGTGAAGGCGTGGCCTCGCTGCATGCCTGGGGACGCGTCGCCCGCGCCTTGACCGACGCGTCCGGCGTGGTGCCGACCGTGGTGGCGGTCGTCGGCCCCTGTGTCTCGGGACCGGCGTTGATGCTGGGACTGGTGGATCAGGTCGTGATGACCACCGACGCCTTCGCGTACGTCTCCGGTCCCGACACGGTGAGCGCCTTCACCGGCGTTCCCGTCGGCCGAACCGAGCTCGGCGGCGCGTCCGTCCACGAGTTCCGGAGCGGCGTGGCCGCGCTCGTCGTCGACGACGACGCCGATGCGATGGCAGCGATGGCCACCATCCTCGACTACCTCCCCGACCACCATCTCGACGACCCGCCGATGGCGACCGTCGGCGACCCCGTCGACCGAGACTGCGCACGCGCCGCGACCGCGGTGCCGTTCCGGGCGACGGCCTCCTACGACGTGCGTGCCGTCGTCGACGACGTCGTCGACGAGGGCACCTTCTTCGAGCTCCGGGCTCGCCACGCGCCGAACCTCGTGACCGGGCTCGCACGCCTCGGCGGGCGGTCGGTCGGCGTCGTGGCCAACCAGCCGAGCCAGCGGGCGGGGACGCTCGACATCACCGCCTCCCAGAAGGGAGCGCGCTTCGTGCAGTGGTGCGACGCTTTCAACGTGCCGCTGTTGACGTTCGTGGACACGACGGGTTTCGAGCCCGGCACAGACCTCGAATGGCGGGGCATCATCCGGCACGGCGCGCAGCTCGTGCACGCCTACGCATCCGCCTCTGTGCCACGCCTGTGTGTCGTGTTGCGCAAGGCGTTCGGCGGCGCCTACATCGTGATGGACTCGAAGGCCCTCGGGAGCGACTGGTACTGCGCGTGGCCGGGGACGGAGATCGCCGTCATGGGCGCTCCTCCTGCGGTCCAGATCCTGCACCGCAAGCGCCTCGCCGGCATCGCCGACGCGGAGGAACGCCGCGCCGAGCAGCTCGCGCTCGAAGACGAGTACCGGGAACGCTTCTCGAGCCCGCTCCCGGCCGCCGAGCGCGGCTACGTCGACGCGGTGATCGCGCCCGGCGACACGCGCCGCGAGCTCGCCGCCGCGCTGGCGAGCCTCGCCACGAAACAGGAGAACCCCCCGTCCCGCCGGCACTCGAACTCGCCACTCTGAGGGAGAATCGGGGCGCATGCTGCTCGACGGACGGCGCATCCTCGTCACCGGCGTTCTGAACGACTCGTCCATGGCGTTCGGGGCGGCGCGGCTGGCCCAGGAAGAAGGCGCCGAGGTCGTGCTCACGTCCTTCGGGCGGGTCATGAGCCTCACGCAGCGGGCAGCAAAGCGACTGCCCTCACCGCCCGAGGTGATCGAGCTCGACGTCTCGAGCTCCGACGACCTCGACGCGCTCGCCGGCCGGCTCGGCGGCCGCCTCGACGGCGTGCTCCACGCCATCGCCTTCGCGCCCGAGTCGTGCCTGGGTGGCGGGTTCCTCTCCGCACCGTGGGAGGACGTCGCCGTCGCTCTCCAGGTCTCCGCCTACTCCCTGAAGGGCGCTCGCCCGTCGCCGTGCTGCGACGCTGATGGAGGAGGGCGGCCTCGACGTCCCTCGATTTCGACAACACGCAGGCGTGGCCGGTCTACGACTGGATGGGCGTCGCCAAGAGCGTCGTCCGAGTCGACGGCGCGCTACTTGGCCCGCGACCTCGGCCCGCAGGGCATTCGGGTGAATCTCGTCTCCGCGGGCCCGATCCGCACGATCGCGGCGCGCAGCATCCCCGGCTTCGACCAGTTCGAGTCGGTGTGGGACGAGCGGGCGCCGTTGGGCTGGAACATCAAGGACACCGAGCCGGTCGCCAAGGCGTGCGTGGCGTTGCTTTCGGACCTCTTCCCGGCGACGACCGGCGAGATGGTGCACGTCGACGGAGGGTTTCACGCCGTCGGGGCGTAGCAAGCAACAAAGGGCAGGGCAGGCATGAAGATCACGCGGTCGTCTCGCCGCCCGATCGCTCCTCGCGATCGGGCTCGTCATTGCGGCCGCTTCGCCGGCGCTCGCGGGAACCGACCAGGGGACGTTGATCCTCGTCCGCGCCGGGACTCGAACTCGCCACTCCGAGGGAGTATCGAGGCGCATGCTGCTCGAGGACGGCGCATGCTCGTCACCGGCGTTCTGAAGGATGTTCGATGTCGTGCGGGAGCGTGCCGGCGGCCGGCCCCTGACCGACCTGCGTCAAGAGTCGTGCCACGGCTTGGTTGGCGGGACGGCAGTGAGCTGGTTCGGAGCTCGGGACGCGGCGAACAGCGGCAAGGCGCCGGATCAGATCGTGAACGACGAGTCGGCGTTGTTGGCGGGCTTGGCGAGCCAGACGGAGGATCACAGTCCAGAAGGTGACGGGGCAAGTCCGAGGATCGGGCAATCGGGGAATCGAAGCCGGTCCGGTTGCCGCTGCCGCCGGTGAGAGGACATGCGCTCGTGGGCACTCCAGGTCGCCGCCTACTCCCTGAAGGCGCCGCCGTCGCCAGCGCTCCCGCGACGAGAGGGCGGACCAGCTCGTGGGCCTCGATTTCGACAAGCAGGCGGCCCGTCTCGGCTGGATGGGTGCGCCACGTGCACTGCGCGTCGACGGCGCGCTACTTGGCCCACGACCTCGGCCCGCGGGCATTCGGGTGAATCTCGTCTCCGCGGGCCCGATCCGCACGATCGCGGCACGCACATCCTGGATTCGCCAGTACGATCAGGGTGGGATCAATCGGGCGCCGTCGGCCGAACATCGGACGCCGGCATGGCGTCACGACGGAGAGCGTGGCGTGGCGCTGCTCTCGTACGCCGCTTCTAGCGAGTACGGCCAAGGAGCACCTGCGACGGCCAGGGTGAGACGCTGGTCGAGCTGCGGCCGCTCGGAACCCGTAGGGATCGTCAGGCCTCCAGCGCCTCGGTCACCTTGGGGACCGTGGCCTTCGGGCTGACCTTGTAGAAGACGTCGGCGACTTTGCCCTTCTCGTCGACGACGAACGCGGAGCGGATGATGCCCATGAAGCTCCGCCCGTACAGCGACTTCTTCCCCCACGTCCCCCACGCCGATGCCACCTTGTGGCCGTCGTCGGCGAGGAGCGGGAATCCGAGGCCGTACTTCTCGTCGAACTTCTTCTGCTTCTCGGGAGGGTCGGGGCTGATGCCGACGACCTTGGCCTTGAGCTTCTTCAGGTCCGGTTCGGCGTCGCGGATCGCGCACGACTGTGTGGTGCACCCGGGCGTGTCGGCTTTCGGGTAGAAGTACACGACGAGCTTCTTGCCCCGGAAGTCCTTGAGCTTCACGGTCTTCCCGCGCTGATCGCTGAGCGAGAAGTCGGGTGCTGCGTCACCGGGCTTCAGCTTGGGCATGGCGCTCCTTGCAACGGTGATCGAAGGGGGACGCCGTAGCATGCCGCACGTGGGTCGACCTGTGCGCCTCACCGTGGAGGCGTCCCCGACCGCGGTCGAAGAGGTCGTCCGACGCGAGCTCGGTCTGCGCCGCGATGCCGACGGCGTGCTCACCGGGTCGTTACCGGACTGGACCGACCCGAACGCCCGCCTGCGTATCGTGATCGAGTCCGAGGACACGGGACGATCGCAGATCTGCCTCGACCTCGAGGGTCAACCGCATGTCCCGTACTTCCAGTGGCTCTTCGGCCCGCTCCTGCGCCGCGGTGAGCGGCGCACGTTGCAGCACCGGGCCGAGCTCCTCGCGGCCGAAGTCGAGGGCCGACCGAAGCCGACGCCCCCCAAGCGCTCGCCACTGCTCCCCCCGGTGCCGTTCCCGGCGCGGGCCACGGCGCTGCTCGCAACGGTGGCCGCCATCGCGGCGCTCGCGAACTTCGGCGGTGCACTGTTCGGCCAGACCGCGGACTCGGTCACGAAGACGTTCGGCCAGTCGAACCGGGGGCTCGGCCTTGCCCTGGCAGTGTCGAGAGGAGGCGTGCTCGTCTCACTCGTCGCGACCGCGCTCGCCGACCGGCAAGGACGCCGGCGCCTGCTGCTGATCTGCTTTGCGGGTGTCGGCGTCACGAACGCGATCTCGGCGATCGCGCCGAGCTTCGTTGCGTTCACCGGCGCGCAGGTGCTGACCCGGGCGTTCGTGAACTCGACGCTGGTCGTCGCGGGTATTGCGGCCGTCGAGGAAGCGCCCGACGGCGCACGCGCTTACGCCTTGTCGATGCTCGCGCTCGCCTACGGCGCCGGCTTCGCGATCGCCGTCGTGCTCCTGCCGATCTCGGATGTCGCGCCGCAGGCGTGGCGCATCGTCTTCGCCATCAGTGCATTGACGATCTTGTTGCTCCCGCGCCTCGCACGAAACCTCTACGAGACGAGTCGGTACGCGAATCTCGCGAACCGGACGAGGCGCCGTGGGCAGCTCCGTGAGGTGTTCGCGAACGTCTACGGCTTCCGGTTCCTCCTGCTCGGCTTGGCCGCGTTCCTCACGAACTTCTTCAGCGCTCCGTCGGCGCAGCTCACGAACCGGTTCCTCACCGATGAGCACGGGTACTCGAACACGCTGATCGCCGTGTTCCGTGGCGTGACCGCAGGACTGCCCGGGCTGATAGGAATCGTGATCGCGGCGCGCCTCGCAGAGACGCGAGGTCGCCGTCCAGTCGCGATCGTTGCGCTCGCCGCGGCCACCATCCTCCAGATGGCGTTCTTCCTCGGCGGCGGCCTCGTGCTCTGGGTGACGGCGACGTTCGCCATCATCGCCGCCAGCTGCGCGGCGATCGTGCTCGTCGCGTTCGACACCGAGCTGTTTCCGACCGAGATCCGTGGCACCTCGAACGCGTTGCTGCTCGTGTGCGCGGTGACCGGCTCCGCCGCCGGGCTCTTGCTGGCGACAAACCTGGACGACGTCGTCGGCGGATTGGGTCCGGCCATAGCCCTGTGTGGCATCGCTTCACTGCTCGCGGCCGTGTTCGTATTGCCGTGGCTGCCGGAGCCCGCCGATCGAACGCTCGACGAGGTGAGCCCCTCGGAGGTATGAAGCCCGATGCCCGAAACCGCCCTCGAAGGGTTCGACGAGTCGACGTTCACCCATGACGGCGTCAGCCGGCAGGTGTTCCGCGCCGGCACCGGACCCGCCGTGATCGTCATCCACGAGATCCCCGGCCTGCACCCGGAGGTGATCGCGTTCGGCCGCCGTGTCGTCGACGCCGGTTTCACCGTCTACATGCCGTCGCTGTTCGGGACGCCGGGGAAGCAGTTCGGCTGGGCCTACACGATGCGCTCACTTGTGCCCGCGTGCGTGTCACGCGAGTTCACGAACTTCGCGCTCGACCGCACGAGCCCGATCACCGGTTGGCTGCGGCGGCTCGCCGCCGACGCCCACGGCGCGTGCGGCGGCCCGGGCGTAGGTGCGGTCGGCATGTGCTTCACCGGCGGGTTCGCGCTCGGGATGATGGTCGACGAGACGATGCTCGCGCCCGTGCTCAGCCAGCCGTCCCTCCCGTTCTCGGTCGGTCGGAAGCGGAAGGCAGCCGTCGGCATCAGCGACGCCGACTTCGAGGTGGTCAAGAAGCGAGCCGCCGAAGGCGCGTGCGTGCTGGGCCTCCGGTTCACGGCTGACGCAAACGTGCCCGCCGAGCGCTTCGAGACCTTGCGACGCCAGCTGGGCGACGCGTTCATGGCGGTGGAGATTGATTCGTCACGGGGCAACCCGCACGGGATCAAGAGACGGGCGCACTCGGTGCTCACGCTGGACCTCGTCGACGAGCCCGGCCACCCGACGCGCGCCGCGCTCGAACAGGTACTGGCGTTCCTGCGGGAGCGTCTGCTCCCACCCGGGTAAGCACCGGCCACGACCGATGAGGAACGGCGACCCCCGGAGTCATACCGGCATGACATCGATCACGATCGCAGACGTGGCCACCCGGCTCCCGGCTCAGGATCTGGGCCGGGCGCGCGCCTTCTACGCCGAGAAGCTCGACCTCGAACCCGTCGAGGAGCGCCCCGGCGGTCTTCGCTACCGCTGCGGGGACAGCCTACTTCGTCGTGTTCCAGTCCGGCGGCCAGGCGTCGGGCGACCACACGCAGATGGCATTCGATGTCGACGACATCGAGGCCGTGGTCGCCGAGCTACGAAGCCGCGGCGTGGCGTTCGAGAACGTCGACGGCCCCGGGCTGAGGACCATGAACGGCATCGCCGACATCGAGGGCAACTACCCGTCCAAGGGCGTCGGCGAGCGGGGCGCGTGGTTCCACGACAGCGAGGGGAACCTGATCGGCGTCGGCCAGGCCGTGCGCTGAGACTTCGCCGGTCAGTTGACCGGCGTGAGCTGCGCCTCGCACGCCACGGAGCCCTTGGCGTCGACGAGGACGATCGTCCCTGCCACCGAGCTCGGCAACTCGGCCACACCGCCCCAGGAGCCCCGGCCATCGCGAATGCTCACGTCGCCGAGATACTTCTCCGCCGACCCGGTGCGGAACTCGATCCGGTAGTCGCCCGCAGGCACCCAGTAGTTCACGTTCACCACGACCGACGACGGTCTGCCGTTCGAGACGTACACGTTCCCGACGTCGATGCCGTTCGCGCCTGTCATCTTCGCCGAGCGAACGTCGCTCGCCGCGCTCACGATCCGGTTCGAGTCCTGGACGCTCTCGACGACACGTACTCCGACGATGCTCACGATCGCCGCGACGGCGGCGGCGACCGCGACGGCGCCGGCGACGAGTCGTCGATTGCGGCGACGGGGCGCCTTCAGCGCCGCGAGCACTCGTTCCTCGAATCCGGGCGGAGGCTCGGCTTCGGCGGCGAGGAGCGGCAAGGCGTCCGCCGCCTCTGCCAGCTCACCGACGAGGGCGCGACACGGTCCGCACTCGCTCGTGTGCTGCAACGCGTCGTCGCGCCGGGGACCGCCCACGATCCCCAGCGCCAGCTCCGGCGCGAGGTCGCGCACCTCGGCGCAGGCGGGCGTCACTGCGGCCTCATTCCGCGCGTTCCTCCGTCAGCGCCGACCTCAGGCGCAACAGCGCGGTACGGATGCGCGTCTTCGCCGTGCCGAGAGGGATGTCCTCGGCTTCGCTCACCTCGCGGGCGGTGTGCCCGAGCAGACCGGCCATCACGAGCGCACGCCGTTGCTCGACCGGGAGCTGGATCAGTGCCGCGCACAGCCGGTCGGCGTCGTCGCGCAATTCTGCGAGCTCGTCCGGCAGCGGCCCGCCCGCGGTCAGGTTCAGGGCGAGGATCGAGTCGGGATCGACGACGGCCGGCCGGCGCACCCGCACCGCATCGATGGCGAGGTTCCGTGTGATCGTCAGCAACCACGTCGCGACGGTCCCCCGCCGGGAGTCGTACGCGCCGGCGTGCCGCCATGCCCGCACGAACGCCTCCTGGGAGATGTCCTCGGCGGCGCGCGGATCCCCGACGATCGTCACCGCCAAGCCGAAGACACGGCGCTGGAATCGTTGGACGAACGCGGTGGCCGCGTCGGGATCTCCAGTCGCGAGGCCTGCGAGCAGCGCATCGTCCGAGACAGCCCACATGATGATTACGCTCCGGCGCCCCGCCCGGATTGGGAGCCGCCGCCGCTCACCGTAGCCCCCGGCTCATCGGCGGGGGCGGGCTACGGCTTGCGGAACCCGTGCCCGAAGAACCCACCCCGGGGCCGGGCGTGGGCGTGGAAGTGATCCGGGATGTTCCGCATGTTGTCGTCGACGTAGTGCTCGACGGTCAGCTGCTCGGCGGCGATGCGGGCCAGCTGCTCCAGCATGTGCTCGAGGTCGGCCGCCGAAGGCTCCTTGCCGTGCTCCCGCCAGACCACCATCGGGACGGCGCAGATCTCGCACTCGGCGATCCAGCAGATCTCGTCCTCGTGGTACCAGGGTGTGATCCGCGCCGCCTCGCAGAGATCGCATTCCGAGCCGGACGCGCTCGCCGTTTCCGTCATGCCGCGACCCTCAGGTGCGATTCGAACCAGCCGAGCGTCCGGTTCCACCCGTCCTTCGCCGCGGTCTCGTCGTACGACTCGCGCTGATCGCAGTGGAAGCCGTGCCCGGCGTCGGGATATCGCACGACTCCGTCGGAACCTGTGCGGACTCCAGCGCCTCGCGCAGCTGCTCGACGTCCTCGACCGGGATCGATTCGTCGCGGTCGCCGAAGAGCCCGAGCCACGGCGTGCGGAGACTCGCGGCTTCGTCGACCAGAGGCGGGAACTGCGGGAATCGCGCGGTTACGATCCCGCCGCCGTAGAAGCCGACCGCAGCTCCGAGCTGACGTCGCAGCGCGACGAGGAAGGTCACGCGACCACCGAAGCAGAATCCGACGGTGCCGATCTGGGCGTCGTCCCACCCGGTGGCGTGGAGGTGCTCGCGCGTGGCGTCGACGTCGACCAGGATGCCGTCGTCGTCGAGATGCTCGTACAGCGGGATGACCTTGGCGAAGTCTCCGTACGGCGCGGTGCCGCCCCCGGACCGGTGGAACACGTGGGGAGCGACCGCGTGGTAGCCGGCGTCGGCGAAACGGCGCGTGACGTCCTCGATGTGCGCGTTCACGCCGAACGCCTCTTGCACGACGATGACCGCGGCCCGGGCATCACCGTCGGGAACGGCTTCGTACAACGGCATCGGTCCGTGCACGGTGTCGAGCTCGAGGGTATGGGTGTCCACGACCAGCTCCTTCAGTCTCCGGCGGCGGTGTCGAGGGCGGTGCGTAGCTCGGCAACGTAGCGCCCCGCCTCGTCCGGTCCCCCGCCGGTCAGCACCCGCCGCACGAGCGCACTCCCGACGATCACTCCGTCCGCCGCTCGCGCCGCGAGGACGGCTTGCTCCGCCGTCGAGATCCCCACACCGAGGAGCACGGGCATGTCGGTCATCGCCTTGCACCGCCGGCCCATCTCGGAGGCCGCGTCGGCCAGGGCCGCGCGCTCGCCGGTCACGCCCAGCAGCGACACGGCGTACACGAAGCCGCGCGATCGGTCGCAGATCGCGCGGAGACGGTCGTCGGGTGTCGTCGGCGCAGCCAGCAGGACGGTCTCGACCCCGGCGGCGTCGGCGGCGTCGCCCCATCCGTCGAGCTCGTCCAGCGGCAGGTCCGGGACGATCGCGCCGTCGATGCCGGCGTCGGCGAGCTGGGCGGCGAACCGCTCGGTGCCCGCGTGCGCGACGACGTTGTAGTACGTCATGACCACGAGCGGGACGGTCACGTCGAGCTGCGCGGCTTCGGCCACGATCTTCGCCGGCGTCGCGCCGAGGTCGAGCGCCCGCTGCGACGCCTCTTGGACCGTGCGCCCGTCCATGACGGGGTCGGAGAACGGGATCCCGATCTCGACCGTGTCGGCCCCGGCGTCGACCACGGCCCGGACGACGTCGAGCCAACCCGAGCCGAGACCGCCGGTGATGTAGGGCGCCAGCAACGCGCGCCCGCCGTCACGGCGCTCTCGCAGGTGGGCTTCGAGCTTCACGCCAGCTGCTCGCCGGTGACGCGCTCGGCGACCTGGACCGCGTCCTTGTCGCCCCGCCCCGACAAGGTGACGAGCACGGTCGCGCCGGTCGGCACCGACCTGCCCGCCTCTCGCGCCAGCCACGCGATGGCGTGGGCGGGCTCGAGCGCCGGCACGATCCCCTCCGTGACCGACAGCAGCTCGAAGCCGGCAACCGCTTCGTCGTCGGTGGCGTAGGGGTACTCGGCGCGGCCCGTCGCCGCGAGCTGTGCGTGCTCGGGCCCGACGCCCGGGTAGTCGAGCCCGGCGCTGATGGAGTGCGCCTCGCGGATCTGCCCTTCTTCGTCCTGGAGGAACAGCGAGCGGGCGCCGTGCAGCACGCCGGGCACGCCGCGGTTGACCGACGCGCCGTGCTGGCCGGTCTCGGGCCCGAGCCCGCCTGCCTCGACGCCGACCAGGCGCACCTCGGGCAGTTCGACAAACCCCGCGAAGGTGCCGATGGCGTTGGAGCCGCCGCCGACGCACGCGACCACGTAGTCGGGGTCGGCACCGTCGAGGATCTGGCGGCACTGGGCGCGGGCTTCGTCGCCGACGATCCGCTGGAACTCGCGCACCATCCAGGGGAAGGGATGCGGGCCGACGACGGAGCCGATGCAGTAGTGCGTCGTCTCGACGCTGGCGACCCAGTCGCGCAGCGTCTCGTTGATCGCGTCCTTGAGCGTCGCGCTGCCGGACTCGACCGGCACCACCTCGGCGCCGAGCAGCTTCATCCGGAAGACGTTGAGAGCCTGCCGTTCGATGTCGACCTGGCCCATGAACACCATGCAGTCCAGGCCGAACAAGGCGGCGGCGGTCGCGGTGGCGACGCCGTGCTGGCCGGCGCCGGTCTCGGCGATCACACGCCGCTTGCCCATCCGCCGCGTGAGGAGCGACTGCCCCAGCACGTTGTTGATCTTGTGCGAGCCGGTGTGCGTGAGGTCCTCCCGCTTGAGCAGGACGCGCACGCCGAGACGCTCGGACAGCCGCCTGCATTCGGTGACGGGCGTGGGCCGGCCCGCGTAGTTTGCGAGCAGGTCGGAGTACTCGACCCGGAAACGGGCGTCGGTCCACGCGGCGCGGAACTCACGCTCGAGGTCCTCGAGGGCGGGAACGAGCGTCTCCGGCACGAACCGGCCGCCGAACTCGCCGTACCGGCCCAGCCCCACCGGCTCGGGACCGGGCGGTTCGAGGCGTACCGGCTCGCCGCGTGCGGGCGCTGTCATGGGGCGGATTGTACGGGCGCCACCAGCGGTTTCCCGGCCCGTTGTTCTCGGGGATGCTTTCCAGATGCGGAGAGAGGGAGGGGCCATGAAGCAGTCGGAGACCCCAGAACGTGCCGGCTTCAGCGAGGCCGAAGCACCCGAATCGACGGTGAAGGAGAGCGCACGGCGGCACGCAGCCGACCTGCGGGACCTCGTACGCATCGGCGACTTCCTCGCGCCGGAGACGCATCGCCACGGCGGCGTGGACGAGGCGGCGTCGGCCGTTCTGGAATGGGCGGCGGACGACGTCGAGATGATCGCGGCCGCCGAGAGCATGGCCCGACGTCAACACCAGGACGAGTCGGCGGAGATCCTGCACCGCGCCCGGGTCCTCGCCGCCTAGCTGTACTCGGCAATCGTCAGCGCCGGGAGCCCTGGAACCGCTCGACCCACCGTTCCACGCCGACGTCACGTGCGTCGGCCTGTGATCGGAAGGCGCGGTCGACGAACTTCGCGTACCGGCGGCTCGACGCGACTGGAAGCAACGGCGGTTCGCGGCGCGTTGCCACGCACTCGATTTCAGCGAGCTCGCGTCAGCGGTCGCTCGTCAGGGCCCGTACGTCGTCCTCGCTCAGCTCCAGCCCGGCCGACGCGATGTTCTCCTCGAGGTGCGCGATGGAACTGGTGCCGGGGATCGGGACCATCACCGGCGACCGGGCGAGCAGCCAGGCGAGCACGACCTGCTGCGCGGTCGCGCCGTGGCGCTGCGCGACCTCGCGCACCGCCGAATGCGACTCGTGATCCTGGATCGGCGCATACGGCAGGAACGCGAGCTGTTCCTGTTCGCATGCCTCGAGCACGGGATCGGATTCGCGGTCCACAACGTTGTAACGGTTCTGGACGGAGACGACCGGCGTGATGCGCTGGGCTTCGCGAAGTTGCCGGACGGTCACGTTGCTCAGCCCGATGTGACGGATCTTCCCCTCCCGCCGGAGCTCGAGCAGTGCGCCGAGAGACTCGCCGAACGGGACCGACGGGTCCGGCCGGTGGAACTGGTAGACGGGGATCTGCTCGAGGCGCAGGCGCCGGAGACTCCCCTCGCACGCTTCCTTCAGGTGGTCGGGCCGGCCGTTGACCGGCCACCGCCCCGGCCCGGTCCGCTCGAGGCCCCCCTTCGTGGCGATGACGAGGTCGTCCGGATACGGATACAGCGCCTCGGCAATGAGGTTCTCGCTCACCTCCGGCCCGTACGAGTCGGCGGTGTCGATGAAGTTCGTGTCGAGCTCGACCGCCCGCCGGAGGACCGCTTTCGCCTCGTCGAGGTCGGGCGGGTCACCCCAGATGCCGCGCCCGGTGATGCGCATCGCGCCGAACCCGAGCCGATTGACGGTGAGGTCGCCGCCGATCGTGATCGAGCCGCGCGGCGGCTGCGGTTGTGGTGTTCGAAGCGGCCATGCCGCCACACTACGGCCGTCGCGCGTACAGGTTGAACGCGCTGGGGTCAGGCGCCTTCGGCTTGCCAGTCGTAGGGCTGGTGCGCCTCGCTGACCGCCTGCTCTTGCTCGATCGCGGCGCTGGCCGCGCGCGCCGCCTCGATGAAGCGCCGGAGCTTGCGGACATCCTTCCGCCCACTGCCGGGGGCGGTCTCCACACCGGTCGACACGTCGACGCCCCAGGGACGAACGCGCCAGATCGCCTCGGCGACGTTGTCGGGTGTGAGCCCACCGGCGAGCATGAGACGAACGTCGTCCAACGCGCCGTCGACCTGCACCCAGTCGAAGACGCGACCGGAGCCGGGGTTGGGGGCTTCGACGAGCACGACGTCGGCAGGCCCGTCCGCCGCCATCATGAGCGCGGGATCGCCGGCGGCGAAGCCCTGGATGACCCGACGGACGCGGCTCCGCACCCATGCCACCTCGCCCGGCGGCTCGCGGCCGTGGAGCTGTGCCGCCTTGAGCCCGACCTTGTTCACGATCTCGGCTACGCGCTCGGGCCGCTCGTCGCGGAAGACGCCGACGGTCAGCACCTCGTCGTAGGGCAAGTGCTTCACGATGTCGGACGCCTCGTCGACGGTGACCATGCGCGGGCTGCCCGAAGAGAACACGAAGCCGAGCGCGTCCGCTCCGAGAGCCACCGCGAGGAGCGCGTCCTCCTCGGTCGTGACGCCGCAGATCTTGATGAACATCGCTTGCCACCGTTTCTCGCCGTGCCGATTGCCGACCCCTATAGGTACAGCACCGGACCGCGGAGTTGGTGGACGGTCGCCGGCGTGCGACGGCGACTACGTGTCGATCAGGCGGCCGTGGAGGTAGTCGTCGTACGCCGACAGGTCGAGAAGCCCGTGGCCGCTGTAGTTGAACAGGATGACGCGCTCCTCGCCCGTCTCCTTCGCGGCCAGCGCCTCGTCGATCACGGCCCGGATGGCGTGCCCGGTCTCGGGGGCCGGGAGCTTGCCCTCGGCGTTGGCGAACTGGATCGACGCCTCGAACGTCTTCCCCTGCGGGTACGCGACCGCCTCCATGCGCCCGCTGCGAACCAGGCTCGACACGATCGGCGCGTCGCCGTGGTAGCGCAGGCCACCGGCGTGGATGGGGGGCGGCACGAACTCGTGGCCGAGCGTGTACATCGCGAGCAGCGGCGTCATGCCGGCCGTGTCCCCGAAGTCGTAGTCGAAAGCGCCCTCGGTGAGCGTCGGGCACGAGGACGGCTCGGCGGCGACGAGTCGCACACTGTTGTCGGGGACGAATGGCAGCGCGATCCCGCTCAGGTTCGAGCCGCCGCCGCAGCAGCCGATGACGACGTCCGGCCGCGCGTCGCCGGCCAGCGCGAGCTGCTCCTTCGCTTCGAGGCCGATCACCGTCTGGTGCAGCAACACGTGGTTGAGCACCGAACCGAGCGAGTAGTGCGTGTCGTCGCGGCCGGCGGCGTCGCGCACGGCGTCGCTGATCGCGAGGCCGAGCGAGCCGGGGTGGTCGGGCTCGTCGATCGGCGAGGGGACGACCTCACTCCCCCAAGTCTCCATGAGGATCTTGCGGTACGGCTTCTGGTCGTATGACGCCCGCACCATGTACACCTTGCAGTCGATCCCGAACTGCGCCGTGGCGTACGCCAGCGCGCTCCCCCATTGCCCGGCGCCAGTCTCGGTGGTGAGCCGCTCCACGCCTTCGGCCTTGTTGTAGAACGCCTGCGCGACGGCGGTGTTGGGCTTGTGCGAACCTGCCGGCGATCCGGACTCGTCCTTGTAATAGATGCGTGCCGGCGTGCCGAGGGCGGCCTCGAGCCGTTCGGCGCGCACCAGTGGTGTCGGGCGCCAGACGCGCAGGATGTCGAGGACTTCGCCCGGGATGTCGATCCACTGATCGGTGGACACCTCTTGCGCGATGAGCCCCATCGGGAAGAGCGGGGCCAGGTCGTCGGGGCCCACCGGCTCACGGGTCGCGGGATGCAACGGCGGCTGCAACGGCTCGGGCATGACGGGGAGCACGTTGAACCACGCCGTCGGGAGCTGGTCCTCCGACAGGTTGATTCGAGTCACCGGTTACCTCCTCGGTCGCACCGAATGCTGGCTCATCGCGTGCACGAGCGCGGTCGGATTCTGGCTCCGCACGAGCGCCTCGCCGACGAGGACGGCGTCGTACCCGGCCTCGGCCATGCGCTCGGCGTCCTCCGGGGAGCGGATCGCGCTCTCGGCCACCGCGGTCACCTCGGCGGGGATGCGGTCGGCCAGCCGCTCACTCAGGCCGAGGTCCTCGCCGAACGTCCCGAGGTCGCGTGCATTGACGCCCACGACCCTGGCGCCGGCGGCGAGCGCGCGGTCGAGCTCGGCATCGTCGTGTGCCTCCACGAGCGCGACGATGCCGACCTCGTCGGCGAGCTCGCGCAGGGCGCGTGAGCAGCGAGTCATCGGTGAGGGCCGCCACGATGAGCAGCACGGCGTCGGCGCCGACGGCCCGCGACTCGTACACCTGTGTCTCGTCGATCGTGAAGTCCTTGCGGATGGCAGGGAGCTCGACCTTGGCGCGCGCCTCTTGCAGGTCGTCGACCGACCCGCCGAAGAAGGGCCGGTCGGTGAGCACGGAGAGCGCCGCGGCGCCGCCCGCCTCGTACGCCTTGGCGACGACGCCCGGGTCGAGGTCGGGCGCCAGATCCCCCTTCGACGGCGATCGCCGCTTGATCTCCGCGACGACGGCGAGCCGGCCGTCGGCCCGGCGCAGGGCAGCGGCGAAGTCGCGCGCCGGCGGTGCGTCGAGGGCGGCGCGGCGCAGCGTGTCGCGCGCCTCGGATTCCTGGAGCAGCGCGAGCTCGGCGCGTTTGGCGGCCAGGATCTCCTCGAGGACGCTCATGGCGTTGCCGAGTGTACGGCCGCTTAGGATGCTCGCCCATGGCGATCTCCTTTCCCGACGGCTTCCTGTGGGGCACGGCCACCGCCGCGCATCAAGTCGAAGGCGGCAACTGGAACAACGACTGGTGGGCGTGGGAGCACACGCCGGGATCGGGGTGCGCCGAGCCTTCCGGCGACGCGTGCGACCATTTCTGGCGTTACCCGCAGGACATCGCGTTGCTCGCCGACCTCGGATTCGGCGCATACCGATTCTCGATCGAGTGGTCGCGCATCGAGCCCGAGGACGGCGAGTTTTCCCGCAACGCGCTCGACCACTACCGCCGCATGATCGAGACGTGCCGCGACAACGACATCCTGCCGGTCGTGACGTACCACCATTTCACGACACCACGTTGGGCGGCGTCGGACGGCGGCTGGGAAGCACCCGTGACCGCGGAGCGATTCGCCCGCTTCTGCGAGCGCGCGGTCGCACACCTCGGCGACGGTGTCGGGATCCACTGCACGCTGAACGAGCCGAACGTGGTCGCCCTGATGGGCTTCTACCTGGGCGTCTTCCCGCCCGGGACCAGGGACGAAGGCGCGCTGGTCACGGCGACCGACAACCTGATCCGGGCGCACCGGCTCGCGTACGAAGCGATCAAGGCCGGTCCCGGCGACGCGCCCGTCGGCATGACCCTGTCGATGCACGAGTTCGAGGCCGAACCCGGCGGAGACGCGCAGACGGCGCGGGCGCGCGATCGCATGGAGGACGTCTGGCTCGACGCCTGCCGCGGCGACGACTACGTGGGCGTGCAGACGTACACGCGCCTCCGGTTCGGTCCCGACGGGCTGCTCGGGCCGGCCGAGGGTGTTCCCGCGCTGCAGATGGGCTACGAGTTCTGGCCCCAGGCGCTCGAGACGACGATCCGGCGGGCGATCGAGGTCGCCGGCACGCCCGTGTACGTGACCGAGAACGGGATCGGGACCGCCGACGACGACCAACGCGTGGAGTACGTCACCCAAGCGCTGCAGCGCGTCGGACGGTGCCTCGACGACGGCCTCGACGTGCGCGGCTACTTCTATTGGTCGCTGCTGGACAACTTCGAGTGGTCACTTGGCTACCGCCCGACGTTCGGCCTCGTCGCCGTCGACCGGCAGACGCAGGAACGCACCGCGAAGCCCAGCGCCCGCTGGCTCGGTGGGATCGCGCGGGCGAACCGATTCGACGGGTAGCCGCCGCCACGCGCTCCTAACACGGAGCGAACACGCGCCGCGCGTTCGCGAGGGAGAAGTGGGACCATGGCGGGCGTGCAGGACCAGAAGGGCACCATCGTCGTCGTCGACGACGAGCCCAACATCGCCGACCTCGTCGACCTGTACCTCGCCCGCGAGGGCTTCCGTGTGCTCAAGACGGGCACCGGCGAGGGCGGCCTCCAGGCCGTCAAGGACCACCGCCCGCGTCTGGTCGTGCTCGACGTCGGCTTGCCGGACGTCGACGGCCTCGAGGTGTGCAAGCGCCTGCGCGCCACGTCGCAGATCCCCGTGATCTTCCTCACCGCCCGCGACAGCGAGGTCGACCGTGTGCTCGGCCTCGAGCTCGGCGGCGACGACTACCTCACGAAGCCGTTCTCCCCCGCCGAGCTCGTCGCAAGGGTGAAGGCGGTGCTGCGGCGCGTCGACGGCGGCCCCGCTCCCGAGGTCGTGCAGTGCGGTGTGGTTGCGATCGACACCGGCCGGCGCGAGGTGCGCGTCGCCGGCGAGCCCGTCGAGTTCACGACCAAGGAGTTCGACCTCCTGCGGTACCTCGCCGAGCGGCCCGGTCTCGCGCTCTCCCGCCAGCAGATCCTGGACGGCGTGTGGGGCTACGACTGGTACGGCGACGCGCGCACCGTGGACGTGCACATCGCGCAGGTGCGCAAGAAGCTCGGCGACGCCGTGGAGATCAAGACCGTGCGCGGGGTCGGTTACCGGCTGGAGTCGTGACACCGACCCCGGGGCGGCCGGCGCTCAAGCCGCCCGCGCGCCGCCTCGGCACCCGCCTGTTCGTCGCGATGCTCGCGATCGCGTTCGGGGTGCTCGTGTTGAGCGCGGCGGGGACGGCCGGCCTGTTCCGGCAGACGGCCACCGACTCCGCCCTCCACGACCTGCGGGACAAGGCGCCGACAGTGAGCGACTCCATCGAGCGCCTGGCGGCCTTCCGATCCCTCAACCCCACCGCCGGCGAGTCGGCCGCGGAGCGCCGGCTGGGCCGCAACCTGCGATCCATCGTCGCCAACACGCTGCGTGCCGCCGACGTGAGCGTCGTGCAGGTGACGCCGACGGGCGAGATCCAGGAGGGCATCGCCCCGTTGCTCGGGAACGCGGCAACGCAGGCCGGCCTCACGGACCTCCCTGCGGGCGTGAGCCCCGCCGACCTCGACACCAGGGCGCTCCTCGCCGGCGAGGAGCAGAGCGGCCGCGAGGGCCGGACCGCGTTCGTCGCCGCGCCGCTCGAGGTCGTGAACGGCAACACGCCGGTCGCGATCCTCACCCAGCAGGTGGAGACGCAGCCGCTCGGGCGCGCCGGGCCGTTCTTCCTGCTCGCCGCGGCACTCGCCCTCGCCGTCGCCGCCATCGTCGCGTTCTTCCTCGCCCGACGACTCACGCGACCGCTCACCGCGATGGGCCAGACCGCGGAGCGGATCGCGGCCGGGGACCTCTCGGCGCGCGTCGACCTCGGCAAGCATCCCGACGACGAGCTCGCCGGGCTGGCGCGGGCGCTCGACGGCATGGCAGCACAGCTCGAGGCGGCGCGGGGGCTCGAGCGCGGGTTCCTGCTGAGCGTCTCGCACGACCTGCGGACGCCTTTGACGTCGATCGGCGGGTACGCGGAGGCGATCGCGGACGGCGCAGTCGAAGGGCGCGACGCGCAGAAGCGCGCCGCCGAGATCATCGCCGCCGAGGCCCGGCGCCTCGAGCGGCTGGTGGCCGATCTTCTCGACCTCGCCCGGCTCGACGCACACGAGTTCTCGCTCACGCCCCGCCCCGTGGACGCCGCCGAGGTCGTCGGCGAGGCGGTCGAGGCGTTCCACCCGTCGGCCCGGGAGCTCCGCATCGCGCTCGTGGTCGACGGCCCCGCGACGGCGCCCGTCGACGCCGATCCCGAGCGCCTCGGGCAGGTCGTCGCCAACCTGGTCGAGAACGCGCTGAAGTACGCGCGCACGCGCGTCACGGTGGGGTTGGCGTCGGACAACGGGACGCTCGAGCTGCGGGTCGACGACGACGGGCCCGGCATCGACGCCGCCGACCTGCCGCACGTCTTCGAGCGTCTATACACGTCCCGCGCCGCCCCCGGGCGCAAGGTCGGCACCGGGCTCGGCCTCGCGATCGTCCGCGAGTTGTCGGCCGCGATGGGGGGGACGGCCGACGTCCGCACCCTCGACGGTCAGGGCACGCGCTTCGTCGTCAGGATCCCGGCCGCCTCATGACGCGTGCGTGGGCGTGAACGCGTCGGCACCCGGCGCACGCATCAGGCGCGGGCGTGGCCGCGGCCGCCGAGCGCGTACCAGACGGTGGCGGCGACGAGCCAGGATGCCGTTGACCGCGACGGCGCGGGCGTCGTCCTTGAGCGCCCAGCCGGCGACGATCGCCGCCACCGCGAGATCGTGCGCGACGAGCCACTTCAGCCGGCGCTCGCGCACGACGGGCACGAAGCGCAGGATCACGACGATTGCCGTCGGGTAACCCAGCACGAACAGCGTCGTCGCGACGGCGTCGGTGCTCACGCGGATGCGGGGAGCGCCTCGACGACCGCACGCCCGGCGCCGCCGCTCCAGCGCAGCTCGACTCGAACCGGCGGTTCCACCTCGTGACGCACGTATCCAAGCGCGGAGTCCGGACCGGTGCTCGTCACGGTGCCGACGACCTTGTCGTCCGTGACGATCTCGGCGCCGCGCGGAGGGCGACCGTCCTCGAACGTCGTGAGCCGTCGCAGATAGCGGTTCACCCGACCGCGCGTATCGATCCGGCACACGAGCTCCTGGCCGAGGAAACAGCCCTTCGTGAACGAGACGGCGTCGCGCTCCAGGAACGCTTCCTGCGGGATGGTCTTCTCGTCCAGGTCGAACCCCTGCCGCGGGACGCCGGCCTCGATGCGCGCCGCCTCGTACGCCTCGGCGCTGCAGCGCGGCACGCCGTTGTCCGACAGCCGGTCGGCGGCCTGGGCGACGTTCGCAGGTGGACCGACGACGTCGACGCCGTCCCCACCGGGCCACGGCGCCCGGACGACGACCGCGTCCTCGAACGGGACGTGCGCATGGACTGCAGCCGGTAGCTCGACGCCCAGAGCCTCGGCGGCCGTGACCGCGTCGGGCCCGCGGATCGCCAGCGATCCCCAGCGTCCGCTGCGGTCGGTCACGTCGCAGTCGACCCGGATGCGGAAGCGGAGCAGCGAGGCCGCCAGCTGCTCGCCGAACCCCGGATCGCAGTCCAGCCAGACCTCGTCTCCCACCCGCAGGAGGCGGAAGTCCACGTCGAGCTTGCCCTGGGGAGTGAGCAGCAAGGAGTGCGCGCCGCCGCCGTCGCCGATCACGTCGAGGTCGGCCGACACCAGGCTCTGAAGGTACGACCATGCGTCCGGGCCGGTCACGAGCACCGCGCCTCGGTCGGACCGGTCGACGACCCCTGCGGCCGTCCGGAGAGCCTCCAGTTCGTCGCTGATGGTCATGGCATCCCGCTCCCGGTCTCGAGGGACGCGAGCCGCCGCGCGGCGGCCGCCGCCGTGAGCAACGCCCGCGCCTTGTTGTGGCATTCCAGGTCTTCGTCGTCGGGGCGGGAGTCGGCCACGACGCCGGCCCCCGCCGCGACGCTCGCCCGTCCGTCGCGCCACAGCATCGTCCGGATGGTGATCGCGGTGTCGAGGTTACCGGAGAAGTCGAAGTACCCGACGACGCCGGCGTACGGCCCGCGCTTGCGCGGCTCGAGCTCGTCGATGATCTCCATGGCCCGCACCTTGGGCGCGCCGCTCACGGTCCCGGCCGGGAACGTGGCGCGGAGCACGTCCACCGCGGTCTTGCCGTCCGCGAGCTCACCCGACACCTGGCTCGTCATGTGCATGACGTGCGAGTAGCGCTCGAGCGTCATGAGCTCGTCGACCCGCTCGGTCCCGTACTGCACGACACGCCCCACGTCGTTGCGGGCCAGGTCGACGAGCATGATGTGCTCCGCCCGTTCCTTCGGGTCCTCGATCAGCTCGGCGGCCATGCGGCGGTCGTGCTCGTCGGTCCTCCCCCGCCAACGCGTCCCCGCAATGGGACGGCTGATCACACGACCGTCGACGAGCTTGACGAGCGCCTCCGGCGACGAACCGACGACTGTCGCTTCCGGGTGCGCGAGGAAATACATGTACGGCGACGGGTTGATCTGGCGCAGCACCCGGTACACGTCGAACGGATCGAAATCGCCGTCGAGATCGAAGCGCTGCGCCAGGATGATCTCGAAGATGTCGCCGGCGAAGATGTACTCGCGTGCCGCCTCGACCGCCGCCTGGAAGAGACCCCCGGGCATCGTCGACCTGAACGCGGGCAGCTCATCGACCTGTTCCGGCGGGGGCGCCGACGGGACGTACGGCAGCGGCCGGGCGAGCTCCTCGACGCTGGCATCGAGCCGCGACTGCGCGCGGTCGTAGGCGAGGCCGGCGTCGTCGGCGCTCGTGCCCGGCTCCACGAACACGTTCTCGACCAGGTACAGACGCTGGCGGAAGTGATCGAACGCGGTGACGTGGCCCGTCAGCGACAAGACGGCGTCCGGGTACCCGAGGTCGTCGGCCGGGACCTCGGGAAGACGCTCGATCTCCCGCACGATGTCGTAGCCGAGGTAGCCGACGAGCCCACCGTGGAACGGCGGGAGCTCGGGCAACGTCGGCGCCCGGTACCAGGACAGGAGAGTGTCGAGCGCCGCGAGCATGCCTTCGTCGCGGGGCAATCCGGGTGCGGCGGCGTCTCCGGTGATCTCGACCTCGCGACCCCGCGCGATGAGTGTGAGGGCGGGATCCCGTCCGATGAACGAGAACCGACCCCAGTGCTCCCCGTGCTCGACCGACTCGAGCAAGAACCCCGGGCGGTTGCCGACGAGCTTCGCGAACGCCGACACAGGCGTCTCGAGGTCGGCCAACACCTCGCGCCACACCGGCACGACCGTGTAGTCCCGTGCCAGCGCGACGAATTCGTCGCGCGTCGGACTGCTCACACCTTGCCCGGGTTCGCCCCGCTCCCGAACGCGCGAAAGAAGCACGTCCGCTCGCCGGTGTGACAGGCGCCCCGGCCTTCCTGTTCGACCACGAACAGCAGCGTGTCCATGTCGCAGTCGTAGTACGCGGCGCGTACCCACTGGCGGTCGCCCGACGTGTCGCCCTTGCGCCAGTGCTCCTTGCGGCTCCGGCTCCAGAACCAGGTGCGGCCCTCGTCGAGGGTGCGGTGGAGCGCTTCGGCGTCCATCCAGGCGAGCATGAGCACTCGGCCTGTTTCCTCTTCCTGGACGATCGCGGGAACGAGCCCGTCGGCATCGAAGGCGACGGCGGCGAGCTCCTCCTCGGCGGCGACGATCGGCGTTGCGCTCGGCATCGGTGAGCGAGCGTAGCCGTAGGGTTCGCCGGTTCCGGCCGGCTTTAGGATGACAGCATGACCCCGGATGAGATGAAGGCGCTGTGGGCGTCGCATTGTCGGTACGAGTTCGAGCTCCGTGACGTCGAAGGCGCGCTCAGCACGATGGTCGATGATCCGTACCTCTGGAACATCCCGACGATGTGCGGGGGACGCGGCCAGGAAGGGATGCGGCGCTACTACCGCGACAACTTCGTCGGCACGATGCCCGACGACGCCGCCATCGAGTCGGTGTCGCTCACCGTGGGCGCCGACCAGATCGCCGAAGAAGTCATCCTGACGTTCACGCACGACCGCGAGATGCCGTGGGTCCTGCCCGGGATCACACCGACGGGCCGCCCCGTCGAGATCCCGACGGTGGCTGTCGTCGCCATGCGCGACGGCAAGATCGCCCACGAGCACATCTGGTGGGACCAGGCGTCCGTGCTGGTACAGGTCGGTCTGCTCGATCCCACGACCGTTCCGGCCTTCGGCATCGAGACCGCGAACAGCCTGCGCGACGTGCCTCCGTCGTGAGCGGCACGCCCCCGGCCGCACCTCGTCGCCCGACCGTCCTCCGCGCGCACGGCGACGAGCGTGTCGACGACTGGTTCTGGCTGCGCGACCGCGACGACCCCGAGGTCCGGCGGTACCTCGAAGCCGAGAACACGTACACGCGCGACGTGATGGCACCGACCGAGAAGCTGCAACAGCAGCTGTTCGAGGAGATCAAGAGCCGCGTCCAGGAGACCGACGCGTCCGCGCCGGTGCGGAAGGGACCGTACGAGTACTTCAGCCGCACGATCGAAGGCCGGCAGTACGGCATCCAGTGCCGGCGCCCGGCGGGTGCGCCGGGGCTGCCGGATCCGTTCGCGACACCGGGCTCGCCTCCCGGCGAAGAGGTGCTCGTCGACCAGAACGCCCTCGCCGAGGGTCACGACTACTTCGCCCTCGGCGGCTTCGCCGTCAGCCCCGACCACACGCGACTCGCGTACTCGGTCGACGTCACGGGCGGTGAGCGCTACGAGCTCCGCTTCCGCGACCTCACGACGGGCGACGACCTCCCCGACGTGATCCCGGACGTGTACTACGGCCTCGCGTGGGCGAACGACGACCGCACGTGCTTCTACGTGCGGCCCGATGCCGCGATGCGCCCGTGGCAGGTCTGGCGCCACCGGCTCGGCACTCCCGCCGCCGACGACGACCTCGTGTACCAGGAGGACGACGAGCGCTTCTACGCAGGCGTCGGACGTACCCGGACCGGGCGGTACATCATCGTCGGCCTCGGGTCCAAGATCACGAGCGAGGCGTGGGTCGTCGACGCCGACGATCCGGACCGCGCGCCGCGGGTCGTCGAGCCGCGCCGGGAGGGCGTCGAGTACGACGTCGAGCACCATGCGTCGCCCGAGCACGGCGACCGCTTCTTCGTGGTCACGAACGACGACGGGGCGGAGAACTTCAAGCTCATGGTCACCCCGGTCGACCTCCCGGGACGCGAACACTGGCGCGAGGTCGTCCCGCACCGAGCCGACGTCAGGCTCGAGGACGTCGACGCGTTCGCGGGCCATCTGGTGCTCTCGGAACGGGCCGAAGGGCTGGAGCGGATCGTCGTCCGGCGGCTCGCCGACGACGAGTCGCACGTCGTCGCGATGCCCGATCCCGTGTACTCGGCCGGCGTCGGCGCCAACGCAGAGTTCGACACCCGCTCGCTGCGCTTCGAGTACACGTCGCTCGTCTCCCCCGTCTCCAGCTACGACTACGACCTCGAAGCCCGGGAGCGGACGCTCGTCAAGCGGCAACCCGTCCCCGGCTACGACCCGGACGCGTTCGAATCGCGCCGCCTCTGGGCAACGGCGCCGGACGGTGTCCGCGTGCCCATCTCGGTCGTCCACCGCCGCGGGCTTCCCCACGACGGCACTGCGCCCGGCCTGCTGTACGGCTACGGCTCGTACGAGATCTCGATCGACCCGTCGTTCTCTGCCGCGAGGGTGAGCCTCCTCGAACGCGGCGTCGTCTTCGCGATCGCGCACATCCGCGGCGGCGGCGAGCTCGGCCGGCGCTGGTACGAGGACGGGAAGCTCGAGCGCAAGCCGAACACGTTCACGGACTTCGTCGCGTGCGCGGAGCACCTGATCGCCGAGGGATACGCGGCCGCCGACCGCTTGGCAGCGCGGGGCGGGAGCGCCGGCGGCTTGCTGATGGGCGCGGTGGCGAACCTCCGACCAGATCTGTTCCGCGCCATCGTGGCCGAGGTGCCGTTCGTCGACAGCCTCACGACGATCCTGGACGAGACGTTGCCGCTGACCGTCACGGAATGGGAGGAGTGGGGCAATCCCGTCGCCGATCCCGAGACCTACAAGGTGATGAAGTCGTACGCCCCGTACGACAACGTCGAGGCGAAGGACTATCCCGCGCTGCTCGTCACCGGCGGCCTGAACGACCCGCGCGTCTCGTACTGGGAGCCTGCGAAGTGGGTCGCCAAGCTGCGGACGATGAAGACCGACGACAACCCGTTGCTGCTCAAGACAGAGATGGGCGCCGGCCACGGCGGACCGTCGGGCCGGTACGACGCGTGGCGGGACGAGGCCCTCGTGCTCGCCTTCCTGCTCGACCAGCTCGGCGTCGCCTCGTCGTAGGGCCTAGCCGGGCATCGGCAGGATTGCAGCGAGCTGGCGGCTCTGGGCGAGGAGCACGCCGTCCCGGCTCCAGAGCTCGCCGTCTTCTTCGAGGAAGCCCTCGGCGGCGACTTTCGTGCGGAACTCGGCGAGCACGTAGTCGTCGGGCTCGGCGTCCGGAAGCGGCAACGACGAGCGGAAGTGGATGGTGAGGTCCACCGTCGGCACGACGATCTGCTCCTCGATCCGCCCGAAGACCGCGGGGATGACCGCGTCGGTGATCGCCGCCGCCACCGGCGCGTCCACCACCCGGCCCTCCGGCAGCCGGATCCAACGCGAGATGACCGCCTCACCGGTGGCTTCCAGCGGGAAGCCACCGCGCACCATCCGGTTCTCCCACCGGAACGCGATGTCGGGAATCATCGGATCGTCGGCGGGCGGGTCGATCACGGGGCTCTCCTCCGCCGGCGGCGCGACGGGTGGCCGCAGGTCGGCGAACTCGGGGCCTGGTCGCGCCTGCGAGAACGCGGCGAGGGCCAGTCCGATGAGCTTCCCGTCCTGGGAGAGCCGCGCCGAGCACGACGTGAGCGACCGGCCGGCGCGCTCGATGGTCGTCGCGATCTCGAGCGCGCCCTCGACCGGCGGGGCGGCGTAGTGCACCGTCAGCGAGCGCGGTGACCGCCCCGGATCGCCCACCATCTCGGTGAGCGCCCGCAGGACGATCGCCGCGAGGTAGCCGCCGTTCGGTCCGCGGTGCACCCACCACGCGCGGTCGAGACGGCTCTCGTAACGCCCGTCGCCGAGTGGCTCTACGGCCGTCTCGCGGTCGAAGTCGAATGTCCGCGTCATGGAGTCGGCAGCGTACGCTGCGCGGATGATCGAGCCGCTCGAGTTGAAGACCGCCGACGGCGTGACCCTCGAGGCGGAGTCGTCGACGCCGGCGGCGGAGGCACGCTGTGGTGTCGTGCTCTGCCATCCGCATCCGCAGTACGGCGGCACGATGCGGTCGATCGTGATCAGCGCACTGTTCGACGCCCTCCCTTCGAGAGATGTCGCGTGTCTGCGCTTCAACTTTCGCGGCGTCGAGGGCAGCGAGGGCACGCACGACTTCGGGAACCTCGAGCGCGTGGACGCCGAGACTGCGGTGTCGGCGCTGTCGGAGCGCCTCGCACCCGAAGTTCCGTTGATCCTGACCGGCTGGTCGTTCGGCGCCGACATGGCGCTCTCCGTGCGCGACGCGAGCGTGAATGCATGGCTGGCGATCGCGCCGCCGTTCGTCGCGGTGCACGACGTCGACGGGCTGGCCGCCGATCCGCGGCCCAAGCTCCTCGCCCTGGCCCAGCACGACGAGTACCGCGACCCGGCCGAGGTCACGGAGCTCGCCGAACGCTGGGCCAACACCGACGTGCACGTCGTCGGCGGGGCATCGCACTACTTCGTCGGGCGCACCGACCGGTTGGTCGAGATCGCGGCCGGCTATGTGGACCGGCTCGCGCCCGCCCCGAGCGCGTGACCTACATCTTGGCCAGGCCGACGACGTTCCCGTCGGGGTCGGAGAACATCGCGATCTCCGGGCCGTCCGGAACCTGCATCGGCGGCATGACCGTCTTGGCGCCGAGCTTCTCGGCCTCGCTGAGCTTGGCCTGCACGTCCGACACGTTCACGTAGAACGTCGTGTAGGGGCCGCCCTCGGGCGGCTTCGCGATGCCGCCGCCGACGCCCTCACCACCACTGTCGGTGTCGACCATCCCGTAGTTGGCCGGGTTGTCGGAGTTGATCTTCCAGCCGAACAGGTCGCCGTAGAACTTGCTCGCGGCCGCCTCGTCCTGGACGCCGATCTCGAAGTGGACGACGGGGTTCCCCATTAGTGTGCTCCTGTCTGTCGGGTCTTGCCTCTGTTACATCGATTCCCGGCCCGCGGATTGCGCCCACGGATCGGGGCCGGCGTCACCGCCGCCGGCGGCCACCGAGAGCCGGCCCAGGTAGTGCTCCCACCCCTCGGCGTGCCGGTCCCCGGGGTCGCCGGGCAGCCCGTGGTGCCGGAGGAGGACCTTCGTCGCGGCCCCGTCGGGAACGAGCGTGATCTCGACCGTGCTCGCGCCGGGTCGCACCGGGTTGCCCTCACCTTCCCAGCCCCACGTGAACACGACCCGCTCGTTGGGTGAAACCTCGACGTACTCTCCGCGTGCGACCTCCTGCCCGGTCACGTTCACCCGGTAGATGCCGCCGGGACGGGGGTCGAGCCTCGCCTCGACGCCCATCCAACGCACGAGGTGCTCGGGCTCGACGAAGAACTTGAAGACGACCTCGGGCGGCGCATCGATGCGGACGTCGCGCTCGAGCGGGATCCGCTCCTCATCGAGGGCCACGGCGACCTCCTCGGCGCTTGGCGCGCTCGGCCCGGTGGTCCGCCTCCGCCGCCGACTTGAGACGCGCCAGACCCTCGCCCCAGAAGTCGTCGAGGAACTCGCGAAGCTCGGCGAACCCTTCCGGGCGGACTCGGTACAGGCGCCGGGTTCCGTCACGCCGCTCGTCGAGGAGCCCCGCGTCCTTCAGGACCCGGAGGTGCTGCGAGATCGCGGGACGGGACACGTCGAAGTGCGACGCGATCGCACCGGCGCTCAACTCGTCGTCCCGGACGAGACGGAGGATGTCACGGCGTCGGGGCTCGCCCAGCGCCCGGGCGGCGGCTTCCATGCCCATACTGTAAGCGGATACTTACGCAAGCTGTCAAGGCGGCGCCGGAGCTGAATCACTGCGAACGCGTCGGAGGGGCAACGGGCGCCCTCCGGGGGCGCCGGTTGGTCAGGCCCGGGTGGGCAACCCGGAGTCGAGCGGAGCGAGGCCGTGGCGCTCGAGGAACGTCATGCGGCGATGGAGGATCGACTGCCATTCGGCGAAATCGTGGTCGTAGTGAGCCCGGTCCCCGTCCTCGTAGGCGTGCTCGAGCTCGTCGAAGGCGGTGTCCTCGGCATCCAGGAGCTGCCGGTACCGCCGCAGGAACCCTTCGTCGACCACCCCGTTCGCCTCGCTCATGCGTCCCCCTTCGCGCCGCCGCGGCGCCGGCTGACGCCGTCCGCGCCGACGGTACCCGACCCGGTCGCAGACGACACGGGGTCAGCCGACAGCGGTGAGCGCCTCGTCGACGCCGAATCGGCCCTCGTAGATCGCGCGCCCGACGATCGCGCCGGCCAGCGTCCGCCCACCGACCTGCAGCCCGCGCAGTGCGACGAGGTCCTCGAGCGCGCCGACGCCGCCGCTCGCGATCACGGGGAGGGTCGTGACTTCGAGCACGGACCCGAGCTGGTCGAGCGCGGGCCCCGTCATCGTGCCGTCACGGCCGATCTCGGTGACGACAAGAGCCGACGCGCCAGTGGACTCGAGCTGGCCGGCGACGTCGAGGAGGTCCTCGCCGGTCGAGTCGATCCAGCCCCGCACGGCGACGGCGCGGCCGCGGGCGTCGAGGCCGACCGCGACCTTGCCCGGGTGCAGCGTCGCGAGCTCCTCTACCAGCTCGGGGCGCTCGATCGCGCCCGTGCCCACGACAACGCGTGCGGCACCGGCCGCAAGGAGATCACCGCCGGCGCCGACGGTCCGGACGCCGCCGCTCGCTTGGACGCGACAGGAAACGGCGGCGCAGATCGCCTCGACGACGCCGAGGTTGACGCGCTCGCCGGTGCGAGCGGCGTCGAGGTCGACGACGTGGATCCACGTCGTGCCCGCCGCCGCGAACGTCTGCGCCACGCGTACCGGGTCGTCTCCGTAGACGGTCTCGGCGGCGAAGTTGCCTTGGCGGAGCCGGACGACCCGACCGTCGCGCAGGTCGATGGAGGGGTACAGGTCGAACGGCACCCGCTACAGGGCGCCCTTCGTCGACGGAACGCCGGTGCCTTCGATCGTCACCGCGTCGCGCAGGCTGCGGGCGACGCCCTTGAACGACGCCTCGATGACGTGGTGGCCGTTCTTGCCCGAGAGGGAGCGCATGTGGAGCGTGATACCGGACGCGAACGCGAACGCGCGCCAGAACTCCTCGGCCAACTGCGGGTCGAACGTGCCGATCCATTCCGACTTCGGGTCCACCTCGTAGACGAGGAACGGCCGGCCGGACAGGTCCAGCGCGACCTGCACGAGCGCCTCGTCGAGCGGCACGACCGCGCTGGCGAACCGGCGCACGCCCGCCTTGTCGCCGAGTGCCTCCTTGAACGTGGTGCCGAGAACGATCCCGACGTCCTCGATGGTGTGGTGCGTGTCGATCTCGAGGTCGCCCTCGGCGTCGATGCGGAGGTCCCACCCGCCGTGCTTCCCGAGCTGCTCGAGCATGTGGTCGAAGAACGGGATCCCGGTCGACGCGCTCGCCTTCCCCGACCCGTCGACGTCGAGCGCGAGGTCGATCTTGGTCTCCTTGGTCTCACGGTGCTGCTGCGACGACCGGCTCATGCGACTCTCACCTCCTCGACAGCCTCGCGCAGCGCGGCGAGGAAGGCGTCGTTCTCCTCGGGGGTGCCGACCGTGACCCGCAGGCACTCGTCGAGCTGGGGCCAGCGCGAAAAGTCCCGCACGAGGACGCCGCGGTCGACGATCCGCTGCCAGAGCGCGTGGCCGTCGCCGTGCACACGCAGCAGCACGAAGTTGGCGCCCGACGGGAACGCCGTGATCCCGTCGACGGCGTCGAGCTCGGCCTGGAGGCGCTCACGCTCGCGCACGAGGAGCGCCACCCGGTCGTCCATCTCGCGCCCGTAGCGGAGGGCGAGCACGCCTGCGAGCTGCGTCGGCACCGCCAGGTGGTACGGCAGCACGACCTTCTCGAGCTCTTCGACCACCCACGGCGGAGCGACGCAGAAGCCCAGCCGCAGCGCGGCCATCGACCAGACCTTCGAGTACGTGCGCGAGACGATCAGCGGCCGGTCGTCGGTGACGAGGTCGATCGCGCTGCGGTCGGCGAACTCGCCGTAGGCCTCGTCGACGACGACGAGCGCGTCCGACGCGTCGAGGAGCGCCTCGACGGTTCCCGTCGGCTCGACCGTCCCAGTGGGGTTGTTCGGGCTGCACAGGAACACGACCGCAGGACGCTGCTCGGTGACGAGCGCGCACGCGGCCGCCGGGTCGACAGTGAAGTCGGCGGTCCGCTCCCCCACGACGACCGACGTGCCGGTGATGCGGGCGATGTGCGAGTGCAGGGCGTACGTGGGCTCGAACACTGCCGCGGTGCGGCCCGCCCCGCCGAACGTGAGCAGCAGGGTCTGGAGCACCTCGTTCGATCCGTTGGCGCAGAACAGCCGCTCGACGGGCTGGCCGAGCTGGGCCGCCAGCGCCGCGCGCAGCTCGTGGGCGGCCCGATCCGGGTACCGGTTGAGCGGCGCGGCGCGCAGCGCCTCCAACCAGGCGTCGACGAACGCCGCCGGCGGCGAGTACGGGCTCTCGTTCGTGTTCAGCCGCACGGGGACGTCGAGCTGCGGCGAGTGGTAGCCGTCGAGCCCTTGCAGGTCGTGGCGCGGCAACAGGCGGTCGCTCATCACTGCGCACCCCGGAGCGCGACGGACCGTCCGTGCGCGTCGAGGCCTTCCATGTCCGCGAACGCCTGCACGTGGGGCGTGACGCGCGCCAGCGCCTCCTGATCGAAGGTGACGACGTGGACGTGCTTGCGGAAGGTGTCGACCCGGAGTGCGCTCGCGAACCGTGCCGTGCGCGCGGTCGGGAGCACGTGGTTGACGCCGGCGACGTAGTCACCGACCGCCGCCGGCGACCACGGGCCGCAAAACACGGCGCCGGCGTTGCGTACCCGTCCGACCAGGTCCTCGGGGTCGGCGGTCATGAGCTCGAGGTGCTCGGGCGCGATCGTGTTGGCCACCTCGAGCGCCTCGTCCGGTCCGTCGACGAGGACCGCCCTCCCACCGGAGGACATCGTCGCCTCGATCTCGGCCCGGCGGGGCGCGTCGGCCAGGAGCGCACCGGCGGCGACGTCGACGGCGTCGGCGACGCCCTCGTCCCACGTCACGAGGATCGCGGCGCCGTCCGGCCCGTGCTCGGCCTGGGCGAGGAGGTCGGCCGCGACGAGCTCGGGTTCGGCGGTGCGGTCGGCCACCACGACCAGCTCCGACGGGCCCGACAGCGACTCGATGCCGACGACGCCCGCGACCTCGCGCTTGGCCAGTGCCACGTAGACGTTCCCCGGACCGACGACCACGTCGACGGGCGGGATGGTCTCGGTACCGAACGCAAGGGCGGCGATCGCCTGGGCGCCACCGACCCGGTACACCTCGTCCACCCCGACGAGCGCGGCCGCGGCCAGTGTCGCCGCCGGCACCCTGCCATTGCGGTCGGGCGGGACACAGAGCGCGATCTCGGGGACACCCGCGACCCGCGCCGGGATCGCGGTCATCAGCACGGTCGACGGGTACGCGGCGCGACCACCCGGCACGTACAACCCGGCTCGGCCGACCGGCACGACGAGCTCGCGGAGGAGCACCCCATCGCGCTCGACCCTCACGTCGTCGCCGAGCTGGGCCTCGTGGTAGGCGATGATCGCGTCGCGCGCGTAGTCGAGCGCGGCACGAAACTCGGGCGTCGCGTCGTCGAGCGCGGCCTGGAGCTCGGCGCCGGGCACGCGGAAGTCGTCGATCCGAGGACCGTCGAAGCGCTCGGTCAGCCGTCGGAGTGCGTCGTCACCTTGCGCCCGCACGTCGGCGATGATCTCGCGGACCGTGTCGACGGCAGATCCGTCCTCCGCCGCGCGCGCGACCAGGTCGCCGACATTGGCGTCCGCGCCGCGAAGATCGAGTCGGGAGAGCATCGGGGAACGAGGACATCGTAACCATCGACTTCGCCCGGACTGCCCGAATTGCCCGTCCCCGGTGAACGCGTGAAGGCTGGGCGCGTGCCCGCGTCGTCGGACCTCGCCGAGCTGTCCACGGTTCGATCGCAGCTCGAGGACCTCGCACGCCGAGTCGAGGCCGTCGCCGACCGCTACGAGGACACGCCCGACTCGCAGATCGCGTCCGACCTGTACGCGGCCGAGCGCACGCTCATCAACGCGCGACGCTCGGTCGACAAGGCGATCTCCGCGCTCGACGACCTCGCCCGTTCGTGACCGGCCGATTCGCCGCATAGGCTGTACACCTTCCCGTCAAGCAGGCGGCGGGCCCATCATCGATTGCTCGCGGGGTTCCGACCGGGGAGCAGGGAGCCGACCGGTGAGCGACCGCCTGCTATGACGTCCCACATCGAGTCACCCGAGGTCGACGTCGAGGTCGACGTTGCCCAGAACATCGAGCAGCTCCGGCGGATCCAATCCGTCACCGACGCCTCGCTCGCGCACCTCGAGATCGACGAGCTCCTCGACACCCTGTTGGAGCGGGCGCGGGAGATCCTCGAGGCCGACACCGCCGCGATCCTCCTGATCGACCGTGCTTCGCGGGAGATGGTCGCGACCGCCGCGAAAGGCATCGAGGAAGAAGTTCGCGGCGGCATTCGAATCCCGATCGGTCAGGGCTTCGCCGGTCGTGTGGCTGCCGAACGAAGGGCGGTGATCCTCGAGAGCGTGGATCACACGAACGTTCGCAATCCGATCCTCCTGGAGCTCGGCATTCATTCGTTGCTGGGGGTACCCCTCATCGCCGACGGTGCCACGATCGGTGTGTTGCACGTCGGCACGCTCGGATCGAGAACGTTCTCCGACGACGACGCCGAGCTTCTGCAGCTCGTGGCCGACCGGGCGGCGCTCGCGATCAACTCAGGGCTCCTCAAGCAGGAGCGCGCGGTCGCGACCGCCCTGCAACGGAGTCTCCTCCCGCGCCTTCCCGACGTCAGCGGCTTGGAGATCGCGGCGCGCTACATGCCTGGCCATGCCCGGCTCGTCGGCGGTGACTGGTACGACGTCTTCGAGCTCCCGACGGGTCATCTGGGCGCAGCCATCGGCGACGTCGTCGGGCACGGTCTCCGGTCGGCGATCGTCATGGGGCGTCTCCGCAATGCGCTCCGTGCCTACGCCTTCGACTCGAACGATCCTGCAGTCGTCCTGACGCGACTCGACGAGATGGTGTCGCACTTCGAGGCAGACGAGATGGCGACGGTCCTGTACGCGGTCATCGACCCGGAACGCCGCCACATGATGTGCTCCGCGGCCGGGCATCCGCTCCCCTTCGTCGCGCCTCCCGAGGGAGAAGCCAACATGATCGAGGCGGAGGCCGATCCGCCGATCGGCAGTGGCGCCGCCCTGCAACGGCACGCGGTCGACGTGGCGCTCCCCGAGGGGTCGACGGTCTACTTCTTCACGGACGGCGTCGTGGAGCGACGCGGCGAGCACATCGACGTCGGCCTCGAGCGCCTTCGCAACGCGGTGACGGCTGGATCACCGCACCGCGGGTGCACGCGGGTCGTGTCCGAGCTCACGGGCGACTTCGAGCTCGACGACGACTTCGCAGTGCTGGCACTGCACGTCCGCGCTCAGTAGTTGTCGAACAGATAGGGACGAGGACCGGCGAAGGCGGCGTCCAGGGCGGTGAGCTCGCGCGAACCGGCGTGGTGCACGAGCCCGGCCGCGGCGAGCAAGGGTGCTGTGGTCCAGCCCGTGTAGAGCGACGCCAGACGCGTTGACCGAGAGGTGGACGTCGCCCGTGCCCCCGGGACTCAACTTGCCCTCGCCGCCCTCGACCCGGAGCACGAAGCGGCCGTCGTTCCACGGCGCGAGCCGGTCGGCGAGCTGAAGGTGCACTTCGGCGCGGACGTCCGGCGGGTAACCGCGCGCGGCAACGGCGCCGGCGGCGTCGACGATCCGAGTCATCCAGTGGTTGGCGGTGACCAGCTCGACGACCTGTTCGGACAGCAGGAGCGTCAGAACGTCGAGCGGCATCGCGAGCACGGTGACCTTGTCGACCTGGGCCACGTGAGATCCGACGTGTCGCCAGAGCGTGACCGCGGCGCGGGCGTCGGCGGCGACGAGCTCGTGGACCGTGATGCCGAAGCCCCACTGGCTGCGCGTCTGGTGCTGGTCGTACACGACGTAGCCGTCGATCTGGTCGTCGGCGTCGTAGACGTAGAGGTACCGATGCGGACGACCGAGCGCGGTTCGGTCGGCGCGCCACCGCACGTCGTCGCGATCGACGGCCCCGTTGATGGACGGCGCGACGCGCTCGTAGCACTCGCGCACGGCATCGAAGTCCGGCTCCCGGCCCGGCCGGAGGCACTCGGGCTCACCCGGTGGCAGCGCGGCGAGGGACGCGGTCGGGACCCGCCTCACGCCGAACTCGCCTCCGATCTCCCAGCCGAGCCCGCGGTAGAAGCGTGTCGTCGCCGGGTGCAGCGTGCTGATCACGAGACCCTGCTCGTGCATCCGTTCGACGGAGCGGGCGAGCAAGCGGGGCGCGATCCCCCGCCCCCGCTGGTCGGGCCGCACGGCGACCGACGCCACCGCCCCCATCGGGACGGAGCGACCGCCGAAGAACTGACCCCAGGGCATGACCTCGGTCGTGCCGACGAGCTCCTGGCCGCTCCACGCGCACAGGAAGTCGGCCATGCGCTTGGACCCCCGCCACGGCTCCTCTCGCTCCGGCGGGCTCGTGAAGGCCTCGCTGCAGAGCGCGAAGACCCTCCTCGGCCTCCTCGTCCCGCGGCGCAGCCGCCGTCGCGGATCTGGATGTCCACGCCAAGGATGCTAAGCGGCGTGAGGCTGCCTCAGCCGGGTTGCGCGACGCAGCGCACGGCTTCCTGCGCACCGCACGGCAGTGGCGGGCCCAGCTGCACGCCGGTCAACGGCACCATCGGAAGCATGATCCGCGACGGCGTCTCCGGGCCCTGCAGGACGGTGTTGACGCCCGGCACGCTGCGGGGCACGTAGGCGTAGAAGCTGTCGACGAACGGCGGCGTGTGCACCTTCACCGAGATGCGGTGCCCAGCCCGGAACACGTGCCCGACCGGCCACACCTCCACCAGGTACTCGTAGGTCTGGCCCGGCGTGATGTTCGTCGGGTTCGTATGCGGACGGTACGGCCGGTAGATGCGCCCGTCGGGCGTGTGGTCGCTCTGTGCGTCGTCCACGGCGCGATGGCTGGCGCGCAGCACGCCGCGCTGCAGGTACGTGCGGCTCCCGTCGGGCGCCTCGTCGACGAGCTCGACGAACAGCTCGGTGTCGGGCGCGGTGCTCTGCACGAACAGGGTCGCGGTGATCGGGCCTGCGATGGCGGTGTCGGTCGCGACGGGATCACCTCGGTAGGTCAGCTCGTCGGGGCCGGCCGCCGTCGTCACCGGAGGCCCGACGTCGCCGCCGGCCTGGTACGACCAGAACTGCCGCTTCGTGCCGGTGACGTACGGCTGCGACGGCTCCGCCCCCGTCGGCGCGTCCGTCGTCAATGAGCCGTCGCCGTGGAGGTACCAGTCCGTCCACTTGGTGTCGGGCAACGGGAAGGTCTTGGCGTCCTTGCGTCCGTTCGGGACGAGCACCTCCTTCTCGGCCTGCGTCTCTTCGTCGACCTGCGTCTCCTTGTGCGTCTCGAACAGGACGCTGACCGACGAGCGCGCCTGCTTCAGGGTCCCGAACCCGCCGTTCACGCCGCGCACCCACTGGTCGAGCCACGCCTTGCGGTCGTTGCGGATGTCGGGGACGCCGTAGTCGGCGGTGCTCTCCGTGTTGTGGTCGCCGTTGGTGAGGATGAGCCGCTTCGGGACCCCGCCGATGCGCTCGAACAGATGGGACTGTCCGCGGGGCCCGGTCTGCTCGTCCTGGTACGCGCCGGTGATGTGGATCGGGACGTTGATCTTGTCGACGTAGGTGATGAGCGAGCGCGATCGGTACCAGTCGTTGTCGGTTTCGGACAGCCCTTGGAGCACGGGGTCGTTGGTGACGGTCCGGCTCTTGCCCGCCGTGTTCAGGGCGCACTGCTGCTGGCGGTCCGGGCTGTCCCCGGGACGCTGCGGGCGGACGAGGCCCGGGAGCAGACCACCGGCGACGTCGTACGCGGTGCGGATCCCGCCCGTCCAGATGAGCGGGAACCCGTAGTTGCTGACCCCGCCCGGGTAGACCATCCCGCGGTAGAGGTCGTCGATCAGTCCCGACACGGTGACCGCCTTCAGGTGCTGGGGCTGCGTCGCCGCCACCATGAATCCGGTGATGCCGCCGTACGAGTGGCCGAGGATGCCCACCGACCCGTTCGACCACGGCTGGTTCGGGATCCAGTTGTCGATGATCTCCTTGCCGTCGAGCGCGGCGCGCCACGAGAAGAGATCGAACTCGCCGCTCGAGCAGCCCGTCCCGCGCACGGAGGCGTGCACCGTCACGTAGTCGTCATCGAGGTAATCGGTGAGCTGACGGCTGTCGTCCACGGGTACCGGGGTACCCGGCGGGACGCCGACGTCTTTGGCGAGCGTCCCGCCGTTGGCGGAACCGCCGTCGTACCCCGACATCTCGAAGACCGTTGGGTAGCGCAACCCGGGGACGAAGTTCGTGGGCATGCGGACGTTGACCGCGATCGACACGCCGTCGCTCATCGTGACGTAGCCGGTCGGTGCCCCCGCCGCCTCGTCGAGCCGGATCGCGGCGGTCAGCGGAGCGATGAGCGCCAGGGCCGTCACGACGCCCAGCAGACGCCGGGTCGCCGGTCTCCCCCCCATCCGGGCTGCCCTCCTTTGCACGATTCATACGGTTTGCCCGAAGAAGGAGGGAGTATCGCATTTGCCGGGCTCGACCCGCAAGAATGGCCAAGACGGGGTCGTCGTCCGACCCCGGGTCAGACCTTGAACGCCGACGGGCAGATGTCGTTGAGGACGCACACGTCGCAGAGCGGCTTGCGCGCCTTGCACACCCGCCGTCCGTGCAGGATGAGGCGCAGCGACAGCGCGCCGCGCTCCTCCGGCGCCACGATGCCGTTCAGGTCGAGCTCGATCTTCACCGGGTCGGTCTCATTCGTGAGCTTCAACCGTTTGACCAGGCGCATCACGTGCGTGTCGACCGGCAGCCCCGGCAGCCCGAAGTCGACGGACCGGACCACGTTGCCCGTCTTGCGTCCCACGCCCGGTAAGGAGTCGAGATCGTCGAGGTCGCTCGGCACCTCGCCGTCGAATCGCTCCTCCACCGCCTGCGACATGCCGATCAGGCTCTTCGTCTTCGAGCGGAAGAAACCCGACGCGTGGACAAGCGCCTCGACCTCGTCCGGGTTCGCGTGGGCGAGGTCGCCCGGGGTCGGGTAACGCTCGAACAGCGCCGGCGTGACCTTGTTGACGGTCTCGTCGGTCGACTGCGCGGAGAGGATCGTCGCCACGAGCAGCTGGTACGGGTTGTCGTGCTGCAGCGCGCAGAGGTCCTTGGCGGTTCCCGGATAGTCGTCGGCGAGGCGCCGCACGACCTCCGCCGCGCGTTGCCTCGCTCCCCGCGGCCGCGCCATCGGCCGAACGTATCGCGGGCCGGAACTACCCTCGATCGGCGGTGATCGAGACGCGTCTCTTGCAGCCCGTCACGCCGGCCGACCTCGTGACGGTCACCCGGCTGCACGACGACACCGAGGTCGAGCGACGGTCATGCGTCACTCGGCGAAGCCGTCTGGCGCGATCTCGACCGCCCGCTCGTACCCGTGTCCGCCGGCGTGCTCGCCACCGAGGACGACCGGGCGGTCGGGTTCGCGTACGTGTACCGGAGCGACAACGTCTCCCCGCCGCACTGGGCCGTCGGCCTGGTCGTGCATCCCGACGCGCGCCGCGATCCCGGGGTGGCGGTCGCCTTGCTCGAGCGCGGCGTCGCGCACGTCGCCGACGAAGGCGGCGGCCTGCTGGTGCTGTGGATCTTCGAGCCCGACGAGCGCGACGACGAGGCGGCGGCCCGTGCCGGTTTCCACCATCAGCGGGACCTGCTCCAGCTGCGCGTCGCCCTCCCCCTGCGCGAGGCGCCGGCGTGGCCGCCGGGCGTCGAAGTGCGGTCGTTCGCGCCGGGGCAGGACGACGCCGACTGGCTGGAGGTCAACAACCGGGCGTTCGCCGGCCACCCGGAGCAGGGCGGCTGGGTGCAAGCGACGCTCGCCAGCCGCATGGCCGAGCCGTGGTTCGACCCGAAGGGCTTCGTCGTCGCCGTCGACGCCCAGGGGCTGGCCGGGTTCTGCTGGACGAAGATCCATCCCGCGACCGATGCCGATCCCGAGCTCGGCGAGATCTTCGTGATCGGCGTCGACCCGTCCCGACAGGGTTCCGGGCTGGGCCGGGCGCTGGTCGTGGCGGGGCTCGCGTCCCTTGCCGACCGGGGCGTCCGGACGGGGATGCTCTTCGTCGACGGGGACAACGAGGCCGCCGTCGGCCTCTATGCGTCGCTCGGCTTCACGACCCATCGCCGGGACCGGGCGTACGAGCGCGAGGTCGCGCCGCGATGACGGCTCCCGGCGCACACGCCGCTTCACGATGGGCCAGAATGGGCTGGTGAACCAGCGGAAGTTCCTGAACCAGGCGCAGCCTCAGACCCTCGTCCTGGGCACGCTGCTCCTCTACATCAACGCCGTGTTCGGCCTGCTGTTCGGCATCGTGTCCACGAGCCTCCTGCTCGGGCTCGCGACGATCATCGGCCTCGCGATCGGCGGGTACGGCATCGCCAACGAGTGGAAGTGGGCGTACCCCGTCGCCGTCGCCGCCGCCATCCTCCAGCTGGTCATGCTCATTGCCGTGTTCGGTTCCGACGTCATCAACTTCCCGGTCATCATCACGCTGCTGTTCGACGGCGCGCTCGTCGGCCTGCTCCTCCACCCCGAGAGCCGCTCGTACCAGCGCATCTGGTTCAAGTAGCAAGCAGGGTCGCGCCGGTCTCGAGGCGCCCGCAGCAACACGGTCGCCATCGCGCGCGCGTCCCGGCTACCCCGTGAAGTTCGGCGCCGCGACGACAGGCCGCGCGGCTGTGGCTCCCTGCGGGATCGGCGGGATCGGCGGGATCGGCGGGTTCGGTGGGACCGGCGGACTGACCTTCTTCACTGCGCTCGTCGCCGACGTCGACCCGGCGTGGTTCGTGGCGGTCACGGTGCACGTGTAGTCGCCGGGCACGTCTGGCGTGAACGTCGGACCGGTGGCGATGTTCGACCCATTCAACTGCCACTGGAAAGCGAAGCCGGCCGGGGCCCGGAACAGGAACGACGCGAGCAGGTCGGGCGCCCACGTCCCGTTCTGGCAGGTGAGCTCGCTCCCCACCTCGTCTCCGCCGGAGATCGGCGGAGGTGCGGTGTTCACCGGCACCTTCAGCAGCGCGGCAAAGAGCGATGCGCTCTCGCCGTTGAACAGGGTCGAGGCCGTGCCGCTGCCGTCGAGGTTCCCGACCCGGATCCCCGAGCCGGACTGAAAGCTGGTCCAGTAGATCTTGTTCGTCGGAGGGTCGATCGCCGGTCCGCTCGGCGTCTCGCCGCCGAACAGCGTCTGCGCGGGCCCCACGCCGCTGCCCCCCAGCGGCCCGACCCGGACCAAGCCGGAGCCGAGGTCGGTCCAGTAGATCTTTCCCGTCGCCGGATCGGCCGCGACACCGAGCGGGTTGTCCTCGCCGCTGAACAGGGTCTGAGCGGTGCCCGAGCCGTCCAGGTTCCCGACCCGAACCTGGTCGGTGAACTGGTTCGTCCAGTAGATCTTGTTGCTCGCGGGGTCGATCGCCACTCCGCTCGGAGCGCTTCCGCCCGGGTCCGTGAACAGGGTCGAGGCGGTCCCCGTACCGTCCAGGTCGCCGACCCGGATCTCGTTGGTGCTGAAGTTGGCCCAGTAGATCTTGCCGGCCGTCGGATCCACCGCGACGCCGCAGACGTTGCTCCCGGACTCGGTGAACAGGGTCGAGGCGGTCCCGGTACCGTCCAGGTTGGCGACACGGATCTCACCCGTGAACCAGTTGACCCAGTAGATCTCGCCGGCCGCGGGGTCGGCCGCGAGCCCGCACGGACCACCTCCGTCATCGAACAGGGTCTGGGCGGGGGTGGAGCCGCCACCGTCGCCGGTCAAGGGCCCGAACCGGATCGACTCCATTGCTTTCTCGTTGGACCAGTAGATGCTGTCATCCGCGCTCGCGGTGGCGGGCAGGAGCGCCCCGAGCGCCATCACACCGGCCGCAACCGCCCCCAGCACGACCGCGAGCCGTCTTGCCATGTTGTCCTGCCCCTTGCTCGAGCGACCTGAAGGCTCGACGCAACACGACGCCGGTCTCCGCTTCCGGTAGGCGCGGAAGTTAGCACCCGGTTTCCTCCGGCAACTCCGATGCAGCATTACGCGTTCGCGCTCGCGCGGAACGTGAGCACCCTCCCTCGACGTTCCTGCAACTAGCGTTCGGTGGTGCATCGCTGGGAGTCCTACGACGCAGTCGCCGGCGCGTACGAGCGTTCGTGGCACCCGGCGTTCGAGCCCGTCGCCCGCGACCTCGTCGACCTCGTGACAGTTGCACCCGACGACGCCGTGCTCGACGTCGGCACCGGGACGGGAGTCGTCGCGGTCGCGGCGGCGAAGCGCGTCGAGACCGGGATCGTCGTCGGTGTCGACCCGTCGGCTGCGATGCTCCGACTCGCCCGCGCCCACACGTCCGCCTGGGTCACGGCCGCGCAGACGCCGGGCCTGCCGTTCGCGGCGAGGACGTTCGACGTCGTGGTCGGGAACCTGGTCTTATCCCACTTCCCGCGCTACGACGACGCGCTGGCCGACATGGTGCGGGTGCTCCGCCCGGGAGGGCGGTTCGGGGCGACCGCCTGGGGCTCCGCCGGCGACGAACCGGTCGACGACCGCGGGCAACGCGAGCTCACCGAGCTCTGGACGTCGACCGCGGCCCGCTTCGTCGACTTCGACTCCGCCACGGACGTGGTCGAGGCGGCCATCCCGGGAGAAGCGTGGTTCGCCGACCCGGCCCGACTGCGGGCGGCGATGACCGGCAGCGGTCTGCGGGGCATCGAGGTGCACGCGCGCACGTACCGCCGGACCCTCTCCGTGGCCGACGCGCTCCCCGGCTACGAGACCAGCTTCTGGGGTCGCTACCTCCGCCACGCCCTCGGCGACACCGACTGGGCACAGTTTCGCCACGAGGTCGCAAGCGCAGCCGCGCAGGCGCTCCCCGACCCGATCACACGCGTCGACCAGCTCCTGATCGGTGTGGGCGCGAAAAGCTGGGAGGCCCGCCCGTAGACTCCGCGGTCGTGTCAGACGCGGACCGGCTCATCGCCCTCCTCGAAGCAAAGCTCCGGCCGCTCGAAACCGCGCTGGCGGAGGCGTGGTGGGAGACGAGCACCCGCGCGTCACCCGAAGCGGCGGCCCGCCGGGAGCGCATCGAGCTCGAGCGCCGCGAGCTGCTCGGCGACCCGGACGCATTCGGGGCCATCGAGGCGGCGCGCCGAAGGGCGGACGAGTTCGAGCCACTCGTGGCTCGCCAGCTCGACGTGCTCCACGATGCGTTCGTCCCGCATCAGATCGACGCCGACCTGCGACGGCGCATCGTCGAGCTGGAGGTCGCCGTCGAGACGACGTTCAACACGTTCCGCGGCGAGATCGACGGCGAACGCGTCGACGACAACGCCATCGCCGACGTGCTCCGAACGAGCGACGACTCGCCGACGCGCCGGGCGGCGTGGGAAGCATCGAAGCAGGTCGGCGCCGAGGTCGCGGAGCGCGTTCGCGAGCTCGCCCGTCTCCGCAACGACGCCGCCCGGCGGCTCGGCTACCGCGACCACTTCTCCCTCGCCCTCGCCACGAGCGAGCTCGACGGGCAGCGCCTGTTCGCGACCCTCGACGAGGTCGACCGGGCAACGGCCGCCCCGTTCGACGAATGGAAAGCGCGCCTCGACGCCGCCCTCGCCGAGCGGTTCGGCTGCGACCCCGGGGACCTGCGGCCGTGGCACGTCGACGATCCCTTCTTCCAGGACCCGCCGATCCGCGGCGCCATCGACCTCGACCCGCTGTTCGAGCACGCCGATGTCGAAGCGCTCACGGTGCGCAGCTACGACGGTCTCGGTCTCGACACCCGGCCGGTGCTCGCCCGCAGCGACCTCTACGCACGCGACGGCAAGAGCCAGCACGCCTTCTGCATCCACATCGACCGTGAGGGCGACGTGCGGGTGCTGTGCAACGTCGAGCCGAACGAGCGGTGGACCGAGACGATGCTGCACGAGTTCGGGCACGCCGTCTACGACCGCGAGCTCGACGGCTCGCTCCCTTGGCTCCTGCGCGAACCAGCTCACGCGCTGACGACCGAAGGTGTCGCGATGCTGTTCGGTCGACTCGCGCGCGATCCCCGCTGGCTGACCACGGTCGCCGGCGTCGACCCAGCGGATGTCGACCCGCTGACTGCGCGGCTCGCCGAGGCGCGACGGGCCGCTCTGCTCGTGTTCGCCCGATGGGTACTCGTGATGACGAACTTCGAGCGGGGTCTGTACGCAGACCCCGACGCCGATCACGACGCGCGCTGGTGGGACCTCGTCGAGCAGTTCCAGGGCGTTCGCCGTCCCGATGGGCGCAACCAGCCCGACTGGGCGGCGAAGATCCACCTCACCGTCGCGCCCGTCTATTACCAGAACTATCTCTACGGCGAGCTCGTCGCCTCGCAGCTCCAGGCGACGCTCGACGCACGGGCGGGCGGTCTCGTCGACCGGCCCGCTGCGGGCCGGCTGCTGGTCGATGGCCTGTTCCGACCCGCCGCGTCGTTGCGCTGGGACCGCCTCGTCGAGCGCGCCACCGGTGAGCCGCTCGGCGCCGCGCACCTCGCCCGCCAGCTCGCGGCCTGACATGGACCTCGGGCTGCACGACCGGGCGATCTGCATCGCCGGTGGCTCCCGCGGCATGGGGCGCGCCGCCGCCGACCTCCTCGCCGCCGAGGGCTGCCGGGTGGCGGTGCTCGGCCGCGAGGACGCGAACGTGCGCGAAGCGGAGGACGAGCTCCTCGCTGCCGGCGCACCGGACGCGGTCGGGCTGCAGTGCGACCTCCTCGACACCGGCGAGGTCGAAGCGGCGTTCACGTTCCTCGACGAGCGATGGGGCGAGCTGAACGGCGTCATCAACGCAGCCGGGCCGTCGCGCGTCGGTTCTCTCGAAGACCTCACCGAGAACGAGTGGCTCGAGGACTTCGACGTCGGCGTCCTCACGATGATCCGGACCGTGCGCGCCGCGCTGCCCCTGCTCCGCAAGGCAGCGTTCGCCCGCATCGTGAACCTCGCCGAGGCGTCGATCCGGCATCAGAGCCCGGGTCTCATCGCCCATACCGCTGCCAACGCCGCCATTGCGAGCGCGTCCAAGAACCTCGCTCGCGCGCTGGCGCCCGAGGGCATCCTCGTGAACACGGTTTGCCCGGGCACGGTGATGTCGCCGGCGGTCGAGGAGTACCTCGCAGAGACCGACGCGACCGGGCTGCCGGAAGGGCCGCTCGAGGCGGGGTACGCGGCAATCGTCCGCGACTTCGGTGCCGGGAACGACATCGGCCGTGTCGGGTTGCCCGAGGAGGTCGCCGCGGTGGCCGTGTTCCTGTGCTCGGAGGCGGTGAGCTTCGTCGCGGGCGCGACCATTCCCGTCGACGGTGGGACCGACTTCTGATGTGCGACACCTTGTGCGCCATCGGCGGCGGGCGCACGCTGTTCGGGAAGAACTCCGACCGTCCCGTCGCCGAAGGGCAGGTGGGTGAGGCATACGCAGCCCGTCCCCCCGGCGGACGGCTGCGCACGCAGTACCTCGAGATCGACGACGCCGGCGCCTTCGCGCTCTTCGGCTCGCGACCCACTTGGCTGTGGGGATTCGAGCACGGCGTCAACGAGCGCCGCGTCGCCATCGGCAACGAGAAGATCTGGACGATCGACGATCCCCGCCCCGTCGAGCCCGCGCTCATCGGCATGGACCTCGTGCGACTGGGCCTCGAGCGCGGTGCGACTGCGGACGATGCGCTCGAGGTGATGGTCGCGCTCCTGGACGCGCACGGTCAGGGAGGAAGCGGCGAGGAAGATCCGCCCGACCCGTACTGGTCGTCGTTCCTCGTCGCCGACCCGCGGCGGGCGTGGGTGCTCGAGACGAGCGGCCGCACCTGGGCGGCGCGCCCGCTGGAGGACGGCGCGGCGATCTCGAACCGAATCACGCTCAACACCGACTGGACGCGCTCGTCCGGCGACGTGCCCGCGGGTGCCGACTTCGACTGTTGGCGCAACCCCGGCGCGCCCACCGGCGTCGCCGATCACCGTCTCGCCGCAACACGCCGATGCGTCGCCACCGGCGCCGCCGCGCTCACCGCCGCCGACGTGGTCGCCACGCTCCGGCACCACGGCGAACGGCCCTGGGGCGCGCCGGGCACGGACCCCTCGGATGTGTCACCACCGCCGACGGACGTGCACGACGACTGGCGCGGCATCACGGTGTGCATGCACGTGCGCGACTACCAGGTCACGAATGCATCTGTGGTCGCCGAGCTGCCGATCGACGGCGACGCCCCGATCCGGGCCTGGATCGCGCTCGGGAGTCCGTGCGTGAGCGTGTACGTGCCCGCGTTCCCACCGGCCGCCGTCACCCCTGAGCTCTCCGACCCGACGAGCTGGGTGAGATTCGCGGCGTTGCGCGAGCGCGTCGAGCGGGACGGCGACGAGCTGGGCGAGATCCGCCGCGTTCTCGCCCCGGTCGAGACCGAGCTGTGGCAGGAAGCCGACGAGTGCTGCCCCGATCCCGACCGCCGCGCCCGGTTCACGGCCAGGGCGTGGCAGCGAGTGGACGCCGGCCTCTCGACGCTCGGTGTGTGACTTCACTCCCGCGCCGCCCCGCCGCTAGGTTCGACGACCCATGCAGTACAACCTGGCCGACCTCTGGGAGAGAGTCGTCGACACCGTTCCCGAGCGTGAGTCGCTCGTCTGCGGCGACCGGCGCCTGACCTACGCCCAGGCGGACGAGCGGGCGAATCGCCTCGCCCACCACCTCGCCGGGCAGGGCATCGGGCCCGGGGACCACGTCGCTCTCTATCTCTATAACGGCACCGAGTACCTCGAAGGGATGCTGGCGGCGTTCAAGCTGCGGGCAGTCCCCGTCAACGTGAACTACCGCTACGTCGAGGAGGAGCTCCGGTACCTGCTCGACGACTCCGACGCCAAGGCGATCGTGTTCCACCGTGAGTTCGCGCCGAAGCTCGATGCGGTGCGGGGTGATCTCCCGCAGCTGGGGGCCTTCGTCGCCGTGGAGGACGGCTCGGGCGCCGGCATCGAGACCGTCGGTGCCTTCGAGTACGAAAAGGCGCTGGCGTCGGCATCACCGGAGCGCGGTTTCGGCGAACGCTCCTCCGACGACCTGTACATCCTCTACACGGGCGGCACGACCGGCATGCCCAAGGGTGTCATGTGGCGCGCCGAGGACATCTTCTTCGGGGCCTTCGGCGGAGGCGGGATCGGCAACGAGATCACCAGTCCCGAGGAGATCGCCGACCGCGCCCGCGAGGGACGCACCCGCTGCCTGCCGGCGTGCCCGTTCATGCACGGCACCGCGCACTGGATGGCGTTCAGCGCGCTGTACAGCGGCGGATGCGTCGTGATCTCGCCCGAACGCCACCTCGACCCCAAGCGACTCTGGGAGCTCATCGCCCGCGAGCAGGTGAACTTCCTCGTGATCGTCGGCGACGCGTTCGCGCGTCCGCTCGTCGAGGCGCTCGACGAGCTCGACACGTCCGTCGACGTGTCGTGCTGCAGCGTGATCCTCTCGGGCGGAGCGATTCTCTCGCCGTCGATCAAGATCCGGCTGGCCGAGAAGCTGCCCGCGAGCCTCGTCGTCGACGGATACGGCTCGTCCGAGTCGGGCGGTCAGGGCCAGTCGATCACGTCGGCGGGGACGACGGTCAACGAGGTGCCGCGCTTCGCGGTGAACGACCAGACCACCGTCCTCGACGACGAGCTCCAGCCGGCTGCGGCCGGCGTCGTCGGCAAGCTCGCCCGCCGGGGCCGCATCCCGCTCGGGTACTACAAGGACGAGAAGAAGACCGCGGCCACCTTCCCGGTCGTGGACGGCGTGCGGTGGTCGGTGCCCGGCGACCACGCCCGCATCGAAGAGGACGGCACGATCACGCTGCTCGGCCGGGGCTCGGTTTCGATCAACACCGGCGGCGAGAAGGTGTACCCGGAAGAGGTCGAGGCGGCGCTGAAGGGGCACCGGGCGGTGTTCGACGCAGTCGTCGTGGGCGTGCCCGACAGCCGCTGGGGTGAGCGCGTCGTCGCCGTCGTGCAAGCGCGCGTCGGTGCGACGGCGCAGCTCGACGAGCTCGACGCGCACGTGCGCGCGCACGTCGCCGGGTACAAGGCGCCGCGCGACGTCGTGCTCGTCGACGAGATCGTGCGCTCGCCGTCGGGAAAGCCCGACTACCGGTGGGCGAAGGCAACCGCCACCGAACGGCTCGGGACAGGAGCCGCTCGCTAGGCCGATACCCTCGATCGCGTGAATCGCCTCGCCGACGAGACGAGCCCGTACCTCCGCCAGCACGCCGACAACCCCGTCGACTGGTACCCGTGGGGCGACGACGCGTTCGAGAAGGCGCGCGCCGAGGACAAGCCGGTGCTCCTTTCGGTCGGCTACTCGTCGTGCCACTGGTGTCACGTCATGGCCCACGAGAGCTTCGAGGACCCCGACGTGGCCGCGGTGATGAACCGCTTGGTCGTGAGCGTCAAGGTCGACCGCGAGGAGCGGCCCGACGTCGACGGGATCTACATGCAGGCGGTGCAGGCGATGACGGGTCGGGGCGGATGGCCCATGACGGTCTTCCTTGCCCCCGACGGCCGGCCGTTCTTCGGTGGCACGTACTTCCCGAAGGACGACCGCCAGGGCATGCCGGGGTTCGTGCGCGTGCTCGAGGCCGTCGACGACGCCTGGCGCGACCGCCGGGACGACCTGCTCGCGCAGGCGGGCAAGCTCACGAACGCGCTCGAGCGGATGGGCAGCCTCGGCGCCACCGGCGGCGGCCCGGCACCTTCGGCCGAGATCCTCGCCGGCGCCTACGACGCCGTGCGCGCCCAGTACGACCCGCAGTTCGGTGGGTTCGGGCCGGCGCCGAAGTTCCCTCAGGCGATGACGCTCGACTTCCTGCTACGCGCCTACATCCGCAACGAGGCGGCCGAGACGCTCGACATGGTGCGCACGTCGCTCGACGCGATGGCGGCCGGCGGGATGTACGACCAGGTCGGTGGCGGGTTCCACCGCTACTCGACCGACGCGTACTGGCTCGTCCCACACTTCGAGAAGATGCTGTACGACCAGGCGCTGCTCACCGGCACGTACCTGCGTGCGTTTCTGGTGACGGGTGAACCCAGGTACCGGCGCGTCGTCGAGGAGACGATCGGGTACGTGCTGCGCGATCTCCGCCACGAGCAGGGCGGCTTCTTCTCGGCCGAGGACGCCGACTCGGAAGGCGTCGAAGGCAAGTTCTACGTGTGGTCCCTCGCAGACGTCGTACAACTCTGCGGTGAGGACGCGCCCGAGGTCGTCCGCTACTTCGGCGTGACGGAGAGCGGCAACTTCGAGGACCCGCACACCGGCTACCGCGGCAACATCCTGCACATCGTCGACCGCGCGGAGGAGCCTCCGCAGGCAGTATGGCGTTCGCTCCCGAAGCTGTTCGCGGCGCGCGAGCAACGCGTCCGTCCCGCCTTGGACGACAAGGTGTTGCTGGCGTGGAACGCGTTGTTCCTCCGCGCGCTGGCGGAGGCGGCGACCGCGTTCGAGCGGGACGACTGGATGGATGCCGCGCGTCTGAACGCACGGTTCTTGCTCACCGAGTTGCGCCGCGAGGACGGGCGGCTGCTGCGCTCGTGGCAGGACGGCCGCGCGCACCACCTCGCCTACGCCGAGGACTACGCCGCGCTGCTGGAGGCGCTCGTGACGCTGGCCGAAGTCGATGATGTGACCTGGTTGGCCGACGCTCGGCGCGTGGCCGACGAGCTCATCCGCCTCTTCCACGACGAGGAGGGCGCCGGCTTCTTCACGACCGGCGTCGACGCCGAGTCGCTCATCGTGCGTCCGAAGGAGTACCAGGACAACGCCACTCCGGCGGAGAACTCGCTCGCCGCCAGCGGGCTGCTCCGCCTCGCCGCGCTCACGGGCGTGACCAGCTACGAGGTCCCAGCCGCCGAGGTGTTCGGCCTCCTCGGCCCCGTCCTCGCCGAGCACGCGACCGCGTTCGCCTACCTGCTCGGCGCGCTCGAGCGCCTGGTGACTCCCCCGCTCGAGGTCGCGGTCGTCGGGGCCGATGCCGACACCGACGCGCTCCGGCGCGAGGTGTACGCCCGGCTGCTGCCGGCTTCGGTGGCGATCCGTGCCGCGCCGGGAACGGGAGACGACCTGACTCCGCTGCTCGCGGGCCGCGGGCTCGTCGACGGCAAGGCCACGGCGTACGTGTGCGAGCACTTCGCGTGCCGGCAGCCCGTCACCAGCACCCGAGGACCTGCGAACGCAGCTCGACGCCGCACTTGCGGCGCGCCGCGGCGGCTGAGCGCTACTTGAGCGTCGTGGGCGACGAGAGCCCGTCGACCAGCGCCTCGGCGGTTGCCCAGCCGAACGCGATGACGGCCTCGCCCTTCTGCGGCCGAACGGTACCGACGACCTCGGCGGCGGCCTTGCCGCCCGCCTTCACCGCGCTCGAGTGCAACACCGCCTCGGAGGCGCCGTTCGCCTTGAGCCGGAACTTGCGATCGTCGTAACGGCCGTCGCAGCCGAAGCGGCGGGCGAGCCGCCGGCCCCACGCCCGCTCCTCACCGGTCGGCGAGTACTTCGGACGCGGGCACACGTCGGAGAGCGGCTTGAGCAGCGCGTACGACGACGGATGTGCGAAGCGGCCGGCGACGAGGACGTCCTCGTCGGGGAACGAGATGGCCGCCCGGCGGTACAGCTCGCCGACGAGCTGGTCGAGCGCGACCCGGGCCTGGCGCCCGCGGCGGATGGCGCCGAGGCCCCAGAGGATGCACGGCGTGCCCCCGATGCGCTCGAGCGACCCGAACAGGAACCCGTGCAGCTCGTCGTCGGCGGTGGTGCGGGTCACGAGCGGGAAGCGCTCGACGTGGTCGTCGAGGGCATCGTCCTTGATTGGCAGCTCGACCAAAGCCAGGAGCTGACCGAACTCGTCGAGCTCGGCCGGCTTCAGCGAGAGGGAATCCCGTGACTCAACCCGCATGGCTGGAACATTGTGGCCTACGGCCGCGGGACCTCACCAGTCGAGTTGACCGTCCGGTCAAGGCCCTGGTGAGCGGGTCAGCCGGCGGGTTGAGCCCGGCTCATGTCCCAGTACGCCCGCATCGAGGCGATCTTCCCGTTGTCGTCGACATCGAAGATGTCGACGGCGTCGATGACGATCCCGGCGTCGTCGGTGCCGGCGTGGATCCGGAAGACCATGGCCGCCTCGCTCCCGCACACGATGACGTCCTTGACGTCGAAGCTCATGCGCTCGGTGAGCTGGTGGACCGTGTCCCAGAAGCCGCCACAGGCGTCCTGCCCATGGTGCGGGGGCGTACCCACCGGGTCCATGATCACGCCGTCGTCCGCGAAGGCGTCGAGGAACGCGTCCCGGTCGTTCGCCATGTACGCGGCGACGTACGCGTCGACCGCCGCCTGGACCTGCTCCGGACTCGGCATCGCGCTCCTCCTCGATCGATGCGTGCGCTGGGACCCTAATGGTCACCGTGCACGCGCATGGGTCCGAGGGTTGACCCCCGTCGGGCCTCGTGAAATTCTTCACAATATGCGGGTCCTCGTGTGTGGGGGCGGTTTCGTCGGCACGTACGCGGCGCTGCGACTCGAGCGCCGGCTCCGCGGCCCCGACGACGAGATCGTCCTCGTCAACGCGGAGAACTACCTGCAGTACCAGCCGTTCCTCCCCGAGGCGGCGTCGGGCACCATCGAGCCCCGCCACGTCCTGGTCGCGTTGCGGCGCGTCCTGCGCCGGACCCGGCTCGTCGTCGGCGAGGTGGAGACGATCGACCACGCCGCCCGCCGGGCGCGCGTCCATCTCCTCGAGGGCTCGTCGGTCGACCTCGACTACGACGTGCTCGTCCTGGCGCCGGGGTCGGTGAGCCGGGTGCTGCCGGTGCCGGGACTCGCCGAGCACGCCGTCGGCTTCAAGACGATCGACGAGGCGATCCATCTTCGAAACGACGTCCTTGCCCGGCTCGAGGCCGCCGCCGAGACCACCGACCCCGACCGGCGACGCGCCCTTCTCACGTTCGTCGTCGTCGGCGGCGGATACGCCGGCGTGGAGGCGCTCGCCGAGCTCGAGGACCTCAGCGGCGCCGCGTTGAAGAAGTACCCCGAACTCCGCGGCGAGCGAGCCCGGTGGGTGCTGATCGAGGCCACCGACCGCCTCCTCCCCGAGATCGACGAGGGGCTCGCCGAGTACGCGGAGCGTCGCCTGACGCGGCGCGGGATCGATGTCCGCATGGGAACGAGCTTGGAGTCGGCCGTCGGGCGGGATCATGCGACTGTCGAGCGGCGAGGAGTTCGCGGCCACGACGCTCGTCTGGACGACCGGCGTGCGCCCGCACGCGCTGGCGGCGCGCTCGGGCTTCCCCGTCGACGAACGGGGCCGCGTCACCTGCGACGAGTACCTGCGCGTCCACGACGCCGACGGCGGCGTCGTTCCCGGCGCGTGGGCAGCCGGCGACAACGCCGCCGTGCCCGACCTCACGACCGGCGGTCTGTGCCCGCCCACCGCGCAGCACGCCATCCGCCAGGCGAAGCAGCTGGCCCGCAACGTCGTCGCCTCGACCCGAGGCCGGGCACCCCGCGAGTTCCGCTACCACAACCGAGGCCAGCTCGTGTCGCTCGGCCGCTACCGGGGCGTCGCCCGACTCCCCGGCCGCATCCGGGTACGCGGCTTCGCGGCGTGGTGGCTCCACCGCACGTACCACCTCGCCAAGATGCCCACGCTGAACCGCCGCGTGCGGATCGCGCTCGACTGGACCGTCGCGATGCTGTTCCCTCGCGACGTCGTCGCGCTCGGCTCGCTGCAACGCCCCCGCGAGCCGTTCCGACGTGCCGCCGCCGAAGAGGAGGAAAGGCGACGGGTCGGCTGACCCTCGGACGACTACTCGACGACCACGCCGTCGAGGGACGGATCGGCGGGTGGGAACTGCGGATCGAGCCGGCGGAAGGTCTCGAGCAGCAGCGTCGCGACGGCGACGTCGCGCACCCACTTGTGGTCGCTGGGCACGATCCACCACGGCGCGACGTCGGTGGATGTCTCTGTGATCGCCTCCTCGTACGCCGTTTGATACGCCTCCCACTGCGCTCGAGCTTCCAGATCCTCGGGCCTGAACTTCCACCGCTTGGTCGGATCGTCGAGGCGCGCCTGCAGCCGCTGGCGCTGCTCCTCGCGCGAGATGTGCAGGTATACCTTGATCACCGTCGTGCCCTCGTCGTGCAACATCTGCTCGAAGTCACGGAGGTGCCGGTACCGGCGACGCCAGTGGCGCTTGTCGACGATCCCGCGCACACGCGCCGCGAGGACGTCCTCGTAGTGAGACCGGTTGAACACGCCCAGCCGTCCTCGAGCCGGGCACGCGTTGTGAACGCGCCAGAGATAGTCGTGCTCGAGCTCGAGGGTGGTCGGCGCCTTGAAGCTCGTCACCGAGCAGCCCTGCGGATTCACTCCCGTGAGCACCCGTCGGATGACGCCGTCCTTCCCGGACGTATCGACACCCTGGAGCACCAGCAGCACGCTCCGCTTCGCCTCGGCCCAGAGCCGCCCGTGCAGGTCCTCGAGCTCGTCGAGCAGGGCGTCGCTTTGCTCTCGCGCCGCCTCCTTGCCGGAGCAGGCCGAGTCGATCACCCGGCTCCCGCCGGGCGAGTCGGGGCGCCTGCCCTGACGCGACGCGCAGCTGGGTGAGATCGACGACCATCGCGTTGCCCTAGTACCGGAGCTCGGCGACGACCGCGTAGTGGTCGGACGGGTGCACGCCTTCGATCGGCTCGATCGCCGCGACGCGTGCGTCCACGACGTGACCGGCGCCGCGGGCCTTACGCCATCCGACGAAGACGTAGTCGATGCGCCGGTCGGCCTCGAGGTCGCGAGCGGCGAAGGCGTTGTCGTTCGACCATGTGAACCCGGTCCCATCGCCGGCTACGTCCCACACGTCGACGAACACGAGACGCGGGGCCGGGACTGCGGCGCGGCCGGTGAGCATGCGGATCTCGTCGGAGTCGGGTTCGGCGTTGAAGTCGCCGCAGACGATGGGTGGGTACGGGCGACCCGTCGACTCCGCCACGAACTGGGCCAGCGCCCGGACCTGAGCCTGACGGACGTGGCTCTCGTCGTAGCGCCAGTTGAGGTGCGTCGTGTACAGCTCGAATCGCCCCCTCGGACCGTCCACCTCGACCTTGAGCGACGACCCGGAACTCGTCGGTGGACGGCGTGGTCGGGAGCGCGCGCGTGTCGCTCGCCGCGATCGGCCACCGCGACAGGACCGCGTTGCCGAACGACGCCTCCCCGGCGTCGAAGCCGGACGCGAACACGTGCTCGTAGCCGAGCGCGTCCGCAAGCGTCTCGGACTGGCCGGGTGCGTCGGCGACGTCCCAGACCTCCTGCAGCGCGATCACGTCGGCGTCGATGCGGCGCAGGGTCTCGGCGATGGCGGCCTGGCGCTCCTCCCAGGGGCCAAAGCGCCACCACACGTTCCAGGTGGCAACGCGCAGCCTCGTGTCGATGAGATCGGCCGGTTCGACGTACATCGCCATGCATGCCTAGCAGCGCCATAGGCTGGCGGGAAACGCCAGGTGACGAACCGGGGAGCCTCGATGATCGACTACGCCGCCCTCGACTCCGCGATCGGGCACAACTGGTACGAGCTCGACCCTGATCTCCGGGCCCGGGTACGGCGCGACTGCCCGCCGGAGGACTTCGACTGGGCAGACGCCAAGCTGCGCGAGTTCGGCGGTCTCGTCGGTGAGCGGGTGGCGCCGAACTCCGAGGTCGTCGACGCCCATCCTCCCGAGCTCCGCCGCTACGACCAGTGGGCCGACGAGGTCGACGAGATCGTCCACCACCCCGCCGGGCTCGACTCGAAGCGCGCGCTCTGGGCGAGCGGATACGTCGGCGGCTTCGCGCGCGAAGAGACGGCGCGGGGCCGGCCGGCGCCGGGCGTGATGCTCGCCGCCACCAGCTACCTCCTGTCGCAGGCCGACACCGGGCTCGTCTGCAGCCTGGGCATGACGAGCGGGGTCGCCGGCCTCGTCGACGCCTACGCGCCGCCCGACGTGCGCGACACGCTCTTGCCCGGGCTCCGGGGCGACAGCTTCGACGGCGGCGTCGACGGGTCGATGTTCCTCACCGAACGCGACGGCGGCTCCGACCTCGGTCGCACCGTGCACTGCACCGCGCGCGACGTCGGCGACGGACGTGTCGTCATCAACGGCGAGAAGTGGTTCTGCTCCAACATCGACGGTGCCGCCATCGTCATGCTGGCGCGGCCCGAGGGCGCGCCCGACGGCCCCGCCGGGCTCGGCCTGTATCTCGTCCCGAAGGAGCGGGAGGACGGCTCCCGCAACGGCATCTCGATGCGCCGGCTCAAGCCGAAGCTCGGCACGAAGAGCGTGCCCACGGGCGAGGTCGAGTTCCACGACGCGCTCGGCTACGCCCTGCGCGCCACACGCGCCGACGACGGCGGCGGATCCTCGGACGCCGGCGGCCTCGGCCGGATGATGGAGATGGTCAACGGATCGCGTTTCGGCGTCGCGCTCATGGGCCTCGGCATCGCCCGCCGTTCGTTCCTCGAGGGCACGATCTGGGCGCATCACCGCCGGGCGAAGGGCCGCCTGCTCGTCGACCTCCCGCTGATCCGCGAGCAGCTCGTCGACCTCCTCGTCGAGCTCGAGGCCGCCTTCGCCCTCGGCTTCGAGTGCGCGGCGGCGGCGCGCTCGCGCGACGGCAACCGCCTCCGGCGGATCCTCGTTCCCGCGGCGAAGGTGCGGCTCTGCCGGTTCGGCGTCGAGGCTGCGAGCAAGGCCGTCGAGCTGCACGGCGGCAACGGGTACTGCGAGGACTGGCCGCTCACGCGGCAGCTGCGCGACGCGCAGTGTCACCCGATCTGGGAGGGCACCGAGCAGATCTGCCAGATCGACGTGCTGCGCGCCATCCGCCGCGACACCGCCCACGAAGCCGCCTTGGCGCGCATCGACGAGGCGATCGATGCGGCCGGTTCCGGGCCCGAGTACGTCGTCGAGGCCGTCGATGCCGTCGCCGCAGCGCGCCGCGAGCTCGAGCAACGCGTCGACGAGCTCCCTTCGCTCGATGCCGACCTCGCCGAAGCGCGTGCCGCGCACATCACGACCCAGCTCGCTCGCACGGTGTCCGCCGCGTTGCTGCTCGAGCAGTCATCCGACCCTCACAAGGCGCTGGTGGGTGTGCGCTTCGCTCGTCGGAACCTCGCGCCGGCCGCGGTATGGGACGACCGCATCGCAGCGGTCGCAGGCCGTGAGCTGCTCGCGCACGACGAGATCGACCACGCGACAGCCGAGAAGGCGGCAGCCTGACTCTCCCCCGCCGGCACGACGGGCAGCACGGAGGAACGCGCGATGGCGCCTGAGCTGCTCGCCCTGGACGTGGCCGCCGAACCGGACGCCTGGTCGAGCCTCGGCTTCGCCGTCGACGACGACGGTGTCTGCGCTGTGGACGGCGTGGCCATCCGACTCGGGCGAAGCGGACGCAGGATCTCGGGCTGGGCGCTGACGGAGGCACCGGCCGGCGTCGAGATCGACGGGCTGCGCACGACGGAAGCCACGCCGCCGGCGGGCGCGCCGATGCATCCGAACGGGACGACCGCCATCGACCACCTCGTCGTGATGTCGCCCGACCCGGAGCGGACGATCGCAGCGCTGGCGGAGCACGGCGTCACCCCGCGCAGTCGCCGCCACACCGACCAGTACGGCCCGCCGTTCACCCAGACGTTCTTCCGCCTCGGCCGACCGATCCTCGAGCTCATCGGTCCCGACGACCCCGCCGGCGCCGACCCGGCTCGCTTCTACGGCATCGCGTTCACGGTGCGCGACCTCGACGCCACCGCGGCAGCGCTGGACGAGCGCCTCGGCGCGGTCAAGGACGCCGTGCAGCCCGGCCGCCGCATCGCGACCATGCGCCGCGACGCCGGCGCGGGCGTCCCGCTCGCGTTCATGTCACCGGAGCCGGCTCAGTAGCCGGAACCCATCCCCGAGTTCGAGCTCGAGTTCGACGTGCCCGTCGTCGTGGCGGTAGAAGCGCCACTGGCGGGTGCCGCGCCGCCACCTGTCGTGACGGTCTCACCCTTCTTGGAGAAGAACGCGCCCTGCATGCCCTGGTTCGTGGCGTCGGGCCCGTGGAAGCGACAGTAGAAGCCGAGCGCGCCGTCGGTCGGCAGCGTCACGTTGACCGTCGCCTTCTTGCCGGGATCGAGCACTTGGTCGATGCCGAGGCTCGGGATGGTGAACGTGTGCTGGGTCTTGCCCTCGTTCTCGAGCTTCACGCTGACCGTGGAACCGAGCTTCGCCTTCTCGAAGGTCGGCTTGAAGTAGAAGTCGTCGGCCTCGATCGAGATCGTGCCCTTCTTCACCGTCTTCTCGCCTTTGTTCGTGACCTTGCCCTGCAGCTGGACCGGCGGGTTCTTCGCCGCGAGCGCGACGCCCCCGAGGAGCGCGATCGCGGCAATCCCGGTGACGATCAGAACGAGGAGCTTGCGCATGGGGCCTCCAGCCTCAGCTGACAACTGCCCATACCTACGGGGCGGGCTTCCGGATGGATTGCCCGCAGGACGGACCGCGCAAACCGCTCAGCGGGGATCGATCCGGTCGAGGTTCCAGTGCCGCACGACGCTCAACATCCATCCGGATTCCGCACGCGGAAACAAGCCGAAACGGCTGATTCGCGCGCTGGCCGCCTTCGTGGTCGCTGTAGAGAAGGTCCACGGGCATGCGCTGCCGTTGTTCGATGGCGTGGAGCAGTCCGAAGTACGCGTCGTCGTCTCGGTCTCGAATCGCTCCCCGCCGCTGCGAGCGCCAGCGTTCCGCCGGCCGTGGCGAGCGCCGAGATCGTCATCCAGTCGGCCATCGCGAGAGCGTAGGACGCTCGTTTGCCAAGATGGGTGGGTGACGACCACTGGGCAGGAACATGGCTGACCGGCCGGGCGCGACCGCGGTCACGAAGCCTGCGCGCTCCGGTGGATGGATACGCCGGACGTGGAACCGCGTTGCGCACTTTCACGGGAGGCGTCTCGGTCAGACGATCCCATCGCTCGACGAGCTCGACGAGTCGATCGAGAAGCGCATCGCGTCGGGTGAGACCGAAGAAGACGCCACCGGCGCAATCATCGAGGACTTCGAGCGCTCGGCTACAAGCGTGAACGCCCGCACGACCCCCCTCGTACCGGCATCGGGCATCATCGTCGCCGGGTCCGGCATCCTCGCCAGAGGAGCGGGGGAAGGCGACGTCGCCATCTTCATGGCGTTCCTCGCGATGGCATTCGCTCTCGGTGGCCTCGGCTTCCTCGCCACGTCCCTCTTCACACACGCCGGCCGGCCGCGCGTCGGCCTCCCTCCGACGCGGGCCGACATCGCCTTCGTGCACGAACGACTGACGAAGAAGGAGTCCAACGCGCAGGTCGGGTCGTTCCTCTCCTTCGTCGGCTTCGCCGTCCTGTTGATCGTCATCCTGTAACTCCGGTAGCTCGAGACAGGAGGTACGCCATGTCCCGCCGAGTCACGACCGTCGAAGCTCTCGAGCTCCCGTGCCCGCCCGCTGCCGTCCTCCCCGCCATCTGGGACATCCGCAATGTCGAGCACTGTGAGGTCAAGGCGGACACAGTGGAGGTGCACCCCCGCACGAGCACCGACGGCACCTACGACGTGCGCGGTCGATTCGCACACGTGCCCTGGAAGGGCCGCTTCGAATACGAGCTCACCCCCACCGGCTTTCACAGCCGCGACGCGGACGTGCCGCCCGAGGACGCGACCGTGGAAGGCGGCTTCGTCGTGACGCCACTCGGCGGCGACCAGTGCACCGTGATCCACTACGAGCAGTACGTCCTCGCCCGGTGGCTCGTGCCGTTCGCGCCGCTCGTGAAGCGGTATCTCCACGTCACGATGAGGCGCGAGCTGCGCGAGCTCCGTCGGTTGGTCGGCTGAGGGCGCGTCAGGACCGAATCACCCGAGAGCTGCGATAGCCTCCGGATCGTCCCGTCAAGCAGGCGGCGGGCCTAGTCCCCGGCAGCGTCGTTGTCGAGAGTGAACTGGGCGCCGGCCGGGCCATCGCCAACCGCTCACAGGGCGATGGGGTGCTGTGGGAGCACGGGAGGTTCCCATGGCGGAGACCCTCTTGCGGACGCAACTCAGAGGGGACGGATCACCCGTCACCCTCGTCGTCGCCGGAGAGCTCGACGTCGCCAGCGGCCCCGGTTTCGAGCATGCCGTGGCGCGCGTGCTCGACGGTCAAGGCGAAGAGTTCCGACTCGATCTCAGTGCGCTCGTGTTCATGGACTCGACCGGGGCTCGATCGCTGTTGCGCGTCCACAACCGGCTCACGGCGCTCGGCCGGCGACTCGTCCTCGTGTCGCCGACACCGCCGGTGCGGCGCGTCATCGACTTGCTCGGGCTCGACAAGCTGATCGTGGTCCAGGATTAGCGGCGTCGAGGTCGGGTGGCGTCGCACCTGTTAGCTTCACGCGGCTTGCGGAACGCGAACCGATCGAGCATGAAGCGGGCAAGGCGAGCGGGGCGCGGTGCACCCGAGCGATCACTGCTGCCACGCTGGCGCTGGCGGTCGTACTCGGCGCTGCACTCCCGGCGGCCGTGGGCGATCCGGTCGGCCAGATCACCGAGTTCACCAACGGGCTGACCCCCAACGGCAGTCCGTCACGCATCGCGACCGGTCCCGACGGCAACCTGTGGTTCACGGAGATCGCCAACCCCGGACGGATCGGCCGCATCACGACGGGCGGCGACATCACCGAGTTCACGGACAACCTCACGGCGAACAGCCAGCCGGTCGGGATGCGGCGGGCCCCGACGGGAACATGTGGTTCACCGAGATCGCCAACCCCGGACGGATCGGCCGCATCACGCCGAGTGGTGTGATCACCGAGTTCACGGACAACCTCACGCCGAACAGCCAGCCGCTCGGGATGGCGGCGGGCCCCGACGGCAACCTGTGGTTCACCGAGATCGCCAACCCCGGCCGCATCGGCCGCATCACGCCGAGTGGTGTGATCACCGAGTTCACGGACGACCTCACCCCGAGCAGCACGCCGGTCGAGATCGCGCCGGGCCCGGACGGGAACATGTGGTTCACCGAGGGCGCCGATCCCGGGCGCATCGGCCGGATCACGACCGCCGGCGACATCACCGAGTTCACGACCGGCCTCACGCCCAACAGCGGACCGAACCGGATCACGCCCGGCCCGGACGGGAACATGTGGTTCACCGAGATCAACAACCCCGGGCGGATCGGCCGGGTCACGATGAGCGGCGACATCGACGAGTTCGACGCCGGCCTGACGCCCGACAGCACGCTGCTCGGGATCACCGCGGGGTGCGACGGCAACCTCTGGTTCACCGAGGCGGCGAACCCGGGGCGCATCGGGCGCATCACGACGTCCGGCGTGATCACCGAGTTCACCGACGGCCTGACGCCCGACAGCCAGCCGGTCGGTATCACGGCTGGTCCGGACGCCAACGTGTGGTTCACGGAGGGCGCCGATCCGGGCCGGATCGGAAGGATCGGCGCCGGATGCATCCCCCCGCCCCCTGCCGCCGTCACTGCCGCGCCTCGATTCACCGGCTAACCGGGACATCACGCTCGCCTCACGTCGCACTGCTGGAGTAGGCGGCAAGTGACCGGGCTCCGAGAGGGAGGTGCGTCGCGGCTCGAACACACCGAGCGACCCTGCTCCGGTGCGTCACCGCGACCGCGGCACTGGCCGTCTTCATCGGGGCGTGCACCTCGCGGTCCGAGGGCCGCCGCGAACCGAGCACGTCGTCGTCGGCAACGGGCTCTGCCTTCTCGGTGCGTTGGGCACGGACGATGTCGGGGCCGACGAACGAGGACGAGTTCGACGGGATCGCCGCTCCGCCGGACGGCTCGGTCTACGTGACGGGCAAGTTCGAGCGCTCGGCGACGCTCGGCGGCGTGTCGCTCGAGAACGCCGGCGCCGCCGACATTCCGATCGCGCACTTCGACGCGCGAGGGAAGCTGTTGTGGGCGAAGCGCTTCGGGGGGGCGGGCGAGGACAACTTCTTCGACATCGACGCGAACGCCGACGGGGCGATCGCGACCGGGTGGTTCGCGGGCACGGTCGACTTCGGATCGAAGGCGCTCACGAGCTCAGGGCCCTCCGATTGCGTGGTCATGGCCGTTAATCCGGACGGCACGACGCGTTGGGTGCGCGCATTCGGTGGCCCGGGCCGTGACGGTTGCAACGAGGTGTCCATCGACAGGAGCGGCGCGGTCACGACCTCGATCGACACGCAAGGAGATTGGACGCCGGTCGGTGATCCGCACCTCGCGCCTGTCCGCCAGTCGGAGACCGTCCTCATGCGCCTGGATCCCGAGGGCTCGCCGGTCTGGATGCGCGCTGTAGGCGGCGCGGGAGCGCAGCGGGGCAAAGCGCTCGCGGAGGCGCCCGACGGATCCGTCTCGTTCGGCGGCGACACCGTCGGCCCGCTGACGATCGCCGGGCGAACCGTCGGGCCGCCGACCCCCGGCGGCGACCGCGACGCGTGGCTCTCGCGCTGGACGCCGGACGGCACCTTGCAATGGGTCGAGACCTGGGGCGGCCCCGGCGACGATCTGGCCAAGGGGGTCGCCGACGACGGCGAGCACGTGTCATACGTCGGACCCTTCACCGGCACGGTCGACGTCGGCGGGACCGTGCTCGACGCCGCTACGGGCTCCGACACTCTCGTCGCGCAGCGCTCCGCGAACGGGACGGTTCGCTGGGCCACGTCGGTCAGCGCGGACACCGACCTCGACGGGTCCGAGGTCGCGTCGTCGCCGGACGGCGGGATCCTGTTCGGGAGTCAGAGCGCGCCCGGGCTCCGTTTCGGCTCGACGACCGGGGAGCGCATCCCCCTGGAAGACACCGACGGCGGTACCGCGTGGCTCGCGCACTACCGGCCCGACGGCACCCCCCGGTTCGTCCGCACGATCCCGGGTACGGCGAACGGGCGCGTCGGCGAGATCGCCCGAGCCGGGTCACGGGTGTATGTCGACGTCGCGCTGCGCGGCGGCGAGAACACGGTCGACGGCAAGCCGATCACCGTCGTCGGGAAGGACGCGTCGGTCTGGGCACTCGACCTGGGGGGTTGAGGGCCTGCTGCCTCATCCTTCGAGCGCGTAGACGGTCTTCCCGGACTTGGCGGGTGCGAGGTACGACAGGCCGCTCCCGAAGTAGAGGCGACGGCCGACGACCACCGGCGCGCTCGAGATCGTCCCCTGGGTCTCGAGACTGAAGAGCTGCTTGCCGGTGTTCGTGTCGAACGCCCGGAGCTCCCGGTCGACGCCGACGAAGGCCACGCCGTCGGCGAGCGTGATCGGAGCCCACACGTACGCCGGCAGCTCGACCTGCCACCGCACTTCGCCCGTCGCCGGGTCCAGCGCGACGAGCTCCGAGGTCCCGGTGGTGTGCGTGCGCGGGCGGTCGGGCGGGTCGGGTGCGGGGCCGGGCGGGCCGTTGTTGCCGGCCATGACCAGGCTGCGGCCGTCGTACGCACCGTTGTTGAAGACGCCGCCGATGAGCGCGCTCCCGTCGCTGACCTGGCGCTGCCACACGACCTCGCCCGTCTGCCGGTCGAGCACGGTGAACAGCCCGGACTTCTGTCCGGCGCCGAGGAGCTTGCGCCGCGCCCCGTTGACGTCGGCGTCGAAGAGGATCGGGTTCGTGCCGAAGTCGGAGTCCTGTGAATGGGCGTTGGCCAAGGTGAACACGTCGCCGGTCGTCACCTGTCGGATCCATCGCACTTCGCCCGACCGGAGATCGAGCGCGATCACCGAGTCGGACGTCGGGCCGGCGGAGTCGGTGTAGTTGTTTCCGGTCGTGGCGAACACCGTCCGGGTGTCGAGGTCGATCGAGACCGTCGACCAGACGCCCACGCCGTTGTCCGGTGGCTCGGCGGTGTTGTAGCGCCACAGCTGCTTCCCGTTGCGGCGGTCGAACGCCGCGACGCCGCCCCGGAAGCTGGCGCTGCCCTGTGCGGTGAACTCCTCGAGGGATGCCAGGCCGACGATCACGGCGTTCCCGGCGACGACAGGCGACGAGAAGCCGGTCGCGTAGCGCTGCTCGTCCGCCTTCACGTTCCAGCGATCGGAGCCGTCGTCTGCGTTGACCGCCCAGAGAGTCGTGTCGGCCGCGTACACGTAGACCACATCGCCGCGAACGGTGGGTGACGACGACCCCTGGATGTCGTCCCGCTTCCAGGACTCCTGCCCGCCGCCGTCGAGCGCGATCAGCCCGTTCTGCGAGAGCACGATCACCTGATCGCCGGTGACGGCGGGGGCGCCGTTCACGGAACCCGGAGCTTCGTACGTCCACGCCGTCTTCAGGCGCGCGGCTCGCCTGGGCGTGAGCGCGGCGGCTGGGTTGTGGAACGTCGATGCCAGATCGTGCCCCAGTTGCGTCCAGCGGTCCGGAACCCTGCGCGTGGATCCCGCCGCTGCGCCGACCGACGCGGCGGCGACGAGCAGCGTCACGAGCACAGTACCGACGACGGCCCTCCTGTTTGAGCCGATGCTCGCCGCCCTCCGCCGTTCCCCCACGGGCGGCACCCTAGGGCGCGCGCCGCGACGCGTGGGGTGCGACACTCTTGGCAATGACCGAGTCCAAGGAGACGCGCAAGCGCAGTTCGGGAGCGTCGGAGCGAGCGGTCGCGAAGACACGGCGCGAACGTGCAGCCGCGTTCGAGCGCGCGGCTGGGGCGGCCAAGGCGCCAGCTGCGTTGGACGGTAGGACGGGGACCATCGATCGCGCCGACCGCATCGCGGCAGGTCGCGCGCTACGCAAGGTCGTACCCCGCAGCAGCCACGGAGACTGGGAGGCGGCTGCAGACCGCCCGGAGCCGGTGGCCGTGCTCGAGGCACAGGGCGAGAGCCGCGTCATCGATCTCTTGCCGATCCGCCACGGACGGATGGCGGAGTCGCAGTTCGGCTTCTTCCGCGGTGCCGCGGCGGGCATGGCCGCCGACCTGGCATCCACCCCCAACACCGGGATCATGGTGCAGCTCTGTGGTGATGCACACCTCGTGAACTTCGGTGGGTTCGCGACCCCGGAGCGACGACTGATCTTCGACGTCAACGACTTCGACGAGACCCTGCCGGGGCCGTGGGAGTGGGATTTGAAGCGGCTGGGCGCGAGCTTCGCGGTCGCGGCACGGGCGAAGGGCCTCTCCGACGAGATCGGCGAGACCGCGGTGCTGCGGATGACATTGGCCTACGCGGGGCTGCTGGCCGGCTTCGCGACGTCTCCCACGCTCGACGCCTGGCATTGGACCATCGACACCGACTTGCTCGCCGCGATGGCGGCAGCCGTAGGCGACGTCGACACTCAAAGGATCTTCGACCAGGCCATCGCGCGGGCGCACGCGCACAACAACCTGCAGGCGGTACACAAGCTCACCGCGGTCATCGACGGCCGTCGTCGGATCGTCGACCAGCTTCCGTTGGTGGGTCATGTCGGAGGCGATGACGACATCGACCGCATGCAATCGCTGCTCGACGGGTACCGTGCAAGCCTCCCCGACGACGTCGGCCATCTCCTCGACCGGTTCTCCCTCGCGGACGCCGCGCGCAAAGTGGTCGGCGTCGGGAGCGTCGGCACCCGATGCTGGATCGCTCTGCTGGAAGGGGGCGGGAACGACGACCCGCTCATCCTCCAGATCAAGGAAGCAGAAGCGTCGGTGCTCGAGCCGTACGTCGGTCGCTCCATCTACGACAACCACGCCCGCCGCGTCGTCGAGGGTCAGCGGCTCATGCAAGCCGCCAGCGATCTGTTCCTGGGGTGGACCCACGACCAGATCTCGGGTTGCGACTACTACTGGCGCAACCTGCGTGACATGAAGGTGTCCGCCGACGTCAACAACCTGCCGACGAGCACGTTCATGAACTACGCCGAGCTTTGTGGCGGGACCATGGCGCGCGCCCACGCGCGTTCCGGCGACGCCGCGGCCATCTCCGGGTACCTCGGCAAGGGAGACGCCTTCGGCAAGGCGCTCGGCCACTTCGCCACTTCGTACGCCGATCAGAACGCACGCGACCACCAAGCACTCGTGCAGGCGATCGCGGACGGCCGGGTAGAGGCCGCGTCGAACCTGTGAGTGGCTCCTCGGAGCGCACTACTACTTGTTTCGACCCGGTGGTCTCGCCAGGGTGTGCTCGAAGAAGAACTTGAAGATGAGGGTGCTGGCGTCGATCTGCGTGGTGGCGTGCCCGAATGATGCTTCGAACTGGGCCACCGGCTTCCCCGGCCACGCGTGACCCCCACCGTCGATCACGTAGAGGAGCGTGTCGGCCCGGCAGTGCTTCCACGACAACATCCGCGATGCGGGACGCGTTCAGTCCTCCGCCGTCGTAAGTCACGATCGGATGGGCCGTTCCGTGGAAGTCGTCGCGCTTCCAGACGTCCCGACTGTCTACGTATGCTTCAGCGCATGCCCATGTACATGGATCGCCATGACCTCCCCGACGTGAGTCCCGAGGACCTCGCGGACGCGCACATGCGCGACATAGAGGTCCAAGAACGACACGGCGTGCGTTACCACACATACTGGTTCGACCCGTCCAACGGCTCGGTGTTCTGTCTCGCCGAAGGGCCGAGCAAGGATGCGGTCGAGCTCGTGCACGAGGAGGCGCACGGGCAGCTCGCCAGCACGATCCTCGAGCTCGACCCGACGGTCCCGCTGAACCAGCTGTTGGGCCCGCTCCCGACACACCCGCCGGGGACGCCGTACACGGAGCCGGCGATGCGGGTCATCGTCTTCACCGACCTCAGTGGATCCGTTGCGCAGACGTACCAGCTCGGGGATGCCGGGCACCTCGAGTTGCTGCGTGTGCACGACAAGATCGTTCGGCAGGAGCTCGAGGCCAACGGGGGCCGCGAGGTCAAGCACACCGGTGACGGCATCATGGCTGCATTCACGTCGGTGGCGTCGGCGGTGGGTTTCGCGATCGCGGCGCAGCGCGCCTTCCGCGAGTACAACGAGGGCAGTGCAGTCCCACTCGATGTCAAGATCGGCCTCAGCGCCGGCGAGCCGGTCACCGATGACAACGACGACTTGTTCGGCGCGTCCGTGCAGCTGGCAGCCCGCCTCTGCGACGCCGCGTCGGCGGGCGAGATCATTGCGTCGCTCGCGGTGCGCGAATTGAGCGCCGGCAAGCAGTTCCGCTTCGACGACTGCGGGCCGGTCCAGGTCAAGGGCCTACCCGAGCCGATCGCCGTCTACCGCGTCATGTGGAGCGACGACACGTAGCGTCGAGGTCTTCCTCGGGCGTGAGTCGACTCGCTTGAGTAAGACGTGATGAAACCCGCCATGCGCTTCGCGGCGGTGAAGCTTCCCGCCGACAAGCGGGAAGCGGTTCCGGAAGGGGTTGACCGGCTATCCCGGGACCCGAGGAGTGGAAGCGGGCTCGGCGAGCCCACCGTCGGATCTAGTTTCTCGGCAGTGGCTCGTGCGCGAGTTCGGCCATACGAGCGAGGCCGCGCTCGGCGTGATCAGCCACACGGGCGCCGGCGGCTTGCACAGCAGGGTCGTCGCGTTGCGAGGGTTCGATCCGCGCAGGGTTCAGGGCGCAGCTGTTCGCCCAGGCGGCGATGTCCGGCTCAGCGCCGTAGCTACGCGCCGCGAGGGTTCCGCGCACCTGCATCCGCGCCCAGCTTGCCGGGCTGTCGGGGAGGGTGTTGGGCGGACACAATCGGTTGCGCTCCCGGTCATCGTCGCGGGTGGCTTCCACGTAGCCGGCCAGGGCCGCGCAGAAGCACGGGAAGCCGACCCGGATCGTCTGGAGTCGGATCTTGTCGGGACCCCAGACGGGAACCAGCGGTGGGTACTGCAGTCCGGAGGCGGCGCAGTGCACGATGAGCGAGCCCGGCGCCAGTGAGACCGAGCCGCCGTCGAGGACGATCTCGCGACGAGTGACGTGCTTGATGTGCCCAAGGCGAACAACATGCTCGATGGTCCGGAGGAGATCGAGCTCCCATGCGGCCAGGGTCGGGGTCTTGGCCATCGTGGGGATGACGTCAGTGTCGATCCGGAGCATCACGCCGGCGGCTTCGAGGCGCAGGAACAGGTCGTCGAGCGACTCGGCCGACAGCGGCCGCAGCCATGGTGTCCGCAGCGAGCCCGAGCCCCACCACCGGGTCGGGCTGGACGACGGCGCGATTGAGCATCCACGGTTCGCGCGGGCGCACCCAGACGATGCGGTCCGGCGGCACGCCGTTGACCAACAGCCACACGATCCCGTCGGTCGCCGTCTTACCGGAACCGACGATCACGTAGCTGCTCGGCGCCGCGGTCAACCCGGCGAGCTCGTTGATGGCCGCGACATGGACGTCATCAGCAACGTTGAACGGCGGCGGTGTCGTCGCGGGAATCGTCGGCGACAGGTAGGTGGCGTCGACGACTCTGCGTCGCACGTCCACCTCCACCGTCTCTCCCGACACCCGGGACGTCACGAGATGGGACGAGCCATCTGCGTGGTAGTCGCTACCTCCGAGGAACGTGACTCGCCCCGACCCGAGGAAGCGGCTGTGCAGGATGTCGTCGTAGTACGCCTGGATCTCCGACTGACGCGCCCGTTCCTGAAGTCCCGCCTCCGGCCCGCTCAGCTGCACGGCGCCGTTCCCCAGGACGGTCGACGCGACGCCGTAGAACAAGGACGCCTGATGCAACTGGACGAACGGATACGCGTCCAGCCAGTGCCCGCCCGCCGCGTTGCGACGGTCGACCAGCGTGACGTGCACATCCGCGTGATCGATCAGCGCGTCCGTGAAGGCCATGCCCATGGCCCCCGCGCCCACGACGAGGTAGTCGGTCTCCAACGATCGCGTCACCAACTGAACTGGCCTCCGAAGTGGCGTGGGTCGCCGGGTCCGGCCACCGCTCGCTCGCGCGGGCTTCTGACCTGGGATTTTACCGTGGGCGGCACTGGTTTCGAACCAGTGGAGCGGGCTGCAGAGGCGGAAAATTGGGAAGAACCACCCCGGGGATACTTCGAGTTCGCGATCGCCCGGACCTGCCAGACAGTGAGCCCGACGAACACGACTACTCCCCCGCCGAGCTACAACGCGACCAGCACCGACGCCGTCAGAACACCGCGAAGTGCGGCGACGGCGACGGGCCGCCATCGCCGGGAGGATGACTCCTCCACACTCATGCAATCTCCCGCCCGCGTGTCACGACGAGCGGAAGGTTCGCACGCCTCTCAGACCAAGACAACGTCCAGCGGCCGGTACTCGAAGCGATCGCCCCTCAGGTCCCCGACTCCGATGCCCCAGCCACGCGCCCGCGCACCCATCCGAGCTGTTCGGCTTCGGCATCGCCTCCCGCCATCCTTCGAGTGTGGAATTGATGGCGTCTCGCCCTTTGATGACGCCCAAGACCTCAACGGTCACCGACTCGGTAGAGATCTCGTGCCGGCTCGTTGGCTCCGCCATGACGTACACCTCGCCGGTATCAGAGATCCACGAAACCTCGAATCGCAGGCCATTCTCGGACCACTCCCGACCGAACTCGATCTCGTCCGAGGCTCGCCGCCGCGGGTCCTGGTCGTAGAACTCTTCGATATCCATGCTCACCCGCCGCTTCTGTCGGGGCGGCCGCCAGGACATCCCGCCAGATCGACGTCCCCACCGCCGCCGGCGGGGACGCCAAATCTCACCGGTACTGGGGCTGCCCTTCCCGCGCTTCCACGTCAGCCGGCCGAGCGATCAGATAGACGAAAACACCGAACAGGGGCAGGAAGAGAATGAACAGGAACCAGATCGCTTTGGCCCAGCCGCCGTGGTCCTTGCGAGTGAAGTTGTCGAACAGCGCCCAAACGATCACGAAGATCACTAGGAAGAACAACGACGCGAGGACCAGGGTCCAGAACACGCCGAGCAGTGGGTAGTCATATGCGAGCACGGGTTCTCCTGACTGTGGACTGTGTACTTATCCGGACCTTAAGGACCAGCGACGGATCGCGCATCGCCCGAACGGCATGATCCACCGCCTCAGGACGACACGACGTAGAGACCCCAGAGGCCGAAGCCATACGTCAAGAGCACGACCCACGAGTCGATACCCAATCCGTAATGGCGGCGTTGCGGTCTGAGGACGATTCCGACGACGAAGATGAGCGTCATCACGAGACCCGTGCCGGCGATGAAGGCGTTCGATTTGCCCTCGGACGGCAGGACCGGTTGACGCGCGATGAGGTCGGCGAGGAGGAACAAGGTGAGCTGGAAGGCGTTGCCGCCGAACATGTCGCCGAAGACCAGCGTGTAACGCTGCAGGCGCACCCCGCTGATCCCGGTGCTGATCTCGGGGAGCGCAGTCGCGGCAGCCAGGATGGTGGCCCCGAACAACACGCCGTTGAGGCCCCAGTCGTCGGCGAGGGCGTTGCTGCTTTGCTCGATGAACACCCCGGCAACAAGCGTGACCAGAGCCGCGAGGCCGAACACGACGAGCGGTCGAGTCGCGCTCCCCGTCTTCGTCGGCGTGCTGATCTGCGATTGCTTTCGCGGATCCGACGCACCGCCGATCGGCGCAAATGCGAGGTCAGGCCGGTCGCGGACCTTGGCCAGCACGCGCATCCCAATGAGCCAGATGACGACGATGAAGATCGAGCCGATCCCGACGCTTCCGATCTCGGCACTCTCGGGCAGGACGGCGCTCATCATCGTGACGCAAACGACCGCGATCACGAGCAGCCCCTCGAGGGCTGGCACCAACGAGTTTGCGGCTGCCGACAGGGGTCGATTCCCGCGCATGAACCGGTCGGCGATCACCAGCACGAAGGTCTGCATGGCGACGCCCCCGATGAGATTGCCGGCGGCGAGGCCGAGGTTGCCGCCCACGGCGGCCGAGATCGTGATGGCGAGCTCGGGGAGGCTCCCGACGATCGAGAGCAGGATCATGCCCCCGAGCGCCTCGCCGAGGCCGAAGTGATCGTCGAGCTCGTCGGTGGCCGATGCGAGGCGAACACCCGCCATCCAGATTGCGATCGCGCAGGCGATGAAGATGACGATCAACACGCCTGTCGAAAGACTGGACATCGCGAATCGCTCTTTGCGTCAGAGGCGGCGGCCCCGCCCCATCTCTCGGCGGTCCGTACGGCGGTTCACCCCACGAGCTACCACCGCGGCGGTGCCGACGGTTGCTGCCGTCCGGGCCACAGGCGCCGGCCCGATCACGGCCGCCCGGCGCATTCGCCTTGCTGCAAGCGGCATGTCACGCTCCTTCGGTGTCGTCGTCCTCGTCCGCCTCGATCGCGGCGACGAGGGCCTGGATCGGGATCCGGCCGCTCGCCACGAGCTGACCGCCGGAGTGCCGGACAGCGCTTGCGAACGGCGCCGCCCACGAGTTCTCCCAGACCAACACTCCGGCGGTGCTGCCGGGCTCGATCGCAGCTGCCACCGCCGTCACATCGTCTTCGGACAGCAACATCGCGAGATCGCGCTCGTGATGGCGCAGCTCCCCGATCTCGGTGTCCTCGAGGTCGGAGACCTCGAATGCCTCGAGCGTGCCGTCCTGGTCCTTCTTGATCACGAGCAGGTCGAGCACCCGAACGAGACCGCGTTCAACAAGGTCCCGAAGGGCAGGCGCGATCTCGCCGTTGAACTTGCTGCCCGGGAACTCGACCACGATGTAATCGACGGGTCCGAGCTCGTCGACCTGAGCGTCAGCCATGACGGCACCCTTCTCCAAGTGTTCTGCCAACCGCGATTCGGTCCTCCGCTTCGAAGTCCTTGCCTGACCACGTTGACGCAGAGAAGGGCGAGTTGCATCACGCCAATTGGATGAATCGGCCGGGCCCCACTCGGCGACAGGCGGCGCTGATTTGCCCTCAGTCGGCTCGGGCACGAGGCGTGGAACCAGGCTCCAGCGCCTCGTCGACGTCGTAACCCAAGGCGATGGCGAGCTCCGGTGCCGCGGACACGGCGCGCGTCACGCCTGGGACTGGTGCTACTGCGATCAGCGTCCCAACGATCTCGTCATCGGTGGCGCCGGCGGCCAGAGCGACCTGGGTCGCCCACTGGTACGTCACGGGTGGCGCCCCGAGTACGACGACCGCCGCAAGGCGCACGAGGGCGCACGTCTTGGCATTCAGCCCGGAATGCTCGTCAGCCTCGAACGGAGCACCGAGCATCGGTGCCAAGACGGTCTCGTCGTTCAACGCCAGACCTCGAAGCCTGCGCTCCTGTTCCGCCACCGAGCGTCCCCTCGCCAGGCCTCCCAGGCCCGCCGCTCCTACTTCGACACGATCGGGCAACGCTCGCATCGCACCGTCGGCATGAAACGGCCGATCCGGCTCAGATCTGGGCCTCGAGCAGACCGAGCTCTCGTGCGCGCTCTACCGCTTCGCCACGTGTCGAGACGCCCAGCTTTCGGTACGCCGAGATCGCTTGCGACTTGATCGTGTGACGAGACAGGAAGAGGCGCTCGCCGATCTCCGGCAGCGTGAGGTGGGTAGCCAGGAACGGAAGCACCCGCAGCTCGGCCGAGGTGAGCGTGGACATCCCCGCCTGCGCCACACGCACGTCCTCCACCGTCGCCTTCATTTCGTCCACGCGCCGCACCAGGACGCCGAGATCGGGACGATGTCGAAGGATCCCGTCGATCTCTCGGAGCACGGTTCGGGCGCCGGCGGGGTCCGCGAGCGCGAGATACGCATGAGCGAGCTCGAGCCGTACCTGCACCGAGAGCCACGGGATGGCGTGTGTGAGCTGCGGCCGTAACCGCTGGGTACGAACGAGGTCGGTGCTCGCGGCCTTCAATTCTCCGCGATGAAGGGCCACCCGGGCGGACACCGCGTAGGCGAGCGCACTCGATGGGTAGTCCTCGAGGCGACGCTCTCGCACCTCAGAAACCGCCTGGGGGGCGAGCGTCTCGGCCATCGCCCAGTCGCCCCGTGCGATTGCGAGGATCGACCGTTCGGCCAGCGCAGCCGGGTACCGCCTCCGCAACACCGAGACGGCTGCCGACCTCGACCGCGTCCACGAAGTCGGCATCTGCGACGCTGTCGTCTCCCGCCAGCAGGTTCGCCACCCCTGACAACAGCAGTGCGTTACTCCTGAAGGGGCTGGCTTCCGGGGTCAACTCGAGAGCGAGCCGTGCGTCGAGGCTCATGCGCTCCATGCCCTCGCGGCACGTGGCGGTGCGATAGAGCGCCGCGAACGCCTCAACGGGAGTCACGCCATCAGCGAGCAGCTCACCGCGCCACGTTCCGTCGACCGCTGAAGCCAACCGGACGGCACGTTCTGCCTCCCCGACCAACGCCAGAGCAAAGGCGCCGATCAACGCAACCACCGGATACCGGTCAATCGAACCGCCTTGCTCGAACCAGTCGACCCACCGCTCGAGCGTCGCGACGCGTCCACTGCCATACGCAAAGATGCCGATCGAGACGAAGAGCCGCGCGGCGTGGTCGGCGTCACCGGCGGCCTGCGCGTAATCGAGCGCCGCCTCCGGCTCGCCGTTCTCTTCGCACCACTGGGCGGCGCGTCGGCGAAGCTCCGAAGCGACTTCGGGCTCACGACGCGTGAGATCAGAAAGCAGCAGGTCGCGGAACAAATGATGGTATCGGAACCACTCTTGACGCCGATCAAGCGGGATCACGAGGAGGTTCTGTCGCGCGATCGATTCCAGCGTCGGACCCGACCCCGCCTCGCCCAGCACCGCGTCACAAATCGAACCGCACATCTCGGCCAGCACGGACGTTCGCGTCAGGAACGAAGCGATTTTCGGCGGTTGGCGATCCAAGAGCTCCGACCTGAGGTAGTCGGCCACCACTGCGTCGTCGCCGGCCAATGCGGTGGTAGCTGAGGATTCGCTCCCGGCTTCCATCGACAATGCAGCGAGGTACAGACCGATGGGCCATCCCTCGGTGCGCTCTACGAGGGCGACGACGTCAGGCTCGGGAAGGTGCACGCCGGTCGCTCGCAGCATGACGTCTGCCTCTCCCTCCTCGAACGCGAGGTCGACAGAGCCGATGTCCAGCGCTTCGCGCTGGGCCCGCAGACGAGCCAGGGGAAGGTCTGGTTCGATTCGGCCGACAAGGACGATCTGGGATCGCCTGGGGAGGTGTGCGACGAGCGCGGCGATGGCGTCAAGGCACGCCCGGTCCCGGAGTACGTGCACGTCGTCGAGCGCAAGCACGAACGGGATCGTGACCGTCGACAACGCGGCCGCTAAGCGCGGGACCGCTACGGTTTCGATGCCGGCTCCCGGGCTCGAGAGAGCTTCGAACACGGCAGGAGAAATTGGCTCGACTCGATCCAGCGCCACCGCGATGTACGTCAGGAGGACCACCGGATCGTTGTCACGGTCGTCGAGCGACACCCACGCGAACGGCCGTTCGTCGGCATCTGTCCACTGGGCGACGAGCGTCGTTTTGCCGTATCCGGGCCCGGCAAACACCGCAACGATCGGCGCTTCTCGCGAACCGGTCAGGCGGCGGATGAGCCCCTTTCGAGGAACGGATGCTCGTCGCTGAACTGGACCCCGCAACTTCGATTCGAGGAGCTCGAAAGCCGGCCCAGCCGACGGCGCCGGCTGACGCGCCGGCAGAGACTCAGCAGCACGTGCGGTCTGGTCAATGGTCAACGAGCGCCCACCTCGCATTCGCCGGTTTCTTCAGCGAAAAGACACGACGCGCGCCGCTTCGATCGCGTCCTGCCCGGAGGTTCCCTCCCAATCTGGTACAAGCCTAACCATTGGCCCCCCAGGCCGGAGTATTCAGCAACGCGCGGAGACAATCATGCCGATCAGGCGATGCCGCATGGGCCGCTGACCCCGAGACTGCTTGCAGAAGCGCGTTTTGGGGGAAGTCCGTTATGACCGTCTTGGGCCGCGAGTGGAACCTAGGCAATGTCCGCGATCTTGGCTGCCCACTTCGCGCACTCGGTGGCGCGCGCACAGGCGGTAGGCAGTGAGCAAGATCGCGCACCCGACCGTCGATGAACGAAAGGCGCGAGGAAAAGCGGCACGCAAGCAGGTTGGTCCGTCGGGCCATGCAGGATGGGAACCGGCGACCGATCGCCCCGACCCGGTCGCGTTGATCGAGGAGCAGAACGCCACCCGTGAGCCCGATCTCGTGCCTGTCCGCCACGGGCGCATGATGGTCTCCCCATTCACGTTCTACCGAGGCGCGGCGAAGATCATGGCGGCTGATCTGAAAGACACGCCGACGGCCGGCCTGAACGTCCAGCTCTGCGGCGACGCTCATCTCTCCAATTTCGGCGTGTTCGCATCACCTGAGCGAACGCTGCTCTTCGACCTGAACGATTTCGACGAGACGCTCCCCGGGCCGTTCGAGTACGACGTGAAGCGCATGGCGGCGAGCTTCACGATCGCAGCCCGCAACAACGGCTTCACCAAGGCCGATACGCGCGCCGCCACGCTCTTGTCGGTGGCCACCTACCGAGAAGCAATGGCTCGATTTCGCCGAGATGCCCACGATGGACATCTGGTACGCGCGCCTGTCGGAACAAGTCCTCTTGAGCGCGATCAAGAACGCCACACGCTCCCTGAAGCGCACGGAGAAGAGCAGCGCGGCGAAAGTGGCGGCGAAGAGAGCCGAGAAGATCGCCGCGAAGGCGCACACTCACGACAGCCTGCAAGCGCTGTCGAAACTCGCCGAGCGAGTCGATGATCAGTACCGGATCGTGAGCCAGCCGCCGATCGTCGTCCCACTGCGCGACCTGGCCGGGCGTGCTGGTTTTTCTCTTGAAGAGATGGAGCGCGCCATCCACGAACAGTTCCGAAGGTATCGGGCCACCTTGCAGGATGATCGGCGCCACCTGCTGGAGCGATTCGAGGTGGTCGACATGGCCCGCAAGGTCGTGGGTGTTGGCAGCGTCGGCACGAGGGCGTTCATCGTCCTGCTCCAGGGTCGCGATCAGCAGGACCCGTTGTTCTTGCAGGTCAAGGAGGCGACAGCGTCGGTGCTGGAGGACCATCTGCCGAAAAGTCGTTACCGGCAGCCCGGCGAGAGAGTGGTCCAGGGACAGCGAAAGATGCAGGCCGCGAGCGACATCTTCCTCGGTTGGACGAAAGGGGCGGAGGCCAACCGCTATCTGTACTGGCGCCAGCTACGCGACATGAAGGGTTCGGCTGTCGTCGAGGCGATGTCGCCCGACGGTCTCGGGTTCTACGCGCGCATCTGTGGGCAGACGCTTGCGCGAGCGCACGCCCGATCAGGAGACCCGATTGCGATCGCGGCGTACCTCGGGAAGAAGGACCGGTTCGATCAATCGATCACCGACTTCTGCGAGCGCTACGCGGACCAGAACGCGCGCGACTATCAGGCGTTCTCCGACGCGATCCGTGCCGGGAGACTGCAAGCACACGAGAATGTCTGACCACCCGTTCGACGGCACGTGAGACGCCCGGTGATCCGTCGGTTGTACGAGATCGTTCGCTTCCCGCCGCCTTACGACGGTCCGATCCTGTCAGGACGCATTGACGGGTTCGCATACCTGCTCGGCTGGACCGCCACGTTCGCACACCTCACCCTGTGGTTGTTCGTGCTGCTCCTCGGCCTCGACAAGCCCTGGCCCACGTTCGCCACATTGGCATCGATACTCGCCACGCTTCTCCTCCTCACGATCGTCATCCTCATCCACCGCCGAATGGGCGAGCGCCGCAAGCTGTCCCGTGCCGTCGTGTGGCAGTGGTGGCTCGGCCCCTGGGACCCGGTCGGCCGCCTCGTATGGCTACCGGTCCGCCTCCCGGAAGCGACGCGGGCCCTCGTAAGCAGGCGGCAGCGCCCAAGCATGATCGACCGTCGAACGAGCCGCGGCGCGTCGCGGGAGTCATCATCCCGATGGCGTGATGACGCCGCTTCTGGCTCGGCGGAAGATTGGGGTCGTCACAACACGTACGAGGCCAGGGCAATGACATCGTTGGTGCCATCTCGCCATTCGGCGAGAACACGGGACGAAACCGACACGATTCGACTGCGGGAGCGCCTTATGCGGGAGACCGGGTGCACCGAAGTCGAAGTGGTGCTTGCGGTCCGTCTCGCGCTCGAGCGTTTCCGCGGGGCTCGGATTCAGGAGTTTGTCACGCTTCTCGTGGAGCGAGACGCTCGTCGGCAGCTGCGTGAAGCAGGAGCAGGGCATGTCCGACACGATTGAAGCAACGGATCGGGCACGGACCGACGCGATCGGTCGCCGCTACATGATCCGATTCGAGGAGGACACGCTCAAGCAGCGGCCGCTCTGGACGCGCTGCATCATCGAGTTCCTCGGCACGGCCCTGCTCGTCACCGTGGCCGCCGGCGCCGGCGTCATCAACCGCTACGCCGGTGGCAACCCGATCTCCCGGACCGCGGCGGTGGTCGCGCCCGGCGCGCTCGTTATGGCGTTGATCTATGCATGGGGCCCGCTCTCCGGGCTTCACATCAACCCCGCGGTGACCGTTGCGTTCACCGGCCGCAGAGTGTTCAAAGCGTCCTGGGCGCTGCCGTACATCGTGGCGCAGTTCGCGGGCGCTGATTCTCGCCGCGTGGTTCTTGCAGCTCATGTTCAGCCACGTCGCCGCCGGCGGCAACTACCCCATCGACAAGCCTGGCGGCGACTGGAAATCGTTCGTGATGGAGATCGTCCTGACGACGATTCTCGTCAGTGTCATCCTCAACACCGCGACCGGATACCGCAGCATCGGCCACAACGCCGCCATCGCGGTCGGCGCAACGATCGCGCTGCTCGGCCTGTTCGCCAGCCCGATCAGCGGCGCGTCGATGAACCCGGCACGCACGCTCGGACCCGACATCGTCGGCGTCGATTTCACCGGCTGGTGGGTGTACGTCTTCGGGCCCCTCATCGGGGCGACGATCGCCGTGATGCTCGATCGGCCTGGTTCGGGGCCTCCCCGACCAGGAAGAGCGAGAAGCTGCCGAAGGAGGAGCCCTGCCGCTCGACGATCACACCGTGCCCGCGAAGTAGCAACCCCACCGACTGACCAACGAGGAGCCCCGAAATGGCGAAGAAGTTCAACGGCAGGATCGAACTCGACATCCGCGACTCCGAACCGGATTGGGATCCGTACCTGGCGCCGAAGGCGCCCGAGGGCGCGCCGAACATCCTGCTGATCGCCTGGGATGACGTCGGCTTCGCCACGATGGAGGCGTACGGCGGGCCCGTCGAGACGCCTACGACGCAACGAATCGCCGACATGGGCGTTCGGTACTCCAACTTCCACACGACCGCGCTGTGCTCACCGACACGTGCATCGCTGCTCACGGGCCGGAACGCCACCACGAGCGGTATGGCCACGGTCGCCGAGTTCGCCAGCGGCTTCCCGGGGATCTCCACTCGCATCCCGTTCGAGAACGGTTTCGTCTCCGAGGTGCTCGCCGAGCACGGCTACAACACGTATTGCATCGGCAAGTGGCACCTGACACCGGGCGACGAGTGCAACCTGGCCGCCTTCAAGGGCAGGTGGCCGCTCGGTCGTGGGTTCGAGCGGTTCTACGGATGGCTCGGCGGCGAGACGAACTCCTGGTACCCGGACCTCGTCTACGACAACCACCAGATCGACCCGCCGGCCACGCCCGAGGAGGGCTACCACTTCGCCGACGACATGGCCGACAAGGCGATCGAGTTCATCCGCGACGCCAAGGCCATCGACCCCGACAAGCCCTTCTTCTTGTACCTCGCGCCGGGCGCCGGGCACGCGCCGCACGGCGTGCCCAAGGAGTGGGCCGACAAGTACAAGGGCAAGTTCGATGCCGGGTACGAGGCCATCCGGCCCGGAATCCTGCAGCGCCAGAAGGAGCTCGGCATCCTGCCCGAGAACACGGAGCTCTCGGCGATCAACCCTCACGGTGGGCTGAAAGCGACATCCCCCGATGGCAAGCCGTGGCCGCCGCTCGACACCGTGCGGCCGTGGGACGAGACCAGCCACGACGAACAGCGGCTGTTCGCACGCATGGCCGAGGTGTATGCGGGCTACATCGCGTACTACGACGACCGCATGGGCCGTGTCCTCGACTACCTCGAGGAGTCGGGCGAGCTCGACAACACGATCATCATCCTGATGTCCGACAACGGCGCGAGCGGCGAGGGTGGCCCGAACGGCAGCTTCAACGAGTGGCGTTTCTTCAACGGGCTCGCCGACACGACGGACCTCGTGATCCCGCACATCGACGAGCTCGGGACCCCCGCCGCGTACAACCACTACAACACCGGCTGGGCGTGGGCCTTCGACACGCCGTTCCCGTACTGGAAGCGCTGGGCGGGCTACGAGGGTGGTGTCGCCGACATGTGCATGGTTGCCTGGCCCGCCAAGATCGCGCCGCAGAAGGAGGTGCGGCACCAGTACGTCCACGCCGTCGACGTCGTTCCGACGGTCTACGAGCTGGTGGGCATCGAGCCCCCGGACGTGATCAAGGGCTACCCGCAGAGCCCCATCGAAGGTGAGAGCTTCGCCGCTTCGTTGACCGACCCGAAGGTGCCCGGCAAGGAGACGCAGTTCTTCGCGATGCTCGGCCAGCGCTCCATCTACCACCAGGGCTGGCTTGCCTCGTCGCTGCACCCACCCATCTCGGGCTGGGGAAACTTCGACAAGGACGTGTGGGAGCTCTACCACCTCGACGAGGACCGCGCGCAGGCCAAGAACATCGCCGATCAGGAGCCCGAGCGGCTGGCGTCCTTACAGGAGCTCTGGTTCTACTACGCGGGCATCTACAACGGGCTTGCCGCTCGACGACCGCACGGCGCTCGAGCAGATCCTCGCCGATCGCCCGAAGCCCGGGCCCGATCGCCAGCAGTACGCGTACTTCCCCGGCGCCGCTGATGTGCCCGAGATGGCTGGCGTCTCGATCGTCGGCCGCTCCTACACGATCGCGGCCGGTGTCGCGGTCGACGCGGCCGACGCCGAGGGCGTCTTGTACGCGCACGGCGGCGTGGCGGGCGGCCACAGCTTCTACGTCAAGGACCATCGCCTGCACTACGCGTTCAACTGGGTCGGCACCCACCTGCAGCACGTCGCCGCGGACCGAGACATCACTCAGGGAAAGCACGTGCTCACAGCCGAGTTCATCTCGGCGGGCCAGAACGACGACCCGGCGATGCCCGGTTTCAAGGGGACCGTCACCCTCTACATGGACGACCAAGCCGTCGGCACGGGCGACATCGTCACCCAACCGGGCCCGTTCAACGAGGTCGGCGACGGCATCTGCGTCGGGCGCGACAGCGCGTCGGCGGTCACGCCCGACTACACGGCGCCCTTCAGATTCACGGGTGGGACGATCGACAAGGTCGTTGTCGACGTGTCGGGTCAGAAGTACGTCGACCACGAAGCGCAGGTCCGCGGCTGGTTCATCAAGGACTAGCGGACGCGGGCGCCGCGGCCAGACCGGCGAACGCAGGAAGAGCATGCGGACCTTTCACATCGTCAAGGCAGAGGCAGCGACACCGGCGCTCGTCTGGGATGTGCTCGCGGACTATCCGGGAATGACGAAATGGGCCGGCGCGAAGCACGTGGATGTCGAGCGAGCGGGTGTCGACGTTCCGAACGGCGTGGGCACGATCCGCGCGCTCAAGTTGTGGCATGGGACGATCCGGGAGGAGATCACGGGCTTCGAGCCCGAGCGACGAATGAGCTACAAGGGCCTCTCCGGCGTTCCCGCCCATGACTACCGCGCCGTCATCGAGCTCAGCCGTCGCGGCGACGCAACGCAGATGTCGTGGACGGTCAGCTTCCAACCTCGAGAGTTCACCGCCCCAATCGTCTCCGCCGTGATCAAACGAATGGTGAGCAAGGGAATTGATCGGCTCGTCCAGGTCGTAGAAGGCAAGGCGAGTAATCAGCAGCCAGACTGACCGTCAGTCCGATTCCTCGGCCACCCGGCGCCAAGAATCCCACTCGACACCGAGGTGAGCGGCGCTCACGCAATCGCCCTGCTCGGCCCTGTTTGGGCACTCTTCCCAACCTGTCTTCCCGCGTGAGGCGGTAGGAGACGTTGAACTCGTCGGCCTCTCGCGGATACTGGAACGACCATCCATCGCAGACATTGGAGGGTCGATGATCTTGGCAATCATCGCCGTTGTCCTGTGTGTCCTCTCCTTCCCGCTCTCGCTGCTCCTGGCGTACCTCATCGAGCCCGACTCGCCAGCGAGTCCCCCACCCACTTTCTAAGTCGACACGGCGATCAGCACGGAGAGTAAGAGCGAGAGCGCGACGGTCGAGGCCGTGATTGTAAGTGGCCAGCGGGGTCGCGGCCTCCTTCGTCGCCTCTCAGGATGTCCCGCACGGCCTTGTGCAGCAGGTACCCAACCACGACGATGGCGCCACCGCACAAGACGATCACGATGCCAACCGCGGCATACAGATCTTCGTTCGAGGCAGTCTTGTTGTTCGGTTGCACAATCAATGCGACCTTCGCGACAACAAAGCCAAGCCCGATGACGCCGACGCTGGTGCGAAGCCACGCCAGGAACGTGCGGTCATTGGCAAGCTCGTCGTCGCTCATGCTCCACTCGTGGTTGCCTCGCTGGAAGGGTGCACGACGAAGGCCGCCAGCCCCCATGCGGCTGATCTTCCCGGCGCATACTGCCCGTTCTGGTGCGGCCGCCGCTGGCCACTCTGCCTCCGACAAAGCGCCGAGGGATCCGGCGCCCTCTACTGCGTCGTCGAGTCGGAGAGTGCGTTAGCGATTTGGTCGAGGGTGTAGGCGATCGCGCGGTCCTCCTCCATTGCTTCTCCTTCGGCGTGTAGGTGCCTCAGCCGCTCCTCCCCGAGCGCGGCCGCCAGGAGGCCGGTGGCTTCGCGTCGCAGTTAGGCTCGACCTCATCAGAGGCGGGCGGGTTCCGGCTCACTTCTCCTTTGTGGGCGCTACTGGTTTCGAACCAGTGACCTCTGCCGTGTGAAGGCAGCGCTCTCCCGCTGAGCTAAGCGCCCGGGCCGACGAGGATATCCGGGGCCTCTGCACCGCCCGCCGGAACCGGTGTGGGCCGAGGGGCCAGAGACTTGGCGCGATTGTGCACACGGCGGGCAGATTCTGCGGCATCATGGTGGGTCCAAGACCCCTTGCCGGGGCCGGCCGTCGCCGGTTCCGGGGCGCTCGACGCGCCGGCGGGCGACCCGCACCGGCGCGGGCTAGGTAGGTGACGAGGTGCCCAGAAAAGGACGTGCCCGCCGGTTCCGTGAAGCCCGCGAGCTGAAGCAGGGCTTCGACGACGACCTGTTCTCCGAGAGCGGGGCCTCGCTGGCCGACGTCGAGGAAGGCACCGTCGACGACGACAAGGGCTGGGACGACGACGATGACGAGCACGGCGACGACTGGGACGCCGACGACCCGCTCGCGATCGACGAGCGCCGCAGCGGCGCCGACGGAGGCCGCCGGGCGAGCTGATCCGGTCTAGGCGAGTCGGGGGTCGATCGCCTCGGGGTCGATCCCGTACCGCTGGATCGCCTCTGCCACCGCCTCGTCCTTCACGTCACCCTGCAGGGCGAGGGAGCTCAGGGTCGCGACCACGATGTGGGCGGCGTCCACCTCGAAGTGGCGCCGCAGCGCTTCGCGGGTGTCCGAGAAGCCGTAGCCGTCGGTGCCGAGCGGGACGAACGGTCGGGGCACGAACCGCGCGATCTGGTCCGGCACGGCCTTCATGAAGTCGGTGACGGCGACGATCGGACCCTCGGTGGCGCCGAGCTGCTCGGTCACGTACGGGGTGCGGGCCGGGTCGGTCGGGTGCAGCCGGTTCCAGCGCTCGACCGACAGCGCGTCCTCGCGGAGCAGCTTGTAGCTGGTCGCGCTCCACACGTCGGCGGCGACGTCGTGGTCCTCGAGGAGCAACTGCTGCGCGATCACCGCGCTCCGCACCGCGGTGCCGCTCGCCAGGATCTGGGCGCGGTGGCGCCGCTCGCCCCGGACGCCGCCGGTACCGGTACAGGCCGCGGAGGATGCCGTCCTCCACGCCCTCGGGCATCAGCGGCATCGTGTAGTTCTCGTTGTAGAGGGTCAGGTAGTAGAAGCAGTCCTCGGGCTCGTCGCCGTACATCCGCTTGATGCCGTCGCGGATGATGACGGCCATCTCGTACGCGAACGCGGGGTCGTAGGCGCGGCAGTTCGGCACCGTCGACGCGAGGACGTGGCTCTGCCCGTCGCAGTGCTGCAGCCCTTCGCCGGTGAGCGTCGTGCGACCGGCGGTGGCGCCGAGCAGGAAGCCGCGACCGCGCTGGTCGCCGAAGCTCCAGATGAGGTCGCCGACGCGCTGGAACCCGAACATCGAATAGAAGATGAAGAACGGGATCATCGGCTCGCCCCACGTGGCGTAGCTCGTGCCGACGGCGGTGGCCGACGCCATCGAATCGGCCTCCGTGATCCCCTCCTCGAGGATGCGCCCCTCCTTCGCCTCCCGGTAGCTGAGGAGCAGCCCGGAGTCGACGGGCTCGTAGTGCTGCCCGAGCGGTGAGTAGATCTTGATGTCGCGGAACAGCGCGTCGAGCCCGAACGTGCGGGCTTCGTCGGGGATGATCGGCACGATCCGCTTCCCCCAGTCCGGCTCGTGCAGCAGCTTGCGCAGCAGCCGGGCGAACGCGGTCGTCGTCGACGCCTGCACCTTGTCGCCGGTGCCGGTGAGGAGCTCCGAGAACGGCGGTCGCTGGGCGGAGGGAGCACGTGCGGCCGGACGACGCGCAGCGGGAGGAAGCCGTCGAGCGTGCGCCGCCTCGCCATCATGTACTCGTGCTCGGGCGACCCGTCCCCGGGTGGAAGTAGGGCGGCATCGCGTCGCCCTCGAGCGCCTCGTCGGGGATGTCGAGGAAGAGCCGGTCGCGGAAGGTCTTGAGCTCTTCCTCCGTCATCTTCTTGATCTGGTGGGTCGCGTTGCGGGCCTCGAGGTCCGGGCCGAGCGTCCAGCCCTTCACCGTCTTGGCGAGGATGACGGTCGGGCTCCCCTCGTGCTCGACGGCGGCCTTGTACGCGGCGTAGAGCTTGCGGTAGTCGTGGCCACCGCGCGGGAGCTTCCGCAGCTCGTCGTCGGAGAGGTGCTCGACCATCTTGCGCAGCCGCGGGTCGGGACCGAAGAAGTGCTCCCGGATGTAGTCGCCGGTCTCGACCGCGTACTTCTGGAACTCGCCGTCGACCGTCGTGTTCATCTTGTTGACGAGCACACCGTCGACGTCACGTGCGAGAAGCTCGTCCCACTCCCGGCCCCAGACGACCTTGATGACGTTCCAGCCGGCGCCGCGGAAGATCGCCTCGAGCTCCTGGATGATCTTGCCGTTGCCGCGCACCGGACCGTCGAGGCGCTGCAGGTTGCAGTTCACGACGAAGATGAGGTTGTCGAGGCTCTCGCGGGCGGCGATCGACAGCCCGTTGGTGCTCTCGGGCTCGTCCATCTCGCCGTCGCCGATGAAGCACCACACCTTCGCCTTGCTCGTGTCGGCGAGCTCGTGGTCGAGCAGGTAGCGGTTGAAGCGCGCCTGCGCGATCGCGTTGATGGGGCCCAACCCCATCGAGACCGTCGGGAACTCCCAGAAGTCGGGGAGCCGGCGCGGGTGCGGATAGCTCGGCAGCCCGCCGCCGATCTCCTGGCGGAACCGGTCGAGGTCGGCCTCGGTCATCCGACCCTCGAGGAACGCCCGGGCGTAGATGCCCGGCGCGGCATGGCCCTGCATGAACACCTGGTCGCCGAAGCCGCCGTCGCCCTTGCCCCGGAAGAAGTGGTTGAAGCCGACCTCGTAGAGCGCCGCCGCCGACGCGTAGGTCGAGAGGTGGCCGCCGAGGCCCTCGAAGCGGCGGTTCGCCCGGGCCACCATCACGACCGCGTTCCACCGGATGAAGGCGCGGATGCGGCGCTCGAGGTGCTCGTCGCCCGGGAACCACGGCTCCTGCTCGGGCGGGATCGTGTTGATGTACGGCGTCGAGACCATCGACGGCACGCCGACGCCCTGCTCGCGCGCGCGTTCCATGAGCCGGGCCAGGAGGTAGCGGGCGCGCGCCTTCCCGCGGACGTCGACCACCGAGTCGAGCGAGTCGAGCCACTCGCTCGTCTCCGCGGGTCGATGTCGGGGAGCTGATGGACGAAGCCGTCGATGAACACCGAGGCCGATCCTCCTTCTTGTTCGTTCTCCACAGGTTACGCCCTGACCGTTCGGGAGCGGCTCCGTGGGTTATCCACAGGCGGTGCTTGTCAGACCCGAAGGCGCGGTCTAGAAGAAAAGGGCTATGCGTCATATCGCGGCATCAGAGCCGCGTCGGCGCGGCCTCGAAACACGGAGGGACAGAAATGGCAACGGCTCAGCGTGAACGAGCTGGCAGCGGCTGGATCGCCTTCGCCGGCGTGATGCTGCTGGTCGTGGGATTGCTCGACATCATCGACGGATTGTGGGCTCTCGATCACAGCGACACGAAGTCCAGCGCGCTCTTGTACGCCGACAAGCTCGGCGGGTGGGGCTGGTTCTACCTGATCCTCGGCATCATCTTGGTGCTTGCGGGAATCGGGGTCTTCTACCGGTCACAGTTAGCACGATGGATCGGCATCATCTTGGCGTCGGTCGCCATCGTGTCGAACATGCTGTGGGTGTTCTTCGCTCCCGGCGTCGTGATCATCCACATCCTGCTGGCGTCGCT